>NZ_JADNLK010000003.1 GCF_015555905.1 Clostridium sp. D43t1_170807_H7
TGATATTTGCGGTTTCACTACGGTTCCTAATGCTTCACAATTTTCTAGATTCAAAATTAAATTTGAAAAAGATCTAATAAATTACCCTTACTTAAATATTCTTTCTAATTTATCTTACCAAAATCTAAACTTGGCATTGTAATCGGTATACCATTAACTGAAAAATCTGATGTTGTAGATATAACTAATCCTGTTACAGTAACTAAGTCTCCCTTTAGATAAGATGAATCATCTATATAACTGATATGAACATACTCTTTTCTATCATTAACAAGTATCATATGATTTGGACTAAACCCCTCATCTATATAATTAATTATTCCTGTAATTCTTACATATTGCTCCGTATACTTATATTGATTTTTGCATAGTTCTCCAATGCTAATTTCAATAGGATTATCTATTGAGGTTATTTTACTACCATATGTACCATCTTCATTTATAAGAAATAAATCTCCATTACAATAATATTCATACATACTGTAATCACTCTTTTTTACTAATTTCTTAGAATCACTATATGAAATATCATTTATAGTTTGTAAAAATGAATAATACTCATTTCCATCTATAACAAGTGTTCCATCACAAGTTATTGTTACATTGCTAGTTCCATGTTCATTTAAGGCTAATTTCTTGCATACCGCTAATATTTTTTCATATGCTTTATTATATTGTTCCTCTTCTTTTCTTTTGTTTTCTGCAATTTGATTATTTATCTCTATACTCTTTTTATAGTCATCATAATATTTAGTTACTTCACTTTTAAAAGCAAGTATTGTATCATCTTTTGGAAATAACTCACTTAATTCATTAACTTTTTCAATTGCCTCCGTAAAACTTTTATTATTAACATATTTATTAATTTCATTTACCATTTCTTCTTTTACTATTGTTGCATATTCATTAATTAATCCAACAGCTTTATTATAATTCTCATTATCTGAATCTATATTTTTAAGTTTTTTAACTGCATTCATATAATCTTTTTCTTCTATTAATTTAATAGCCTCATCATATAATGCCATATTCTCTTGGTTGCTTTCTATACTTTTAATTATTTCTTCATATGATTTATCTTGAGTAATATCATAGGCTAACTCATTTATTTTTATATATGTATCTTCATCTATTTCATTTACTTCGTATTTTAATTTATACTTTTTAATATAGTTATTTATTATTAGTAAACATTCATCCATAAATTTTTCATCATCTTTATTATCATTTACTATTTTTATAGCTGTATCAATTTCATATCCACTAAATGCTGAATTTAAAAGTTCTAATTGTTTAGATATATTCGAACCTAAACATCCTATACTAAATGTTGATAATAATATTATTGCCATAACTATAAACTTCTTAATTAATCTATCCATAAAACCTCCTCCTTTTTATAAATCACCTTTTATATTAGTTATTTAATATCATTTTCACTTAAAATTTTACAATACACATACTATTTTTACAATATTTTCATTGTAAATTTATTGTATTATTACATAAACTGCTTTAAATATTCTTAGATATTACTTATATTTAATTTAAATTTAATGAATAATTTAAATCTTTAATTTAATTTAATAATAAAACCAGTAATAATCCTATATAAAAATATAAGTTTATTACTGGCTAATTGAGCACTAGGATACATATTCCACACTTTAATTGTAATCTCATATGTAATTAGTACTATATAAATATTTCATATAGCCCTATTTTTAAATTAGGCTAATATATTATTAATCTTATCCATAACATCATTCTTAAAGTTGTTTAACTTCTCATCAGAATCATCTAATGATTTACCTACTACAGATAAATAAATTTTCATTTTAGGTTCAGTACCAGAAGGTCTTACAACGAACCAAGAATCATCTTCTAATATATACTTTAATACATTAGACTTAGGTAATTTAATTTCAGATACTACCGTTTCACTTCTATAAGTGATTTCCTCACTTAACTTATAATCAAAAGCTTTAACTACCTTAACTCCATTAAGTTCTATTAACTTATCTTTTCTTAAAGTATCTAAACAATTAGCTATCTTTTCTTGCCCTTCTTTACCTTGAAGTTCAATAGAAATTAATTCTTCTTGAGTAAATCCATACTCTTCATATAATTTAACTAAAGCTTCATATAGAGTTAACCCTTCTTCTTTATAATAAAGAGCCATTTCTGTAATCAGAGCCGCTGCGATAACAGCATCCTTATCTCTAACAAAAGTTCCAGCTAAATATCCATAACTTTCTTCAAATCCAAAAATAAATGAATTACTATTAGTTTCTTCAAATTCTTTAATCTTTTCACCTATATACTTAAATCCAGTTAATGTATCAATAAGTTCTGCTCCAAAGCTTTCAACTATTTTTCTAACACCTTCAGTAGTAACTATAGTCTTAATTACTGCTGAATTCTTAGGTAATTCATTTCTATCACTTAATGATTTAAGCATATAATGAGCTAATAACATTCCTGTTTGATTACCAGTTAAAACTTTATATTGTCCAACATTATCCTTAACAACAACGCCTATTCTATCGCAATCTGGATCTGTTCCAAATATTATATCTGGATTGCTTTCCTTCGCCATTTCTATTTTATATTATTTGCTGTAAATGTTAATGCTGTAGCTTTTGCAAACTCTCTAGACATATTTCTTGAATCATATGCTATTGCTACAGTTGGATTTGCAAAATGATTATTTAAGTATTGTGCATATCCTTGAGTTGCTTTTGAAACTGTATAGATATTCATTCTGTTAGTTCCAGCTCCAATTACTCCTCTAAGTCCACCTGTACCAAATTCTAAATCTTTATAGAATCTATCTTCTTTCTCTTTATCATTATTTATTGATTTCAATTCATTTTTTATTTCTTCACTTGTTACTTTTGAGTTAATCCACTCATTATACCTTTGTAAAAACATTAAAAATTCTCCCTATTGATATCTTTATTACATATAGATTATATCATAATTCTAGGCTTATATAGCTAACTATCATACGTATAATTTCTGCAAGGGTAATCATTTTCAAGGTTATTAATCACATTTTTTAATTATATTTTTCAATTAAATTATAAAACACAACATTATTATATTTTTCTTATAATAATTCTATATTTATTAGTTTTTCCAATTATCTTTATTATTTCTATATAACCCTTTTCCTCCAATGATTTTAAAATGCTTAATACTTTCTTATTTGCTTTAGTTTGGAAAGCTTCCATCAAAGTATTAATTGAAATTGTAATTTCTTCTTTAATATCCTTAATCACTGATATAAACATTAAAAACATATATCTTTCATCTTTATTAATATTAATATTTTTATCATTAAAAACATTGCTAATAACATAACCATTACTATTCATTTTGTTACCTCACTTAAATCTTTTTATTTATTCACAGGAAAGAGAAAAATCGTATTTATGTAATATTCTTTCTACAGTCATTTCATATATAGAACATAACTCTAAATTAGGCTGAATTGTTATAAGTCTTAATAATTTACACTCCATTCTAGATAAAAATTTATCTAAAACACCTATTCCTAAAAGTTTAATTTCATCATTTTCATATAGATTTATAACATTACTTTTTGCCAATACTATTGAAATTACTTCTATAATACCTTTCCCCTAAAAAAATTAAGCCAAACTCTATGCTTATACATAAAGCTTGACTCTAGGAATTTATTGGTCATTCAACATCTTATTGAAGTACCCCAAATAATAGCGTACATAAATTAATTGCAATTTTCCATCCAATAAATATACAGCCAATAGCAACTAAAAATCTAAATGTATGAGACTCCTCAATAAAGCCTCCATTTCCTGCATTCACAGTTAAAACTGGAAATATTGAAAAAATTATACCTATAGCTAGTATAATTCCTATAAAGGCTGAATCACTATTAATATTAAATTCTTCAGATAGTATTATAATTAATGATACTGTAATAAAGGTAGTTAATATTCTACATCCACATCTTAATAAATATTGACTAAGATATTTATTTTCTATTATTCTATATACTTGAAAATATTCTTTAATGGAATTAAATTTGTCATTAATTATTCTAGGCATATTTAGTATTAACTTAATAGTTGCTATAATTACTCCAATAACTGTTGAAACAACTATAGTTGTAAATTGTATAACTAACAATTTTGCAGTAAAAATATTACTTAGACTAAATCCTACTATTAAACATACAGATATAAATAAACCCTTGAAACCTGCAAATGATGATAATATTATAATTGCAAAAATTGCTACTTGATAAAGTATAATCACATTTATTTCCCCCATTATTATGTAAATTCTAACTTAATTATATATTACTAATTAAATTTTAAATACTATTAATCTATATTAGTATTTATAAAAACATGAACATATATTAACGAAAAAAACAGTGACAAACTTATGCTTTTACATAAGCTTGCCACTGGAAATTTTTAAAACCCCCGGGGGTCCTTGAGAGGGACGAAGTCACTCTCTTGCTAAAAATCATATATTTCTTCTGCTTCTTTTCCACAATAAGTACAGTAAACAACAGTTTTTTTCTCTTTTATCTCAGTATGCTCCTTATTATTAATATCATTTTCTTTCGAACAGGATATTAATATGCTAAATAAAAGTATTGATATTAGTAGTAAAATATACTTTTTCATATAAAAAATCCTTTCTATTCATATCAATATAATATATACGTTATATATTTATATGTTAGAATAGTAATTAAAAAGTAAATAGAGACTAAACTTTATTAATATATTTAAAGCTTAGTCCTATAAATTTTCTTACTTTAATTTGTTAATTTAATGAAATTATCATTTACTTTTTTATTCTTTTTCATATCCTGCTTTTTGTATTTGTAATGCATGTTCTAACTTATATATGCTTTCTATATAACTTTTGCCTAACCCAATATATTCACTTCATTTACTATATAATAAATTATATTTTTTATCTCAACACTTACTATTTTTTTAATTTTAATATTTCTAACTAGATTTGATAATTTAAATATATTTTAAAATACAAAATCTACTTTAAGAAGTTAATAAATTTTTACTCATAATTTTCTCCTATAGTATAATTATTGTATATTTTAATTATATTCTACATTAAATATGTTATAAATAAAAATCTCTATTAACTAAAAATAGTGACAAACTTATGCTTTTACATAAGCTTGCCACTGGAAAATTTTAAAACCCCCGGGGGTACTTGAGAGGGACGAAGTCACTCTCTTGCTACATTTGTTAACCTCTAATTATAATTTACTAATTTACCACAAAAAATGGCTGAAAGCTAGATTTTATCTAACTTTCAGCCATTGAAATTTTTATACTTTCCTATACATTAAAAAGAGCTATACAACAGTATAGCTCTTCAAAAGACTCAAAATTCTCTTCTATTTTATAATATTTTTTAGATATTCAATAAATCCATCTCTTAACTCTTCTTTTCTAAGAGCATATTCAACTGTAGCTTCAAGGAATCCAAGCTTATCTCCTACATCATATCTTCTTCCTTCAAAGTTATAAGCATACATTGCTTCATGTTCAATAAGCTTAAGTAATGCATCTGTAAGTTGAATTTCATTTCCTTTACCTGGAGCTGTATTCTCTAATATTTCAAATATTTTTGGTGTTATTATATATCTGCCTAATATTGCAACATTAGATGGTGATTCTTCTACTGATGGTTTTTCTACTAATTCTTTAACCTTGTATACTCTATCTTCAATATGTAATCCACCAACTATTCCATACTTATTAACTTCTTGTGGATCTACTGTTTGAACTCCTAAAACTGAGGTTTTATACTCTCCATAACAATCAATAAGTTGCTTTAAGCATGGTTTTTGATCATTATAAACAACATCATCACCAAGTAGTACTGCAAAAGGCTCATCCCCTACGAAAGTCTTTGCACAAAGTATAGCATGTCCTAATCCTCTTGGTTGTTTTTGTCTTATGAAATGGACATTAACCATATCTGATATTTCTCTAACCATTTCAAGCATTTCTTGTTTTCCTGCTTTTTCAAGCTCCATTTCAAGTTCAACACTTCTATCAAAGTGATCTTCTATACTTTTTTTATTTCTTCCTGTTATTATAAGAATCTCTTCTATTCCTGATTGAACACATTCTTCTATTATGTATTGTAAAGTAGGCTTATCTACTATAGGAAGCATTTCCTTTGGTTGTGCTTTTGTCGCAGGTAAGAATCTAGTGCCAAGCCCTGCTGCTGGTATTATTGCTTTTCTTATTTTCTTTTCCATACCTAATGTTCCCCTTACTACTTTATATATAATTACTACACTAAAACTTAATATAAATATATTTATTATCGCTAATTTATTTAAAATCCTTATATTACTAACAATCCCTCAATTTACATCCTTGCCAATTTCTTAACTATCTTTTTTGATTTTCTAATTATCTTATCAGTTATACTTACTCTAGTAAACCTAATAATATTTTTTTCTATATCATTTTTATCTATATACTTAAAAAATTTATCTTTTTTATTATTATAGTTACTAGCCATTACTATAGATGGATTATTCTTAATAGCAAAATTATAATCTGTTTTTATTATATCCATCTTCTTAGAAATATTATCTATAATTTCTTTACCTCTATCAGTATTTACCAATATTAATGAAACACCTTTATCATCATCAAATTTTGGATGAATATTTTGAACTCCCCAATAATCTGCTAAAGTTATGTCTGCAGATGTTACTGGTTTTTTAAATTTACAACTATAACAAGAAGGCCTTAGATATAAATCCCATAAAAAACCTTTCATGTATATATTATCAGTCATTTTTTGAGTAAAGCTACCATCATTAAAAGTAACCTTAAAATTATAATCCTTCCATCCATTAGATTTTTCTCTAAATTGAATATTTTCTATTTTACTACTATTTAACTTTTTGATACTATCAATATATTTTCTATATACTACAGGACTAGGTACCCCATGACAAGCAATATCTATCATTATTAAATTTTCATATTTTTTCATTAAATATGTATCTAATCCTGATATTTGACACGGAGTTCCACTAAATAAAACAAGCTTTCCTTCATTCAAAAATTTTTTTACTTGTTTATAAGTATCACCAATAACACTCTGCACATATTTAGAGCCTCTAAATTTAGCACACCCTTCAATAGTTTCCGAATAGCAATGATAAACATTAAAATTTTTATCAAATGCAGCTCCAAATACTACTCCACCTTTTTTAATAATAAATTCGCATAATAATGTAAATATTCCACCAGATGAACTATCCATTCTTATTGATTCATCTTTATTTTTACATGCATACACTATTGAATCAATTTTTTCTCTTTTAGGTATATTAATTATCGGACATACTTTTTCACATAAATTACAGTTTATACATATACTCTTATCAACCATTGGATACCAAAAACCTTCATTGTCTATTTCCATTGAGATGCAGTTTTTAGGACATATATTCATGCAACCATGACAACCATGACATTCTTCTTTTTTACTAATTTCTATCATTTTTATCTCCTTGAAATAAATTTAGATTTTATTTTATTAATTGGACATTCTAATAAACTTTTTTCATATTCATTCATGCCAATAAACCATGCTGATACTACAAATATTATTGTGTACATAATACCTAATATAATAAACATAAATATATTATTTATTCCTATAAAGCACTTAATTGCTACTCCACATATAATAGGAATAATTAACCCTGGAACAAACCTTAGAATTTCTTTCCAGAAATATTTAATATTTAAACCAACCTTTTTATGATAATAAATATTCATAATTATACCATTTCCTATAATTAATGATAAAGCTGTCCCTATAGCTGCTCCTATTCCACCAAATATTTTGCACAATGGAATACTTATGAAAATATTAGCAATTGCAATAAAGAAATATATTATAGATCTAAATTTATGAAGATTTTTAGCTCTTTGAATTTCTATACCTAAATTCTGAATCAACGGAATAGTCACTGGAATTATTAATATTAAAGCTATATAATATGCCGAATTATATCCTTCACCAGCCCATGCATTAACAAAGTATTCACCGAAAAATACAAATCCAGTTAATACAAATGATAAAATAATAAATTGTATTCTTCCAACTTTAGTAAATATATCTGTTAATACCTTATTATCATTTGTTTCAGATACTATTCTATGTACTTTAGGAATAAACACTGAAGATACAGATGTTGATAATGTTAAATAGTAATTATTAATTTGAGCTCCTATCGAATAAATTGCAACTCCTATAGTACCTTTAAACATACCTAATAAAAATTTATCTATGCTCCAATTTATTTGGTCTACTATCATATTTAAAAATATATAGAATGAAAATACCCACATTTCTTTCATTAAACTAAAATCAAAGTTTTTAAATATAAATTTAGTATTAAGCTTTTTAAAACAATACCACATATTTATAGCCAAACTTCCTACAGTTATTATTGTAGTAACTATAACTAAGCTTATTGACTTGTACCCCAATAACAGTAATGGTAATGTTAAAAATGGATTTAATATTGATTTTAATAGTGTAACAACTCTTTGAAAAATATATTTCTCATTTGCTGTAATATTAGAATCAAATACACTAGCTGGAAATGATATTGCTATATTTATAACCATCAATATCATCAATACTCTTGCAGTATTAATTTCATTAATACTTAATCCACCTTTAAATATATTTTCAACATTAAATATTAATATTACTCCTGCTAAGACCGTTATTAAGGATATACCACAAAATATGGTCATAAACATACCATTAATTCTTGCCATCCCATCTTCATCATTTTTAACTCTATATCTAGAGTAATATCTTATAAAGGCACTTCCAAAACCAAAGCTTAATAATCCTAAATAGCTTACTACCGAATATACCAAATTATATAATCCATACTCACTTTGTCCTAAAAGTCTTAACATAATAGGAGTATAGATTATCGATACTAAATTTTGTACTATCATTCCTATATATGATAGTATTACTCCTGCTTTTAATTGATTTACTTTCATTTTGTTACTATCCCCCGTAACACTCTATTTAATATTTAATGCATTTTTTAAATAATTAATAGCCTTTTCTTTTTCAATACTAATAATTTCATCGACCTTACTAAAATCAACATTAAATATTTGTTCATCACTTACTATATTTTTATCTACTCTATTATTCATATTAAATTTTGAAAGTAATGTTTCTAACCTGGAATTCATAGATACTTCCTTATCTTTTCTTGTAAATAATATAAAATTAGTTTTCATTATCAATGAAAATACTATTCCATGAAACGAATCCGTACACATTAGCTTTGCATTATTTATTAACCATAAGAATTCACTTGGATCGACACTAAATGCATTTTTATCTGAAATATCTAATAAATTAATAACTTCTAAATTATTTTTATTTTTTATTCTATCAATTTTATTTTTATACTCTTCATCCTTGTTCCCTAAAAAGTAAGTTAGTATATATTCTTTGTCCGATTTCCATTTTGGCTTATTTGCTATACTTAACCATTTATGTTTACTTAACATCATTGTAGGATCTACTAAAACACTTGCATCTCTACCCGTTAAATCTTTTATTATCTCTGCTCCTGCTTCTTCTCTAACAGATAAATGATCCATTTGATTAATTAACATTGAATATTTTTCTCTTAATTCTATGGGAATTTCACTTATTCCAAAACTAGGTGAATAGGCTATCTTTTGTCCCTTTTTTGCAAATGTTAAAAATTCAATCTCTGAATTAAAGAAAAAATTAGGATTCCAAACTTGATCACTACCAGTAATAAAATAATCATATTCTTTTTTTATTACATCCGAAATATTACCTTTTGATACGATATGCTTACTTTGATTAATTAATCTATTTGTAAATTGCTCAAATTTAATATAACGTGATATTTTATTAAATCTTTCATTATTAATGCCTAAATATGAATCATTGATAATATGAATTGTTTTTTTTATAGAATTAATTATTTTTGTTTCTCTTTTATTATTATCACCAGTTATATTTTTTATTGTTTCAGCTTCACATCCAATAGATTCTAGTACAACTTGTACTGCATAATTTTGCAATCTGTTCCCATAATTTTGTCCATTAGTTATAGTAATTATTCCAACTCTCATTTTTATTTCCTTTCTGTATTAATTAACTTTTATATTTATCTAATTTTGTACATTTTCTTTTTCAATTCATGAAATTTTTTGTAAGCGTAAGGTAAAATTGTAACTAATAAAAACGTCACTTTCCTTTTAAAGGAAATATCCTTACATAACAAATATGAAAATAAATTTTTACGAAGTTCTTTAATATATTTATTAATAATATTTGAATCATAATTAGCAACTATTAATTTATAGACAGAATCTCTAATACATTCTATATACCATAATTTTATGTATTTTTTCATTTCATCATTATCTTCAAATACTTCTAATAACATACTATATGGCTTTTCATATCTTAATGCATTTTGTACAAATATTTTTCTAATGTCATTTGTAGCACTATTTTCTCTTAAAGTATAATTATATAGCTTTTCACTTGTATATATTGCTGTATCTATTTGCTTTATAATTTTAGTGATTAGTAGAAGATCTTCACATAGTTCCAAATCACTTTCTAATCTAATTTCATCGAATAGATTTTTTTTAAAAATCTTATTCCACAAAAAACCATTTATGCTTTTTCCTAAAAATATTTCTTTAAGTAATTCACTATTAGAATATATTTTAAGTTTATTTTCGTATTTATATGCTTGTAAAACTGTATCTTTTATATATCTATATGAACATATAGATACCTGTGAATCATATTTCAATATATTATTTAACAATTTTTTATACATATCTGGTTGTAAAAAATCATCACTATCTACAAACCCTATATAGTCTCCAGTAGCAATATTAATCCCTTCATTTCTTGAGTCTGAAACACCGCTATTTTCTTTATTTATTAGAATTATTCTCTCATCTCTTTCTTTCCATAACTCACAAATCTCAAGTGATCCATCAGTTGATCCATCATTTATTAAAATAATCTCTAAATTCTTATACTCTTGCTCTACTATGCTTTGTATACATCTATTTAAATATTTTTCTACATTATATACTGGAACTATAACAGAAATTAATTTAGACATATTTCTCTTTTTTCCTTTTCTTAAATTCTACAAAAACCTTTAACGGACCTAATATCCCATACTTTTCAAATCCGTATATAATATTATTACTTATTTTTCCAAAGGTATTTCCAAAAATTTTTCTTAACTTAAACCCTCTTCTAAGCTTTTTTATTTCTAATTCACCTAACCATGATGAATCAAAATGATGTATAGCATAAGTATTATTAGTAATTTTCATAATATTTGTAGCATATTCCTTTGGCGAAAAATACTCTTTAGGAAAAACTTTAATTCCATTATTCAAAATTTGCATTGTATTATTAAACTCTAAGTTAGTCGTTTTAGTTAACATTTTAGAAATTATCTCAACATTAGTAGTTGTATCCATACTTCCATCTTGCTTTATAAAATTGTTAGTTTCATAATATTCCATCCATTTGAATATCCAATTACTTTTCGGTACTGCTCCGATTACTGCAGTAGATAATCCTTGATTATCTTCAAAACCTATAAATGACTTTAATTTTAGCAAATCATCAAAGGATTTTATAATTTCAAGATCAGTATCTACATATATACCGCCTTCTTCATATAATACTTTTAATCTTACATAGTCACTTACAAAAGCCCATTTTTTACACTGATAAGCTTCCTTCACATATTCATTACAATTAATATTGAAATTTTTTTCATTCCATTCAATAATTTCATATCCTAAACAATTTTTTCTCCAACTCTCCATGCATTTTTGAGTTAATTCTGGCAATTCATTTTCTCCAAACCAGCAATAATGAATTTTTTTAGGTATATTACTCATTTAAATTCCCCTCTCTATAAACTTCACGATTAATCCATACATTCCCAGCAATTAATATTGGAAAACATAACACAGCATTCATTACAAAAGATTCCATGATTGAAAAAAGTACATATGCAATAATAAATATATTTATTCTTTTTATTCTTTTTTTAGCCATCATATATAATAATAACGAAATTAAAATAAAATATATAATTCCATAACTTACAAACAATTGTATACTAGCATTATCCAATATCAAAACATCTGTATTATATTTGCCCCACGGAATGCTATTATCTATATTCTTTCTCCCTAAAAATGTAAATCCAAACTTTTGAATAGCATATGCACTAAATATTATTCTATAATTTAACAAATTATCTATTTGTACTAATATATCGTTAATTATCCCACTACTTTTAAAGTATATACTAGATAAAATAATAAATATAATTGAACTATATAAAAAACCATATTTAGCTATATAATCAATTACCTTTTTAACAATTTTACTTCGCCTCTTTGATAATATAATTAATAAGTATGTACTAACTAATACAATTAATAAAGTTCTTGTTCCTGTGAAATAATAAAATATTAGTGTAATAACCATAACAATTGATAAATTTAAATAATTTAACTTGTTATACTTTAAATATAGCCATTCTAAAATAGTCCATAATATAAACATTCCTATTACATTTGCGTGATTAAATCCAAACAAAAATCTTACATCACCATTTTCTCTATACATTACCTCAAATAATTCATTTCCAAATACCCCGAAGATAATATATAAAATTATATGTAAAAATAAAAAAACAACTTGGGTTGTATACATAATCTTTATTGTCTTATCAATCGATATGCCTTTAGAAGCCACTATAAACACAAATGATAATAATAATGTAAAATTTTCTATCTTATAACTAGTATATAAACATAATATTCCAATTATAATACAAAAAAAGAAGGTTTTATATGTTAACCTATCATAATACATTTTAATGAAAAGTATAACTACTATAACAATACTTAAAACTAAATCTATACTTTCAGGATAGTTTATTATTGTTGAATAATATATCATTAATTTAATTACAGATAAAAAAATTGTAAAATAATATAAATTATTATTAACTTTTACTCTTTTTTCTTTTGCTATATCCATTTATTTAAAAAACCTTTCTTTAATAATAGTCTTTCTCTTTTTACTACCTCTTATATTTATGAATATTGTTTTTCTCTTATTTTACCAAATATTTTTTGTGGTATTAATCCTATAATAATTGGTTTAAAAATATATGGAATTCCTTTAATCCCGATATTCATTTTTCTAAACCCTTTCATTCTTACAACAGATTCTTCAAGTCTATCTCTCATTTTTCTATATTTTTTATTTCCATTTTCTACCTTATATTTATAAAGTTTTTCTTGAATATTAGCTCCTTTACTACCACACGAATACATAGCCATAAATAAATCATAATCCTCACATCTTCTAGTTTCCCATGATACCCTATATAATCCAGCTTTTTCAAAAGCAATTCTTCTCATTAAAATTGAAGGATGTATAAATGGGCTATTCCATAAAAAATCATGTATTTGTGGATTTTCTACAAGGGAAAATGTTCCCCATATTCCATTATTATCGTATACATCTGCAATAGTTCCTACAAAATCTATATCATTATTTTTATCTAAATACTCTATTTGTTTACTTATTCTCTGTGGATAGGATATATCATCTCCATCTTGTCTAGCAATATATTCCCCTTTTGCAAATTTATACGCATAATTTAAAGCATATGCTAATCCTTGATTTTTATTATATGAAACCACTCTAATTCTATTATCCATTTTTGCTATTTGATTCAAAATATGTAATGTATTATCAATAGAACCGTCATTACAAATAATTAATTCCCAATCCGTAAATGTTTGGTTAATTATACTTTTAACACTATCTTCGAGTTCCTTTGGATTATTACAATTATAAATTCCCATTAATATAGACACTTTTGACATAATTTCTTACCTTCCTATAATAATTATACTTTTTTATAATAGCGCTACTAATTATTGATACTTTTCCACTATCAGTTTCTACATTCTTTTATCTTCAATTATTATATTATTTTTACATCTTACTATCGTGTTGCTTTGTATATTACTATTAATAATACAACCTGCTCCAATCACAACATTATCTCCAATACAAACCCCTTTTAATATAATTACCCCACTACCTATCCAACAGTTTTTACCAATGGAAATTGGTGCAGTATTATATCCTTGTTGGGAAATTAATTTAATCTTATCTGAAAATTTATGATTATGATCATATAACTTTACATTTTCTCCAAATATAGTATCATTACCAATAGAAATTTTATTTAATGAATTTATTGAGCAATAATTATTAAAGAAACATCTTTCTCCTATTTCTACCTTACCTATTCCTTCTATTGACATGTTAAATCCTTTTCTAAAGGTACTTTTCTTACCAAACTTAACTTTTTCTTTAAAAATTATTTTATAAAACATTTTTTTTATAATAGCAAATAAATGGTGTTTAATTTTTAAAATAAGCATATACTTTATTCCACCCCCACTTTAAATCTATCCACTAATTATCTCTTCACTTCTTATCTTTGAATTATTACACCTTTATGCCAAACTATATATTTTTTTATAACAACTGGAAGTATTTTCAAAATTATGCCTTTCTAAAATATCTTTATAGGCCTTTTTCGAAATATTAACACTGTCTACATTTCCAGCTTTAATTTCTTTTATTATCAATATAAATTCTTCTAAATTACTAGCCACAAACCCATTTTCTCCATTAATAATAACATCTCTATTTCCTATTACATTACTAACTATGCATATTTTCTTATAATACATTCCTTCAAGCAACGCTATTGGTAACCCTTCCCACAATGATGTTAAAATAAATATATCTGAATCATTCATTTTCTTTAATACTTCTTTTTTATTCATCCATCCAGTTATTTCTATATTGTCAGCTGATAATTTTTCCTTCATTTCGCCTTCGCCAATCCATGTAAACTCTATATTTGGAAATTCCTCAGCAATTTTATTAAATAACTCTGGATTCTTTTGATAAGATATTCTTCCTACTGTACAAACCTTTAAATTATTAGTATTAATTATTTTTTCATCCAATTTAGGTAGCTTCGAAATATCTATTCCATTATTAATGACATAAGATTTCTTAGATAACTTTAAAGCTTCTTTATATTCTCCTTTTGATACACCAATAATGGATCCACACTTTTTGGCTGCAACATACTCTAAAATTTTATATATCTTTTTCTTTAAATTACTTTCATCCTCTTTTAAAAATGCAAATCCATGAGGATTATATAACACCTTTACATTTCTATCATTACATGCCATTCTCCCTAAAAAACCTGATTTTGATGAATGTAAATGAAGTATATCTGGTTTTTCACTTTTTATAAGCTTCCTTATTTCAATAAAAGATTTAATATCCTTATTTAAGTTTATATCTCTTATTCCACTTTCTAATTCAATTATCTTTACTCTTTTATCTATATAGCTTCTATAATCATTTGGAGTTTGTGGTCTAATGGAGCAAGCTAAAACTATATCATATTCATCACAAGTATTGTTTACCAAGTCAACCAAAAAAGTAAATACTCCACCACCAAATGCTTCAACGATATGCAACACCTTTTTTTTCATACTTTTCCTCCATTCTACTGACAACTTATAATCTAATGAGCGTTTTTATCCCCAAACAACACTCCCACAGTCTTAAATATCAACTTAATATCAATCCAAAGATTTCTTTCCTTAACATACCTAATATCAAGCTTCATCCAATCTTCAAAGTCAATATTATTTCTCCCACTAACTTGCCAATAACAAGTAAGTCCTGGCTTAACTTCTAATCTCCTATGCATCCAATCCTCAAATTGAGCTACTTCCTTAGGTAAACTTGGTCTAGGTCCAACTAAGCTCATATCCCCCTTAAGAATATTCCAAAGCTGTGGAAGCTCATCAATAGAAGTTTTTCTAATAAACTTACCAACCTTAGTAACTCTAGGATCATCTTTCATTTTAAACATAGGTCCAGACATTTCATTTTGAGCAGCTAGCTTCTCCTTAAGTTCTTCAGCATTAACT
The DNA here is from genome assembly GCF_015555905.1 of Clostridium sp. D43t1_170807_H7. Classification (GTDB taxonomy): domain Bacteria; phylum Bacillota; class Clostridia; order Clostridiales; family Clostridiaceae; genus Clostridium. The sequence goes on from NZ_JADNLK010000003.1 coordinate 16,206, forward strand.
ACCATAGATCTGAACTTATACATATCAAACTCTTTACCATTTCTTCCAACTCTCTTTTGTGAGAAAAACACAGGTCCCTTAGAAGTAAACTTAATAATAATTGCTATAATAATAAATAATGGACTAAATGCTAATAATCCCATAAAAGAACAGATAATATCAATTAATCTCTTAATAATCTCATAAAAACTGAATCCTCTAGTAGATTCATTTTCAAAATCTAATTGTGTACCCTCCATACATTTCCCCCCTCTTTCAATTTGTAAAATTAGTTATCTTTTTTTCCCATAAAAAGGTAAATTATTTCTTCCCTTTAGTTAACTTGCCTTTTAAAAATTATTTACCCTCTAAATTTCCTAGTGTCTTTTAGTTCTTCTTCCTGTTCTACCTTCTTCATCTCCATAATAATAGTAATACTTATCTTTACTATTATCTGCAGCATTAAGAACTGTTCCAATAATATTTCCATTAACTTTATTTATAATAGAAACCGCATTATGAACTGCATCCTTCTTAGTTACTCCTGCTCTTACAACTAGTAAGCTACCATCAACTTTAGTTGATAAAATTTGTGCATCTGCTACAGCTTGAAGTGGTGGAGTATCTAATACTATATAATCAAAATGCTTTTTCATTTCTTCTAAAAATGCTGTCATTGCTTTAGAACCAAGCATTTCTGCTGGATTTGGTGGAATCTTCCCTGATGGTACAATTGTTAAATTATCATTGTATTTATGTGCTACTGATTCCATCTTCTTATTTCCAACTAATAAATCTGAAATGCCATATGTATTGCTAATTCTAAACTTCTTATGAACAGAAGGTCTTCTCATATCACAATCAACTAAAAGCACTTTGCTTTCCCCTTGTGCTAATACTAAAGCTAAGTTACCTGAAACAGTACTTTTACCTTCCCCTGGATTTGCACTAGTAACAACTAAAGTTTGATATTTCTTATCAAAAGATGAATACTGTATATTAGTTCTTAAACTTCTATAAGCTTCTGCTTCTATAGATTTAGGTTTTGTCTCAACTATAAACATTTATTTCCCTCCTATTATTCATCACATGAAGGAATTAATCCAAGTACTGGAATATTTAATTCTCTTTCAAGATTTTCTTTAGTTTTAAAAGTATTATCAAGATATTCTAAAAGGAATACTAATCCTACACTTACCATAAGACCTAATAAAAATGCTATTGCAATATTCATTTTCTTATTAGGTGCTACTGGATTTTCTGGTAATTGAACTGCTTCAATTACTCTAACATTACCATTTGGTACAAGTTCCTTTGATAAAATAACAAATTCATTAGTTATGTTTTCTAATATTGATTTTGCTACTTCTGGATCATTGTTTTTATATTTAATTTGAAGTATTTGCGTATCAGCTATAGGAGTTACTGTTAAACTATCTTTAACATCCTTAACACTTAAGTCTGCATTTGTACTATTAATTGCAGCTTGTACTACTTCATTTGTTTTTATTGTTTCTGCATAAGTTTGTAAAAGCTTTTGATACATTTGAATATCATTAGTATTGTATCCTTCTAAACTGCTTTCTTCCTTCCCCACGAAAACCTTAGTGCTTGCCTCATAAGTTGGCTTAATTACGAAGAAGCTTAATATTCCTGAAATTAATGTAGCAACTAAAGTAATAGAAACTATTAATATCCAACGTTTCTTTAATGCTTCAAAAATTTCCGATATGCTTATTACTTGTTCTTCCATTTCATTCATTAATAAACTCTCCTTTTCTTTTTTTAGATTTTATATTTTATTTTAGTTGTTTAAAAATTTACTACTTATCTGTTAATTTCTTAACATATATTATTAATTAATTTTATATTTACTTATATAACTAATGATTAATATGGAATATTTAATTTGAAATTTAATAGAGCTTTAATTATATAAATAATTTTTAATGCTCCTCTTACCATATTATCTTTTCTCCTGTTTTTATATATTTTTCAACATTTTTTTTGACAAAGCCAATTATATCATAAAAGGAATACTCTTAAAAGCTTTCTAAAGCTATGGAATTTTAATCAGTAAAACCTTTTCATTTGCCATATTGTTTTATTTTGCAGATTAACTTTTTCTATTATTTCCTTCATTTCCTTTATTTTGATTTTTTATTTCTCTTTTTTAAATTTCTCTTTGAATTCCTCATACTTACTATTTTTACTTGTCGGAAATTGTTGCAATTTTTTATATTTAAATTTGTTAATTTTTTTTAACTTTTTTGAATTCTTGTAAAATCTCACAAAACTTACGCTTTTCAGTTTCCATTTTTTTGAATATGTAGTATAATAAACATATGTTCGAGAATGTATGTTCGCTTTTTTTTATAAAAAGCCGTATTCAATTTAGGGGGTGTCAATTTTGAAATCTTTATATGCAGAAACTCAAGAAAATAATAATTATAATTTCAATAACAGGAATAGAAATGTAAAATGTAATTTTGAAAATTTATTTACTATTTTATGTAATGCTAAGAGTGGTAATGAAAAATCTATTCTCTTTTTTATTGAAAAATATCAATTTCTAATAAAAAAATATGCTTTTAAGTACAAATTAAAAAATTATGATGCTGATGATTTAATACAGATTGGAAATATATCTATTATTACTGCTATTAATAAATATGATCTTGCTAAGGGTGGAGAATATATTGATGCTTATATTATTAATTCAATTAAAAATGGTTTCAAAAACTTGGCACGTAACCAAATTAAATATAAAGATGAGTCTAGTCTTAATATTGCTGTTGATGAAGATACTGAAATTGAAGACTTAATTAGTGATTCCTTTGATTTAGAAGATTATGTGATTAACTCTATGCTCATTGATTCTTTAAGAACTGCTCTTTCTCCTGATGAATTTGAACTAATTAGAATTGCTTACCTTACTGAAAACTGTACTTTATATAGATATTGTATTGAACATAACTGGAATTATCCAAAGAAAAGGCGTGAATTACTTGCTTTATTATCTAGAATTCGTAAATTTATTGAAAATTAATAATAAGCTATGTTTTAAATCTATGCTGATATTAACTTAATTAAATAAGCTTTTAATATCAACTTACTTTTAAAACATAGCTTAATAATAAAAATAGTTGTTTAAGTTATATTATAAGTTTTAAAATATTCCTAAAAATTTCTTTTCTTTAACTGTAGTTCCCTTAAATTCTACATCTCCATTTTGAAGCATTACTTTCCCATTATTAATAAATTCCTTTTTTTGTGGTAGTTCTAAAATATTTAATGCTTCACTTATATCAGTGTCTCTTCCTCTATCTCTATGAGCATCTGATCCAATAAAGCTATATACATTATGTTCTAAGTATTTAGCTGCAGTTTTCTTAACATCTTTTCCAAAATCTCCAACAATACTACCTGTATTCATTTGGAATAACATTCCCTCTTTTATAAGAGAATTAATCATTGATGGTTTTTTAATAAATTGTTTGTATCTTTCTGGATGAGCTATTATTGGAACAATTCCTCTTATTTGTAACTCATATATTGTGTTTATTACTTCATCTATATTAAACTCTAACATTGGAAGCTCTATTAACATATATTTTGTATTATTAATTGTTCCTATTATCTTATCATTATAATATTCTATAAGTTTTCTACTATAATAAACTTCTTGTCCTGCATATATATTAATATCTATGTTATTTTCTTTTACTATCTTTTTTAATTCTTCTACCTTTTTAACTACATCTTTATACTCAACTTCAAATCTTCCTCTCATGAAATGAGGTGTTGCAATTATATCTGTTGTTCCTGACTGTTCTGATTTTTTTAGCATGTTTATTGTCATATCAATACTTTTTGAACCATCATCTATCTCATTTATTATATGAGAATGTATATCTACCATAAAATTTCCCCCTAGCCTTTGTATATTATACAGTACATATTATATACTATGTACTCTTCTAGTAAAAAGGGAAATATATCTAATTTATTATTATTTTTTATAATTATTAATTTAACTATTATCCCAAACCTGGAACAATAACTTTATTACTTTCATCTGATGCATTCTCATCATCAGGAACTTCTGGCAATGTTGGTACTTCCTCACTTGGTATATTAGGTCTTATACCTATACTCCAATCTTTTCCCTCATCAGTTGTTTCACTTTTCTTATTAATATAGATAACTATTCTTTGAATAGAATCACTATAATAATATTCCATAACAGTATAATCTAAATCATTACCTGTATATTGCATACCTTTTTTATATATATTTTTAATTGCTTGTAATAATTCTTTATCTTTTGATTTAAATTTATCAGGTGAATACCCTTCCGTAACACACCAAATTGCCATTTGTGTTGCAAAGTATGCATTATCATCTGTAGTTACTCCAATTTCAGCTGCAGTTTTATTTGGATATCCTTCAGCCATGATTCCAACAACTTGTCTTGCTGCTTTACCTACAAATTCAAAGTTTTGTCCTGATGGATAATCCTTTTCTACTTCTAAACAATATCCTGAGCCAACCTCTGAATCTATTCTTGATGCATATAAATAAAAATTTTCATATCCTATAGTATTAATCACTTCATTTCCAACATCTATTGTTGTATGATTGGGAATAGAAGATTTTACTGTTGGCCCTGCCATTACATTAGTAGTTAAATTTATTATTGATATTAGTAATATAAATAATACAATAAATATATTATTTCTAAGGCTTTTCATCAGACTTCACCTCCAATAATATTTCTAATTTTAGTGTTGTCTTTATCCAGAAATATATTCAAAGTAAGTCTAATAAAACTTAGGTAATTATTATCTTACAACTGCATTATTTAACTTTCCAACTAATACAGTTCTTGCGCCTGTATATTCATAACTACAAGTTACTAATGTTATTATTTTATCTTCTTCAGTTATAGTAATATCTTTGTTATACATTGATTTTTCTGATTCATTTAAAGCATAGTTTACAAAGGCTTCATCATCTGCAAATTCAATATCTAAGCTAACTTTACTTTCATCTTCAACATATACTGAAAATATTTCGTATTGATATAATGTATTATTTCTTATTATGTTAATTGTATCATTGCTATTGAAAAAGCTATCTTCTTTAAATTTAATTATATTATTAAACATGGTACCATTTCTCATGTTGTGACCATATACTATGATATTTTTATCTTCATCTATATTATTTCTATAATCTACAAATATTGTTCCTGACATATTACTTTCATTTTTGAAATTATGTTTAAGATAATATTCATTATCTTCTGCCTGAACTATTGGATAATTAATTTCTGTGTTTGGAATTTGAATCCACATTTCATAATTACTATTTATAGATTTTAGTTCCTCTTCATTAGTATTTATTGTTTTATTATTCTCCTCTGATTTAACTAAATCATCATTATCTTGTATTTCATTACTTGAGGATTCGCCGCCATCATCTGATAAATATACATCACTAATTGTTGGTGCATAACTTTGAATTTCATTATTTAATTTTTCATCAATAAAATAATTATAAAATTTATAGCAAATTACAGACAAGCAGCATATTATTATTATAAATAACGTTGTATTAGTTACCCTCTTCATTAATTTCCTCCTTTTTTTATATAAACTGAATTCTTAGTTTCAGGTGGAGTTTTAACTCCATCTGAAGCTTAGAATTCGTTATCTAGTGGCTATCCGTTTTTTATAACACACCGACTTAAGATGGGAGTGTTACAACGGCTAGATATCAGATAAATATATAAAACACAGAACTTTTGCTATTGATTGGCTTGGTTCTGTGTTTTATACTTTAGTTTAAATTATTTATCTTTCTTCTTTCTATTGTTTACTAATAATCCACCGCCTGCTAATAGTAATACAGCTACAACTCCTGCTAATCCAATTTCACCTGTCTTTGGTGTTGATGTATTTTTATTTGTTGTTGTATTGATGGGCTTCGTATTTGTAGTAGGTGTTGTATTTTTGTTTTCTTTTTTATTTGTATGAGAGGCTTTTATTATTTCATTATTTTCCTTAATTTCAAAAGAATATTCAGTATTATCTAATACATATCCCTCTGGAGCTGTAATTTCTTGATAAGTATATTTTCCATAAGGAAGATCTGTAAATTTAACTACTCCATTTTCGTCAGTTTCAGCCTTTGAAACTATTTCTCCTGCTTCATTTTTTATAACAAATTCAGCATTTGCTAATGGATTTTCATCTTCATCAACACCTAAGTTTGTATGATTTGATTCTTCTGATTGTCCTTCTATTGTGTATTGTAAATCAATATCTGTACCATCAGCATTTTTTCCATCAACTTTAAATATAAATTCAACATCACAGTTTTCACCATTTTGATGGATTACTGGATCTTTAGAAATAATATTTGCTACTGAAACTTGTCCTTCAACTCCATCTAGATTTATTAAATAGTCATATATAGCAGCAATATTTCCTGTTAAATCAGATGGTGTATTTGCAGCATTAGCATATTTCCAAATTGCTAATTGTGTTGCTGTTATTGCTTCTACTGCAGTTAAATTTTCTAAGTTTAAAGTACTTGATATTTCTTCAAGTGATATAAATGGATATGCATTTCTAACTATTGCTCTAATATGTTTAGCACTATCATCATCATAGTAATTTGCATCTTCAACATTAACCCTTGAATAATTATGTCTATTCTCTACTACTGTATCAAAATCTACACAATATGCATATGATATACTCCCATCAGGGTTTCCGACCTTAAATAGTGCTGTTGACGCACTGCTTCCATTTACTACAACACGATTACCACTGATTTCTACTCCCCTATAGGTATAATCATAACTTTCGTTTTCTTCAGCTCTTACTATTGATGTACTTAACCCTAATATCATAAATAGGGCTGTTAAAAATGATATAAGTTTTTTTTCTAGTGTTTCTTTTGTTTATTTTCTTAAATCTTGCAGTTTCTTTTTTATTGTCTGTTTTCAAAACACCATCTCCTTCATTTAAATTACATTTAATATATTCCCAATTATTTCCATTCAATTACTATTATATTACTTTTGTTGTTCTTTTCAATATATTTAATAAAAATAGGATAGAGAAGTTATAAAAACAAAGAATATGTTTATCCATAGTGTAATTCCATTTGTTGACACTAAGATAGAAAGATACAAGGAAAGAAAATATAATTTCTTTTAGGCATTGCTTGATAAGTTTATATTTGTTAGTATTATATGTAAAAATTATACTGAAAGATTACGAGGTGAAGGATTATGAATAAATTTATAAAAATTCTAAAAGATTATGATAATGATGATATTATAAAGGATTTTTTATTAGATAAAGAATTAGAATTTTATAATAATGACATGAAAGATATAATTATTTCTTTAGGTTTTTATGTTCCTAATTATAACATATTAACATCATTACTTGAGATTCATGACAATGTAAACCCAACTGAAACTGAAATGTTTGCGAATGGACCAATAACCAATGTTATAAATCTATATCATACTAACATAAGTTATTTGTATTTAGTTAGAAGAGAGCAATTTGGATTAAGAGACGAAGACGCTATAATAACAGAATTAGTGTTTAGTAATAATACTAAAGAATTAATAAATACATTGAAGATAGACCTCTGCAATAGAAATATTGTTAGGGAATCTAAAAAGAGTTTATAGTGAGATAGGGTTGTAATTTGTGCAACCCTATTTTGAGTACCATATCAATAATTTAATCTAACAGAAACTATAATAAAAAAGCACATAGTAAGATCACTATTATTTTCTTCTATCTTACTACATGCTTCTATTTAAATAATTTATTTTCTATTTTTAAATTTACTCGTCACTCTTACCTACACCAGAAAGAACTAATCCTTTATTGTGGTCAAGAGCCCAGTTAATTCCCCAGTCATTTTGGAATATTATTAAGTCTCTATCTTTAAAGTCCTTAACTCTCTTAGCATCAGATGTTAAATTTAATCTATCAATATCTCCATCATAGCTTTCAACCCATCTTACATATCTAAATGCAAGTCTATCCATCTTGATGTCAACATTGTATTCATTTTTAAGTCTGTATTCAAGAACTTCAAATTGAAGTACACCTACAACCCCTACAATTATTTCTTCCATACCAACATGGTTTTCTTTAAATACTTGGATAGCCCCTTCTTGAGCTATTTGAGTAACACCCTTAACAAATTGTTTTCTCTTCATAGTATCCACTGGTCTAACTCTAGCAAAATGTTCAGGAGCGAATGTTGGAATTCCTTCAAATCTGAACTTTTTAGATGGTGAACATAATGTATCTCCTATTGAGAATATACCTGGATCGAATACCCCGATAATATCTCCAGCATATGCTTCTTCAACAATTTCTCTGTTTTCAGCCATGAATTGTTGAGGTTGAGCTAGCTTAAGCTTCTTTCCACCTTGCATATGGAATACTTCTTCACCCTTAGTAAACTTACCTGAACAAATTCTCATGAAAGCAATCCTATCTCTATGAGCTTTGTTCATGTTTGCTTGAATCTTAAATACAAATGCAGAGAATTTATCATCAAATGGATCTATTTCTCCAATATTTGAGTTTCTAGCAAGTGGTGATGTAGTCATTTGTAAGAAATGTTCTAGGAATGGCTCAACACCAAAGTTTGTTAAAGCTGATCCGAAGAATACTGGAGTTAATTCTCCTAATCTAACCTTTTCCATATCAAGTTCATCACCAGCAATATCAAGAAGCTCAATATCTTCCATTAATTTCTCATGTAGTGCTTCACCTAATATTTCTCTAAACTTTTCATCATCAACAGAACCTTCAATAGCTTCAACTTCTGTAGAACCGTGGTTTCCACCATTGAATGCTATAATTCTTTGATTTTGTCTATCGTAAACACCTTTAAAATCCTTACCAGAACCTATTGGCCAATTCATTGGATATGTTTTGATTCCTAGTTCTGCTTCAATATCTTCTAATAATCCAAATGGATCTTGAGCTTCTCTATCCATCTTATTGATGAATGTGAAGATTGGCATTTCTCTTAATGAACAAACATGGAATAGCTTTCTTGTTTGATCTTCCACCCCTTTAGCGGCGTCAACTACCATTACAGCAGAGTCAGCAGCCATAAGCGTTCTATATGTATCTTCTGAGAAGTCTTGGTGTCCTGGAGTATCTAGAATGTTTATGCAGTGTCCTGCATAGTTAAATTGCATAACAGATGAAGTAACAGAAATACCTCTTTGCTTTTCTATTTCCATCCAGTCTGAAACAGCATGTGTTGATGCTTTTCTTGCTTTTACTGAACCTGCAAGTCTTATTGCTCCTCCGTATAATAGGAACTTTTCTGTTAATGTTGTTTTACCAGCATCAGGGTGAGAAATAATTGCAAAGGTTCTTCTCTTTTTAATCTCATTTATGTAATCAGCCAATGTTATGTCCTCCTAAAATTATTTATATAATGAATAAATTTATTTCTTTTTATTTATTTAAAGGAAACTCGACTCCTTTCAGTCGCTGAGTAAATTCGACTGACCAAATATAAAATTTGAAGTCTCATTTAAAGGAAACTCGACTCCTTTCAGTCGCTGAGTAAATTCGACTGACCAAATATAAAATTTGAAGTCTCATTTAAAGGAAACTCGACTCCTTTCAGTCGCTGAGTAAATTCGACTGACCAAATTTAAATTTGGAGTCTCACTTAACTTAATTATTATATACTTTTTTATTCCATAATACAAGAATTCCTCTAAGCTTAGGGAATAATTCCCTATGTTCAGATAGATTTAAATATTAATTTTTTTAATTCATTACAAATATAGTATTATCATATAATATTATACGCTACTATACTGGTAATACTTTTGATTTTATGTTATTCCATGATACATATGTAGTTATTTTTATATTTAAATTTATATTCAACTTTAATTTCTCATCTTTATTTAATCTATAATCATATTCAATATTATTCTTATATTCATTGGCTCTCCAACTTAAATAATGGTCTATATATTTAGTTGCAACTCCTCTAAATTTTTTCAACCATCTTTTTATTTTTACAGAGTAGCTTGCATCGATTGGAGTGATATCTATTCTCCTAATTCTAATTTTATTTATTGTATTATGTTTATCTGAAAAAGCTTGAAGTCTTCCATCTAAAAACGCCACAGCAATAGCCTTTTTATCAATTCTTGGTTCTATATTTTCCTTTAATTCTCTAAATCCTAGATGATTTCTAGCTGCTATTATAGATATAATATCAATAGATTTATTCATTGCATTTACTATTGAAATTTTATCCTTCTCTTTATTTTTACTATATCTATCGCCTTTAAAATTCTCAAGTAAAACTACCCTTGTTAATTCAGCATAATCACATAACTTCTCAACATAATTTACCTGCTTTAAGTTATATAAAAATCTATGTCTCCAGAAAAATGATGTTACTATACTTATGTTAAGAATCTCTGCACATTCTCTAATTGTTAGTCCCTTTTCATATAACTCCTTATATTTATGGCAATTTTCCTTAAACTTTTTTGAATATCTAAAGGGACTTTCAGTTTGCTTTGTAAATGTTCTTTCACATTTATTGTTTTTGCATTTATATCGTTGTATACCGTTATATGAACCATACTTTATCACATCTTCGCTTTTGCAATGAGGGCATTTTATGTATTTATTTTGCTTTTTATCATTAATATTATTTTCTATTTTTAATGTTGATTTATCTATTTTTTCTTTAAATAACTTTAATCTATATTCTTTGTTATTAATGGTTTTACTCATAATTCATCACCCAGTTATGAGTATTAACACATTTTTTCACATTTAATCCTTCATTAGACTTTATCTATTAACATACCTATTTTTCTCTATAGGCATTCTGTTATATAAGAATGTTGTTACCAACATTTTTATATAACAGATACACTATACTATTTAAAATATATATTACATACTGCAAAATCAAACTTAAAAATTCATAAAATTAATTTTATCTTCTAATATTTTTACCCTATATTATTACAATAGCTTTTCTAAATTATCTACAAGTTCACCTATTGCATCTACATATTTATTAACAATTCTCTTAGCAATTTCATCTGCTAAGCTTTCATTATAAATATGTGAAGTGCAATTTCTATCTTCTAATAAATTAATCCAAACACTATCATCCGAAATTAAATTATTAACATAAGCTTTCTTATATATAGTTCTTGGGAATGAATTTTCTAATGTTACTCCTAAATACTTCATAAATTCCTTTAATGTTTTATGAGTAAGCTCATATGTAAATTCAAATCTTTGTATAAGGCTATCCCTAATTATATCATTTTTGCCATCATACATATCACTAACTTCTTTTAATCTTAAATAAGCTTTTTTTAAATTCATATATTTAAATTCAACACTTCTCATATAATACTATCCCTTCTTTTTCTACTTGTTCTATAAAAAAATCATCTACTATATTATTCATATCTGAAAAATCAAATTCTAAAAGTGTATGCGTAGTATTTTCAATTTCTTCTATAAATAAGGATAAATCACTATCACAATATACAGCTAAATCTATATCACTTTTTAATTCATTATCCCCTCTTGCTCTTGAACCAAAAAGAACTACCTTATTAATCCCATAATATTTTTTAGATATATCTATTATCTCATTTATAATACTATTACTTAAATTCAATAGTTCTTCCTCCTAAACAAATTAATAATTATCTATATTATATACCACAAATCAATCTACATAAACATAAAACAATTCCCCATTATAAAAGGAATTATTTTATCCTTTGTATCAAGTAAAGATGATCTTTATATGAGTACAGCTAACCCATTCTATGTAGGACAACTCTAGAAATTAAACGAAATATAAATTAACAAAATATGGGGCTACCTCTGAGGTTAATCCATATATTGGATTAACCTCAGAGGTAGCCCGCATTTTGTCGAATCTATTGTACCAACCAGTCCTCTTGCTTTACTTCACCTGTTTTTGCATTTACTGTATATCCAACTTTTCCAATTATATTGCTATCCTCTATACTTGCAGCATTTGGATCCTCAAGTTTAAGAAATACAAATGCCCAACGCCATTCACCCTCTGTAATAAGGCCTCTCTCGAAATAATGTGGTCCATATCCAGGATGCTCTCTTCTAACTACTTGTAACGCCATTTCTGCAGCATCTAATTGATATATACTTTCATTTACTGCATTAGTTCCTAAGTTAACACTTCCACTATCTGTACTACTTTCTTCTTTCTTATTTTCTGACTCTTGCTTAGCAAGCTCTTCTTGCTTTTTTCTTTCTTCTTCAGCTTTTCTTTCTTCATCTAATCTCATTTCTTCAGCTATTCTCTGTTGCTCTTCCTCATAAGAAGTTTTAGAATCATTAACCTTACTCATTAAAATATTTAGTTTATTTGAATACTCTTCTTCTAAATCTTGTTCTAAATATCCATTAATTAAACTAATAGCTTCTTCATATTTATTTTCACTTATTAACTTATCAATCTGACCATCTATATTATTTATTTCATTTATTATTTTTATCTTTTCTTCTATGTATACTGAAAGTTCATTGACTTTTTCCTCTATATACTTAAAATACCTATTTTCATTAATTTTATTAATTAAGTCTAATGCTGACACATATTCTTTCTTTTTATATAGATTTTCTAATTTTAAATAGTCATCAATTAACTCCATTAATTTTATTGCCTCTTCATGAGTATTATCTATTGATGTTACCCTTAAGAACTCTTCCTTTGCTTTATCATATTTTCCTTCTGTTAAATATTTAATGCCCAACTCTAAGGAGCTACTTATTTTCTTTGCATTTACTACTTTAATTCCACCAATACCAAGTGTAGCAATTATAGTTATTGCAATAACTATAGTTAATCCAATTATTACTCTTTTTTTACTAACTTGTGCTCTTACCATTATATCTCTCCCACCAAACCACATTTTTTGAATTTATTATATAATTCTACCACTTTTTACTTTATTTTTGTAGTGGAGTTATTTTAAAATACCTTGGTAGAAAAATATTTATATTTTTCTATCAATCAATTATTCCTGATGCTGTATGATATCTCATTTTTTCTCCACTGTAACTATAAGGTATACTTTGATCTATATAATGTACCACGGGGATAACTCACTTTTTTCAGTATTTTTATCATTTTTTTAAGATTATATATAAAATGGTGTTATCTTCAAATGTGATGTTAGTGATTATTTTTAAAGGGGACTTTATAATGTTAAAAAAAAGGAAAATAATGATTACTTATTTATTATTTATACTAATTGGTATAATTATTACAATAATAAGCCTATTTAGAAGCTCCAGTATGTGTATTTTTTATAATTATACATCAATCCCTTGTCCAGCTTGCGGTTATATTATTTCCATATATATACGTGAAAATGGATAAGAGGTTAATTTATATAATTGGAACATTATTTATAGTTACTTGGATAATAAGACTTATTTTATTGTTCCCTCATACCTCTCCAATGGTACCAAATACTTCGGCATATCTATATAAAGTATTTATGTACATAAAAGGCCTGATAGGTTAACCTATCAGACCTTTTATTTATTATAATTTAATTATTATTATATTATTTATAAAGTACTTTAATTCTTTATTGTAATTTCTTCTTACCTACACCAACTAATAATGCACCTATTGCTAATAAAATTGATGAAGGTACTCCCCCTGTCTTAGGCAACTGATTTTTATTGTTTGTTGGCTTATTTCCTGTATTCACATTTTGATTTTTATCACTATTACCACTTGGTTTACCTGGCTCTACCGGTTTACTTGGTTTTAATGGTTCCGCTGGTTCAGTTGGCTCAACTGGATTTTCTACATCTTTAGCCTTAACTTTTACTATAGCTGTAAAATAAGAAACTTGTCCTTCTGAATCCTTTGCTGAAAGTATGATTTCATACTCTTCTTCTTTTGTTGTATCAATATTTGATTCAACAATCTCAATACTCTCACTTATATCTCCATCTTCATAATCACTTGCAGATATATTTAAATCTTTCATTGGATCAAATTCATCTCCAACTTCTATTTCAATATAATCATTTCCTGTTATAACTGGTAGTTCATTAAACACATTATAAACTACTTTAACTACTCCATCATTCTCTCCAAATTTATATTCATAGTTATCTACTAAATCAGTATCGCTAATCTTTTCAACCCTATATCCTAGTATAAATTTAGGGTTAATAGTATAGCTAGTACCATAATCTCCTTCTATAACTTCTTGCTCTGCAATTTTATTTCCATATTGATCTACATATTCTATAGTTAATTTAGTTATATTAGGTACTACCTCAAATTCATCTTCCCATAAAACTGATTCATCATCATACTTAATTTCTATCTTAGCTACTCCATCTTTTATAGCTATTCCATTTTCATCAAATAGCTCTGGATTTTTTATATTTATTTTATAAGGAACCTTCTCCCTAAATATTTTATTATCTAAATAGTCAACTTCTAAATTATAATCTAAAACTCTAACTCCATCTCTATATAGACTATATATTTCATCGATGCTAGTACCCTTATTAACAGTAATATTTTCATTTATATTGCTTATTTTGGATGTATACATCTTATTATTATTATTTTGCGCAAAGCTACTATTATAAAAATTTCCCCCAAAATACCTGTATCCATAACTTTTATCATTTTCTCTTTCATTATATTGTTCAAATTTTACTACATCTTCATCCGAAAAATACATTAAATTTGAACTACAATCTATTGAAATACTATAATCATACTTAAGTAAGTTCTTCCCATTACCATATAAAGAATTAATGTGCATATCTAATCTTTTACTAACTTTAATATTATCACATATATCCTTTATATCTCCCAAAATCATATTACTAGCTATATCTAACACTTGTAGATTTTCTAAAGAGCCTAAACTTTTCACATCATTAATATCAATATAAGTATGAGATAAATACAAGTGTGTTAAGTTTGTTAAATTACATATTTCACTTGCTATTCCATCAATTCTTTTTAAAGCTGTTCCCGTTAAGTCTAATTTAGTTATATTTTTAATACTAAATAACTCTTTAGGCAAATATATCAAATTATTACAACTCAATTTTACTTCTTCTAAATTTTCGCATTTACTAATTTCTTCAGATACACTAACTAAATTTCCATTTGCTTCGAATGTATTTAATGGATCAGTTAAATTACATGTTGCGCTATATCCATTAACTTCAATAATCCTTAAAGACTCGAATCTTCCAATTATTTTTGGAATAACTGAATTTTCAGGAATACTTACAGAACTTCTTGATATTTCTTCTATATCTTTTAAATCTTTGACTGTTACTTCAGTAATATCCTTTCTTTTCTCACTTGCAACGAATTCTAATAACCACGTTTGTCCTTCTAACTCTTCAACTAATTTTTCATTTTCTAATATTTTTGTTTCATATGTAATTTCATTATTACTTTTTACTGTTGTATCTACTTCATTAGAAACCTCTATTTTACTTTCCTCTAATATATCTGTATTGCCTAGTTCAATTACTTCACTTTTATTTTCATTTTCTAAATTAGTTGAATTATTATAAATTATGTCTTTTTCATTTAAACTTGCATCTTCTTCTATAATAATGTCTTCATTTTCTACATTATCAGTATTCTCTTCTGTTAAATTTGATTTATCTTCTTCTATCTCTTCTGCCTCTTCTTGATTTACCTCGACCTCTATACCTGCAGTATTCATATCTCTTATATCTGCATTAGCATTTATAACTGGTATATTACTTGTTGCCATTGTTACTAAAATAGTCATGGCTATCATTCTTCTCTTCATTCTAATCCCCCATTTATCTTTTATATTTATGAAATTTGTATTATTTACTAATTTTCCACTCAAAATTGTCCATAATATTCTTTTATATACAATTATATACTATTATTACATAATTTCCTATATTTTTTTATTTTTATCCTTTCAGAATTTTAATATGAAATTATATTCTTACATAAAAATAGAGCTAAGCCATATGTTTATACATAAAGCTTAGCTCTATAAATTTTTACACTCAATTAAATATTTAATTCTACTCTAGTTTACTCATATTCCTATAGTATATAATATGCCATTTTCATTTAAACATTGATATTGAGACGAAATTTTTGATTTTGTCTGTATAATAATACTGCTTTTAATGTATCTATTACATATCCAGATGATATGATTATGTGTTATTCCTGATATCTCAAAAATAATTTCTTTTCTTTTTTTAATATCTTTTTCATTATATAAATAGAAATCATATCTATAACTGGGTTAAATTTTTATTCTTTCTTGCTATTAAACATATCATTAAAATATTCTTCTGAATCATCTACACTTTCCTGTTTATTAGGCATATATCCACTTTTATCTATGCTATTATTTATTAAAGTAAATATATCTTTTTTTCATATAAATATTTATCAAACTTCTCTTTAATATTATATTTATTTTTTTCATACCAATCCTTCATAGAATTACTTTCTGATATATTAGCATTTGGTAATTTCTCTGACATTATTTTAAGAAAATTATCTTTAAGTTTATTTTTCTTATTATATTCTGCAGTTCCTACGAAATGCATTAACTCTTCACCTGTTATTAATACAATACAGATTTGATACCTTCTTCCATATCGTGCTATTTGAGTTATAGAATACATACCTAATATAAAGTTCTTAGGTATAAAATATCCATCTATTTTAAACCAAAGTTCTGATTCAAATACTCCATTTAATCCTTCTATCTTCCTAAAAACTTGACTTTCCATATGTTTTAATGCATCTTTATAACTCATATAATCTTTTATATATTTTAAAGCCCTTACTTTTTTATTGCTCATACTTACTAATAAATAGTATGTATAAACTCCAAATAGTATTGTTATAATTATAATTTCTGAAATACTATTTTTATTTATTACAGCATCAAAAATTATTGTAAACTCTATAGGTATTAACATTATATATATAATTATAGATAATATTCTTAAAATCACTTTACTACCTTTGTTCTTTTCAACCAAAATAGGATTCTTAATCATTTTATATTTCTCCTAATTATTCTTCTAGAACTCTAATTCTATTTTTATTTTTTAACTTTTATTTTCTTATTTTTGCTTTTTTCATTTACTTTTAACTGTCTATTGTAAAGTTCTTTATGTCCTTTTGGTACTGGTATGATAAATTCATCATACTTAAACTTACAATATGTTAATAAATAAAATTCAGGTATTGCTATTGAAACCCCATATTGTACTACAAGCAACGGAATTAAAACAATTATTACCTTCATAATATTATTTCCATAATTATTAATAACTTTACATAATATAGTTACTAAAATAACTACTGAATATACTCCTACAAAACTAATATATCCCTTTGAGTTTTTAAAATCATATAACCCATCTCCACCTTCTCTAAAATGACCTTGCTTTACCCTTTTTATTCCTCTAATTGTTGATATAATCATTAAAATTATTCCAGCTAATGCTACTAATATAAATATGTTTATAACAGACTTTTCTATCATATTCTCATCTGCTAGCATAAAGAAAAATAAGTAACCATCTATAGAAAGCTTCGTTGCTGTTATTGATAAACAAACAGCTTCAATTTTTTGATGATCATATATATTTCTCATATTTGAAAAAAATACACCTATTATTACTTGAGTAATAAAAAGTACTCCAGCTACTATTACTATTGGTTTCCAGAACTCCTTATTTAGATATGCTCCTTGTACAAGTGCAAAAATACTTGTACCTAATATTACTAATGAATAAATTAATGAAGCTGCAAACCATCCTGAAATTTCATTAGGCCCTAATCTTGTTTGTGCTACCTTTTTTAATTCATACCAATCATCACTTTTTAAATTCTTCATAATTACCTTCCCCCCATATTCTGTATATTAATTTATTTGTACTTTCCCATCAGAAGTAACAAAATTATCTAAATTTCCTCCAACTGTTAATACGGTACCTACTATACCTAACCCCTTAGTTACCTTTGTTGTAGTGGTTGTTCCCTTCCAGGATTTAATATTAAAATCATCAATCATATTACTGATACTTACATTATCTTTAAATGAACTACTTCCCTTTTTAATAGCATTTGTAAATTTATCAATTTTAAGTCCATCTGATATATCATCAATTGAATCTATTAAAGATTCAAAATTAGAATTTTTAAATTTATTAATATTTTTTTTAAAAGGCACTTTATCATCTATATCAAATAAAGCTAATCCTTTATCACTACTTAACTTTTCGACAAATCCTTTATCCCACTTAGATGTCCCACCTAAATACTCAGTTAATTTATCTCTTATCTGCATAAACTCCTTATTATTTGTGAAACCCTTCCCATTTAATTTTATATTTATAGTTCCATTTACTTTATCCTTCATAAATTTAAATCCAAATTTATTAAAAAATCCTACTAATAAATAATCCCTTGGATTAAACCCTAATGCAGCACCTTTAATCTCATCATTAGCACTTTTTATTAAGCTACTTAAAAAATCTATATTTGAAGCAATTAATGATAATTCACTTATCATATTATCCAATGAATTAATTAAATATCTAGATTCATCAGCCTTCCAAGTAGTATTAATCTGATTTTTTATATCATTAATTTTTACTTTTGCTGATTTTAAATCATTTGAATATCTCTTTAAACTATTTATTTTACTATTAATTCCCCAATAATTTATTGACATTAATTCCCCCTCATATTTTTATATCTATATAATAATAATGTTATATATTTTATTTTTGAAATAACATTATTAAAATAGCATTATTTTATAACAACATTAATTTAGAACCATTTTTAAGTTTTAGTTCTTTTGCTGACATATTTATATTTAAAATATTTCCAGTATCAATTTCACATAAAACAGAATTATCATCTGAACTAAATAATCCATTAGATAAATCACTTAATATTTTAGAAACCAAAAATGTTACTTCATGAAATTTTAAATCTAAAGGTATATACACTTCAAAGTTTTTATTAGCTGCTGGTAAAAATACCTCTATTAAAATCTTATCCATATGTTCCTCCTATTTTAATAGCTATACCTACTTACTTTTACAGTTTCATAACTTTTAATCTTATATTTGAATACTTTCTTGCTGTTTTATCTAAGGATGTTATACATCTATCTACTGCTATTCCTTTACTTGATCTCAATATATCCTTACAACTATTTAATTGATTTACTATATAATTTAAATCATTTACTATATCTTGAATTTCATTTTTCAAAATTGATCACCTCTACCTTTAAATACTCCTAGCCCATTGTAATACTTGTCTTTCGCATTTACTTAATTCATTTATTGCTTTATCTAGGTATAATATAATTTTTGTTATATCATAATCTTTCTGACCAACTTTTAAATCTATTAATGCTATTTTTACCTTGTCATCTAAATTCGCATTTCTTCTTAATGCACTTAACTTATTATCAACTATGGAAATTCTTCTTTGAACATTATTTAATTTAGTTATTGCAGCATTTAAATCTTCTGTCCTTAAATTTATCCCTTCTAAACTAATACCAGAACTGATTTTTGCAAACTTATTAATGCCTTTTATTTTTGATAATATTACACTTTGTATATTCTTAAATCCATTTTTAAAACTCTCTGCTAATTCTTTTCCTTTGTTTGCTAACTTAGCTAGCGAATTTGATACTGAATTTATTATATCTACAGCAATTTCTTTCCCCTTTGTATATACATTAATTATGAATTTACTAACTTTTTCTGAAATTGTAGCTGTATATGCAAAAAATTTAGCTATATTACTTATTTTAGGGTCTCTATTTATTGAAGTAAAAAATGAAGTTGCTGCTATAGCTATGACCATTTGTAATTTAAAGTCTTTGTATGGATTTTTTTCTACTATATGCTGCTTGTTTTCAGTATATTGTGCATTATACTCATAATGTGGTTCCAATAAACCCTTATTAGCATTTTCATTAAATTTTATATACTTATCTATATATGGCATGGAAAATCCTAACCAACTAACAAAATCTCCATCTATAACATTAAAAGTAAACCTATCGCTTTTTAATGCATTTTTCTCTTCACTTGTTAAACCCCACCAATTTATAGGTTGTCCATTCAATATTTATATTTAACACTAATTTATCTTAACTAAATATTACTTAATCTTTCATTACTATTCATCTATTAAACTTCTATATTCATTATTTATTTCATTTATATTCTCTATATTTGATTTTCTATTTACAACTATTTTTCCATAAACTTCGCTTCCTAAATCATCCCATGTATTATTATAAACTTCACTTTTAATAAAGTATGATTTAATATTGCTACTATTTATATCTTTAACAAATCCAACATTTAGCGTAAACTTATCTACTTTAAAATCTTTTAATAAATTGTATATATTCAACACCTCTTCATAATGCTTCGAAATTTCATCTTCTGAACCTACTTCTATTCCTAAATCCATAACTATTCCAACTTCTTCTTTTCCGTATTCAAGTATCTCTTCCAAGTTCATTTCTTGAGCCTCTTTAGTGTTATCCAAATCTCCAAAATCAAAATATATTGCAAAATCAAATGGATTACTCATATTTGAAGTAATACTATCTTCAAAATATTTTTTAAGTTCTACTCCATAAATTGTTTCTTGGTAATTTTCGTAATATCCACCGTTTTTACTATCTAGCACTCCTGCATAAAATACTAAGTCTGGATTTCCCTTTGGATGAGCTATTATCTTCCCCCCACCATATTGATTTGTTAACTTGTTCCATGGAGTATAACTTTCTACTACAAATTCTTCATTATACTTTTTCTCCATATACTCTAATATTTCTTTTTTATTATTTACAGTCATACATCCAAACCCTCCAATGCAAATAATCGCTGTTAAACCTAATACTGCCATCATTTTTACTAATTTATTAATCAACCCTTTTCCCCCTAAACATCACATTATTAGATTTCCTCTACCTCATTAACACTAGTTAATACCTTAGTTAAAGTAACCCTTCCATCATTTATTACATAACCAAAATTATTTCCTATTTCTGAATACATATCAGTTGTAATCTTATTTATCTTTAATTGATATTGATCTGAAATTCCATTCCCAATCCAAATAGCATTACTTAATGAAACTTGTTTTGTAAACCATTCTTCATATGATATAGAGCTTATATTACCTACTTCTTCAACAATTATAAAATTCATATTATATGCTAATTGCCCATTTACCATAAATACTTTTACTTTATCTCTACCATCATCTGATAAATAACTAATAAAGTCATTGAATGAATTAATAATACACTTAATATTTTTATACTCCGGTATTTCTGTACCATTTTCTTTTGCCGCTTTGATTGCTTGATGACGTTCTACTAATCTATTAAATAATTCAACTGCTATATCCTCAAATTGTGATTGGTCATTAATATATCTATATTTTTTATTATTATCTTCAAAAAAAGAGCGAATAATTTTTTCCTTCTTTCAATTTCTGAATATAGCATTTTAAATAAATTATTTATCTTTTCAACTTCATATGAAAGTAATACTTCACCTACATGAGGAGATTTATCAAAGGCTCTTAATGTTTCTGAAGCAAAATCTAAAACATACATATTAACTTCTTCTGGTGTATGACTTTGCATTAATGAATACATAAGTGATGTAATAAATGTTGTTTTACCATTCCCTGCTGAACCATAAACTACAGTATTTCCTTCTTGTGAAATTGGTAATTTTAATATCATCTATATATATTAATGGTGCTATTGGATCTAACCATAGCTGCCTTACTTTTATATTTTCCTCTTCAGAAATTTTAGCAATATATTTTACTATTTCATCTATTTGCTTTGGAGGATTTTTAGCTAATGAAGCCTTTCTATCAATTTTTGCACTACTAATAATTCTTCCTATATTGTCTATAACAGATATACTTTCATCCTTATCACTTTCTGGCCTATCTGAAGGATAATATGGAGCTCCTGCCCATGCTGATTGTCCCATTTCAAATAATTCGTTAAATCCTACTTGCAAATAGAATCTACCTGTTTCAGCTATTTCTGCAGCATCTGGTCTTTTAATCATATCCATACTATCTGCTTTTTCTTGAACTTTTAGACAAACCCTAAATTTTGAGTTACTCCAAATTTGATCATCTACTACACCAGCTGGTTTTTGAGTTGCAAGTATTAAATGAACCCCTAAACTTCTACCTATTCTAGCTGCACTTATAAGTTGTTCCATAAATTCTGGTTGTTGCGTTTTAAGTTCAATTAATATAAATGCAACTTCATCTGGATGATAGTTAACTGCTAGTGAAAGTATAAATGTCATTATAAATTCACTTTTACCTGAACCGGTCATTCCTGCTACAAGACCATGTGGCCCATGGAATTTTTCATGAAGATCCAACTTAAATGGTTCTCCCATTGTATCTACTCCAACTTCAGTCTCTATTGTTTTTGTAGTTTAATATTGATTTTATAAACTCAGCTTTAATGCCTAATGATTTACTCATAGAAAATACTATATAATGTGGAGTAAGTTCTTCTTTTTCATTATCATTAAGTAACTTTCTTTCACTTATAACTTTTTCAATATTAGCTGATATTTCTTTTATATCTTTAATATTAGTTCCTATGAATCTAATATTATTATCTTCATTCCATGAATGTGGTAGCCATTTTGCAAATGACCAATCATTCTCTTCTTCCTCATCATATAAGAATATAAGCTTTAATTCATCATATCCTTGAAGAGATATTAATTGTAATATTATGGATTTAGCTAACTCTTTCACTAACTTTCTATGGCCTATTATTCCAGTTACCTTCTCTTCAAGTAATGATAACGTAATAGGTACTGACTTCAATACTTTTGGTTCATCTATAAGGTTATATAATTCATCTACTAAATTATCTTCCTCTATAGTAAATCTCTTTTCTTGATATTTAAATTCAGCATTAAGTGGTAGATTTCCTATTCCCAATCTTACTTTAGCAAAATCACTATGATTAATAGTTCGCTCCCAAAGATTAATTTTTCTATGTTCTATTCTATCTATACACTCTTCTATAGGTATATTATTAGCTAATAATATCCTACTTTGCTTTTCACATTCTGATTTAATATCTGATCTTACTTCTTCTATATATTTTTTATATTTTTCTTGTCTTACTTTTTCATTTTCTATACGCTTTTTCTTTTCATATCTTTTTGTTAATATCGGCCATAATACAGTTCCAGTTAACATACTAAACGACATTAGAAGAGTTGGCATAGCACTCATTATATCTCCACCGTTACGAATAACATTTTGAACTGTTATTGCCCCTGTAAGTACACTAGTCATTCCCATTGTAATGGCTGGTCCTAGCATATACATTAGTGGTATCTCTTCCCTATTATTTGAATTTGGTGGTGAATCTATTTTAAACTCTCTTTTTTCAACATCATTTTTAAATCGTGGTGAACGATAAAATATATCTTTATATTCACTCTTTTCTTCAAAATCATCTAGTTCATCAGTAATGATTGACTCTGGAATTTGCTTTTTAAATTTCACAAATGAATTTGAATCAATATTTACTGTTCTTATATAATTTATCCCAATTATTGTATTTTGTTTAGTTGCTTTTTATATTCATATATATTATTTATTTAAAATTTTACTGTTTTTACCTTTTATTGTAAATACAATTAATGAATTTCATGTAAACTCACAAATAAAAAAACACCTCCGGGGAACATCCATATAATGGATGTTCCCCGGAGGTATCCCGAATTTTGTCTAATCTAATTGTGCTTTACCAGTGTATAATTGATAATATCTTCCCTTTTCTTCTAATAAAGAATCATGGTCTCCTCTTTCAATTATTTCACCTTGTTCAAGAACCATTATTGCATGAGAGTTCTTAATAGTAGAAAGTCTGTGAGCAATTACGAAAACAGTTCTTCCTTCCATAAGCTTATCCATACCTTCTGCAATAAGTTTTTCAGTTCTTGTATCAATTGAACTTGTTGCTTCATCCATTATTAAAACTGGTGGATTAGCAATTGCAGCTCTTGCGATAGCAAGTAATTGTCTTTGTCCTTGAGATAATCCTTCCCCATCACCTGTAATAACTGTGTCATATCCATCTGGTAAATGCTTGATGAATGTATGAGCATTTGCAAGCTTAGCTGCTGCTTTAACTTCTTCATCAGTTGCATTTAGATTACCATATCTGATATTGTCAGCTATTGTACCAGTAAATAAGTGAGTATCTTGAAGAACTATTCCTAATGATCTTCTTAAATCATCCTTCTTAATGTCCTTAACATCTATTCCATCATAAGTAATTGTACCTGAATTGATTTCATAGAATCTATTTATTAAGTTAGTAATTGTAGTTTTACCAGCTCCTGTTGATCCAACGAAAGCAATCTTTTGTCCTGGCTTAGCAAATAAACTAATATTCTTTAATACAGTCTTTTCTTCATTGTATCCAAAAACAACATTCTTGAATCTAACATCGCCAGTAAGCTCTTTTAATATAGGTTCATCACTTAATGCTGTAGCTGATTCTAAATTTGCAGTAGTTGCTGCCATTTCTGACATTGAAGTATCTTCTGCTTCTGCTGTATTTCTCATTTTAGCTACAACTGATGCAGGTACCTTCCAAGCCCAGTGACCTGTGTACTTATCAGTTTCAACTAATTTACCATCTTCCTTAACTTCAACTCTTGTTAAAGTAACCTTACCTTCATCAACTTCTACTTCTTCATCTAAAGCTGCAAATATTCTTTCAGCACCTGCTAATGCTGCTAATATCATATTTACTTGTTGAGAAACTTGGGCAATTGGATTGGAAACTTGCTTTGTATATTGTAAGTAAGATACTAATGAACCTAAATCAAATGCACCTGCTATTGTCATTAATCCACCAACACAACAAGTTACTGCATAATTCATATGAGAAAGGTTTCCTAACATTGGCATCATGTATGAACCAAATGTTTGAGCCCCTGTTGAAGCTTTTCTTAACTCTTCATTATGCTTTTTGAAATCTTCAATTGCTTCTTCTTCATGACAGAATACTTTAATTACTTTTTGTCCTTCTATCATTTCTTCAACATAACCATTTAATGTACCGATATTCTTTTGTTGCATTCCAAAGTAATACTTACTCTTAGCTCCAACTTTAGTTATAACAAATATCATTATTGCTAAGAATGCTACTGTTATTACAATTAATATTGGACTTAAAACAGCCATCATTACTATTGTTCCTATGAATGTAAGTCCTGATGCTAAAATATTTGTAAAACTGTTATTTAAAGCTTCACCAATATTATCTATATCGTTAGTATATAAACTCATTAAGTCACCATGAGTATTTCTATCAAAATACTTAATAGGAAGCTCTTGCATCTTATTAAATAAATCTGTTCTTATATTACTAATAGTGTTTTGAGCAACATGTACCATTAATCTTGCATATCCATATGATGCAAGTGCACCTAATCCAAAGATTGTACCTAATACTGCTAACATCTTAGCAAGTCCACTAAAATCACCTGGTAAAATATAATTATTTACTAATGGCTTTAAGAAATATGATCCTGCTACCATTGCAATTGAATTTACTACAATTAATATCATTACTATCAATAATTGTAGTTTATATTTACCTAAATAGCTTATTAATGTTTTTAATGTCTTTTTCATATTCTTAGGCTTTGGAGGTCCTGGCTTTTTACCACTCTTGCCTAGTGCTGCTTGTCCCTTAGGCATATTATTTTTATCCTTATTCACGTAAACCCACCCCTTCCTGTTGAGATTTGTATACATCTTTATAAATTTCACTACTTTCCATTAACTCATCATGAGTTCCAATTGCGCTAATCTTACCATCATCCATAACGATAATCTTATCTGCAGTAGCTACAGAATTTACTCTTTGTGCAATTATTATCTTAGTAGTGTCTTTTAAATCTTCTGCAAATGCTTTTCTAATCTTTGCATCAGTTGCTGTATCAACAGCACTTGTACTATCATCTAAAATTAATACTTTAGGTTGCTTTAATATAGCTCTTGCTATACAAAGTCTTTGCTTTTGTCCACCTGATACATTAACTCCACCTTGTTCAATATGCATATCATATCTACCTGGTAGTCTATCAATAAATTCATCTACACATGCTGATGCTGCAGCTGCTTCAATTTCTGCCTCTGTAGCATTTTCATTACCCCACATAAGGTTTTCTCTAATAGTTCCTGAGAATAATGTATTCTTTTGAAGAACCATAGCAACTTCATTTCTTAAAGTTTCAATATGGTAGTCCTTAACATTAACTCCACCAACATAAACTTCACCTTCAGTTGCATCATAAAGTCTTGGTATAAGCTGAACTAAGCTTGACTTACCTGAACCTGTGCTACCAATTATACCAACAGTTTCACCGGCTTTAATAGTAATATTGATACCCTCTAAATTATTTTCATCACTATCATCTTCATACTTAAAGTTAACATTTCTAAATTCAATTTCTCCATTTTTAACTTCTGTTACTGGATTAACTGGATCCTTAATATCTGGCTCTTCTTCTAAAACTTCAATTATACGTTGTGCTGATGCAACTGCTCTTGAAAGCATCATAAGAACCATTGAAAGCATCATAAGAGACATTAAAATTTGGAAAGAATAAGTCATGAAACTTGTAAGTTTACCAACTGTTAATGTACCTGCATAAACCATGTTTCCACCAAACCAAAGTATCCCTATAACACTAGCAAATACAACAACTTGCATAATTGGCATGTTTAAAACAACTATACCGAATGCACCTTCTGAAGCTTGTAATAAATCATCATTACTTGCTTTAAATTTCTCTTTTTCTTTATTACGTCTTACGAAAGATTTAACAACTCTCATACCAATTAAGTTTTCTTGAACTGTAGTATTTAAGTTATCAATTTTCTTTTGCATAGCCTCAAATCTTGGCTTAACATTCTTAATTATTAAAGCAATTGCAATAGTAAGAACTGGCATAGATACTAAGAATATCATAGCTAATTGAGGGCTAATTGTAACTGAAAGAATGCAAGCAACTATAAGCATCATAGGTGCTCTAACTAAAAGCTTGATTCCCATTGTTAATGAGTTTTGTATCATTGTGATATCTGTAGTTAAACGTGTAATTAATGATGCAGTACTGAATTTTTCAATATTCTTGAATGAATAAGTTTGAATTTTTTCATACTCTGCTTGTCTAAGTTCTGCACCAAATCCTTGACCTGCTATAGCTGAAAACTTTGATAATCCAAGACCAAAGCTTAATGATATACCTGCCATTATAAGCATTAATAATCCCATTTTTATTGTGTACCCTGTATCTCCTGAAGAAATACCAAAGTCAACGATTTGAGCCATTACTAGTGGGATTAATAATTCAAAAGTAGCTTCTAATGCTGCACATAAAACACCTAAAATTAATGGCGTTTTATATTTTTTCATATAGGGAGCTAATTTTTTTATCATATTTTTCACCTCTCCTTTATATCCATTTGTATATAGATTTTCTGTTTTTTTATATAAACACTATTAATGATGTAACTCCTATTTTTGATACATCAACCTTCATGCCTTTTACAATTTTATAAATTAACTTTAACATAAATTAGACAAATACATAGCAACCTATGTATCTTAGCATTGAATTTTTTGGAAGTCAATGTATTAAATATCTAACCATCGGTATATTATATCCATAATTACCAATATAACTAATTACTTTCAACGTTACTTTATTAATTCTTAAGTATAAAAAAAGCATATCCATTGTTTAATTCACTCTTTCTCCCTTAAAACCATTAAGATAAGTTTTTTCTGACTCTACTTTTCCTTTAAAAGAAATATTTATCTCATTAATTTATTCATTACTTCTTAACATTTTACTAAATATTATACAAAAATTATACTATATTTTTATAACCGTTACTTTTCTCCTATTTTATCTTTTTTATGCAATTATTCTTAAATTCAAGATAAAAAGGTTATAAATCTATAATTATAGACTTATAACCTTTTTAAATAAAATTATTTTATAGTAAATAACTTCAAAAATATAATTTTATTTATATTCCTTCATCTTACCTGTATCTAATTTATTATTTTTTATTTCTACTATTCAGCTAAATATAATTCTAAATTATCTTCTATAATATCTATACCTTGATCTAAGGTATAGTCATCTCTTACATAACCCTCAAAAACTTTAGCTATTTCTAAAATTACTCTCTTATCTACTGTAGCTGCCTTCTTAATATCTTCTATCTCATTAATTAAAGCATTTATATCATCATCATTTGGAAATATCATTATATATTCATCTTCTCTATTATCATCTTGTATTATATAATGGTTTATTTTTTCATCATATATAGGCTCAAAATAATCAAGATATTCATTTAACTGCTTTGTTATATATTCTTTATTAGTATTATAACCATTAAATACATTTGAATTATTTATATCAGTTGATATTAACTTTTCCAAAACTTGCTTTGCATTCTCCTTATTTTTACCTTTTGTATTTATTCCCATAAGAAGAGTTGAACTAAATGCTCCACCATCTTCTCTATTTAATATTTTATAATCAATTTCATTATTTTGATATAATAGTGTAATTAAAGAAGCATAATCCCATATATTATCTAAAGATCCATACATAAAAATTGGTGCATCCTTCATCTGAAAAGACTCTATAAAAAGTGGTGAGTTTAAATAATATTCTATATCAAAATAATCTTCTTCACTTTTTTCATCTATTTTAATACTTTCTTCAAGCACTTCTCCATTTTTCATGTAGTATTCCTTATTTTGTTTTCAATGGTAATATATAGCTCTTTTGATTTTTTTAAGAAATTACTTAAATTATCTTTATCTATAGTTTTATCATCTTTAATCCAACTATTTCCATAAGCGTTGTATAATGAACATATAAACTCTTTTTCAGTATAATAATTTTCTATAATTGGTCTATTAGTATTATTACTTAATTCTTTAACTACTTCCACAAATGAATCAAGATTGTTTATCTTTTCAATCTCATCTCTTGGACCTACTAAAATTGGATATTTTATCGCAACTGGAAATGCGTAAATTTTACCATTAACAGTATACTCCTCTATAACATTACTAAATAGCTTACTATTATTTTCTGATATTATACTACTTATGTCTTCTAATATACCTTTTTCTACATAAGTTTCATAGTTTAATCCATTAAGAATAATTATATCTGGACCATTTCCACTACTAATTTCAGCATTTAATTTCTTAATAGCATCTACTTCTGTAAAAGAATTTTCAAAGTCTAATCCAACTTCATATTTAAGAAATATTTCTGTATTATTACTATTATAATTAGAAACGGCTTGTCTAATTGAATTGTTTTCTAATAATGAATATATAGTTATGTTTTCATTAGCTATTTTAGTTTTATCTTCGTTATACTTAAAATTGATAATAGCTACTGGATTTCCTGTATCAGCCCATTTATTAAATACCCCTAAATAATCTCCATTTTCCTTAACTATTAAGGATGTGACTATAATATTCTCATTTCCAAAAATTGTACAACTACCATTTATAATTTTTTCAATATTTTTATGATTTAAATCATAACTAAAAAGTCCTTCAACATTGTAATAATATAATTTATTTTGATCATTTGTTTTAATCAATGAAAAATTAAAATTATTTTCTATGAATTTATTTTTAAAAAAATCTAAATCATCCTTTTCTTCACCACTACTTATATCATATTCTATAATATCTTCTTCACCATGTATAATTAATGAATCTCCTATAATAATAAAGTCATTAATAAAATCATCTACTTCAAAAGTATTTTTTTCTTTATAAGTTTCTTGGTCTATTTGAACTATTTTTTTCTTATCCCCAATAAGTATAAAAAAATCTCCACTTGAACTAACTCTTATTTCCTACACATTGAGCACTTAGGACTTCCAAAATATATAATTCCTTCTTTTCCTGATTGAAATAGTAATTCTACTTCTTCTATTGTTGAATCATTAAAATATATTTCCTCTTTAAACCATAACCATTCATTAATACTGCAAATAATAATAAAAACTATTATTGTAAAACTAATCATTATCCCTACTACTCTTTTCATATACCCCTCTAAATTTAACTTAATTTTATATATGCCTTTTCTATACTCTCTTCTCCTGTTGATTCTAATAAATTTTTCTTTGTACCTTGATATATTAATTTTCCATCCTTCATAAGTAAAATTACCATTAACTCATCTGGAATCACTATACTTTCAAGAATTGCTAACTGATGTGTTGAAATAATATATGTTCTATTTTTTTCTATATCATCACATAAAAAACTCTTAAGCTTAAAAATAGAAACAGGATCTAAACCTGAAAACGGTTCATCTAAAAAACAGAAATCACTTTCTGTTAATAAAGCTGCAATATGAGCAACTTTTCTTTTCATACCATTTGACAGACTATAAATAAATCTATTTTCTTTACCCTTTAACTCAAAATATTCTATTAATTTTTTTATTAATTCTTCTGATGATTTTGGGCGCTTATATACTTTTGCCACAAATGTTAAGTACTCCATAACAGATAAATCTTCAAATAATGAATATATTTCAGGCGAATATGATAAATGATTCTTATATTCATTTCCTCTAATTTTAATTTCATTACTTAAATAAATAATTTCTCCACTATCAATTGTTTTTTTTAGTTTTTGTATTCCTAATATATTTTGAATTAATGTAGTCTTTCCAGCACCATTATGTCCTAGTAAAGCATAAACTTTTCCTTTTTCAAATTGAATATTTACATTATTAAGAGCTATCACTGAATCAAAAACTTTAGTTATATTGTTAACCTTTATCTTATCTATCACTATTTTTTACCTCTTATTTTCATTGCATTATTTAACTTTTTAGAAATAGTAGTAAAAAGTAATGAAATTGGTACTGCTCCAACTAAACTAACTATAATTATATTAATAAAATTTATGTCTACACTTTCATGATTTATAATATATAATGCAAAGCTTTTTAAAGGTACATATTGAGTTTCTAATACTTCAAAACTTTTGTTAAAGTACATCATAGAAATTAAAAATAAAATAATAATTATTGTAAAAACTGTAACAAAATAAACCTTAATATTCTTCATTTTCCTCATCCCCCATAAATTAATTTAAAATAATTTCTTGAATTATTTTTCCATATTTTCCAAACAAAAGATTATTAAATTCATTAATTATAATCTCAATTAACAAATCTACTATACATTTTATTTTCTGTAGTAATTTATTCATGTAATTCATATGTTTTCACCATTATTAATTGTATTCCTATTAACAATAAACAGATTAAAAATTTACTTAATGTTAAACTTATATTCATAGCTAAACTAATTTGTTGAGATATATTTGGAATTATTATATATGATAAAATTATTGCTATGAAAACTATAGCACTTTTGATAATACTATTTATTGTTTTTCCAAATAATAATCTCAATATCACAGTTATAGTAATACATGAAGTTAATGAATATAAATAACTAAATATATCTAATCCATAAAATATTTCATTAAATGACGCATCGCCTGCAAATGCTGATATTAAAATACTAATAATCATTGCGCAAAATGATATATATATATACATAATTTGTAGATATATTATGTATTTTATTAAAGAAGCCCTCATATTTATTATAATCAAAAGATATTCTTTTCTTAACATGTCTAACATATAAGTTGAAATTGAAATTAGTAATATTATTTGTGCAATACTATTTAATCCCAAGGAATTCTTAATAATAAAATTTATAATTTGAATAAATAAAATAAAAAATATACAAAATGTTATATATAATTTACTTTCTATGAATGCCCTATCAAAATAAGCACTAAGTCTATCAAACTTTATACGTTGTTTAACTATACCTTTTTTATCTTCTATATTTGAAAACTCTCTATTTACTGATATTTTAATTATGAAACAGTTAATATTAGCTTTAATATCTCCATAACTCTATTGTATTTTTTTAGCCCAAATAAAATTTCAATTATATAGTTAACACTTTCTTTTTTCTGCTTTTTCAACTCACAAAATACAAATGGTAAAATTGCAGGTATACAAATAGAAAAATATAATTTAGGTAAAACATCAAAAGTAATTGGAATATTCTTCAATGTAGCTCCAAAGTAAAACACAGTTCCTATTGCTAAAATTATAGCTAAAATAAATATACAAACTATTTCTATTCTTTCCATTAAATTTATTAAAAATCTATTTTTAGCTCGTTTTAAAACCAATTCTAAATACATTTTATAATTTCTCATATATTACCTCTTTTACTTTTAAAGAGTAAGTAGTTTTAAATATTATTTCTATATGTTTATTTAATTAATATAATTTAAATCATTTTACTTACAGCCTAATTTAAATAATCCCTCTGATAATTTAATTACAAAACTAAAAGTTTTTTTCCCTCTCACCCAACATAAAGTATCACCTAAAGCCCATGTAATAAAAGCTACAAAAACAACTATTATAAATGTTACTAATCCTCCATAATATTGTTTTTTTCCTTCTTCAATCTCATTAGGAATTAATATCTAGAAATATCATTTCAAAGTAATACTTCTGAGTATTACCCCCCAATATTACTCAAACTATTTACCCCTTAGTAAAAATTATATATTTTTTCAAATAATTTGTAAATATTTTTAAATATTTTGTAACATTTTATAACTTTTTCTTTTTTATAATTTTGTGGTTATATTTTGATTTTATATAGAATAACTTATTTAATTTTTTATTTATATTTATTATAATTTTAAAAAAATAAAAAATAGACAGTTACTATCCTTTCAGATTTTCACTGCCTACTCATATAACTACTTTTATTCTTTTATCTTAAATTTAATTTATATACAAAAGTTATATATAAATAATACCTTTATAAAATTATTTTTCTTTAACCTCTTTAGCTTTAACAGGTTGTACAATTTCTTTATTTATTCCAACTATCTTCATAATTTGCTCAGATCTTTCCTTAGTTGATCCTGTAATTACTGAATACTTAACATTTTCAGCATCTAAGAATCCTAAGATAGCCTTATCCACCATTTGAGCAACTTCTTCATCTTGCCATCTAACTCCATCTTTCTTATAACCAAATTCTCTTGGTACAAAGAATATGTGATCATATTGTGGTAGATCTCTGATTGCTAAGCTATATAAATCATTTAATATTTCGATTTCTTTCTTAGTTCTCTTCTTATCTCCAAGCATTAATCTTCCATATATATACGGTACAAAAGTAGCATAGTCAGTTATAGCATAATCATGTCCATCTAAGCTCTTTTCTAAATGTAATTGACCTAAATATATTCCATATTGTTCTGAAATAGATTCAATCATACCCTTATCTCTTAAATAATCTGTACTATATTCTGTAGCAACTCCTACATTTATATCTCTAATTTTTAAGTCTACGTATAATTGTTGAATTAATGTTGTTTTACCACATCTTGGTCCACCTAATATAGCAATTCTTACTGGCATTGGTAACTCCTCCAAATATTTATATAAAATTTCATCTTTTTGTTCGTCCCTTTGAGAAATATAATTATACCAATAACTTAAATATTTTTCAACGACAATTTTTACTATATTTCGATATACCTCCGGGGAACACCCAATAAATGGGTGTTCCCCGGAGGCACATACATTTTATGGAATAGTTAAAGTATCCTTACTATATTCTTAACTGCTCTTTCCATATTAGTTTCTCCCGCCTTTAGTGCCTCCTCTAGAGCTACTACTCCAGGTAGTATTCCAATTATTGAAGTTATTCCCAAACCATAAAATTCTTCGATTTCCTCTCCTACATTACCAGCAAAGGCTATTACCGGTATACCATATTTTTTAGCTAACATTGATACTCCAACAGGGGTTTTTCCAAACTTACTTTGAAAATCTATACTACCTTCTCCTGTAAAGACATAATCTGCATCTTTAATTTTTTCTTCTAATTTTGAATATTGAACAACAATATCAATTCCTCTTTTAAGCTTTCCATTACATAATCCAAGAAGCGCTGCACCTAATCCCCCAGCAGCTCCTGCACCTTCAATATTATCAATCTCTTTATCCATTCTTTCTTTAATAATATTTGAAAAATGCTTTAATCCATCATCTAATATTTTAACAATTTCTTTATCTGCACCCTTTTGAGGTCCAAATACATAGCTTGCTCCATTAATTCCTGTTAGTGGATTCTTTACATCACAAGCAACTTCTATATCAACATTTAGAATTCTCTTATCAAAGGAAGACATATCTATATCTACAATTTTACTTAGCTCTCCACCACCAAATCCTATGTCTTGTCCACTTTTATCTATAAATTTTATCCCTAAAGCTTGAAGCATACCAACTCCACCATCATTAGTTGCACTTCCACCTAATCCTATTAATATTTTATTAACTCCTTTATTTAATGCTGAAATTATTAATTCTCCAGTTCCATAGCTTGTAGTAATCAATGGATTTCTTTTTTCTCTTGGAACTAACTGAAGTCCACTAGCTTCTGCCATTTCTATAATGGCAGTTTGCCCATCTCCAAGTATCCCATAAGTTGCAATAACCTTATTTCCTAATGGTGCAGTAACCTCTTCCTTATATAATTCTCCACCTGTTGCATCAACTAAAGATTGAACTGTTCCTTCTCCTCCATCTGCCATAGGTACATGAATACACTCTGCATCTCTATATACCTTTCTTATTCCTTTTTCCATTGCAATACAAACTTCTTTTGCAGTCATACTTTCCTTAAAAGAATCTGGTGCTAAAACAAACTTCATATATATTCCCTCCATAATAGCAAAATCCATTTTCCACTTTTTGTAACGACCCCGGAGGCCCTTACATAAAATGTAAGGGTCTCCGAGGTCGTTACATATTTTTACAGTTAATTATACTTCTTCTTCTGCATTAATCTTGCTCTCTACATATTTCTTATATTTAAATTTACTCTCTTCCATCATATTCTTTACTTTACATTCCAAATCCTTTTTATTATTTTCTTCAATTATTGAATATATGTTAAATAAATCTAATATCTCGTTTTCATCTATATACATATCTGTCATTAACTTTCTACTATTTAAATCTAAATCCTTAAACTTATCTTCATTTAATACAATCTTATTATAACTAGACCACATATATTTCTCTGGACTATCAACCATTTTAGCTCTGACTGGATTTAAATGTATATACCTACTAACCTCAAGTAATTCTATAACATTATTTATTAAATTACTAAAATATCTTCCTTGAAACAAATGACCTATACATTGATATTTACTATTAAAATATCTTGCATACATACTATTAATTCTTCTCATAAAAAAACTTGGCTCCTTAGTGCCAGTCTTCAAAAGCAAATGCACATGGTTACTCATAAGACAATAGCTAATTAATTTATAATTATCATCCTGATAAAACTTTAAAGTCTCTTTTAAAATTCCTAAATAAACAATATAATCAATATTTTCTCTAAATATTATTTCCTGATGATTTCCTCTATTAGTTATATGATAAATTGCTCCAGGTACCCACGGTCTCTTTGGTGATGCCATTAAAAACGCTCCTCCTTATGAAAGTTTTAACTAAATTATTGACAAATCACATAAAAATAATACGCCTCCGGGGAACATCCATTTATTGGGTGTTCCCCGGAGGCGCATACAAAAATTTACATTGGGTAGCTTTTGATTACTGCTAAGTTACCCTTAACAACATATTTTCCTAATGTTGCAGGTATTAAATAGCTATCTCCCATCTTTATTTCCTCACGGAAATCTTGTTTACTCACAGCTTTAGCAGCTTGTCTGCTCGTTCCCTCACTTTCAATGATTCCATCATTTTCAACAGTTCCATCACTTTCAACGGTTCCACAACTTTCAATAATTCCACAACCATCAACACAAGTTAAAATAAAGAACTTCTCTTCATTACTACAATCAGACCATTCAGTTTCAATATTAAATTTTTGCATACCAAAATACTCATTTTCGCAGAAATCTACTTTAGAGAATCCATCAAAATTCACAATCTCTTTATTTGATAAATTTACTGCTTTTAAATTAAAGTCAATTACATCTAAAGATTTCTCAACATGAATCTCTCTCGGTCTTCCATAATCATAAACTCTGTAAGTAACATCTGAATTTTGTTGTATCTCAGCTATTATTAATCCCTCACAAATGGCATGAACTAATCCACTATTAATTAAGAAACAATCTCCTTTTTTAACATCTACAACATTTAAATACTCTTCAGATCTTCCATCTTCTATAGCCTTAGCAAAGACTTCTTTATCGCAGTTCTTTGTTCCAACAATTAATTTTGCCCCTGGCTTTGCATTTACAACGTACCAAGCCTCTGTTTTACCAAATTGATTTTCAACTCTTTGAGCATATTCATCTCCTGGATGAACTTGAACAGATAACTTTTCTCTTGAATTTATTAATTTAACTAACAATGGGAACTTTTCTGTACTTACTTTTGAACCAACTAAAGCATGTCCAAATTCAGATATTATTTCATCAAACTTTTTTCCTTTTAATTCACCATTTGCAACTACTCCAGTTCCATTTGGATGACATGCAACATCCCAAGACTCACCAATATCTCCAGATGGTAAGTTATTTCTAAAAGCTTCTAAATCTCTTCCACCCCAAATTTTCTCACGGTAAATGTTTTCAAACTTGATTGGATACATAATAACTTCTCCTTCTCTCCTTTTATACTTAACTTTTATACCTAATTGAATTAATATTTTATTTTTAATATGTATATTTTTTGTACAACCTTCAAACACTATATATATGCTTAGGAATAAACTATTATGAAACTAATTGGCTTACATTTAATTATTCCTAAAGCTAAATTAATAATTAGTATTATGTATAGTATATTTACAACATTTATGTTGCAAGGAGGGAGCATCTTGAAAGATAAGTCTAATGTTTATTTGCCACATGTAAGAAGCTATTATGAACCAAGTCAAGAATTTTTAGTAAGTAAATCTCCAGAGGGAGTTGACACACCTCTAGCAAATACTGTTGAGGACCCTATAGTAGCCAACAATATAGCTTGTAATGAATTTAGTTACATAGATGACGGTGACGATATATAGATTAATATAACAACATAAATAACCTTAATATTAAATTTATTATTTGATTTAATTTTCAACTCAATAGGATAAAATCATATATTAAAGGAGATATAATATTATGGCTAAATCTAATGATAAGCAACACAGAACTAGAGGTGTTATGCCATCTAGTAATACCGAGCTTCCAAATCCTCTTAATAGTTTTAACAGTCCCCTTGGTAGTTTAAACAATAAAAATAAAGAAACTATCCAAAGGGAAAGTAAAAAAAATACCTTATTTTAATTAGTATCTCAAAATAAAAAATGCGCTGATAATTAAAAACTTCAGCGCATTTTTAGCTTGTCCTAGAGACAATTACATAATTATATTGCTATAACCATATTTAATTAATAT
The DNA here is from genome assembly GCF_015555905.1 of Clostridium sp. D43t1_170807_H7. Taxonomy (GTDB): domain Bacteria; phylum Bacillota; class Clostridia; order Clostridiales; family Clostridiaceae; genus Clostridium. The sequence goes on from NZ_JADNLK010000003.1 coordinate 54,025, forward strand.
TTTATTTCTAGTTTTCCTTAACTCTCTTGAGATAATTTATTATCTCATTTGCAAGTAAAGGATGCGAAAAATAATATCCTTGGAAGTAATCACAACCTACATTACTTAATACTTTAAATTGCTCTGCTGTTTCAACACCCTCAATTACAGTTTCCATATTAAGTAGATGAGCAATATTTTTTATATTATTTACAATTTTAAAATCAACATATGAACCATTCTCTATAAATATTTTATCAATCTTTAAAATATCAAGTTTAAATTTTTTTAAATAACTAAATGATGCATATCCTGTTCCAAAATCATCTAAGGCAATTTTTATTCCCTTTTTATTTAGTAACAATAAATTATCATGAATAATTATATTTTCATCAAGAACCACTGATTCTGTTATTTCAAAACATAAATTTTCCCAAATAACATTATACTCATTAAGAATTTCCTCAACCCTATTTACAAAATCAACTTCCATAAGTTGAATTGGAGAAACATTTATACTAACTTGTAATATATGACCTGAATTAAATAATTCAATAAAGTTTTTACATACTTCTTCTATAATCCAATAACCTATTTTAACTATCTCTCCAGTTTCTTCTGCATATTCAATAAACTTATCTGGGGGAATATATCCTAGTTTTTTATTATTCCATCTAATTAATGTCTCAAGCTTCTTTATAGACTTACTTTTATCTACTATTGGCTGGTAGTATAAAATGAATTCATTGTTATCTACTGCATACTTTAAATCTTCTTTCATATTTTCAATTTCAAGTATTTCTTTATAAATTGAATCATTAAAAAACAACAACTTTGAATTCTTGCTACTTCTTTTGCTAGAATACATCATAAAATCACTTTTATTAATTAAATCATTAAAACTATTTCCATCCTTAGGATATACAGAAACTCCAGCGGCAAAATTCATAAATACCTTTTTACCATTATTAAATGTTATAGGTTCCTTAAACTCTTCCAGTATTACATTATTAAAAAATAACTGTAACTCATCATTATCAATGTAATTGTTATATATAATTATAAATTCATCACCAGAATATCTAGTTACTATTCCCTTATCTTTTAAACACTTTTTAAGTCTCCTGCTAAAATTAACTAATACTTCATCTCCTGCACTATGGCCAAAAACATCATTAATATATTTGAATTTATTTAAATCAACAAATATTAATGCAAAATTTTTATTAGCCTCTATTAAATCATTGGATAGATTAAATAATAATTTTCTATTAGGTAATTTTGTTAATTCATCATAATAAATAAGAGATTTAATTTTCTTATCAACTAAAGTTCCTAAAGAACTAGAAATAACCTCTAATTGTTCAAATTCATTTAAACTTTCAAAGTTTAAATCTTCATTATCCAAATTTCTCAATAATATTTTCAGCTTATCTAAAGACTTTAATATTGGTTTAAATGTTCTTCTAATTAGTAAAACTAAAGCTAATAAATAAATTACTCCCAAAATAGTAAATATCAAAATTCTAAAATCATTAACTCTTTTCATATATTTACTATAAACAATAGAATCTTTATCAAATTCTAAAAATATCTCTATATTACCATCAAAAATATTCTCTAACTTTGCTATGTAATTATTCTTTTTATTATTAATACTATTAACAATTCCATCGCTAGAATAGTAAGTATTATTATCAATTTTTATGTATGCATTTAATTCCCCCATATAAAATTTAGAATTTATATCCTCAATCAAATCATCCAGTAAAATATCTAAAATAAATATTCCTAATGGGTCATCACTTTCATCTGAATAAATAAAATTAATTACTGCCATTGTATATTTTCCACTTCCAGGATCAGTATAAATATCCGTTATTATTTGTGAGTTTTCTTTACTAAATCCAAAATTATCTAATTCATAATTAGAAATCACATTTAAATTTTCAATTAATTCTCCCGAATAAAACAAATATTCTCCTAGAATATTTATAAGAGTAACATGATTTATAAATGTTAAATCTTTTAAATACTCTTGAATATATTCAATTTCTTCAATTACTTGTTTTGTCTCCTGTTCAGTTAAATCATCAATGCTTTTATTATTATTTAAATAAGTTATTATATTTTTATCTTTTGCTAACCCATTTGCAATATCTCTTAATATATATATTTCTTGATTTAGTATTTTTTTAGCTTCATTATAATGAGTATTATATGTAAACTCAACACTCTTCTTTAAACCATACTCCATAAGTATTCCATTTGTTGATACTAAAAGTCCCACAAATACAATCCCTATAAGAGTCAGTCTTAAATTTATTTTTTTAGTAAAAATCAATCTGCCATCCCCTATTAACTTTATTTTGTTATTATATGAATATATTACCATATAAAATTTCTTAAATCTACCAATTATAATTTTAGGATTTCTTGTAAATATTTTACTATAATGTTAAAATAATAATGATTGTTTATAACAAAAGTTAGGAAGGAGATACTATGGAAAATTTTAAGAAACTTAAGCCATCAAAAGACTTATGGATGAAGATAAAATGGATGGGATCCTATGCTAAACCAGCAATTCTATTCTTAATATTTTCAATAATTGTTAATGTTATATTTGCTATTATAGGCATCTATAATGTTACAGTTTCAAAATCATTAATAGACTCTGCAATTAGTGGTGACTCTGATGCTACAATTCGCTGGTTAATTATAATGCTTTCCATTACTTTAATTAGTATGCTATCAAGTCCAGTAACATCATTTATGAGTACACACTCATCAACTAAATTAACACAAAATATTCAAAGAAAAATATATCAACATATACAATGTAGTGATTGGCTAGAACAAAGTAAATTTCACTCTGTAAGCTTATTAACAAGAGTAACATCAGATGTTAGTAATATTAGCTCTGCTATTCTTGGTACAATTCCAAGCCTTGTTTCACTGCTTGTTACATTGATTGGTTCTTTTTATACCCTAATAAGCTGGGCCCCTTCAATTGCATTAGCTGCAGTTTTTCTTGGTCCATTCTTAATATTAGTTGGTAAATATTTTAGCAGTAAACTTAAAGATCTATATAAAGAAGCTCAAGAAGAAGATGTTAAATATAGATCATTTATGCAGGAATCTATTCAAAACATAATGATAGTTAAAACATTCTGTATGGAAAAAATAAATATGCATAGACTTATTGATATTCAAAATAATAAATATAAAATTGCTATGAGAAATACAAGACTTTCAGTAATGACTTCAATGTCTATGAGCTTTTGCTCTTCTCTTGCTTACTTCACAATATTTACTTGGGGAGTTTTAAACATTGCAAAGGGATTATCAACTTATGGTACATTTACAGGAATGCTTCAATTATATAGTAAAGTACAAGCACCATTTTCTTCATTAGCAAGTATGATTCCTGGACTTATTTCAACTATGGCTGCTGCTGAAAGACTTATGGAAATAGAAGCTATTCCAGTTGAAAAAATGGCTGATGAAAAAGAACTTGATGATATTGGTAGTTTAGAAGTTGCTTTAGATACTATTAGCAGTAAAGCATCTTCTGCATTTAATAAACCTAATATAGTTTTTGATAATGTAAGCTTTGCTTATAAGGCTAATAATAATATTTTAAATAATATTAATTTAACTATAGAAGCTGGGGAAACCCTTGCCTTTGTTGGTCCATCTGGTGAAGGTAAGACAACTATGATTCGATTGATTTTATCATTAATTAATCCAACTGAAGGTAATATATTACTTAGTGAAGGTGATCTTGTTAAGGATATTAATAGAAATTATAGAGAACTTATTTCTTATGTACCTCAGGGGAATACCTTATTCTCTGGAAGTATTAGAGATAATCTTAAATATGGTAATCCTAATGCTAGTGATGATGAAATTAAAGCTGCTTTAAGTAATGCCTGTGCTCTTGACTTTGTTAATGAACTTGAGAATGGTCTTGACACTATGATTGGTGAAAAAGGTGTTGGTATTTCAGAAGGACAAGCTCAAAGAATTGCTATTGCTAGATCATTCTTAAGGGAAAGACCTATATTGATTCTTGATGAAGCTACATCTGCTCTTGATCCTGAAACTGAAGTTAATGTTTTAAAGGCTGTTAGAGAATTACCTACTAAACCTACATGCATAATAATAACTCATAGACCTTCAGCCCTTAATATTTGTAATAGAATTATGAAGTTGGAGAAGGGACATCTTAGAGAGGTTAGTAGAGAAAGCATATTAGAGGTTGCCAGTGAATTAGTTTAAAAAAATAAGCTACATATGTATTGCATCTATTAATTGAATTCATATGTAGCTTTTATTTTTACTCAAAAATCTCTTCCATACTTACAGTAAAATCTTTAAATAAATAACTTGAAAATATATCCCCATTATGAAATGTGTTTGTTATTCTATAAATTCCATCCTCTAATCCATATTGAACAATATTTCCATTTTGCTCTACTATATTATATTCCATCACTCCATATTTTTGATATACTGAAAGCTTTGTTATATAGTCATGGCTAGAAGTACTTTTTGAAACTACTTCAAATATTAGTTTTGGTGGTGATGTAAAACTTTGACCTTTTGTTGTTGCTTCTTCACAAGTTACAAATACATCTGGTTTATATTTTATATTTTCATCAAATATAACCTCTATTTGCTCTGTACTAACTTTGCATTTTCTACCTTTAAGATATTTTTTTAAAGCAAATGCTATGTTTAATACTATATCATTATGTCTAATTGATGTATCTGAATGCATGATAATTCTTCCATTATCATATTCAGTTTTACAATTAAATGTTGATTGCATTTTTTCATATTCTTCTGGAGTTATATAAATATTTTTATTTGTATTCATTTACTTCTCCCTTCTAACCATATATCATTAGTTATATTATAAACCACCATTAAGATTTTATAAACATATTACATGTAAAACTATATAGTGAGTTAATTTTATTTATAAAAACCACCCCTATACTAATTTGTTAGTATTGAAGGTGGTTTTTATTATTAAGACAATCTTACATCATGTCTTAACTAGATATTAGTAACATCTATGTTATTTTCATTTACTGATAAATTAATAAATTTAATCTCTATAACTACTTAACCTTAAAATTTTAAGATAGACCTACCGATGGCTTAGTTCCTTTTAATACTTTTATCCATCTATTACTTACTTTGCAATCACCACAAGTTTGGTTTGGCGTTGTGTATATAATTCCGTCATTAGTTGTTCCCTTATCATCGATATCACCTCTAGGATCTCCATAACAACTTGCACATATCCATTCATATCCCTCTGGTGCATAAATACCTGTCATTGAAACTCCCTCTCTTGTATCCTCTACCCCTAAAACTTTTAATTCTGGTTTTCCCCATTTTTTCATTATTAATCCTCTCCCTTTTGTACACTTCGGTACTGATACCATTTGGGTATATAGGTACCATTTCCGATTAATTATATTATCTTACTGAATTTATTAAGTATAAAATTATTGATCTTTAATTACCACTTATTTACTAAATTAATTTTCATATCTAGTTCTAATCAGTAGTAATTAAAATATCCATATACTAATATCAGCGTATATTTATTATATATTATTACTCCAATTTATGTAAATTACACTTTAGGGGAATATTCTTATTATTATAATTAATACTTTAGTAGCAATAACAAATTAATATTTTATAATAAGAAAACACTTAAAATGTTAATTTCCATATTTTGTATTAACATTTTAAGTGTAATATATTTATTGTTTATTTTCTTGATCATGAATGAACTTTATTTATAACATTGTAAATTGTTTGTTATAAAATAGTTCTACATATAGATACTACCTCTTAAATTTATATAATATTATTTTTAATCTCAAATTTTTTAATAAAAGTTATTATTCACAAATAAAGAAGATTCAAATTCTAATCTTCTCCTTCTTATCATCATTTAACCCTTTAAGACATTCCTCCAACTGATGCAGCCTTAAAGCAACAACACATAGGATTACCTTGTGCATCATAATGGCTTGGATCTGTGCATCCAGATGAAAGAACATGACCATTTTGCTCTACTCCCTCAGTGTGATTTCCACTATTGTTATGCTGCCCATTTCCTGTTTTGTGACAAGGATGTTTATTCGCCTTAAAAGTTGTGATATCACCACTTATAACAACTCCACAAGAACATTCTGTTTCATGTGTATGAATTGCATCTGAAGTTTTTAACTCTGGATTACTCCAATTTTTCTTTTCCATAAAAATACCCCTTTTTTATTATTTTTTAATTTATATTTATATTTTTTAATTAGCAAACTTAGCTACTACAGTATACTGATCTATAACTCCTCCACCTGTAACATAATACTCACCACACCTTAGCCATGCATGAGCTTTCATTTCATTTTCATATCTTCTAACACCTAAATAAATTGTTGTGGAAATACCTTGGTTTTTCAATAACTTTTGAGCAGTTAATGCTTGTACTAAACATTTACTTTCCCATGGTGTCTTAGCTGAAACAAATAAAACTCTAGAAGCAATTCTTCTAGCAATCTTATACGTATCATTATCAACCTTCTCTGGAGATTCTTGTTTATGTGTACCCATACGTTTTCTTAACTTATTAAATGGTATAAAAAGTATAAATGCTCTATAAAAACCTGTATAAAAAAAAGTTTGTATTATATAAAACTTCTCTTTATTATCCATGCATATAAATGTTTTAGTTTTTCTAGCTAATACTAATAAGCTTTGCATGATTCAACCCTGTTAAAAAGTCAATTACTGTACACTTACAAGTTTCTTCATCAACCTCATATTCAGAACGTAAAGTTTCAATTATATCTTTAACATTTATAGGCTTACTAATAATTTCCCATATTCTACTTCCGACTTCATTCATCATAAAGTATTCACCTTTCTCAAGGTTCATCATTACTTTTTCTCCATCTAAGTCAGTATCCTCTATTTCTAAATTTTTATTAATTATTGTATCTAGATTTATTCTTAAATCTCTTTTTACTTTTCCAACTTTCCCAGTACTCTTTTTAAAATTAATCATATTTTAATCTCCTATCCTATTATATTTAATTCAAAACATTTACTTATTATGTTTACTAATTATATATAAATTTTACCAATTAATTCAAATTAATTAAATACTTCTATTTGATTAATTTATTAATTACTAATAAGAATTACTTCTTATTATTTTTTCTACAAATATCATTTTTTATTATAAAAAACTTATATAAACTCATACTATAAATTCTTCTTATTATAGATTTATAATCTGATAACTCTAATATATTTAAAATGCTTTTATAATAATTAAGGCCAATATGCTTATATTACATATTGGCTTTCTTTAATCATTATATTCACTTTATACTGCGGCCTCTTTAACTCCAATTATTGCTCTCTCAATTAATTCAATTTGCTCATCTACTGTAAATTTATTCACTGGTCTAGTAATTTTGAAAAACCTTATATTTTTAGCTATATTAAGGCACTGTTTAAAATACTTTGGATTCATTCCATCCAAATATTTGATATATTCACCCCTATAAATATTTTCAATTATATTATTTAATTTTTCACCCCCTCTTAACTCTTCAATTGTTACTTCTTCAACACTACCAACACTAAGTTTGACTATTGCTGTCAGCTCTCTATCTTCATAAACAAATTTATCCTTAGCTGGTACTATATATTTAATCTCATCATCACTCATAAATGAAATATATTCGTCCTTTTCATAACCAAAATTATCCATGGCAGATTTACATAATTTTTGATATGGGAAACCTGGCATTACATAAGGAACTTTATCGAATTTAGTTGAGGCAACATCATCGGAAATAAATCTATATCCTTTTTCTCTTAATGCAGTACTTAATGTAGATTTTCCTGCTCCTTTATCTCCTGTAAATATAACTGCTTTATTATCCATCTCTATAACTGCACCATGAATAGCAACCATATCCCTTTGAAGCATTATAAATCCTAAGCAACTACACATAATATATACTTTCATAAGCTGCATGTCCGCATTTTCACAAACTTCAACTTCTATGCTATTTCCATTTGTTATACAATATGTAGCTATATTATTTATATGAAACCATATTTTATCTTTAAATAATTGTATATTGCATCCCTCTGAAATTTTATCCTTTATTTCTTTTTGCATTTTACTATACCTTATAGTAACTATATCTTTATTTTCTATTCTATCTATCTTTTCAAATTCCTGAATTTCTATTTCTGATTTAATATTTAATCCATAAACATAATAATTATTTATCACTAAACTTTACCTCGCTTATACTTTATGTAATATATGTAATTTATAACATAATTATACACTCTTATTGATTAATAATAAATTATTATTTAGTAGTAGTTTTTAATAAAAAAGTATTACTTAATAAAAAGCCAACACTATTATTAGTGATGGCTTTTTATTATAATTATTATTAAATTCTAAGATACTCTACCAAAATCTAATTCTTCACCAATCATTGGTCTTCCTGAATGAGCCTCTTCACAATGTAGTCTCCAATTTGCTCTAGCTTCTTCTAATGTTGCTCCCCATATTGACTTTCCACATGGTTCAGTAATAACTATTTTATCATTAGCGTCTCTATGTCCAATTCCTCTGCAAATTAAAGTTGCTCTTGTATTTGTAGTATAGTAAACACCTTCTCCATCGTTTGTATGATGTAATTCTAATCCTAAAAATCTAGGATTTTCCCATATCTTTTTCATTTCTTTTCTCCTTCATTTATTATTTTTTATTCATATAGTTTGTTTTGCATTAACAATTATAACATTTTATTACATATTATGTAAATTACACTTTATTATTATATTTTCTTTTTCAATAACTACTCATTATTGACTACTCCCCTCTTTAAGATACGTTATTAAAATTCATTCAGTTACCCTACTAGACGTACATAATAGAAAAACCCCCTGTTCTTAAATAGGGGTTTTTCAACAAAATGAAAATCATCACTAATATTAATGATGACTTTCTATTAAATGAACTCTAAGATATTCTTCCTACAACAAGTTCATCACCAATAGGTGGATCATTTGGATGAACCTCTGCACAGTGTTTATACCAATTTGCTCTAGCCTCATCTAGTGTTGCTCCGAATATATGCTCTCCACAATGCTTATCAATAGTCACCTTTCCATCAGCGCCAATACTTCCAACACCTCTACACACTAAAGTTGCTCTTGCTTTACTACTATAATAAACACCTTGCCCATCATTAGTATGATGTAATTCTAGTCCTAAAACTCTAGGATTTTCCCATGCCTTTTTCATTAATTATTCACCCCTCACTTTATAATTTTCGTAAACATTCTTAAACTACTTACTCCTAAATTTGCGCCCCAATTTAAAAATAAATATTTAAATATGTTATACTAATATTTTACCTTTTATTTACTTTTATGTAAATAATTAATATTGCTTATTTATAAAAAAACTTATAATCTTTTATGCCTAATGCTAATTAATAACTCCAGATATCTTACTATCTAATCGAGCAAGAGAAAGTTACTATGACATCTGTTGTCTTCTAATAGTATGGACATCCTTATCTTTAGCTAGTAGTTCCAGCTACAATAGCACAACGACTTTCACCATCAATTTGTTGTCCATGCTTGGCACACCACAAAAAGAGTACTGTATTTAATACCACAGTACTCTTAATATTTACACTATAATTCCATCCAATCAAGCAACTTATTTCTATTAACAGCAGTAGCTGCCCCCTTAGTTAAAAATTCAAATTTATCCTTAAAACTATATTCACTAGTAAAAATTCCTACAAATAAATGATGAATCCAAGCAATTGGAGCTAAAATCTTAAACTTCTTAGCATAACTATACTTATCTGACATATCACTAATTCTAGGAAAAATAAATCTAAAATATCTTTTCACAGCTCCTAATGTAGCATTACTATCCTTATCCTCGAAATTAAAAGCAACTTGAGTAGCAAATTGATTAGACATGTCTTTTTTACCATGTACTCCAGCTTCAAAAATCTCATCAATCAATGCCGCTACATATTTTTTATTATTTACAGACCTAATTTCTAACTCCTTAGGTATTTCTATATCAAATAACTTTTTACATAATAAAAACATAATTAAGCTGAATTTCTCAAAGCCATACATTCTTGCCTTCATTATAAAGCTATTCCAATCAATTTCTTCACCCTTCTTTTCAACAAGTACAACAAGATCACAAAGCTGCCTTACTCCAAATCCCGTCGCTGCAAGGTGAGCTGCCATATGCATACATAAATGTAATGCTAAATCTTCGTATGAAAGCGATAGAACTTCTGCTTCCCCTACATTGACCTTTATAGCTCTCTTCCAAATTAATCTTTCATAATGTTCTAGCTCATTACTAAATCCATCTCTCTTAAATAAATTCCAATGTAATTCAACAACTGGATATTTATGATGAACCAATGCTATGTGATGTGAAGCCTTATGATCCTCTAAATAAATATATCCCATTTCTATTAATAATTGCTTAACTTTTTCTACATCATCCTTATGAACTAAAATATCTGCATCACTCATAGTTCTTTGATCTGGTTGTGGATAAAAATCTCTTACAACTAGTCCTTTTAAAACAATTACTGGAATATTTTCTTCAGTAATTTTATTAAGAACAGTAGATAATCCTGAGATGTGCCTTGATTGTCCTATTCCTGTAATTGCAGCTTTTTGTTTTAATAAATTTATTCTATTTTCTCCAATTTTTGAGGCCAAATTACTTTTACGTAAAGCTAAGTATATTATTCCTTCGACCTTGTGCTTATTAGCTAAATCTATTACTTCATTCCAATCAACATTCTCATATACTTTATCTGCTCTCTTTCCTCTAATGCCTGCAGATAAAATATCTACAAACTGTTTTTGTGCATTATTCATATTATATCCTCCTAATACCCCTCAAAACAAATAACCATAATATTACTTATTTTACATAACTAACTATTTTATATTATATCAATTTATTACTTTTTTGTATATGATATTAATGATACTATTTATCAATTATTTAAATCTCTATACAAAAAAGAACTTTTAAAGCTTTTCCTATCTTTACTATGTTAGGTACCTTAAAAGTTCTTTTCTATTATTTATATATCATTTTATTTGCTCTTTAAAGTAATTACTGTAATTTCTGGATTATTAAAAAGTCTTAACTTAAATGATGATGTTCCTATTCCTCTATTTACTATCATTATAGATCCATTAACTTTAAATTTACCTGCAGCATATTTAGGAAATATGGTTCTTTCCGGTGATAAAAGTCCAATATTAGTAAATGGAATTCTTACAATTCCACCATGCATATGACCGCATAAAACAAGATCTGCTCCCCATTGACTATATTGCTTAATAAATGTTGGTGTATGTGCCAACAATATATTAAATTTCTCTTCATTAGCCTCAGGTAATGTCTTCTCAACATAATTTTTTTCTAATTGAAACTTATTTACATAAAGTCCTGTTGCTCCATCTAAAGGAAGGTTTATCCCATATAAATTAATAGATTTATCTCCCTTATATATCTCTATATAATCATTTTTTATAGTAGTAACTCCTAACTCTTTCATAAATTCAATAAAAGCTACATATTTTCCTGGACGTAAAATTTCAGCTAAATGTTCATGATTACCATCAATATAGTATATAGGATATAGCTCTGCTAATGATTTAATTAAAATTTTAACCTCTTCTATATCTTCTATATCCCAACTTACCATATCTCCAGTCATTACAATTATATCTGGATTAATGTCTTTTACTTTATTTATTATATCTTCTGTTGTATTTCTATAGCCTTGACTATGAAAATCTGATAATTGAACTATTTTAAACCCATTAAATTCTTCTGGTATTTTTTCATTTGAGATTGTATATTTTGTTACATCTATTTTATTAATAAAACACATAACTATACTTATAAAAATTAAAACTATGCAGATTGATACTATAATTTTCTTATTTTTCATTTTTGCCTCCAATCGAAAAGAACTATATAAACTTATCATATATGAAAAAAATAAATACTATATATATCCCTTTACCCAATAACCCATAAGCTTTAAATATTCACTTATGACCATAAGAACACTATCACCACTTGTCCACCATTTAGTAGTAAACTTTTCTTCTTTAGATGGAGTTACAGTTACAGATACTTTCTCTCCATCTATTAATGTATTTTCTAAAGATTTTTCCATAGCTAGTTTTGATCTTCTTGTATGATAATCAGATGTTACTACTATTACTGATTTAAAATTGTTTTCTTCTATTATATCCCTTGTAAATTCAGCATTTTCATTAGTCGTTGATGCTTCATCATCAATAAGTATTTTGTTTTCATCTACTCCTAATTTTATTGCATGATTTTTCATTAATTCTGCCATTGTTACATCATCATATACCTTTCCCCCTGAAAGTATTAAGTAATCAGCATATCCTTCCTTTAAAAGTTCTACTGCCCTTTCAGTTCTTGCTCCACTATCTCCACTAAAAACTGCTATTGCATCTGCTTTTTCTAATTTATCTGATTCCACTAAAAACCTTCCTAGATTTAATCCTATAATTACTATTAATACTGCTGTAACTATTATTAAAATAATAACTTTCCTTTTTTTACTCATTAATTCTTCTCCTATTCCTTTAAATAAAAACCTTATTAAATTATTATATTAATTATATAATCCCCAATATAAATTTAAACATTTTTTCTAAATATTTCAATATTTTTAACAAAATATGTTAAAATAAATTAATATCAATTTGTTATATTTATAAGGAGGATTAAATGAAGAAATTAAATAGAAAGAAATTTAATATATTTATAGCTGTACTTATACCATTATTAATAATCTTAACTATTACAACTACATTTTTAATTCAAAACCTAATATCTTATATTACTTATAAAGGCAATACTATAAATACAGATTCTATCTCACTTAAAGATATAAATTTAAATGAAGTACCTTATATATCGACATATTATATAGAACCTAAGGTTTCTCCTAATGAAGATGTAATAATAAACTATTATGTAACAGATTATTATCATAAAGAATATACGGAAGAAGATACTTCAGAAACATTCACCATAACAGTTAAAATAGATGGGCAAAAAGACATAGTTAAAAAGAATGTTAAAGCTGGTGACAACTCAATTAATATAGGAAGTTTCAAAAATCCAGGTGAACAAAAATTTTCAATAATAGCCACAGATCAGTATAGTCGTAACTCACATGAACTTTTTAATTTCTTTTTAGTAGAAGAAAAAAATAAAGAAGAAAAAGAATATATAATGACAAAAGATGATTTAACTAAATATAATATTAAAAATATCGATACTTATGAAGATAAACATATTGCTACTCTTAATTTAGAGGAACCTACTTCTAAAACAGTTAAAGCTGAACTTGAAAAAATAGCCTCTACTATAACTCCTAATTCTAATACTTATACTTGTATAATTGCAGATACTGTTGGTAATGGTGAAGCTGGAAACTGGTGGGGTGAAACTATAGTTAAGTATGCTGATGATTATAATAAAAATGTTGTAATGCAAGAATCTACTAACACAAGAATTGGGCTTCAACAATTACTTGATGATATAAGTGCTAAAGGCTACTCATCTATTAAATTGTTACCTGGAACTTATAGAATTGATCATCAAGAAAGTATTTTTATTCCTTCAAACTTTAATTTAGATATGAATGGAGCAACTATTAAATTAAATCAATTTACTGGCGATAAGGCATTAATGATAACTCTTAACAATACTTTTGATTCACATGTTATTAATGGAACAATTGAAGGAGATTATTATAGTCATGACTATGCAAATTCTCCCAATAATTCTGAATGGGTAATGGGAATTAGTATTGGTAGTGAAGCTAAATATAGCTCTTTTGAAAACTTAGTTGTAAAAGATATAACTGGATATGGTGGTAGTAATGGCATTGCTAAATCTAGAGATGAATCTTTATATTATACTTACACTAATCCAATTTCAATTGGTGATAGTTTTAAACTAGGTGATATTGATATAAAAACTGGTAAACTAATTGAGTCTACTAATAGAACAACATCTGATTTTATTTCTATTGAAGGATATGATGGAATTGGTTATTTATCAGTTAGTAGGTATTTAGGATATCAAGGCAACTCCTGTAATACTTGGAATATGATTGCTCATTTTTATGATGGAGAGCAAAAATATATTTCTTCTGTTGATAGCTATTTTTATAGAAGAATTGGAGTTCCTGATGGTGCTAAATATATTAAAGTCACAATTTTAGAAGAAAGTTATCCAACTGATTTATCAGTTCAATATTTTATGGTTCCCACTCATTGTTCATTTAAAAATATTAAATTTGAAAATAATAGATGTGTTGGGTTGGCCCAATCTGCCATGAAAGATATGTTAGTAGAAAACTGTGAATTTACTAAATGTGGTCAATCCTCTGCTAAATGTGCTTATGATGCTGAAGATGGATGGGACATGATGCAAGATGTAACCTTTAGAAAACTTAATTTTCATGATAACCCTAATAATGATTTTTTAACTTGTGCAGGTCATAATTTTGTAATTGAAGATATGATAGATGGAAAAGTGTACTTTTGGGAACGTACTAACTCTTATGTTGTTAGAAATTGTGATAATTTAGATAATGCTTCTTTAGGTCACACAAGTAGAAAACGTAGTGGTTATGTTAGATTTTATGATAATACCGTTAATGGCAATATTACTATTGGAGCAGCTGAAGAAAATGATATTTGGCCTCTTACTATTAAGGATTGTAATATTAATGGTAGAGCTGAAAATATTATTGATACTGGATTATATCTAAGATGTAATATTGATAAATCCAATAATAAAGATAATAATTGGAATACAGCCTTAGCTAATGGAAACTTTAAAGATTGCACTATTATAAATAAAAGCGGTGAAAATATAGGTGGAGTTTATGAAAATTGTACCTTTGAAGACATAACTGGAAATATTCATGGAACTTTTGATATTAGTAATAGTACTATAAATAATTGGAGTACGTATGCTGGTGCTTATGAACCTAGTTATACTTTTACTAATTGCAAACTTAATAACTTTGAAATTACCTTTGATTATTGGCATCAAGGAGCTACTACCTTATTTAATAATTGTGATATTAATAATGAAGATTTTTTATTGAAATTACCTCATTATAGTATGAAAAGGCCTATAAGTATAATTAATTCTTCTTTTATCTCTAATGGTAAGGATGGCATGATTGTATTTTATGATGATAGAACTGGTGGGTCTGCTGGTGAATTAGTTGAACAAGACATGCTTACTATTGAAAATAATAAAATAAGACTTGATAACTCTGAATATGTTGTTAGTGGTATTAATAAGGATACTGTTAATAATATTAATATTACTTTTAGGAGTAATGAGCTGTTATCTAAAGAGTTGAATTTATATACTAATAGTTGTAGTAACAATAATAACATAAAAATTACTAATAATTAATTACTCTATCAATGGGTATGTTATATATTCTACATACCCATTATCTTTTTATTATAATTATTTTTATAGTGTATAATTATATTTTATATTTAAGTACTCTTATTTTTATTAGTTTTTAATATTTAATTTATTCACTACCTTATAATTTGTTAAAGTGCCTATTATTTTGAATTTAATTTTTTGTATTTCTCTATAACTTATATATGATAAAATAATAATAATTGGTGTATATATAATTTGCCAATGCTTTGTCATAGTTATGCTTGTTAAATTTAGCTTAAATAGAGCTATGTCTATAATATCTATAAATGCAATATGAATTAAATATATACCTACACTATTAGCACCTATATTCGTAATAAAACTCTCTTTTTTACTATCTCTAATTATACATAACATAAATAATAAAAAAGTTAATGGGATTGTAGAAATATAAAAATCAGCTGTTTTAGGAAAATAAATATCGTATAATCTCCTCTCTACGATAGATATTATTATAAAACCTAATATTACTATCATATATTTAAATGAAATTTTTTTACTAAATTTATTCTTTAGTAATTTCTCATTAATATTTATATAAACACCCATTACTGAGTAAAATAAACCTAAAAATATAGCATCCCTTGTTGTTTCAACTATTTCTAAGTCACTATTATATATAAATATTCCTAATATATTTATTACTAATGTAATAATTATAAATTTATTTATCCAATTATTTTTTATAATTAAATATAATATTGGAATTATTATAATAGTTGAACTTAAATACCATAAATGATATTTTATTATGCCTTTAGTATAATAAAGATCAATTATATTAAATTAGGAAAAATAGTCTTTATATCCATAAAACACATTATTTCCATTTAGTATATTAGATATTGATGCAAGACTTAACCCTAAAATTATATAAAATATAGTCCAACTAATAAATAATTTAGCTATTTTAATAATATATTTTTTAGTATAATTCAAATTAAAGTTTCCATAAAATAAATATCCACTTTAAACAAAAAATAATGGAACTGCTACCCTAGAAACTACATTTATTATTGTACCAATTGCATAATCCTTAAATGGTGATGTATGTATACATACTACAGCTATACAACATAAAAACTTCATTCTATCTATTGAATAATTTCTTTCCATAGTTCCCCCTTTTTGTTTACCCATAATTTTTAATACACTTTTAAATACTCATTCAATTACTTCTAACTCATTACTTCTTCCTTGTGTTAATCCTATTGCTATATTATATATTAAATTAACTATATAAGATGAAGCTAAGCATAAAACTACTAACCAAGGAAATATTAAAAAGCTATATTTAGCTCCATATACTAAACTCTTAAAATAAATCATATAAAAGAACATATGAATAAGCCAAATATTAGTCGAATGATCCCCTAAGTAATTAAACAATCTATTTACCCATTCTGGTTTATCCATCAAATTAAATATACAAATAAATACTATTCCTGTAAATACAGCAACAAATAATGTTTGAACCATTCCATGTGCTACTATCATTAATATTAACATTAGTATTCCTAATATATTTTTATATCTTATCTTATTGCATATATTATTTAATTTACTATATATTTTTCTATGAGCAAATACTGAACCAATTGTAAATGGTAATTGTGATGTTCCAAAAAGAGATGTTTGTCTTATAAACCAATTTAATATACTATTATCTAAAACTATTACTCCTTTGATTCTTTGAATATATGCAAATATATAAAATATAAATGATAAAGCTATAACTAATGTATTATTATATTTAACTACAACTTTATTTATAATTGGTGATAGTAAAACTAAAATTATATATGTTGTAAAAAACCACCATGCACCATTATACGCTGGATCTAATGCCGTAAATGTTAATATAAAATTCTTTAAAGTACCAGGATAGCTTTCGCCTTGCCCCATTAATGGCCCCAAAATAACTACAAATATGAAAAGTATTATCCAAAAGTTTATATATAACTTAAAAATTCTCATTAAATTATTCTTAATGTAATTTTCTTTATTATTTTTATAACTAATTAATAATCCATAACCACTGCAGAAACAGTATATAGCTACACAACAGTCTCCAAATAAAGCCAAATAATATATTAAAGGAGTATCCCCTATAAATATTAATGGTATATATAAACCTTCATATGTTTTTGTACAAAATAAGTGTAAAAGTAACATAAATAAAATCGCTACACCCTTAGTCATTTTTATCTGATTTTTAGTTAACTCCATATCTCTTCCCCCAAATACCATCACTTCTATAATTACCTTTTATATTCCGAGTAATATACTTACTAATTAATTTTGAAATTATTAATGAAATTATTAGTGAAGGTATACATATTATTATATTTTTTATTAACCAATTATAATTAAGATTAGAGAATACCTTTCTAAATAATATTAATATAAGCTCGTGTACCATATAAAATTCAAAACTTATTTTAGCAAGACTTTGTAATATTCTACATTTTAATAGTTTTGAAATACATCCATTCTCATAAGAAAAAATATATAAAGCAATTATAAATAATAGTGAATAATAACTGCACCGAGTATCTACAAAAAAAGAGATTACATACATTAATATAAATGTAACTACTATTTCTATTTCGCACCTATTATAATTTTTAATTTCAAATTTATTTTTGATA
Organism: Clostridium sp. D43t1_170807_H7; assembly: GCF_015555905.1. GTDB lineage: Bacteria > Bacillota > Clostridia > Clostridiales > Clostridiaceae > Clostridium. The sequence continues at coordinate 72,328 of NZ_JADNLK010000003.1, forward strand.
AACAATTTTGCAACTATCATACCTAAACAAAAATCTAATAATCTATATAACGGATTAGAGTACAAATATAAATTCCCCATATTCATAATGTTAATTAAATTTAATATATATTGAGTTATTAAAATTAAACAAATAAACATAATTAATTTATTTAATTTTATTTTCTTTATTAATTTAATAATAGGAATTGAAACTAGATATAAAATAAATATGACAGATAAAAACCATGCTAAATTATTAAATATAAATGCATCTTCTTTAAAAAAGCTTTGAATTAATAATAAATCTATTATTATTCTTTTAATTAATATTGATGTTTCCATATTACTTACCCATTCCCATCTTATAATTATACTAAGTAAAAATGTGATTACATGTATAATATAAAAAGGCCCCATTTTCATAAAAGCCCATCTAATACTCTGCTTAAAATCCATATTATCAACAGTATTAGATTTAGTGTAATATAATACAAATCCTGATAAAATAAAAAAAAATGTTACAGGAAATGTTCCATTAAGTAATAATCCTGAATGAAATAAAAAAATACCCAGCATGGCTAATGCTCTTAATCCTTGTAAAGTATAAATCATTATTATCCCCCTATATAATAAAAAAGTTTATCTGTAAAAGTTATATAACAAATTTTATTTATTATATTGTTTCACGATTCATATTTTACCATATTATGCTATTTTTGTCACTTTTGTTTATTACTCCACATATTATATAATAAACATTTTTATTTATATAAAAACAAAAGAAAGGGGTATATAAATGAGCACTCTGTACGAAGTATCAAGTTTAACTGCTCTTGTTATGAATAAACCTAATATGTTTTCTCAAGTCCTAGGAGTTCTTAATAGAGGTGATCAAATTGATGTAATAAGTATTTCTAAATCTTGGGCATATTTTAAATATAATAATATTAATGCTTATGTTAAAAAAGGGAATTTGAAAATATTAAATACCGAACCAATTGAAGCAAAAGGTTCCGTTACACTAAAATATATAGATATTACTACTAATAATGAAATATATCCTTCCGAAACAATAAATAACCTTGAGCTTAGAAGCCATAACTACGAAGCAAGAATTATATATAACTATAAACTTCAAAACGACTCTACTCAATCAGTTAATTTAACAGAAGAAAATCCTAATCAAATAATTACCTTCTATTACAATCAAGTATTAGGAACTATTACAATAAAATATATGGATATAACTACAGGCACCGATATCTATGAATCCAAAACTATTGAAAACTTGCCTTTAGGCACTTACACCTATGGAGCAATTAATATCCCTAGCTATGTACTAAGTGATAATGAAACAAAAACAGTTACTATAACAGAATCGTCTCAAAATGTAACAATTACTTTTAAATATACAGAAATATTAGGAACTGTAACTGTTAAATATATTGATAACTCTTCTTCTGCCGAATTATTAAAAGCTGATATCTTTACCGATTTAAAGTTAGGAAGCTATAGCTACACTTATAAAGATATCTCTGGTTACTCATTAGCAAATGATTCTACTCAAGTAGTAGAATTAACTGATGATAATCATGATGTAGAAATTGAATTTAAATATAATGAATTGTTTGGTAGTGTCACTATTAAATATGTTGATTCATCTACTTTATCTGAAATTGTCCCCTCAACTACAATAAGTGATATAGCATTAGGTAGTTATACTTATGATGCTATATATATTGATAATTATGAAATTGATGGTGATTCTAGTATTTCTACTACTTTGACAACTGTTGAACCTAATCAGACTATATCTTTTAAATATAATGAAATTAAAATTCCCGATGATTTAAATTGGAATTACGTACCATATATTTCAACTTATTATATTAAACCTATAGTTAAACCAGGTGAAGAAGTATTTATTGACTACTATATTACTGATTACTATCAAAAAGAATATATTGAAGAAGATTATAGTGAAACTTTTACTGTTACTGTTAGAGTTGAAGGTCAAAATGATAAATTATATCACTACTTGAAAGCTGGAGATCATCAAGTAAGTTTAGGTAGCTTTTCTACTGAAGGCGAGCAAAAATTTTCTATTCTTTGTGCTGATAAATATGGTAGGAATTCCCATGAGCTATTTAATTTCTTCTTAGTTCAAGGCGATGTTGAAATTAAAGAATATATTATGACTGAAGATGATTTAGTAACTTATAGTATTAAAAATACTGATAATTATGAAGTTAAAAATATTATTGATTTATCTTCATTAATAACTAAGGATAGCACTACTGTTAAAGCTGCTTTAGTTGAAGCTGCATCAAATATTATTCCTAAATCAAGAACTTATGTTTGTGTCATTGCTGACACAGATGGTGATGGAACACCTAATAATTGGTGGGGAGAAAATCAAGTTGTCTATGCTAGTGATTATAACAAAGATGAAGTGTTACACGAAGCTATAAATACAAGAATAGGATTACAACAACTTTTAGATGATAAAAAAGCTGCAGGATATAATAAATTAACATTACTACCTGGAACCTATAGAATTGACCATCAAACACCAATATATATTCCGACACACTTTACTTTAGACCTTAATAAGGCCACAATTAAATTAAATCAATTTCAAGGTGAGAATACTTTAATGCTAGAATTAGATAATACCTTTGATTCACATTTAATTAATGGAACTTTAGAAGGCGATTACTTTACTCATATATATGATGGTAAAGATGAACAAAATCACGGAGTTGGAATTTATAACAACTCAAAATTTAGCTCTATTGAAAATTTATTAATTAAGGATATAGTTGGATATGGAGCTATAAATGGCTTTAAACTTTCTAGAACTGATTCAACTTACAACTCTTTTAACCCAATCCCAATTTATGGAAAATTCTCATTGTGCGATATATCTAGAACTAATGGAAATATAATTTCTAGCACAACTAGACTTACTTGTGATTTTATAGATATATCTACATGTGTACAATATGATTATTTAGTCATAAGTAGATATTTAGGTTATCAAGGAAATAGTTGTGGAACCTGGAATATAATATGTCACTTTTATAATATTAATAAAGAATATATCATATCAATAGATTCTTATCAATATAGGATTGTAAAAATACCAAAAGACTCATATTTTCTAAAAATTACAATTTTAAATTCATCATCTGATACTACAGGTTTAACTATAAATTCAATTCAAGGACCTAGACATTGCGCATTTAAAAATAATAAGTTTAATAATGTAAGATGCGTTGGATATTCTCCATTTAAAATGAATGATATGTTAGCGGAAAATTTATCTTTCATTAATTGTGGTCAAGCTAAAGCTATATCTGATATTGATTGTGAAGATGGATGGGATATGATGCAGGACTCAACTTTTAAATTAATTAATTCTCAAAACTATGATGGAAGTGGCTTTGTAGCTTTTGGTGGTCATAATCTCATAATAGATACTATGATTGATGGAAATATTGGATTCAGCTCAAATGGTAGATGTAATTCTTATGTTATCCGAAACTGTAAAAATATAAAACGTATAAATTTGGTTAGCAACAGTAGATTTAAAAGTGGCTATATTAGATTTTATAAAAACACTTGTACTAATGGTATAAATATCATAAATTCAGAAAATTCCGATATTCCATTATCAATTAAATATTGTGATATTATAGGCTACACTTATTCCACTACTGTCGATAATACGCTATTTATTAATTGTAATCTAAGCGACTCTTCTACCCCTAGCTCTAGTTTAGGAAAAGGAATTTTTAAAAATTGTAATATTACTTCTAAAAAAGGTCAAGGGCATAGCTCTGGAAAATATTTTAATTGCACTTTAAAAGATATTTCTGGTTGGATACAAGGTAATCTAGAATTTACTAACTGCAATATATTTAATATGTCACTTGAACATTTTGATAGCACTAATACTCGATCTCTTAGCTTTTATAAATGCATAATTACTAACTTAATATTAACTGCTCTATATTGGGGAAAACCTAAAAACTTTCCAATATTAATTAGTAATTGTCAAATTAATAATACTAGTCACCTTATTAGCTTACCCTTATATACTATGAGAAGTCCTATATCTCTCATAGAAAACACTATTACTTCAACTAGCACCAATGGATTAATATTATTTCATACAGATGATATAGGTAATAATACTGGAGAAATTGGTCTTAAGCAAGATATATTAAGTATTTCTAAAAATAAAATTTTTCTCCTTAACTCTAAATATATAATTACGGGCTTAAATAATTCTATAAAAAATAATATAAATATTTTATTTATGAATAATACTTTAACACCTAGTAATTTATTGCTCTGTGATCCTACCTCAAAACTATGTAATAATATAATTATAATTGAATAACACTAAAAAAATATTACTGGAAAGCAAAATTTCCAGTAATATTTTATTTATAAGAAACTATATTACACAAAATTATCTACAGCCTCGTTCAGCATAAAAAATGTTGACTTTTTGTATCTAAAATATTGACATAGGAGCACATTTAAATCTATATAGACTAATATTATAAATAGAAATTTCTATTAGACTTCTGAATTTCTAGCATTGCTAAAGTATGCATCGTATAATTCTAAGTAATCTAGCACCTACAATATTCTGCTTAATAATCTAACTAAATCTTCTTTAGGTATCATAACTTGTAAATCTATTAGTAATACTAATTTTTGATTAATATTTTATAAACTGAATATGTTGATAATTTAAGTTTATTCAAAAAATATGGATTCTATTGAATCTATTTTTCATTTAATCGGATAGTTGCTTTTACAACAGTTACTCATTTTATTTAAAACTATATATTTTTTAATAACTAGGATCTTATTATTATAAATTTTCTTTTAATTTTCCTCTAACAATTAAACTCCCAAATTGAACTTTTAAAATATTCATTAAATATTTCATTTCATTTGTCTTAAAGAATAATAGTATATAAGATAAATTTACAGTAATAATGCAAATTAATCCTCTTTCTATTAATGCGAAAAAACTATTTTCACTAATTAAAGTATTGCAAATATAACTTGTACATCCTCCAACTAATATCATTATTATCATCATTAATATATATCTTTTAAAATAATTAGTAACTTTTCTTTTAAATAAATACTTATACACTACTATAGGTTGACTAAAAAATACAGTAACTAATGTACTTAATGTTGTACCTAAAAATACTCCAATAAATCCAAAATATCTTATTAAAATTAATGATCCACATAAATTTACCATACCCTCTATAACAGAAATATATTTATCTTGCATAAATAATCCAGCTTTATTTTTAAATGTTGCTATAGGTCCCCTCATTCCAGTTAAATAGAAATTTAATAATATAACTATTACTATAGACTTACTTAATATATATTTTTCACCAAATAACCATACTATAAATGGATCTAGTAAGTTAAATAAAAAAATTGTTGCAAATGAATATATCCAAAAACTTATCATAAAGGATATCTTAAATATAGAATAGGCCTTATCTTTATCTTCAGTTGCTATTAAATTTCCTACGCTCGCACCTATTCCATCAATAATAGGTGTTAACAAATTAGATAACTGGCTAATTACCATAGTATAATTAGAATATAATCCAACTAATTTTAATCCTACAAAAGCAGATATTAATATATTATCTGTACTAAATACTAAATATCCACCAATATTATGTAAAAACATCGCTTTTACATTTTTTCTAATATTTCCTTTAGTTTCTAAATCTATTTTATACTTTGATTTTTCTCTCAAATAAGGATATTTATTATATACTATAAAAGTATTAACTACATTTTGAATAACAAATATACCTACTTCTATTAATAAATATGCTATATAATTTTTAGTGACCATTAATATAGCAATCTTCCCCAAAGTAGTAACTATTTGAAATGCCAAATTACTTACTGATAGTATATATCCCTTTTGATCTGCATTTATTAATGCCCATTTATATGCATTCATGTAAGATATCATATTTTTACCTACAAAAATTGCATAAACTATAAACATTCCAGGTATATTTGTATCTGTTTTCATTAAACATCCTATAAATGGATATAAAACCATACTTATAATTAACATTATAATAGCTAATGCTGTATATGCCTTTTTATATAATTGTACTAATGCTACTATTTTTTCTTTATTATTATCAGCTAATGGCTTATATAAATTATAAACTATACTTATTCCAATACCACTTTCAATTAAAACCATCATAGATAAAACATTGCTTAATAATCCATTAACGCCTAAATATTCTGCGCCTAAATTATCTACAAATACTTTTCGTGATAAAAATCCAAGTAAAATAATTATTATCTGTGAGAAAATACTCATAGATATATTTTTTATTGCATATTTTGTTCTCATTTTTATCTCCCTTTGATTATTATTCTTACCCTATATATAACTTTAATAAAAAAATAATATAATCTTTCATTAAAACATAATAACTTAGCTTCCTTTAGTTTTTTAGAATCATTGAGTCCAATTAAGATAAGCTTTTTAATTTCATTAGGAATATTTTTAACTTTTCCATTTTTACTAACATTAAATGTACTTTCACTAATATAATTAATCATACATTTCCTCAATTCATCATCTTTAATTAACACTTTGATTTAATACTGATAATATACATTCTTCAACATAATTTTCAACATTATAAACTGATATTATTACACTCAACTTTATATTATTCTTCATATTACAACTTCAACAATCTTATTTGTTTTTTTATTTGCCCTTCATATATTGGATTTATTAAGTCTTCTACTTTATCTCCATTGTCTATTTCTCCTATATATTTATTTTTAACTGGGCATTTATTAATGACCCCTTGTAAAAACCATTCATATTCTATATCTATATGCCCAATATCTATAGCTTGATATCCTGCTTTTGATAAATCATAAGCTAATACCGTCGCTGTTGGTCCTAATGCAATTAATATTAATTTAGATTTATCTTGTTTAGTTATCTCTTTAAATATATCTTCATACATTAAATACGCATTTACAGATGGACAAATAATTCTTTCAATCGATGTAGCGGAATCAAACAAGTCATTTCCTACTCCTAGTCTACTCTTTTCGCCTTCAACTATTACAATTTTTTTGTCTTTCCAAAGTAGTTTTATTTTCTCAAATCTATTTCTTACCTTTTCTTTATTTTTTAAATCAATATATAATCTTGTTACTTGAGTATCATAATATTCTTTATTTTTATTTAGTATCTTGTATATTTTACCTCTATTTAAATTTAAATATTTAATCCAATACTCTTTAGCTCTATCTGTAGCCCATTCTATTTCTCCAAATACATTTGGTATGCATACAATATGATTTTCTTCATTACTTTTTAGTATTTCTTTTAATCTTCTTGACAACTCCTCATTCTTAGGTTGAAATTTTAATGACTCGCCATAAATTAATGAAAATTCTCCATCTCCAAATCTACTTACTGAACATTTATCCTTGATTATTTTATCTAAAGTCTCATCTGTACCTTTTACTATAGGTTTCTTTTGTTTATCTGTTATATTTTTATTGTAAAATATAGTTATTTTATCTTTACTATCTAATAAGTAGTAATATATTTTTAAAAGATACTTTTTCATTTTTTCTTCTTGCTTTATATAATACTTATAAATTTTTTATATATAATTGGATTTATTTTATTTGCAATTAATAACAACTTAACATTTCCAGGATATTCCTTAAATTTAATGATTCTATTAAATTTACTATTTAATATTCTAGCTACTTTTAAGTAACTTTCTTTATGTTTCTTAAAATCACCATGTCTTATCATTAAATTCATTACACTCAGACTATTATTAGCAAGCTTTAAAGCTACTAAATCGCATAGTTCCGGATATCTTTCTTCCATAAACTTATACATTTCTTCATAAACTAATACAGCATCTATCTTTACATTCTTTATAGCCCTATCCATAGTACTATCTTCACGCTTTATATAATTGTATTTAGCTTCTCCCTTACAACAGATCTTCTTTGCTCTATCAATAAGCTTATATGTAAAAGCTGTATCCTCATATGCAATTCCTTCCGGAATTCTTAACCCATTAAATAATTCTTTTTTTATTAGCTTAGTCCATAAGCACTCATCGTAAAGTAACCCTTCTGTTACTACTTTCATTGCCTCTTTAGTATCGTGTATCATTAAATTATGTCCACCATTAACTTGAACTCTGTTTTTAAAATAAATTGTACTGCTACAATTAGCTATATCACAATCATTTTCTATGCACATACTATAAAGCAACTCATACATATCTGGCTCAATATAATCATCACTATCAACAAACCCTATATATGCTCCCTTGGCAATATCTAATGCAGCATTTCTAGCTGTTGCTTGTCCACCATTTTCTTTATGAATAACTTTAATTCTATTATCTTTCTTTGCATATTCGTCACATATATTTCCACAGTTATCTGGCGATCCATCATCAACAAGTATAAGCTCAAAATCTTTAAAAGTTTGATTCAATATTGAATCAATGCATTTATGTATATATGCTTCTACCTTATAAACAGGTACTATTATACTTATTTTTGGACTCATAAAACTAATTCCTCCCATCACTCAATATAACTAATCAATTTATTAACATCATCTGTAGTATCTAAAATGATACCTTCTAAATTTTTTATAAATTTATCACTAATATCTCTATTATCAATGATATACTTTATATTTCTATAAATATCATCTTCATTTTGATTGACTATAAATCCATTAATTTGATTTTCAATTTGTTCATATGCTCCAATAAAATTCGTAGTTACTATTGGTTTACACAAACATTTTGCCTCTGCCAATGTTAAACAATATCCTTCATGTCTAGATGTTTGAACATAAATATCTGATTTTTTTATATATGGATAAGGATTAGGATTCGCCCCTAATAATATGAAATTATCTTCCAAATTTTTTTCTTTTATTAACTTTTCATATTCGCTCCTAGCATTTCCTTCACCAACACAATACCATCTTACTTTATATCCATCTTGTTTTAATTTTAATAAAGCATTTATAGCTAAATCTTGACCTTTTTCCTTTGATAATCTACCAACAGTTACAATTTTTATTCCATCAAAATTATCATCAAAGTCAATTTCTTCATTTGCCATATTATATACTAAATCCTTAGAAATTATATTTAACAATACTTCTGATTTACCAACTGTATTTGGTATTATTTCATTTAACTTTTTATTGGCTTCATTTGAAACAACAAATATCTTGTTAAATTTTTCATATAATCTTTTATATAATTTTTCATTGATCTTATGCTTTGATATATCAAAATGAACCCATCCTATTTTTTTCTTTGTATTAACCTTATGTCCTATATATGCATCTATTATTTCAGTTGGCCCTGCATATGCAATAGCTGCATCATATACTTCTTCATTATAAGGAATACTTTTAAGTATATTTTTATAGTATATATATCTATCCCCTGTATTTTTAGATCTATAATATGAATAAACAAATGAAGGTATTTTAAATAGCTTACCTCTTGCTAAATATCTTCTTACTGTGCTTTGTGGAGATTCCATAATAATAGGTTTTATATCTTTAAACCATATTGCCTCCTCAACTTTTATATTACTTGGAATATAATCTAAAAAACCGCCTTTCTTTTCTAAAGTTAAAATTGTAATATCATACTTATCTTTTGGAATAACTGATAATAATGAAAGTAATGACTTTTCAACTCCACCAATATTCATACTACTTATCATAAATAATATTTTTTTCTTCACTTCTGTGTACTCCTTATAACTCTAAGAATTTAATACTTTATCTAATTTACTAATTTCATTAGTACTATCAACTATCTCTTTACTAAGATTAATTTTAATATTATTGTATAAATCTTTATCATCTAATAATCTTTTTACTGATTTATATATTCCATCTTCACTAATATCACAAATTAAACCAGTTACTTCATTTTTTATTTGCTCATTAGCTCCAGTAAAATTAGTTGTAACTATAGGATTGTCAAAGCATCTTGCTTCTCCTAAAGTAATACAATATCCCTCGTGTCTTGATGGTTGTACATAGATATCACAATGTTTCATAAATGGATATGGGTTTAGCCTCGAACCTAATAGGATATAGTCGTTTTCTATATTGAATTTCTTAGTTATTTGCTTATAATTATCCTTTCCAGGACCATCACCTATACAATACCACTTAATGTTATAGCCCTCATTCTTTAATCTAGCTAAAGCATTAATAGTTAAATCTTGTCCTTTTTCTTTACTTAATCTTCCCACTGTAAGTATTCTTGTTCCATTAAACGAATCATCGAATCCTTTTTCATTTTTACTCATATTTTCAATTAAATTACATGATATTATATTAAAAAATGCTTCAACCTTATTGCTTAAAGCAGGTATTAATTTTATTAATTTTTCTTTCCCTTCTTCTGAAACTACAAAAATCTTATCAAATTTCTTATAATTTTTTTCTGCAAACTTTTTGTTGAATCCTATCTTAGTTATATCAAAATGTATCCACTGAACTTTTTTCTTTGATTTAATCTTGTTTAAAACAAAATATGTTATAAAATCCATAGGTCCTGCATAGGCTACTGCTAAATCATAATTTTCTTCTAAATTCTTTATATTTCTTAATATATATTTATAATAATATGACATATTATTAGCTATTTTAGAAATACTATAATTTAATAAAGTTATTATTCCTGTTAAATACTTCTTATTTTTTATTAATTTCTTAGCTAATAACCTAGGAGGTTCATTAATAAAAGGTTTGATTATTTTATATTCATCAACATATTTTAACTTAACATAACTAGGTATCTCATTTAGAAATCCACCATACTCCTCTAACATAAGTAAAGTAATATCATATTTACTACTATCCATTTCCTTTAGCATAGTTAATAATGCCTTCTCAGTACCTCCAATATTCATATTAATACACATAAATAATATTTTCTTCATGAATACTCCCTATCCTATTAACGCATAAAATTTATTTAATTCTTCAGTATTGCCTTTTTTCTCTGTTTTTAAATATTCCACTATACTATTATTAAGTTCTTTATCATTAATTAATTCTAAAATTCCATCAGTAACTCCACGTGCATCCATATCTACAACCAACCCATTTTTTCTATCTATCATTTGATTGTATACAGCATCAAATCTTGTAGTTACTATTGGCTTATTTAACATTCTTGCCTCAGCAATTGCTAATCCGAACCCCTCAAATTTTGAAGTCTGTACATAAATATCACAACTCTTTATATATGGATATGGATTAGACTTAACTCCTAATAATTTAAAATTATCCCTTAAATTATTCTTCTTAATATATTCTTCTATTTCTTCTTTCAATGGTCCTATACCTAATGAATACCATCTGAAATTTATCCCTTTTTCTTTTAGCATCTTGCAAGATTCCAATGCTATATCATATCCCTTTTGATTTTCTAATCTTCCTACTGTAAGTATTCTTAAACCTTTAAAATTATCATCATAACTTTGTCCACTATCAGCCATCTTAGAAATAAAGTTCCAATCATTTATATCATAAATTATTTTTACTTTATCTATATACTTAGGGAAAGTTTCTAAAAATACATCCTTCGCTGAATCAGAAACAGCAATAATATTATCATACTTATCATAATATTGTTCTTGGAATAACTTATCTTCATTTTTTAATCTATAACTTACATTAACCCAGGCATATTTTTTCTTTGCTTTTATTTTATCTGCAACATAAAAAGTTGGTATTCCTTGAGCATAACTAATAGCAACATCATATTCTTTGTTGCTATTTTCCAGAACATTAGATACACTCTGCCAAAAAATCCTTGCCTTTTGTGAATTTGTATAATTTTCTTTTCTTAATTTAATTGAAAATCTAAGCCTTGATTTCAACATTTTAAAATCAAAATTTTTTAACGATTGAATCATTGCTGATTTAATACTTAAAGTTGTAAACTCAGTATATTTTAATGGTTTTAACAAATTAACTTCCTTAGGTATAAGTTCTTCTAATGCACCACCATAACCAAATAACTGCAAGTCTACATTATACTTTGAATAATCTATTAATGATAACAATGTTATTAAACTCTTTTCCGCCCCAGCACAATGTAAAGAATCTATAACAAATAATATATTATTGCTCATATCTCTTCTCCTATTTATAAATTTATTGATATTTCAACTATGTTTGAATAAATTTAGTTAATTTTTCAAACTGATTATTAGCTCTTATACATATATCTTTAATATCTTTTACATTATTAAATGCATTAATAATTACATTGTAATCATACATTTTTTCTAATTTGTCCATGTTGATAATTAAACTATTTAACCCTATATCATTAAGCATATTAGTGGTCTTACTACTATATATCACTGGTAATATAGGTACATTTACTAACTGAGCTATAATATTTGCATGAAACCGTGCCGCTAAAAAAAGTTTAAATTCTGAGATTATATTAATTGCCTCTTCTAAGTTACCTTTATACTCATAAACTTCAACCTTATCTTTTATATTATTTTCTAATTTTGACATTATTAGATTGATACACTTTAAGTCCCCTTCTCTTTCACAAAAAGACATTAAGCAACATCTATACCCCTTAGATACAAATAATTCAATTGATTTAATAGTGCTATTGATATATTCCTCTTCATATTGTGCTAATCCCTCTTTATGATTAACATCTATTATAGAAAAACCTATAGTATTCTTTTTCTCATTCTTCTTAAACTTATCTAAATTCAATTGAAATACTATATCTGGTTCATACCTTACATTTTTCATGTCTTTAAATAAATTATATGAATATTTATCCCTAAAGCATACATCTTCACATTGTGAGAAAAACTCCCTATAATCTTTTAAAAAACTTTCTCTTTTATATGGTCCAAAATTAGAACCTAATACAAAAACTGGCTTATCTCTTTTTTTAAATTCATTTAACATACTAATTCTATTGTTATAAAGATCTTCATGATAATTTTCATCTCTAAAAATAGATCCGCCAATGAATATCATTGCATCATGATTTTCTGCTATATGCTTATAATTTGTTAAGGTATCTTTTACTTTTAAATTTTGTAAAAATTTATCTATATATGTATACTTCCTCCTTTTTAAATTTCCATATTTTTTAATAAAATTATCATAATCACTACCTACATAATTAACAGTAAATTCTACGTTTTCATACTTTTTAGATAAAATATCTAAAAATAAATCATCACCTAAGTTATAAGCTAAATAAATATCAACAAAAATTCTCTTCATATTCTATCCCCTGTTACCAATTTCTAAATACGGTAGCTGATAAAATTACTTATCAACTAATATATTTACTATCTTCTTAAAAATTTATCTTTAAACTTTTTTAATTTTATTATTGCTATGTTCAAATAAAGTAATTCAATATATCTATTAGTATTTATAAATTTATTTATAATTTTATCTAAATTACTTCTATTTATAAAAAAGCTTTTATATTCATTTATAAAATCATTTTCTAAAATGGACTTTAAATTATTAATAAACTCATCTTTATTTTTTGAACTTAAGTAATTATTACTTTCATTTAACAATATTTTATTAACTAATACCTGTACTTTTAAAATACTAATATTATTTATTTCGATACTATCAACTTTTAAAAAATTCAGTAATTCTTTAATTTTATTTACTAATAAAATGTAATTATCTAAGTAATTTGCATCTATATTTGAGCTTATACTATTATCATTTAACCTATTGTAGTAATATAAATTCTCATCAATCGCTCCAAACTTATTACTATATTTGCAATATTCTAAGATAAATATTAAATCTTCACTCATAAATATTTTTGGATCCATTCTTATATTATTATCGAATATAATATTCCTTTTAAAAATCTTAGACCACAAAACTCCCCCAACCCCATTACAAACACAACTTAGAAACTCATTTTTATTTAATTCACCTTTACCATTCCAAAAGTCATTTAATTCAACTACTCCGTATTTACTTTCATCAATATATCCACAGCAAGCTATATCATAATTATCGCTTTCTATCTTTCTTACCAGACTCTCTACATATAAATAACTTACAATATCATCGGAATCTATAAACATTAAATACTGACCACTAGACTTTTCAATACCTTTATTACGTGCCATAGAAGGACCTGAATTATTTTGAGTAACATATTTTATTCTGTCATCATTTAAAATATATCCTTTTATAACTTGCTCTGTCTTATCTATTGAACCATCATTTATAATTATTATCTCTATATTTTTATAAGATTGAATTAATATACTTTCTATACATTTTCCTATATATGCCTCACAGTTATATGCAGGAATTATAATACTTACTAGTGGCTTCATTTTTGCCTCCATACTTAATCAAATTAACTCATATAATTTTTCTAATTCATAACTATTACTATACTCTATTTGCTTACAATTACTAGATAGCTTATCTCTTAATTCTTTATTTCTATACAACTTTTCTATTCCATCTGCAATTCCTTCAACTGATAATTCACATATATATCCATCAATATTATCTCTTACTTGACTTTTAGACGTTGCATAATTAGTTATTAACACTGGTTTACCAAGAATCTGAGCTTCCACAACAGTAACAGCCTTCCCTTCATATCTAGAAGGCTGCACATATAAGTCACAGGACTTCATATATGGATATGGGTTTGTCTTTTTTCCTAATAATATAAAACTATTTTCTAACTTATTTTCTTTAATAAGTTCGCTTATTATAACTTCATCTCCGCCATATCCGACTACATACCACTTAATATTAGTTAATCCTCTGTTATGTAGTACCCTTAATGCTCTAACAGCATTATCTATTCCTTTTGCATGTGAAAGCCTTGCAACTGAAACTAATTTAAAACTATTATCATACTTTATATTTTCTTCAATATCTTCTTCTGCCATTTTTTTTATAAAATCAGGAGAAGTTATATTTTCCATTACCTTAACCTTCTCTTTTAAGCTTGGATACTTTTTAAGAAAAGCATTCTTACATTCTTCTGATACAGCTATAATATAATTAAATTTATTCCACATCTTTAAATCCATATCTATATCAGTTTCTATAGTAGAGTAATCAGTATGAATCCAGGCAATTTTTATTTTTGATTTAACCTTCTCAGCTATAAAATAATGGGGCCAAAGATAGCTTATTGCTATATCATACCTCTTATCAATCTTAGGTAAAAAAGGTAGTGCATATTTCCACATAAGTTGCATTTGATAAATCCCATATTCACTTAAGTTTTTTCTTTTACCTCTTACATTTGCTATAAATCTTGATAAAATTCTTATTATTCCTAAAACAATGTTACCTTCTTTTATCGTATCTTCTATTGACTTTCTAAAAGTTGTATATTGTCTAACTTCCTTTATTAAATTTACTTTATCTGTTAAAAGTGACATAAAATCTCCAGTATGACTATATAACATTAAATCAACTTTATTATTTTCATAATCAAAGTTATTTAACATACTTATAAGACTCCTTTCAACTCCACCAACTTCCATATCAAAAGACGATATTAATATATTTCTCATAAACTTCTCTCCTAGTTCATATCTATTTTATAAGCCTTTAATAGATTATTTACTATGCTATCTAAATCTAGTCCTTTATATTTAAAAGCTAACTCTATAGTTTGTTTATTCTTATTTTTTTTTCCTATGAGCTTTAATGCTTCATTTTTCCAAACTTTTGCTCCCATATCTAAATTAATTTGCTTTAATAAGCCTACATTTAAATCAGCTTCTGGTTGTATTGCCTCTGAAACTAAACAAGGTAATCCGGCAGATTGAGCTTCTAGCATTACTAGACCTAATCCCTCATATGTAGATGGAAATATAAATAAATCACAATTATTTAATATTACATCTATATCATTTCTTAAATATAAAAGTTTAATATTTTCTTCTAACCCTAACTTTTTAATTTGATTTTCTATATCTTCCCTTAAAGGTCCATCTCCAACTAATACAGCTTTAATGCTCCTATTCTCCTTAATCATTTCATTTAATACTTTTATTAAAAATTTATGATTTTTAGCTTCTACAAACCTTCCAATATGTCCAACTATAATATCCTCTTTATTAAATCCTAACTCTTCTTTTATACTATTAGTATCATTACATCTGAGTATACTTTTATAATTAACATAGTTAGGTAACACCTTATATTTTTTGTTATTTGTTATCCCTTCGCCAAATAAATATCTTCCAGCACTATCACTACATGCCATAAAGTCAGTTGAAAATCTATTTATTAAACTTCTCATTATAAAAAAGTATATTTTTTTCACTCTACTTGTACCCAAATCTAAATTTGTATGTGCATGAGATATTATTATTTTTGCCCCGCCTAACTTAGCCGCTAAAACTGCACTTCCACAATTAAATAATGTATGAGTATGAACAACCTCATACTGTTCATTCTTTATTAAGTTATATAAATTTTTAATAGCTTTTATTTGTCCAACTTTACTTGGTGAATCTAACTTTATTATCTTTCCACCTAATTTTTTTATTTCCTCATCATAATAAGCTTCCTCATTATAGTAAGATATAAAATCAAACTGAACTTTCTTATTAACTTCCCTATATAAATTCATAAGCATAGTTTCAGTACCACCTACATTCATTCCACCTACTACATGTAATACTTTCAATTTTTTATTCATATTTACTCCTTAAATACTAATAAAATAATAAATCCTTTAAACTATAATCACTATAATAATTTATATATCCAACTTTTATTTCTAAAATAAAAAAAAGAAAATAAAATACCATTACCCCCCAATATAATATTCTTCTTTCCTTACTTGAAAAACACTTCTTAATAAGAAATGGTAAGGATACTACAACATATAATTGAGTATATATTGTAAATCTTGCAAATATCCAATTAAAATATGAAAATGCCATTATAATAAAATTAATTAATGTCATATTTATAAAAACATCACTATATTTCCATTTATAAAGATTTTCCCTACCTAAATATGATAATAAAACTGGAATAAAATAAATAATAATCCTAAAAACATTTGCTCCACCTTCATTAGAATCTGCATAACCTGCATATTTAGAGTCTCCCATTACTGAAAATATAATTTTCATTACAGGCTCATAAAAAAACATTGTTATAATGAATATACCTATAGTTATCCATATTTCCTTTGACCAAGCCTTTTTAGTTACTACAAAATAAAGTGGAATCATAATAAATGTTGATTCATGAAATAAAAGTAAAAATACCATTAATGAGCAATAGAGAATAGTCTTTTTCTTAATTAATAAAGGCGTTGCAGAAAATATAAGCGCAGCTGCTAAAGATTGTCTAAGCCCATTCATAGTAACCATATAATAAGTTGTTACATATAAAAAAACACTTAACTCAAACCAATCTTTACTGTATTTTCTTATTATCCACACATTTAATACATTTATAATTATTGATGTAACCATAATCATTAATTGTGGATTTGGAGAAATGCTGTGTAAAATCTTTAATAAAAGACAAAACGCTGGTTCATATCCTCCATCCATAAAATTATATTCCGGTCCAATCATATTATATGAGTGTATATAATATACCGTGTCTCCTATTCCATTTCTTAGCCCAGAAACTAACACTAATACAACCATTACTACAGCTGTAAATATAATATTTGCCTCTTTTTTATTATTTAAATGAGTAATTGCTAAACAACTAAATAAAAACGTGATTATAGTAGTAAAAATAAACATATCCATATTTTAATGTCCTATTTCACATTATGTTTTTTATTATGATAGATTTTAAGAATACAATTTGGTATCAATATTGTTATCAATGGTTTAATTAAATATCCATAATATTTAATTGGTATTTTTACTCTTCTGTATCCTATTATACTTGTTAGAAATATATTAATATAATTTTTCATAGTCCTTCTTTTATAAGAGCTATCATCATCTCTAACCATATACAAAGCTTCTTTTAAGTTATATCCTTTGAATTCATTTTCAAAAAATCTAAACCATAAATCTATATCCTCACATCTTTTAGTATATCCTTTAACATTGTAACCATTTAACTTATCATATACACTTTTTTTTGTTAATATTGTAGCATGACAAAAAGCAGTTCCATTTATCATAATTAGTTTTGTAGGTTCTTCTACAGTTATTCCTCTAACGCCTTTTATTCCATTTTTATCAAAAGATATCATTTGCGTAGATACTAGATCATAAGTTGAATTTTTCTCCAAAAACTCAACTTGTTTCTCTAATCTATCTTGTATAGATATATCATCTCCATCTTGTCTAGCTATATATTTTCCTGTGGCTATCTTTAGACAATTATTTAAGGTAGGTGCTAAGGTAATATTTTTTTCATTTTTAATAAGTTTAATTTTTTGTGGATATTGCTTTCTATATTCATTTGCTATTGCATAGGTATTATCACTCGAGCAATCATCACACATTATAAGCTCCCAATTTTTATATGTTTGATTAATTATAGATTCTATACTTTCTCTTATTGTATTTTCACAATTATAGATCCCCATAATTATTGATACCTTAGGATTATTATTCATTAGGTTTCCTCTTTCTAACAATATTCTTCTATTTCATTTAAGACATTTTTAATATAATATTTTTGACATCTACTAAATGATTGGCTAATAAACTTTTCTCTAATTTCTTTATTTAAATATATTTTCTCAATTTTATTTGCAGTTTCTTTTATATTCCCAACTTGCACTAAGTATCCATTATCACCATCTTGTATTAATTCCCTCGGACCTCTTGTATTAGTTGCTATTACCGGTATTCCTACTATCATTCCTTCTAAAATGCACTTTCCTAACCCCTCCCTTTTTGAAAATAATGCTATACAGTCTGATATATTAATTAACTCTTTTACGTCACTTCTAAATCCTAAAAAACTTATAGTTTTTGATAGACCTTTTTCTTCAACTATTTTTTCTAATCTATCTTTTAATTCTCCTTTTCCTGCACATAATACTTTTATATTGGAATATTTTTTACTTAAAATTTCTATAGCATTTATAAGCTGTCTATGATTTTTATTTTTATTTAACTCAGCAAGCATTAATATTATAAAATCATCTTTGTCAATTCCTAATTTCAACCTATATTCTTCTTTATTAAAATTCTCAACTCTGTATCTATTAGGTTCAATTCCTACCCCATGCATAAGCCTTATTTTACCATTTTTTCTAAGTTTAAATGTTTTAGCTATTTTTAGATCTTCTGTATTTATTGTAATTATAGTATCAGTAAATCTACCTGCTATTTTTTCCATAGGATAATATAAAATCCAGTTTAAAATAGATGATCCTTTATAAAAATGAAAACCATGACATGTGTAAATCATCTTTACCTTATAACTTCTTAATGCTAATCTAGTAATAAATGATGCTATAGGTGTATGAACGTTTATTATTTGATATTTATTTTTTTTTTGTATTTCTTTTATTTGCTTATATGCTCTTATATTATTTAAGCTTAGTGGATTTCTCGAAAAGTCTACCATATGTAATTTGACTCCATAATCTATTAATTCGTTAGATATTGGTTGGTCAATATTACATGCTATTTCAACCTTATTACCTTTCTCTATTAATCTTTTTATATGAGGTATTAGAAATACATTTATTGTACTGCTCACCGTAGTAACATATAGTATTTTTTTCATATCGACAATATCTCTCCTATTCTTTTTAAATAAAGTATCTACTTCTTATTGATTTAACTTTATTCATAAATTATTATTTATCGCTATTTACTAATAACATCAGTATATACCTCTAACATTTTATCAATCATTTTATCTTTACCAAATTCATTAATAGCTCTTTGTTTACCATTATATCCAATTTTTTTTCTTAATTTATTATCTATAATTAACTCTTCTAGATAGCCCCTTAATTCATCTACATTTTTATTTTCAAATATATATCCATCAATTTTATGTTTTATCATATCATAAGCTCCACCCGTATTACTTCTTATTACAGGTATTGCTTGCATCATAGCTTCAACTGCAACCAATCCAAATCCCTCATTCGTTGATGGTAATACAAAAATATCAAATATTGAATAAAAATCTACAGGATCCTGGAATTGTTTTAATGTAATATTATCTCTAATATTAAATTCGTTAATTAATGAATTTACCCAGTTCACATCTCCATCTCCTACTAAAACTACATGAAATTTATTCTTTTCAATTTTGCTACATGCTTTTATCAATATATCAATACCTTTTTTATGCTCATATGTTCCAACAAAACCTATTATAATTTTATCCTTTGGTATATTAAATTCTTCTTTCAATCTTTGTTTTTCTAGTTGTGAAACATCTCTATTAAATCTTTTATCATCAACTCCGTTAGTTACTTTATAAATTTCATCTTTAGAATATCCCCATTTTAGCATTAACTCTTCTTCTAATTCCTTACTTATAGCAACTGCAGCATTAGCCTTTTTATGCAAAATCTGCTTCTCTATACCGGTTATATGATATGTCGTAATAAACTTTTTGTTGTTTAATTTACAATATATCCAGGCTACATATGATGTTACAGGATAATGAACATGTATTATATCTGGATTAATTTTATATAATATATATAATACTTGTGGTATTGCGCATAAATATCTAATTAATTGAAAAACTTTATTAATAAAATTAAACTTTGCGTAACAAGGAAATATAACTTTATGATGTTTCACATTTTTATTTATTGAATTATTAAACAATTTAATTGCATTTTTATCTTTAGTAGGCCCTGCTGAAATTATATGAACATCATGCCCTCTATTATCAAATTCCTTTGCTAAAGTATATATATGAGTACTTGCCCCATCTTTTCTTAAAAACTTTGCTAATAATACAATTTTCATTTTTATCTCCTATATATAAAAATTCACTTTATAAATTTAAGCATATATCATATAGAAATTCTATTTTAGTCTTTGCCAAAAACCCCCTCGGAACATCTAACTCACTATATATTCCATTTTTTCTATCAATGTGTATTGTTTCTATTCCTAATTTATTAGCTGTTACAAAATCTTTATTTACATTATCACCTACATAAATCATTTCATTTAAATTAATATTTAATCTTTCAGCCATTAACTTATATGATACTTCATTTGGCTTCCAAAACTCTCTTCCCATCTCATCTGTAATAATTATTTCATCAAATAACTCCATACAGCCTAAAACCTCAATTTTTTTAAACTGTGTCTCTTTATATCCATCTGTAATTATTCCAACTTTAATCTCTTTCTCTTTAAGCGCTGTAATAGTTGGAATGACATCATCATAAAATTTTATATTAGGCTTATGATTTCTATAAATATTAATAAAATCTAATATTTCATCATTTGAATATTTAATACTAAAATAATCTAAAACCCTATTGAAAACATTCTTTGATGAATCCTCAAAAAGATTAATCATTTTCTCATAAACCCTTTCACTATATAAGTTATGCCTCTTAGCTATTTCTTTGCTTATAATATTAAATCCACTTTCTATATACTCCTTTTCAGAAATTAACGTATCATCTAAATCAAATACCACTGCCTTAATCATTTAAATCAATGCTCCATCACTATTTAAAAATATACAATCATCAAATCTTAAAGCTATCATATTATCTTCATAATCTTCGTTATAAGAAATTTTTTCACCTAAAAGTAACTTATATAAATTTAATGGTGAATTTGCTCCTGCCTTAATACTCATAGGAGCTCCACCACCAAATCGTGGATTAATCTCAATAAACTTAATTCCTTCATTAGTCTTCATACATTGAAATGTAATATGTCCTATTGGCTTTAATACTTCTATTACTTCCTTTACTTCATCAATTAACTCTCTATCTTTAATAATTTTCCCCTTAGATATTTCACCTGATCTAGTCGCTATTCTTTCTCTTGGAACTATTGTTATTGGTTGTCCATCAAAATCTATAAAAGCATCAATTGTATATTCCTTTCCCTCTATACATTCTTGAATTATAGGTTCTTTAATATAATCTTTAAAAAATTCTAATTCTCTTTTATTATTTATCTTAAAAGCATTAATACTTGAACTACCATCAAGCGGTTTTATAAATAAAGGTAAATTATAATTTTCTTCGTTTATATCATTTTCACTAATTTCTCTTGGAACTCCAAATCCATTTTTCTCAAAAAATCTATTAGTATTTTTTTTATTCCTACATATATCTATAACTCGTTTATCACTAATTAAAACTTTTGCCTTTGTTCTTTCTTCTATTAAAGCTTTATTTACACTAATAATTCTAAGCTCAGTATCTATTGTTGGTACTATTAACTTAATCTTTTCTTTATTACATATATCAATAATTGATTCTATGTATCCTTCTTGATCAACCATTGGTATCATATAGCTTTTATCAGCAAAATATGTTGCAGGTGCAGTTTTTGACATATCTGCTGCTATTATATTACTTTTTATTCCTTTAATCTTTGCCGCTTCCTTAAAACACTTTATCAATTCTACTCTTCTACCTGCACTTAATATTAGTATATTTATCTCCATATAAATCCCCTTTATATCTTATTAAATCTTTTTCCCTTTTTACTTTTTCCTTCTTCATAATAACCACAATATTTATTATCTAAAGACTTATCACTTTCATTTAAAACAGTGCCAATAACATTTGCTCCAGCATCTACAAGCTGTGCATAACTTTCCTTAACCATCTTTTCTTTAGTCTTTCTAGCCTTAACAACTATTAAAGTTGCATCTGCTTTTGAGGCTAAAAGTAATGCATCACTTGCTGGAAGTACTGATGAAGTATCAAGAATTATATAATCAAAATTAGTAGACAACTCATTTATTAAATCTTTCATTGCTTTTAAACCTAAAATTTCAGCTGGATTAGGTGAAATCGACCCTGCTGTTATTAAAAAAAGTGATTCCTCAACCTTTTTAATAACACTCTTTAAATCAGAGTTTCCAGCCAAAACATCTGTTAGCCCTTCCTCATTTGATACAGAAAAGTTGCAATGCATAGATGGTTTTCTTAAATCACAATCAATTACTAAAACTTTTGCACCATCTTGATTTAAAGTATATGCTAAATTTGCTGCAACAGTAGACTTACCTTCCCCTATTAAGGCACTTGTTACAACTATTGTTTTTATTGGTTTATCTACTGATGAAAACTTAATACTCGTTCTTAAGCTTCTATAAGCTTCCGCTGACAGTGACTTCGGTTTCTCCTTTGTTATAAGCATTTTTGCTCTCCTTTCTAAACTCTTTTTCTAATACTGGTATACTTCCTAATACAGGTACTGGTACTATTTTCCCTAATTGTTTTTTAGAAATTATTCTTGTATCTAAATAATCTAAAACTAAAATTAACCCAATAGATAAAATAATTCCTACTCCAAAAGCCATAATTGGCAACTTAGTTTTATTGGGATATATAGTAGCTACTCTGGCTTCACTTAATATTGTGGGATTCGTTTCCGGCATTATTTCTTTTACCTTATCTAAGAGTTGTTCGCATACTGCATCTAATGTTTCTGCCATTTGATAATCAGTATAGCTTGCATAATAAATATTAACTATTGGAGTATTTGCTGAAGATGAAAAACTTAATGCTGAAGCAACTTCAAGAGATGTTTTATCTATTTTATTCTTCTTTAAAGTATCATCTAAAAAACCATCTATTTTAGATATTTCACTAAATATGGTTAAAAATTGTGAATAATAACTTAATTCACTTTCAGAGTAAACTTGAAGCATATCATTTCCATTTCCCATAAATACCTTAGCTGTAGCACTATAGCTTGGTTGTAATTTTGATACTTTAACTACAGCTAAAGAAGTTGTCATTGCAGTAATGACAATAATTATCCAAAATTTCTTTTTAAATAAATACCACACTTCGTCAAATTCAATATCAATTAATTTCTCTTCCATCTTCATCCTCCAGTCATCTATTCATATTTTTTAAAGCAATCCCCAATTTTAATTCTTATATCGACCTCAATTATCTATTACTTTAATTCTTATATAGCCCTTAATTATCTATTACTTATTGCTAACAATTAATTTCCCAATTAATTACTTAATTTGTGCCATTAAAATATTCCATTGTAACACTTCCACTTTGATTAATTCCTTCTCTTTTAATAACTTTCCAAAAAGTTAAAAAGAAAATTTTAATATCTAACCATAAGGACCAATTATCTACATACCAAACATCAAGCTTAAACTTTTCACTCCAAGTAATTGAATTTCTTCCATTTATCTGTGCCCATCCAGTAAGACCTGGAAGCACTTCATGTCTTCTTATTTGTTCATCATTATAAAGTCCTAAATATTGAACTAATAATGCTCTTGGGCCAATTAGACTCATATCACCTCTTATAATATTTATAAGCTCTGGCAACTCATCTAAACTAAAACTTCTTAAAAAGCTTCCAAGCTTTGTAACTCTTTCATTATCGCTAAGTAAATTACCATTCTTATCTCTGGCATCCCTCATTGTTCTGAATTTAATCATCTTAAAAACTTTGTTATCTTTTCCAACTCTTTCTTGAACAAAAAACGCCGGTGATCCAAGATTAATTTTTACTAATATATAAATAATTAACATCAATGGTGACAAAATAATTAGTGCTACCAATGATATAATAAAATCTAATATTCTTTTTATAAGCATATTTCCCCATCCTTTTTTATGAATAGTCTTCTTCCCCTAAATCCTACTCATACCAACCCCTAATTTTTCACATCTAAATTAGTATTTTCTTAATTTAAAATAATCCCTTAATAATTTTAATAATTCTATTAATTTCTTCATCACTCATCTTAGTATCAGAAGGTAAACATATTCCTCTATTAAAAATATCCTCTCCAACACTAATCCCATCATTATCATAATCTTTAAAAAAATCATATTTTTCATAGAAAAGCTGCATATTCATTGGTCTCCATATATGTCTTGATTCAATATTCTCCTTTTCTAACTCTAAAATAATATCAATTGGTTTAACCTTTGATTCAGGACTTAATATTCCAATACTTAACCAATAATTTGCTTCACCATATTCACATATATTAGACATTTCTATATCTCTAATATCACTAAATCCTTCTTTATATTTTTCATATATATATTTCTTTTTAGCTATTCTTTCATCTAGAACTCTAAGCTGTCCTCTTCCAATTCCCGCAACAACATTACTCATTCTATAGTTATATCCTAACTCTGTATGTTGATAATATCTTTTATTATCTCTAGCCTGAGTTGCCCAAAACTTTGACTTCTTTATTCCTTCTTCATCATTAGAGACAAGCATTCCACCACCAGAAGTAGTTATAATCTTATTACCATTAAAGGAATAAATTCCATACTTACCTATTGTTCCTGTTTGTTTTCCCTTATAAGTTGCTCCAAGAGATTCTGCTGCATCTTCTATTACTGGAACATTATATTCATTACAAATAGCCATAATTTCATCCATATTAGCTGATTGTCCATAAAGATGAACTACTATTACTGCCTTTGGTAGCTTTCCCTTTTCTGAGTAAGCTTTAAATGCATTTTTTAATGCTATTGGTGACATATTTAAGCTTTCATATTCTGAATCTATAAATACTGGTTCTGCTCCTTCATAAATTATGGGATTACAACTAGCTGCAAAAGTTAATGATGAACAGAAAATTACATCTCCAGGCTTTATACCTAAAAGCTTAATAGCTAAATGTATTGCTGCGGTTCCTGAAACTAATGCTGATGCATATTTTATTCCTACATATTCAGCAATTTCCTTTTCAAAGTTATTTACATTAGGTCCAAGTGGAGCTACCCAGTTTGTATCAAAAGCCTCTTTCACAAAAACTTGCTCTAGCTCTCCCATATGTGGAGATGCTAAATATATTCTCTTGTTTTCCTTCTTGCTTTCTTCTTTTGATTTTTCTAGTATTTCTTTACTTTTCAATATTTCCATTACTCTTTCCCCCCTGTAGTAACTGCTGCTTCTTCTAATGCCCTTTTATTGTTATAAAATTCTGGCGAATTATATGTTGGAACTATTTCTTTTAACTTATCCTTTAACATATTTTTATTTCCTATCTTAGCAACAAATAATAAATCATCTATTTGTTTTATTATTTTATTTAGAGATATAGTTTCTGGCTTATCTATAAATATCTTGTTATGTGCTGTTTTTGTTAAGTTATCATTATTCATTAATAATTCTTCATATAATTTTTCTCCAGGTCTAAGACCAGTTATTTCTATCTTTATGTCCTTATTTGGAGTATATCCTGAAAGTCTAATTAAATTTTCTGCTAAGTCATAAATTTTAACTGGCTTACCCATATCTAAAACAAATATTTCTCCGCCTTTTGCATATGCACCAGCTTGGAGTACAAGTTGTGCTGCTTCTGGAATTAGCATGAAATATCTAGTTATATCTTTATGTGTTAAAGTTAATGGCCCTCCATTTTTAATTTGTCTCTTAAATAATGGAATTACTGAACCATTACTTCCTAGTACATTACCAAACCTAACTGCAACAAATTCTGTTTTATTTCCTCTTTCATGATTGACAGCTTGAACTATCATTTCACAAAGTCTCTTTGTTGCCCCCATTACATTAGTTGGATTTACTGCCTTGTCTGTTGAAATTAAAACAAACTTTTCTACCTTATATTGACTTGCAATTTGTGCCATATTTAATGTACCTATTACATTATTTTTTATTGCTTCTGATGGATTATCTTCCATTAAAGGTACATGCTTATGTGCTGCTGCATGGAATATTATATTAGGCTTATATGCACTTATTATTTGATTTAATCTTGCTTTATCTCTTACTGAAGCAATTATTACTTTCTTATTTAATTCTGGTTCTTTGTAAGATAATTCATTTTGTAAATCATATGCATTGTTTTCATATATATCTAATATTAAAAGTAACTTTGGATTAAACTTTGCAATTTGTCTACATAGCTCTGATCCTATTGAACCACCACCACCAGTTACTAAAACAACTTTATTATTTATATATTTCTCTATACCTGACTTATCTAACTTAACTTCTTCTCTACCAATTAAATCTCTTAAGTCAACATCTCTCATTTTATTAATTGATATTCCCTCTTCTAAAAGTTGATAATATCCTGGGATAACTTTTACTTTTGCTTTAGTTTTTCCGCATATATCTAATATGCTAGTTTTTTCTTGTCCACTTATCTTAGCTATTGCAAATAATATTTGATCTATATTTTCTCTTTCCACTATTTCAACTATGTTGTCTCTATTTCCTAATACTTTTACTCCATTTAGAAGAGTATTTAATTTTGATTCATTATCATCTATAATTCCTATAATATTATAGTCACTACTTTTTTCTTTCCTTATTTCACTTATAATCGTTGAAGCACAATCTCCAGCCCCTATAATTAGAATGTTATATTTACCATTAGTCCTATTAGCTACAGAATACGTTACAATTCTAGTTAAAACTCTTAATGAAAGCCTAACCCCTGTAAGTGCTACCATTATTAATATTCCAGCTAAAATATTACTTAGTACTGACATTGTATTTGGTATAATTAATGTTATCCATGTAACTACTATACATGCTGATATAGATGCTACTATTGTTTGTCTAAATTCATATGCACCTGCATTAACCCAAATGCAACTATACATATTATTTATTTCTAAGAAGAATACATAAGTAATTACTGCAATTGCTATTGTTGTCCATAATCCTATAATTGAATTAATATCATCTCTATTTAATAGAGCTAATGTAGTGTAAACCAACATTATTATTGATATATCAACTAATAGTAATATTATATTTTTTTTTCTTCTGCTTAGATTTAATATTCTTAAATCTTGCACATTTATTCCCCCTCATAATTATTACTTAATTATGTAGCTTATTTATCAACCCCCAGTAACCACTTTGCTACATTTTTACCATTTATTATAATGTAAATTATATATTTACACATTTTGACAGTAAATAATCTATTGGTATTATACTGTTGATTCTACTTTTTATTACTACACCGATTAATTCTTTTAATAATCACATTAGTAAACTATAGTGGTATTAAACACTAATTCTTACAGATTATTTTTTGCTTTTGTAAACATTTTCTTATTATTTAGGTTACTCTTTAAATATAAAGTTAAATAAGTAACCTTATGCCCCTTAATTTTTTTGTAAATCCCCTGAATTTTTAATGGTAATATTTTTTTATATTTTTCTAATGATTCTAAATCTCTCCTTCTATTTTTTATTCTTTTACTAAATTATTTTTCTTTTTCACCCTTTATAAATACTGCTTTAGAATTACTTTGTGTAATTACTACTTTTAAATCATCATTTCTACTACTACAGAATAATTTCTTGGAATTTAATGTAATTATATATAGACTTTTACATTTTTTGAATGTATAATTTTAATATAAATTTATGTTATGTATGAAAAGGGGGATTAAATGAATATTTCCATATTATGCAAGTATCCAGTGATCCATGAAGGAATTAAATCAATATTAAAAGAGAAGTATCCAATCATCACCTCTTTTACTTCTATTGAAGATTGTTTTAAAGCATTAGATGATTCTGATAGTGATTTTATAAATGATACTGAAGATACTATTTTAATTGTTACTTTATTTAAAGAAGATTTAAGATCAATAGACAATATCTTATCTATTAAAGATAATTATTCTAAGCTTAAATTGTTAATTGTTGATTTCAATGAAAGTAAGGACATGTTCTTTAAGGTGTCAAAACTAAATATTGATGGATATATGCTTGGAACATTTGCTCAAGAAGATATTAATTATGCTCTTCATAAAATTTCTACTGGAACTAAATTTTATGATAGAGAGTTATTATATAGATTGGTAGAAGAAGAACCTGCTGCAACTATTACTGGTAAAAGCAACTTAGGAAGTCCTCTAACTAGAAGAGAATTAGAAATTCTTTCGCAACTATCTAATGGATTAAGCAATTTTGAAATTTCTAAGAATCTTAACATAAGTGAGAATACTGTAAAAAAACATATTAGTAATATATTTATAAAGATAAATGTTAAGGATAGAACTCAAGCTATAATTTATGCTTATGAATCTGGATTAATAGCTAAACCTTTATTCTTGTAATATTAAAAGCTACCTATTGGTAGCTTTTTTAATTTTATAAAAAAAATATCTTATTTTTATTATTAAAAGGATTTTGATTCTATTTTATTTAAGTTCTACTTTTTAATAATATACCCATCATTAAAACTATAAACTTAAACTACTATATTTAATATATAGAGATAGTCCTTTATCCTCTATGACTTGTTGACAAGTGTATTATACATAACTTTAGTCATCTCTTGATAAATTTCTTTATCATTTTTATTGCAGTATGTCTAAATAGAAAATATCCGAAGCTATGCTTAATATTAATCTAAGTTAATATTAAAATACTATCTCGAACCATCATGTGCCCTTATAAAGCTTTTCTCATATATAAATAAGCATCTTTCAAAAATTAATATCTCTGTTATCTCATAAAAATAACTCTGCATACTATGTATTTTGAAAGAAATAGATCAAAATCCTTACAGAGATAACAGTATAAATTTTAAATTCAATTTAGAATATAACAAACATATTATATTCACATTTCATTTAAAACTTATAAACAATAATTTTATTTATCATTTGTTATCTCTATTATTGTTTTATCCTTTTTGAGGTTAATTTATTCATATTTCTTTAGAACTTTTTACAAAAATATGAGTTTTGTAATTTTTTTCATCTTTTTTTGAATATCTAATTTATTTATCGTCCATAATCTGTAAAGAATTATTTCATGAAATAATCATAATTTTATTATTTTTCAAAGGAGATGAAAGTCTATTGAAATTAAAAACTAAAAATCTAAAATCTAAAAAAAAGAAAAAGGGGTTCACTTTAATTGAGCTTGTTGCTGTCCTAGCTATTATTGCAATTTTATCTGCTGCATTTGTTCCTAAAGTGGGTAATTATATTACGGAAGCTAAAAAGGTTGCTGTTTTAAATGAAGCTAAGACTATTGTTACTGCTTATGAATCAGTAAGACATAGATCAAATTTTGATGAAGATGATACTGGTATAGAATTTGAAGGTGATAATTTACCAATTGAAGAAGGAACATTAAAAAGGCTAGGAAATGCAACAGTATCAGAATGTAGATTGCTACTTGATACTGAAACAAATGGCTTTAAAATAAATGATAATAGTATTTCTATATTTAAAAATATTGATAATTCTGATCTTGGTACTATACAATTACCTAACTAAATTTTTAATATTACTTTAATAGACATTATATTGATTAAAACAAACTATATAGAAATTATTTATATAATATTTAAAAATTAAATTAATAATATTTACATTAATTTATATAATAAAAGCTGTGTAAGGCTTATATAATATATTATATTCCTTTACACAGCTTATTCTAAAAGTCATAATTAATTTTAAAATTATAAACTAAAGAACTCAGTAAATGCTTTAACAGTATAATAATTATCCTTAACACTTGCTAATTCTCTTATAGAGTGCATTCCAAGAACAGGAGCTCCCATATCGATAACTGGAATAGTTAAATTTGCAGCTGTTACAGGACCTATTGTAGTTCCACCTCTAACATCAGATCTGTTAACAAACTTTTGGAATGGTACACCTGCAGCTTCACATACACCTGCAAATACAGCACCATTAAAGCTATCAGTACTATAACTTCCAGAAGCAGCAATCTTTAATACAGGTCCACCTTCAAGTACAGGTCTGTTAGTTGGATCATGTTTATCACCTAAGTTTGGATGAACAGCATGAGCTAAGTCAGCAGAAATCATTATAGAATTAGCTAATGTTCTATAATATCCTTCTCTATCCTTACCTAATCCTAAAGCTATTCTTTCTAATATATTATTTAGTAATGTAGAATTAGCTCCTTCAGCAGTTAAGCTACCAATTTCTTCATTATCTATGCAAATCATAACCTTAGTTGCTGCATTTTCTCTACTATCAACTAAAGCTTTAATTCCTGCATAAACCATCCATAAATCATCGAATCTACCTGAAGAAATAAGTTCTTCATTCATTCCTATTAGCATACCTTTTTCATATTCATATAAACCTAATTCAAAGTTTAATATGTCTTCTTTATTAACTTGAAGTTCTTCTGCTAATATATTCATTAAGTAGTCTTCTTTTTCTAATTTATCATTTATAAGCCCTAATAAAGGAAGTGTATCTACTTGTCTATTTATTTTAAATCCTTCATTAACCTCTCTATTCATATGAATGGCTAAGCTTGGAATTATTAATAATGGCTTATTTATATTAACTAATCTTGTTTCTGGTTTTAATGGAGATGCACCTTTTAATGATACCTTACCAGCTATTGATAATGGTCTATCAAACCATGTGTGAAGTATTGGCCCACCATAAACCTCTGTATTTAGTTTAACGTATTTTCCTTCTGAAATCATTTGAGGATTTGGCTTAATTCTGAATCCTGGCACATCAGTGTGGGCTCCTATAAGTCTTAATCCTGCTTCTTCTATATCTCCAGTACCAACTTCAAAAGCAATTAATGCTGAATCATTTTTTATAACATAATATTTGCCTTTTGCTTGTAAATCCCATTTATCAGTTTCCTTTATTTCAATAAATCCATTTTCATCTAATATTTTTTGTGTTGCTTTTACTCCATGACAAGCACTTGGACTGTCATATAAAAAGTCTACTAATTCTAATGCTAACTTCTTTTCCATAGTCATTTACTCCTTTATATTTCGTATATTTCTAATATACTTCATTTACTATTTTTTCACAACTGATTATTTTTTACCACAACTACATATAAGACATGGCTACATTATTAGGTTTAGCCTTATTTAGTATGTCCTTTAAATAATATATAATTGACTTTTATATTGGATTAAATTAGCATATTATAATAAGCGTAATTATTTTAAAAAAATAACATACTATTAATATAATTACAAATAAAAATGGGAGGATTTTTATGTTTTCAAATTTTTTAGTTAAAAGATTTGTTAAGAATTATGATAATATATCAGACATAAAAGTAAGAGGTGCTTATGCTAATCTTGCTGGAATCATTGGAATAATTGTTAACTTAATATTATTTATAATAAAGCTATCTGTTGGTTTATTATCTAACTCTGTTTCAATTTTAGCAGATGCATTTAATAACTTATCTGACGCTACCTCTTCAATTATAACTATAATTGGTTTTAAGATGGCAAATAAACCAGCTGATGCAGAACATCCTTTTGGACATGGTCGTATTGAATATATAACTGCCATGATTGTTTCTTTCATGGTTATGCTTGTTGGTCTTCAATTTGTTAAAACATCTTTTCAAAAGATTATTAATCCTACCCCAGTAACTTTTGAATTATGGCCATTTATTTTATTACTTATTTCTATTGGATTTAAGTTTTGGCTATCTAAATTTAATAAGTCTATTGGAAATAAGATTAATTCATCTACTTTAAAGGCTACTGCAACTGATGCTATGGGTGATGTTTTTACTTCTACTACTGTTGTTATTTCTTTTTTAATATGTAAATTCACTACTTTACCTATTGATGGTTATATTGGTATTGTTGTAGCTTTAGCTATTGTTTATTCTGGTTTCTCTCTTATTAAAGAAACTTTAAGTCCATTACTTGGAGAACCACCAGATCCCGTTTTAGTTAGTGATATTACTGATATGGTTATGTCTTATGATAATATAACTGGAATTCATGATTTAATTGTTCATAATTATGGTCCAGGTAGAATTATGGCTTCTATTCATG
The DNA here is from genome assembly GCF_015555905.1 of Clostridium sp. D43t1_170807_H7. Classification (GTDB taxonomy): domain Bacteria; phylum Bacillota; class Clostridia; order Clostridiales; family Clostridiaceae; genus Clostridium. The sequence goes on from NZ_JADNLK010000003.1 coordinate 105,409, forward strand.
CTGAAATTCCTAGTAATATTGATATTATGGAAATACATCATATTATTGATACTGCTGAAAGAGAAATTTCTAAAAAGTTAAATATCTATTTAGTTATTCATATGGATCCTATTTGTGTTGATACAGATGAAATAGTTGAAGCCAGAAATATGGTCCAAGATATACTTAGCAAATATGAAGAAGTTAAGTCTTTCCATGATTTCAGAGTTGTTGGAGATGATGATAAGAAAAATTTGATTTTTGATATAGAAGTTTGCCCTAAATGCTTAGCTAGTGAAAGTAGTTCATCTCAATTATTATCTAATATAGAGAAAGATATTAAGGAAAAATCTCCTGAATATAGATGTGTTATTACTGTTGATTTAGCCTTATAAAAATAGGTGTAATTTATATATATTTGATAAATTTTGTAAATTTCTCCAATGGTTTATTGGGGAAATTTACGTTATAATTATTACATAACTTCCATAAAAATATAAATATTTTTATACCAAACAATCTAATCAAATTTCACACTTTTTTGGAATCGTTTCTATTTTTTACTTTGAACTCCCTTTTAATCTAAAGTAAAACAATAGAAACGATAGTTAATGATTGATGTACAAATTAAATAGAATATAACTTTCTATAGTATATCAATCATTAACTGAAATTTACGAATTTATATCCTCTATAAATAGGGGTAATTTAATTGGCTCACTCTTCTAAACACTTAATATAAATAATATAATTAATCTAATTTACGCTCTTTATAAGAAGTAAATTTAGAGTATTTACATTTTTCAAAATGTCTATTTAAAATAAATGACGAGACTTATATTTAAGCCTCGTCGTTTATTTTATTGAAGTCTCTCATCTTCTTTAACAACGTTATAATATATTGCCTCCTCCTGTAACTCATAATAAATTCTCTTGTCCTGAGGTTTTCTATTATCATACCACTGAATTAAATCATTGATCACTTCATAAAATCCACTATTTATCATCTTACTAAGCTTTTTAATAATTATTAATTCCTCAACAGTAACTATACTACTACTTTGAACCTCTTTTAATTTATCCTTTAGGAATATATATTTACATTTATTTATTCCTAAACTCTTTCCTTCCATGGCAACTTCAAATGCTTCTTTATACTTATTATTTTTACTTAAGCCACTATTATATAAATAAATAGCAAGCTGTCCATAGCACTCTAAATTTCCAAGTTCTATTCCTTCCCTATATAAATTTATAATTTCATCTCTATCAATATCTATTAATACTTTTTCACCTAAATATCCTCTAATATATTTGGCTGTTCCTACATCTATTTCTTCAATTTCATCAAGTAATTCATAGCCTTTGTCCCTATTTTCTTCAATTCCTATTCCTTTAAAGCAATAATATACTAGCTTTTCTTTTCCCTTTAATGCATCTAAATCAATAAGTTTAAATACATAGTAAATAGCTTTTATATCACTTTTCCTACCGCCAATTCCACTTTCGTATATCTCTATTAATTTTTCTATTGATTCTATATCATCTTCTTTTGCTGCTTTTTCATACCATTTAATTGCTAAATCTATATTTCTGCTTAAGAAAATACCTGCCTTGTACCAATCCCCTAGCTTATTCATAGCTTTAACATATTTAGTTTCAGCTGCTAAGGTATAATAGTAATAGGCCTTTTCATAACTTTGCTCTATTCCAATTCCCTTTTCATATATATATCCATACTTAAAGATTGATTCTTTAAGTTCATTTTCTACACCAAATTTTATATAAATTACAAGCTCATTTTTATTAACATCTTTGCCTTCCTTTAATTCATTAATCATTATACAGGCCAAATAATCTGCTGCATAAGGTGAACCTAATTCATATGCTTCTTTTAATAAGGCCTTAACAATATCACTTGTTTTATCACCAAATTTATTTAATCTATAATATGCAACTGCTAGAACATACATGGCATGTGGTTCTTTTTTAGCTACTGCTATCTCCATATATTCCACTGCCTTTTCAAGATTCTTCTCAATACCTTCACCATTGTAATACATTATACCTAATCTTTGAGTACACTTTAAATTTCCTTCTTGATGACCTTGTTCATATATTGAAATTGCTTGATTAATTAAACCTTCATCTTCATATACCTTTCCAAGCTTGAAGTATATACTTCTATCCCCAAATTCTATTGCCTTATTATATAATTCTAATGCAGTATAAACATCTTTCTTTACATTAAGTCCCTTTAAATACATTTCCGCAAGGGATTCTATACAATTTGTATCTAAGGCTAAATATCCTTTACTTAAATAATAAAATGCTTTCTTATAATTAACCTCTAGGCATATTCCCTCTAAATATGATCTTCCAACTACATAATAAGCATCTTCATAATCATTTTCTGCTGCTCTTTCAAGCCAATAATATGCACTTACTAAGTTTTCATCACAGCCTTCTCCATTTTTATACATTAGTGATAAGGCATATTGTGAGGCTGGTAAATTATTTTCTGCTGCTTTCTTATGCCATTTAAATGCTTTTTCTTCATCTTTATCTACACCTAATCCATTATAATACGCACGTCCCAATTGATAGTATGCACCTACATAATCATTTTCTGCACTCTTTTGAAACCATATAAATGCTTTATTATAATCCTTAATAACTCCATTTCCTTCAGAATATAAAACACCTAAAGAGTATTGAGCAAATGCATTCCCCTTTATTGCAGCTTTGTAATACCATTGATATGCAATTTCATAGTTTTTATTTACTGCTATACCTTTATCGTAAAATAATCCAAGGTAAGTTTCAGCATATTCATCCTTATATTTTGCTGCATCTAAGAAATATTTATAAGCCTTTTTGCTATCCTTCTTAACGCCTCTACCAAAGTAATAATTTTCACCTTTCTCAAGAAGCTGACGTGTAACCTCTTCTTTTTCTTCTAATTCTCCTACTTTATTCTCAAGGACTTTTGATGCCTTTTTTTCTGGAATGCTTTTACTGGTCGGCAAATATTTCGTAAAAATTTCTTTCTCTGAATCTATTAAATTATCTACTATTAAAGAATAATTCTCCTCACCATAATTAACAACAAACCATGCTAAAATTTCATATAATATTTTCATTTCCGAGATCTTATCCTCGGCAGTTATAATATCAGAATGATTTACTTTAACTTTGTTACTCCAAAGTATAATCATATCCAATATCTCACTTGGTATTATATTTATCTCCTTCAACATCTCTAATCTTTTATTCCACTGAATTTTTTCATCATATAATATACTATTTTTCTTATATATATAATAAATAATATCACCAATTAAAGCATTAATATTTTTCTCTATATCATCATGAGTTGTCTTTTTCCTCAATTCTTCTATATCTTCATATATATCTCTAAATTCTAGCTTTAAAAAATCATAACTGAAGATCCTATTCATATATCCTCCAATGCTATTGCTTCTACTATTAGTTTATTATATTGATAATCCCTTTATTACGCATCAGATATAATAAAGAATCCAAATATTGTAACGACCTCCGGGGTCAATCCATTATTTGGATTGACCCCGGAGGTCGTTACATATTTTTACAATACTTTTGATAAAAAATCTATTGTTCTCGGATTCTTTGGATTTGAGAATATTTCTTCTGGAGTTCCTTGTTCTACAATATTTCCATTATCCATGAATAAAATTCTATCTCCAACTTCTCTTGCAAATCCCATTTCATGAGTAACAACTACCATTGTCATTCCTTCTTTTGCAAGATCTTTCATAACACTTAAAACTTCTCCAACCATTTCTGGATCTAATGCAGAGGTTGGTTCATCAAATAGCATAACATCAGGCTCCATAGCTAATGCTCTTGCTATTGCTATTCTTTGCTTTTGTCCACCTGAAAGTGATGATGGATATGCCTTTGCCTTATTAGTTAAACCAACTCTATCTAATAATTCCATTGCCTTCTTTTCCGCTTCTTGCTTACTAAGCCCTTTCACTTTAATAGGAGCTATTGTTAAGTTCTGTAATACAGTCTTATGTGGGAAAAGGTTAAATTGTTGGAATACCATTCCCATCTTTTCTCTAATTTTATTTATATCTACTTTTTTATCTGTAATATCATTACCTTCAAATACTATTTTACCTGAAGTTGGCTCTTCTAATAGGTTTAAACATCTTAAAAATGTACTTTTACCAGAACCTGATGGGCCTATTACAACTACAACTTCACCTTTTTCTATATGTTCATCTATTCCTTTTAAAACATCATTTTTTCCAAAACTTTTATGAAGATTACTAACGTGAATCACTTTTTTTCATTCTCCTTTCTATAAGAGATATAATTCTACCTAATGTAAATGTCATAATGAAGTAGAATCCTGCTGCTACTATATATGGTTCTAATCCCCTATATGTTGAACCTACTACAACCTTTGATGCAAACATCAATTCATTAACACCAATTATTGAAGCCATTGATGATTCTTTGATTATTGCAACAAACTCATTACCTATTGCAGGTAATATATTTTTAACAGCTTGAGGTATTACAATTAACATCATTGCTGTACTTCTTTTCATTCCTAAACTTCTTGCAGCTTCCATTTGTCCTTTGTCTACTGCTTCTATACCAGCTCTTACTATTTCTGATACATATGCTGCTGAATTTAATGCAATTGCTATTATTGCTGATGTAAATGGACTTAAATCTATTCCAAAGAACATCTTAGAACCAGCATACATAATTAAGATTTGTAATAGCATTGGTGTTCCTCTAATTATTTCAATATAAACTACAGCTATTATTTTTAAAGGCTTAATCTTCCAAATATGAAAATTTGAGCTCTTCATAAAGAATAATAAAGAACCAAATAATGCCCCGAAAAGTACTGTAATTAAAGAAATTAATAATGTATATTTAACACCTTCTAAATAATAAGGCATATATTGTGGCACGAAACTAAAATCAAAACCCATTTTTTATCCTCCTCTTTTCCTTATGTAAAATTTACTATTTAACAGAGCTTGCCCCAAAGCTCTGCTATAACTAAATTTTATCTGATGGCTAGCCGCTGTAACACTCCCATCTTCTTCAAATTGGGAGATAACATCGGGCACGCCCCTAGATAACGAATTCTAACCTTCAGCTGGAGTTAAAACTCCACCTGAAGCTAAGAATTCCGTTTATATTTAAAGTTTACTCTTACATTTATAGCCCCAATTTTATAAAAGTAACTTTAATTGCAAATATTATTATTCTACTATATTAGCAGTTGCTGCTAATTCATTAGCTTTTACAATATACTCGTCCATTTTTCCTGTTTCATTTAATTCTTTAATAACTTCATTTACTTTAGCTAATAACTCTTCATTTCCCTTAGCAATACCTACTGCATTCCCACCAGATTCCTCTTCATATGTTGGTTGTCCAACTGCTAATTCTGGATTAGTTTTAACTGCCATTTCTGCAACTGGTTTTTCCATAACTATTGCATCAACTTTCCCTGCTTTTAATTCTAATATTAAGTTATTAACATTGGCTAATAATTGTAAGTCAGCATTTGGAATTTCATCCTTAGCTATTTGTTCTTGAGTTGATCCTAATTGAGCTCCAACCTTTGCACCTTCTAAATCAGCAAATGTTTTATACTTATCTACATCTTCTGCTCTAACTAATATTCCATGTTGTGAGTTATAATAAATTTCTGAGAAATCTACTACTTTAGCTCTTTCTTCTGTAGGATTCATCCCTGATATTACTAAGTCTACCTTTCCTGCTGGTAATGCTGCTACTAATGCATCAAAATCCATCTCTTGAATTACTAATTCAACACCAAGTTCATTAGCAATTTCATTAGCTATATCTACATCAAATCCCCCAATAACATCTTTGCCATTTTCATCTATGTAATGAAATTCATATGGTGCGTAATCTGCACTCATTCCAACAACAACTTTTCCCTTTTCTTGAATTGTTTCTAATAAGTCTTTAGTTTCTTTTTTATTTCCTGATGCCCCACATCCAACTAACCCCATAGCCATAATTCCTAATACTGCACTTGCAACCACCTTTTTAATTAATCCTTTTTTCATATTTAAATCCCCCTTAATTATTCTATGTAAAACTTTTCCTAAACCACGGTATAATTATACATTATAAAATTATATTTATGCAATAGTTTTTTTATATTTATGCATAAAAATTATATTTTTATGAATATTTTACGTATTTTGCGATTTTTATAAAACAAATATGTATATTTTTTATGCATACATTCTCGTTTTATTCAGCCTTTTTTGTATAAATATTATTCTCATAGTACTTGCTATAAATTCTTTAGAAATTATTTATTTTATTTTGTCCATTTTTTAGTACATACTGAATAAAATATTATGAACAAGTTATATTTATTTAGGAGTGATTTAATGTCTACACTAAAAGAAAGGCATCTATTCCCAGGTGGAAATACTTCAAAAGGATTCTATTCTTTTTATAGATATGTACTTCCACAAGATGATGCTAGACGAATTCTTTGTATAAAAGGCGGTCCTGGAACAGGTAAATCTCAATTAATGAAAAAGGTTGGTGCTCATTTTAATAAAAAAGGATATACAATCGAATATCATCACTGTTCTTCAGATCCAAATTCTTTAGATGGAGTTTTGGTAAAAGAATTAAACATAGCTTTATTAGACGGTACTTCACCTCATATAGTAGATCCTATTAATCCTGGTGCTGTTGATGAAATACTTAATATGGGTGATGCTCTGGATATGGATATGCTAGCTAAAAATAAAAAAGAAATAATATCTTTAAATAAAGAAATAGGTAAAAACTTTAAGAGAGCTTATAGATTTTTAGGCTCAGCTAAATGTATTCACGATGATTGGAGTAGCTTAAATTATGAATCTTTAGATTCTAATAAAATTTATAATTTGATTGAGAATTTAAAGAATAATATTTTTAAAACTGACAAATTTGGATATGGTAATGAACGTCATTTATTTGCAACTGCAATTACTCCTGATGGAATCATTACTTATGCTGACTCTTTGAGTACTGATTTTAAGACGAAATATATATTGACTGGTGGACCTGGATTTGGTAAGACTGATATTTTAAAATTTATAGGTAGTTGCGCTCAAAAGAAAGGTTATTTTATTGAATATATGCATGATCCATTTGTTCCCGAACGTATTGAGCATATATTTATTCCCGAAATTTCTACATGTATTATAACTAATAATGAAATTAATCAAGCTAACTATACTGGAATAGAGTATAACTTGTTTGATTATACTAAATCAAATTTATCTTCATCAAAAAATGATGATATAAAGTATGATAGCGATTTATTCTATGATTTGATTAATAAGAGTATTTCTTTAATTCATAATGCTCATCTTTTACATGATGAATTGGAAGCATATTATATTAAAGCTATGGACTTCTCTGTAGCCGATAACATCTACGAAAAAGTCATTAAGAAGCTAGAAAAATACGAGTAATATTGTACACTAAAGCATTTGTGCCGTGATGCCGAAAATTAATGATATAACCTCCATTAAGTCATATAATTTCGCTAAGAATTTATATAATACTTCCTTCCGGTAATATCATTAATTTTTCTCTATCACTAGCTTTAAAGCTTAAGTATACAATTTCACATACTCCAATCTAAAAAGTTAACGACTTCTCATATGATCCCCTAGAAGAAGTCGTTAATTTTCAAGTGCGAATATTAATGAAAGCAGTGAATCATAAATTCTAGGCAAAAATTTTACCATTATCAGAAAAATACTATTTTATATTTCAATCTCGTAGTGCTCACAATTTAGTTATATTATTACTTGGTATCCAATAACTTATCTAAATATATAGACTTCATCTGTTCACTGGCCATTGCTTTTTTTACTGGTGAAAGTTTTAATATTGATGATAATATTGCTGCCATGGCTCTATGACTTGCTAGTGCTCTATTATCAAAAATAAGGTTAGATAACTGACCTTTTTCTATGGCCATAAGTACAACTCTGTGAACTGAAGTTGCTGGAGTTATTATTCTTTTTCCTCTTGATTTTAACATTAGGCTATTATTAAAACAATTTCTTACACATACTCCACAACCTAAACATAAATCTTTATCAACTTCCGCTACTGTTTTCTCCATTGGTGTACCTTTATTTATAACTACATTTTTAATAGCTCCAACAGGACATTTCCTAATGCATTTTCCACAGTTAACACAAGTATCTTTATTTACTTCTGCAATAAAATTAGTAGTTTCAACTGGATGAATTACTCCAAATTTCTTAGCTGCAAGCATTGCTTCACAACAACATCCACAGCAATTACAAATGAAGTTTACTCCCTTTCTAACATTTTCACCACATTGTACTAAATTACTTTCATAAGCTAAATCTAAAAGATCTAAACATTCTGAAGCATCTACTTTTCTTGCATGACCATGCTTAATTAATGATGAAGCTGTAGTATTAAATGTCATACATATATCCATTGGTGAATCACAGGCCTTACCCATATGATGCATTTTATGTCTACAGTAACACATACTAATTCCTATATCACTTGCAGTCTTTATTATATGAGAAGCCCTTTCATAATCTAAAACTTCTACTGAATTATCATTTGTAAGAACTTTTTCTTGAACATAAACTCTACCTAATTTAGTTTCTGCACTATAAAATAGGTCTTTAATAAAATCTTCTTCTACGTTTAAATATTGATAATATAATTCTGCTAATAGTTTTTGATCTACATCTCCTCTCGTTCTCATCATACTAAACTCTAAGAATCCAGCCATTGGAGGTGGTAGCATAAATGTTCTTTTTCCGTCATGCTCAATATCTAGTAGGATTGCTCTACTTGCAAGTTTATCTAAAATCTTTTCTGCTTCTATAGGTTTCATTCCCCATATTTTCGCTGCTTTTTCTATACTAAATGCCTTTATTGGTAACTGTGCAACTAACTCAGCTTCCTTTTCATCGAATAGTACTTCTAATATTTTATAAAGTGTATCTGATGCTGGTGCCCCTTGCGGAAATCTATTTAATCTTTCTTCTAAGCTTTTGTATGCTGATTTTCCAACTATATGTGACATTATTAATATCCTCCATTCACAATCATATAGTTAATTTTACTATCACATACAATTATTTTCTATTTTAAAAATTTTTATACACCCCTCAAGGGTCATAGCTATCAAAAGAAACCATGTTTTTTATCTACTAATCTAAATTTAATTTTTTATTTAAGATATAATTTGAAATTATAAAGTATGCTATAGAAAATAGTATACTTATACCTAACATTACTCCCATAAATATACTCACTGCAGTAATTTCAGAATTATTCATAGTGCCTGTTAAATCTAGTCCTAGCATTAATGGAAGTTGAACCATTGACGCTATTATATTAGTTGCAATATTTAATACTATAAATGCTCCAAATGAAGCTAATATTTTTTGTTTTTGAAATAAACTTCCTATAGATAGTGATGCATATATCATTAGTATTGAAAATACTACATTTATAATCATCATTAATATTATTTCTAATATTATTAAGAATCCCTGAGTTCCAGCTATTTTATTTACATCATTAAAGAACACTGGAATTGTAGTAATTATTTTTGTAAATAATCCTTTTTGATAAGCTAAAATTATAATTGAAATAACTGAAATAACTATGCTTGCTATTGACCAAACTAATGCTACTACAAGCTTACTTAATATATTTTCCCATGGTTTAACAGGTATTGTATTCATTAAGTAGCCTTCATCACATAATAAATTAGTACGATATCTTTGAATTATTATAAATACTGTAACTACAAATATAGCAACCATTATTCCAACATAAATTAATATTGCAAGTATTTGTGGTATATTGCCTAAGATTGTATCACTATTATATAAAAAATCTCCCATGAATATCTTGTTTATAAAAGCAAATATTATTAGTGCTCCATACAATGGAATTAATAATCTTCCTGTGGCCTTGAATTCATATTTTATCAATTTTCCTAACATCTAAATACCTCCCTAAATAACACATCAACACTTTTTTCTTCTTCATCTCTAATTTCATCAACACTCTTAGACAAGTGTACATTTCCATTCGATATAAATATTACATCATCTAATATCTTTTCTATATCTGAAATAAGGTGAGTTGAAATTACAATTGTAGAATTTTCATTATAGTTTTTTATAATTGTATTTAGTATATAGTCTCTAGCTGCTGGATCTACCCCTGCTATAGGTTCATCTAATAAATATAAATCTGCTTCTCTGCTCATTACTAATATTAATTGTACTTTTTCTTTTGTTCCTTTAGACATAGTTTTAAGCTTATCATTTGCATTAATATTTAATTTCTTTAACATATCATAAGCTCTTTCTGAATTAAAGTTTTCATAAAAGTCTGAAAAAAAGTCAATTATATCGCATACCTTCATCCAATCATTTAAGTAAGTTCTTTCAGGTAAATATGATACTATCTTTTTTGTTTCAGTCCCTGGCTTCATACCACAAATTAAAATTTCTCCACTTGTTGGAGTTAAAAGACCATTTGCCAACTTTATTAATGTACTCTTTCCACTTCCATTCGGTCCAAGTAAACCTACTATACGGCCCCTATTTATAGTTAGGTCTATTCCATTTAAAGCAGTTTTTCTACCATAATTTTTAACTAACCCCTTGCATTCCAATACTGAATTACCCATTATTCCATCTCCTTTATAACCTCTTTTAATGTAGTTAATAATCTATTTTTATCAAATCCTATCTTTTGCATTTTTTCTAAAAATTCTTTGATTTCATCCTTTGCTAAGGTTGTTTGCGTGTCTTTAATAATATTGCAATCCTGCGTTATAAATCTTCCACTTGTTCTTACACTATAAACTAACCCTCTCCTTTCTAATTCTGCTAAAGCCTTTTGCATGGTATTAGGATTCACTGTTGCTTCACTTGCTAAATCCCTTACTGATGGAAGCTTTTCACCTATTTTATACTCACCTGATACTATTTTTAATGTTATCTGCTCCACTAGCTGAGTATAAATAGGCCTGCTATCTTTGAATTCCCATGTCATAGTCTCAACTCCTTATCTTGTATTATTGTATTACGTCCTTAATACAATAATATAATTTAAGTTTATATTTGTCAACCATATTTTGGGTATTAAGTTGTTTTTTATATATATTTCTTATGCACTATTTATTAATATTAGATTAATTTTTAATATTTCAGCCGCTATTCTATAATCATTTCTAATAATAAAAAAAGCCTTCCCTGGGGTTAATCCAAATATTGGATTAACCCCGGAGGAAGACCCTTTTATTTACATTTATTTTCTTAAACTTTCATTTCTCACTATTACATCATGACCTGTATAAGCCATTGCTAAAGCAGCTATTAATAATCTATCATGTGCTTTGCTTGTTGTTGTAGCATTTGCCATTTCAACACTGTGACCTACCATTGGACAATCTGTTATTCCTATATATGGATGTATAGTTGGTGCAACATAGCTTACATTTCCTATATCACTTGAACCACCAGTTGACTTAGCTTCTTTTATATCTGTAATACCTAACTCTCTTAAATTACTATTAAACATTTCTGATAATGTTTCATTAGTATTTAAATCATCATAAGGTAATTCATATCTTTCCATCTCAAGTGTTGCTCCAGTCATTAAAGCTGCTCCTTCTGCAATCTTTTTAACCTTTTCTACAACCTCAGTCACTCTTTCCTTAGTTGAAGCTCTAAAATAGAAATCTGCAATTGCTTCATCTGGAACTATATTAGCTGCAACTCCACCTTTAGTTATTATTCCATGCATTCTTACATCTGGTGTTACATGTTGACGAAGTGCATCTATTCCATTAAATAATTGAATAACGCTGTTTAATGCATTTATTCCCTTTTCTGGACATGATGCCGCATGAGCTGTTTTCCCTTTATATATAAATCTTATTGGATATAAGGCACTGCTTGATCCACTTGCTCTAGTTTCTCCATCTGGATGAACTATCATTGCTGCATCTAATTCATCAAATACACCTGCTTCTGCTAATATAACTTTTCCTCCATTAGTTTCTTCTGCTGGAGTTCCATATACTATAACTTTTCCGCCAATTTCGTGTAATACCTTACTTAAAACTACACCTGCACCTGCAGACATAACCCCTATCATATTGTGTCCACATCCATGACCTATTTTAGGCAATGCATCATATTCACATAAATACCCTATAGTCATCCCTGGTTTTCCACTATCAAAAGTTGCTTTAAATGCAGTAGCCATATCTGCTATTGGAGCTTCTATTTTAAAATCATGATCTTTTAAGAATGTAGTTAATGCTTCAACAGCCTTATATTCTTCATTTCCTAACTCTGGATTATTATATATGTAATCACTTATTTCAGCTAATCTTTCCTTAATTAATTGACCTTCGTTATATATTCTAGCCTTCATTTCTTCTTCCTCCCACATAATCTAAATTGCAAATCAACTTAAATTTACACTTATATAAAAATATACTCTCTATCTATCATAGAAAATCCTTATCACCAACAATCTTCTATAACAGATATTGAGCATATTTTAAACTATATATTTATTTATTATACTTAATTTTTAAATCCTATGCCCAACCCATCATCATAGCACAAGTTATAAATATAATACCTAATGCAAATAATATAATTTGTAATGGCATTATCCACTTGAACCATTTTGAATAAGGTATTCCAGCCATTCCTAAACATGCCATTAATACTCCTGATGTTGGGAAAATAGCATTTGAGAAACCATCTCCTAATTGGAATATTAATACTGTTGTTTGTCTTGATATTTCAAGTAAATCACCAAGTGGTGCTAAAATAGGCATAGTTAAAGCTGCTTGTCCAGAACCTGAAATAACAAAGAAGTTTATAAACATTTGAACTGGTAACATTACACATGCTGCTAATAATGATGGTAACTTACCTATAAATGATGATAAACCATATAATATTGTATCTATGATTTGAGCATTTTCAGCTATTATTACTATAGCTCTTGCGAATCCAATTACCATAGCAGCTCCAATCATATCTTTAGCTCCAGCTATAAAAGCTTCTGCCATTTCATCAGCCTTTAATCCACCAACTATTCCTGCAAATACTCCCGTTATTAAGAATACTGCTGCTATCTCTGGAATCCAGAATCCTAGCTTTAATACTCCCCATATAATAACTGCTAAACAAACACCAATTGAAGCAATTATAATTTTATGTGCAAGTGTAAATTTAGTTTCTTCACTTTGAGTTCCTTTTAATTTTTCACGTTTTTCTTGATCTAATTTATACATTGGACTAAACTCAGGATTCTTCTTAATTTTTCTTGCATAAACCATTAAGAATATAATTCCTACTGCTGTTGTTATAACCCATGCAATAGTACGATATGTTATCCCTGAGAATAGTGGAATTTCAGCTATTGATTGTGCTATTCCTACTGTAAATGGATTAAGCATAGCTGTTGCAAATCCTACAATACATCCTAAATAACTTATTCCAACTGCTAATATACTATCAAACCCTAAGGCAAGCATTAATGGAACTAATATTGTTATGAATGGTATAGCTTCTTCAGTCATACCAAATGTTGCTCCACCAAGAGAAAATAATGTGAATATAATAGGAATTATTAATAACTCATTTCCTTTAAATATATTAACAACTTTAGCTATAGCTGAATCTATCGCTTTTGTTCTAGTTATTAAACTAAATGCACCCCCAACTACAAATAAGAATGCTATAATTTCTGCTGACTGTTCAAGACCTTTTACTGGTGCCTGCATTACTTGAAACAATCCTTGTGCCTCATTTTCAACGTATGTAAATGAACCATTTAAAACTACAGTTCTAGTTTGTCCATTAACCTCAGTAGCTACTCTCTCATATGCACAACCTGGTACTATATATGTTGCTATTGCCATTAAAATTATTATTGAAAAAATAATAACTAATGTATGTGGAACCTTTATTCCACCACTAAACTTTTTCCAAAAGCTTTGTCCTTCGTTACCTGCTACATTTTGCATTAGTTTGAAATCCTCCTATTTTTAATATCTTGACATGATAGCTTGAAGGAGATAATCTTTTAAAAATTTTTAACTAATAAGTAATAGTTTTTCATATTTCATTTGATATTAAATAATAAAAAAGCCTTGAGCTTCTCACTCAAGACTATATAATCACTAAAATACCAAATGTTATAATAAAAGTATTTATTATCAATAATATAACCGTTAAGTAATAGCTCTTCACAAATGAATTTGTGACAGTGTTATGTATATTTTACATAACCCCAACACTATAGTCTCAAAGCATCAACTATATGTTTCGGCGAAATTTCCTTTCAATCTACATCTTTGTGCTTACCTCCGTAAATCTACTCTTAAATATCGCAACCTCTATCTACTTCATATCTACTTGTCATTTATAATATACAATTTTTTATGCATATTGTAAAGATTATTTTGCATAATTATTGAATTCCAAAATAAACCTCCGGAAACATCCATTATATGGATGTTCCCCAGAGGCCCTTACATTTATTTGAAATTTATTACCTTTAATCTATGAAGTGCTCTAGTTGCCATAATATACTTAACTAAATCATCTGTATTATCATCAAAGTTAACTATTATAACCCCATCAAATTCAAGTCCTTTAGCATAGTAAGAAGGAACTATAACCTTACCACCTCTATAAATAATGTCTTCTCTATCAAAAGCTAATAATTTAGTAAACTTCTTAAGTTCTGGCGATATTTTCTTAAGATCTTCTTTATCCTTAGTTATAATTGCAATATTATCATAGTTTTCATCATCATATTCTTCTAATGATTCTAAGATAGTATCAATTAAATCATCTTCATTATTAACTTCGATTTCTTCAACATCAAACTTACCCTTTCTTACAAATGGTACTATTGCATTTTCATCTAATAACTTACTTGCATACTCCATGATTTGGAATGTAGATCTATAACTCTTATTTAAAGCATAGTTCTTAACAAATCCACCAAATAAAGATTTAAGTTTAAGCATTGCTGGTTCTTCTTCTACTTTTATTAATCTTTGATTTGCATCCCCAACTATAGTATAGCTTCTACATCCTGTTAACTCTTTTAATACAATGAATTGTAACATACTATAATCTTGAGCCTCATCAATTACTATATGCTTAATATCTTGTTTAGTCTTTTTACCATCAAGCTTAATCATTAAATAAAGAATTGCAGGTAAATCTAAGTATGATAAATCTTTAGTATTAGTAAATTCTTTATAAATATCCACTATATTTTCATTATCTATCCACTTTGCTAAATTTTCTTTTTGAGCCATAAGTTCTCTAACTATTTCTCTGATTCTTATTCTTCTTTGGAACTCTATATTATTTTGTTCAATAACTAATTGCTCCTCTGAAAGACTAGCCAGCTTATCCTTAACTTCAGCATTTAAATTTCTTACTAATTCATCTCTTTTATCTTTAAGCTTTGAAGTAATAACTCTCTTTATCTTTTGACTTCTTCTAAATAAAGGCATGTATTTATAGTGCTTTTCAAATAACTCATTAATTTCTTCTAATCCTACAACTTCTTCATCAAAGAATTTAACTGGCTTGAAATTAAAGTAATTTTCTTCTAATTCTTCACATTTCTTATCTAAAATAGATATAAATTCTTCACCAGCTTTATATTTAATTTCCTTTATAACTTCTTCATTACCTTTTAAAACTTCTTCTAAATAAGCCGTAAAGTCAACTACTGGTTCATTTAACCCAATTTCATTTATTGCAAAATGAGCAAAAGTTTGTTGATTAACATTACTTTCACCTAATGTAGGAAGTACATCTCCAATATAATCAATAAATATATCATTAGGTCCTAATATTAATACCTTATCTCCTAATTGTTCTCTAAAGTTATATAAAAGATATGCAACTCTATGAAGTGCTATTGTAGTTTTTCCTGAACCTGCAACTCCATTAACTACTACAACTTTCATTCTTTCTTCTCTTATGATTTCATCTTGCTCCTTTTGGATAGTCATAACTATATCCTTAAGCTTTTCTCCTGCATTTGATGATAAAATCATTTGAAGAATATCATCTTTAACATCAACATCTGAATCAAAGAATCCTTCTAGCTTCCCTTTTTTAACCATTATTTGTCTTCTTGCTAATATATCTACTGGAACTTCTCCATCTGGTGACTTATAGCTAGTTTCTCCCAATGTCCCTTTATAGAATAATGATGCAACTGGAGCTCTCCAATCTACTATGGCAGCATCAAAACTTCCTTCTGGAGTTAACCCATATCTACCAACATAGATTTGCTCTGCATATCCGTTATCCTCAAAATTAACTTTTCCAAAGTAAGGTGATTCCTTTAACTTTGTAAATTCAGCTAATTTTCTATCTATAGTTCTATACATTTCTTCTTTTACATATCTCTCATGATCAAAGTATTCCATTACTTTATCTTCGTCATCTCTATATTCTTCAATGAATTTTTTTCTATATTCTAATATGTAATCTGCAACGTCTTTTCTTTTTTGTATGTAATTTAATATTTCTTTGCTTAATAGGTCTAAAGTTAACTCTAGATTTTGTTCTTCTTGTAAAAATTCAAATTTATTCAAACTGCCACACCTTTCATTTAAGTTAAGATTAACTACTAATTTAAAATTATTAACTATTATATAAGACATTTAAGGAGTTAAGCTATTAAATCTACTAGCTTAACCCCTTACTTTTATAATTTCCTATTTATCTTTTGATTCATCATCATTATTAGATTCTTTTTTATCTATATCTAATATTATTTCTACATCTGCAGATGCTTCATTTATAATACTTTCTTCTTCCTTCTCAACAGCTTCAATTACTTCTTGCGCAACTTTTTTGTCTATTAAGTCTTCTTCTACCTCAGTAGCTATTTCCTTAGAATCCTTTTTATTATTTTCAAGCTCTCTGCTTTTCTTTTCTTCTTCTCTTTTTATCTTTAATTCTGGATATTTTTCATATACAAATTTAAAGAATTCATCTCCAAAGATAGTTTCTTTTTCTAATAGATATTCAGATATTTTATCTAATAAATCTCTATTTTCTCTTAATATCTCTCTTGCCTTTTGGTGACATTCTCTTATAATTGCTAAAACTTCTTTATCTACTAATGTTGAAGTTTCTTCACTACAATTTCTAACAGCTCTACCATCTAAGTATCTGTTTTGAACTGATTCTAAAGCCATCATGTCAAAGTTATCAGTCATACCATAGATAGTAACCATATTTCTTGCTGTTTGTGTTGCTCTTTCTATATCATTAGAAGCTCCTGTAGATACTAAGTTGAATACTTCCTCTTCTGCAGCTCTACCTCCAAGCATAACCATGATTTGGTTCATTAACTCTTCCTTAGAAACAAGATATTTTTCTTCTTCTGGAAGTTGCATTGTATATCCTAACGCTCCCATTGTTCTTGGAACTATAGTTATTTTATGAACTGGATCAGTTCCTTCTAATAATCCAGCTACTAACGCATGCCCAACTTCGTGGAATGCAACAACTTCTCTTTCTCTCTTAGAAAGTATTCTATCTTTCTTTTCTTTACCAGCAATTATTACTTCAACTGCTTCTTCTAAATCTTCTTGAATAACTAATTCTCTTCCACTTCTAACAGCTCTTAATGCTGCCTCATTTACTATGTTAGCAAGATCAGCACCTACTGCCCCTGGAGTTCCCTTTGCAATTGATTCTAAATCCACATCTGATGACATCTTAACATCTTTAGAGTGAACATTTAATATTGCAATTCTTCCCTTTAAGTCTGGTCTATCAACAATAACTCTTCTGTCAAATCTACCAGGTCTTAAAAGTGCCTTATCTAATATTTCAGGTCTGTTCGTAGCACCTAAAATAACTATTCCTTTAGATGTATCAAATCCATCCATTTCAGTAAGTAATTGATTTAAAGTTTGCTCTCTTTCATCATTACTTTGCATTTGATTATCTCTGCTTTTACCTATAGAATCAATCTCATCTATAAATATGATACATGGAGCCATTTTTTCTGCTTCTTTAAATAAGTCTCTTACTTTAGCTGCCCCCATACCAACAAACATTTCAACGAATGTTGAACCTGAAACAGAAAGGAATGGTACCTTTGCTTCACCTGCAACAGCTTTTGCTATAAGAGTTTTACCTGTTCCTGGAGGCCCAACTAAAAGAGCTCCCTTAGGTAACTTAGCTCCTATTTCTGTATATCTCTTAGGATTATGTAGAAAATCTATTATTTCTGTTAATGATTCCTTAGCTTCGTCTTGTCCTGCAACGTCCTCAAAGCTTACTTTAATATCTTTTTCAACATATACTTTGGCATTACTTTTTCCCATGCCCATTCCCATTGGGCCACCACCCATTTTCTTAGCCATTTTTCCAAATAAGAATCTAACTAAGAAGAACATCAATACTAATGGTAATACATTAAGTATTATGAAGTCCATGAATACAGATTGTTGTTTTGTTATTTGAGGATAATATTTAACATCATTATCTAATAATAACTTTATTAAATCTGGATTATTTGCATTACCAGTATAAAGAACTTTTCCCTTCATATCACTTGTATCTTGTGGTGTAATTACAAGTGCTGTTCCATCAACAGTAACTTCTTTAACTTCCTTATTTTCAACCATTTGAACAAATTCATTATAAGAAATTTCTTTTGTAGTTAACATTTCTTTTGCTGTTGAAAATGAGTATAAAAATAAGAAGGCTATAACTGCATAAATAATTAAAAACTTTTTATTATTATTCTTTTTTTCTCCATCTTTTCTATTGTTCACATTATTATTCATACTTTTAAAATCTCCTACTAAACTCTAAAGCGTTTTATAAAACCATTTACTCTATTTTTCCAAAGTCTTTCCATGGATATACCTTTATTTGAGCTTTACCTTTTATTTCACTTCCATCAATATATGGATCTTCCCAATATCTAGAATCTAGAGACCAATATCTATTGTCCCCTAAAAAGAAATACTTTCCTTCTGGTACTGTAAACTCTCCACTATAATTATCTGCTGTCCCTATGTAATTCTCCTCTAGGGTTTCACCATTTACAGTTACTGTGCCATCATTAATAACAATGTTATCACCAGGTAAACCTATTAACCTTTTAATCATATCTTCATTTTTCTCTTCTGAATGAAAAACTACTATATCTCCTCTTTTTAGATTTTCTGGATTATAAACCCTAGTAACAAATAACCTATCACCTACATTTAATGTCGGTACCATAGATTCTGATGGAATTTTAACCTTAAATATTAAGAATTTATTTATTAAGATAGCTAATATTACAGCTATTACTATAGGTACAACCCAATCATTAAAGAAATTTGATTTCTTTACTTTTTGACTCACTCTTCCCACATACCTTTCATTAAACTATTAATTTTATTTTTTCTTTCTTTTGTAGCATCTTCATCTACATAAAATGAATTATTGCACATTACCACTACGTCGCCATCCTTAGGTTCCTTATCAAATAAATTTATATCTATTAAGATTATATCCTGTTTATCATCTTCTAAAACAACAGATTTATTTTCTATTCTATCTACTATAAATCTTCTATCCTTCATAACAGCTAGCGATAATTGCTAAATCCACCTTTCATATTTATATTAATTAAATATAAAACTTTAATAACTACTTATAAGTATATCACAATTAATTAATAACTAATAGTATTACTCTCCATTATATATCATTATTATGTCAGTTTTGTTACAAAAAAAGCTATATCAAACTATTTTTGATATAGCTCTTAATATTAAATTTACCACTTAAATATAAACTGAATCTAAACTAATTCTAAACTTCTAAAGATAAAAGTTCTTCATAGCTTTGTCTCTTTGATACAACTCTAGCTAATCCATCTTTTACAAACACAACTGCTGATTTTGGATTCTTATTATAATTACTAGACATTGAAAATCCATATGCACCTGTTGAAAATACTGCTAATATATCTCCTATATCAGGCTTTTGAATACAAATGTCATTAACCAAAATATCTCCTGATTCACAGCATTTACCTGCTATTGCAACTCTATCATTACATTTATTAGTAATTTTATTTGCTATAGCCATTTCATACTTAGCTCCATATAATGCTGGTCTTATATTATCTGTCATTCCTCCATCTACTGAAACATAAGTCCTAACCCCTTCAATTTCTTTAATTGCTCCGATTGTATAAAGAGTAGTTCCTGCATTTCCTACTATGGATCTACCTGGTTCTATAGTTAAAATAGGCCTTTCTATATCTAGTTTATCACATACCTCATCTACTTTATTTAATATAGAAGTACAATAATCCCTTGTTTCTTTTGGTTTATCTTCATCGGTATAATGTATACCAAATCCACCACCCAAATCTAATTCAGGTATTGTATGTCCTGTTTCTTCTTTAATATCTTTTATAAATCCAAGCATAACTTCAACTGCATCTTCATAAGGCTGTATCTCAAAAATTTGTGAACCTATATGACAATGTAATCCTCTTAAATTTAGATTTTCACAATCTAACGCTAACTTTACCGCATCCATTATTGTATCTCCAACTGGTGCAAATCCAAATTTAGAGTCTATTTGTCCCGTTTTTATATAATCATGAGTATGAGCCTCTATTCCTGGTGTTAATCTTAAATATATATTTTGCTTTTTATTATATTTTTTAGCTATTTCATTTAATCTTTTCATTTCATCCAAATTATCAACTACAAATACTCCAACACCTAGCTTAACACCTAATTCAACTTCATTTACACTCTTATTATTGCCATGGAAATATACTTTATCTAAAGGAAATTCTGCTTTATAAGCTGTGTATAACTCTCCTCCTGATACTACATCTAAATAAAGTCCCTGCTCACATATAAGTCTACACATTGCCTTAGTTAAAAACGCTTTGCCTGCATAAGCTACTCTATTATTATTTTCTAAACATTTAAAATCTCTATAATATTTTTTACATGTGTCTATCAAAAGACTTTCATCCATTACATATAGTGGTGAACCAAATCTATTCACTAACTCTGTTGAGCTAACTCCCCCTATAAATAGCTCATTTTCTTTAATTTCCATCGCCCCAAATAATTTCATTGCTATTGCCTCCAATTAATTATAAATTACTAATACAAAAAAACTACCACTATAAAAAACCTATAGTGGTAGTTTTGCTTATTAAAATGCAATTTTTTATCTAAAATAAATTCAATTATTTAAATTGAATAATTTAATAATCGCACCTTTTTAGCACTCCACTTCCGTGACAGTTATGCATATATTATATGCATACCCAGAAATAACCCTTTACATAAGTTACTCCTTCGGCTGTTATACCTTTCATAAATGATCATTGCCTGTCGGCTCCTATTTATTACTATTTATAAACAGCACCTCTAACATAGGTATTCTATTAGCTTCTATATTGTATGTTTATGTTTAATAATATGATACCATATAACTAAAATTATTCAACCATATTTTTAATATTATTCCATTTTAATTATTCACTTCTATATTTATCCATAAGATTACTCATAGTATCTCCATTTGATGGTGGTGTATAAGTAATAGCATTAGCCCCTGCTTCTATAGTTCTTCTTATACTTTCTTCAGTTGGTCCACCTGTTGCTATAATAGGAAACTCAGGAAACTCTTCTCTTATCTTTCTTACTATTTCAGGAGTATTTTTTCCTCCAGATACATTTAATATTGTAGCTCCAGCTTCTATTCTTTCTCTTATATTTTCATGAACTGAAACTACTGTAACTATTAAAGGAATGTCTATTGTTTTTCTTATCTTTGAAACTACTTCATTAGATGTAGGCGAATTTACAACTACTCCCATAGCCCCCTTAAACTCTGCATCTAATGCTAAATTAACTACTCTTTTGCCTTGAGTTATTCCTCCACCAACTCCGCAAAAAACAGGTACATCTGCAGCCATAACTAATGCTGCTGTTATTAACGGTTGAGGGGTAAATGGATATACAGCTATTATTGCATCTGCATTAGTGTTTCTTATAATTGCAACATCAGTTGTAAATAATAATGATTTTATTCTCTTTCCAAATATCTTTATTCCTGAGCAATCTCTAATGCAAGATGGCACTTCTACTACATGACTTCTCAGAAGCCCTTTAATTTCAGGCACAGTTTTATTTCTTTTTATCTCCATTAAAACACCTCTATTACTAAATTTATAAATCTTATTATACTATTTTAAATCAAATTTTAAAGAAGTTTATAATAAATTACGTCAATTTTAACAGTTACTCTATAAATTTTAACAATTATTTGATAAAATATGTTTATATACAACTAAAATTGAATTAAAATGTGCTCTTACTTTTCAATTTAGCTACTAAACTCTACTACTATAAAAAATTTAAGTAATAAGTCTTCTTAAAAAATTGGATGGAGGTTTTTAAATGAACCTATTAAAAAATTATTATCCACCCTATGTAATCCTTTCCGTGCTATATTTATTTTTTATTGCCTTTGCTTTTTGCTTAGATTCACCATCTGAAATTTTTCATGGTCTGAAATCCATAATATTGTCTTCAGACATATTAATCACTGATTATATGGAAGTTGGTGGAATTGGTGCTGCTTTAGTAAATGCTGCTCTAACAAGTTTATTGTCACTATTACTTTTAATTATTATAGGAATTAAACCTAATGGTTCAACAATAATGTCTTTATGGCTAATGACAGGGTTTTCTTTTCTAGGTAAAAACATATTTAATATTTGGCCTATTATATTAGGTGTTTATTTATTTTCTAGATATCAAAAAGAACCATTTCTTAATTACATATTAGTTGCTTTATTAGGTACTTCTCTTTCTCCTATAGTAAGTCAAATTAGTTTTGGAAATAATCAGTATAATCTTGGTTCAATAATTTGGGGTACACTGCTTGGTATTGCAGTTGGCTTTGTTCTGCCTCCTATAGCTTCACATAGTATAAAAGCTCATAATGGATATAACTTATATAATATTGGATTTGCTAGTGGATTACTTGCTACATTATTGATGTCAATAATGAGAGGTTTCGGTATTAACTTAGATTCTAGACTTATTTGGCATAGTGGATCAAATAAAATTTTATTTATTTTGCTTATTATTTGTTGTATTTATTTAATTATTATTGGAGTTATTTATGGTAAAAATAATAAAACTAACCTTACTAATATTAATAAACAAACTGGTAGATTAATAAGTGATTTCTATATTTTATTTAGGGAAACTACATATATTAATATGGGAGTATTAGGTATTTTAGCAACTTGTTTTGTTATTCTTATTGGTGGAGATTTAAATGGTGCTACTATATGTGGAATTTTTACTATAATAGGATTTGGATGCTTTGGTAAAAATATAAAAAATACTATTCCTATAGTTATTGGCGCTACCATAGCTGCTATATTTAATATAAATGAAGTTACTTCACCTTCTTTATTGTTATCTATATTATTTTCAACTACACTGGCTCCCATTTGTGGTAAATTTGGGTGGAAATATGGTATTTTAGCTGGTATAATTCATGTTAATATAGTTACAAATATAGGATATTTACATGGTGGTCTTAATCTTTATAACAATGGTTTAGCAGGCGGATTTGTTGCAATGATATTAATTCCATTAATAACCACCTTTAAAAAGGAGATTTAACTTATGAAATTTAAAATTGAAAAAAACATTAAGATTATTAATGAATTAATAGCCTATTTTTATAAATTAGGGACTATTGATGTTCATATTGATTTAAATTCTGATGATGAAAATTCTTATTTTGATATCTATGGACAAGTTGACAATGTTTCAAAAAATGAATTAGAGTCTTTATCTTCTATTTTAAATACTCCAAGGCAATATGAAGTTGAAAATTATTATTGGAATCTTGGTGGAGAATGTGAGTTTGACTCTGAACTTACATTAGTAGGAATGATGGTAAATTCAGCTAAAATTTCTTATAAAGATGGTATTTTAAAAATTAGTATAATTAGACAAGAAGCTAACTAAAAAGGTTAAGAGTTGCTTATAGTAACTCTTAACCTTTTTTACTAAAGTATAATTTCAACAGGTTTATTTATTTCTATTCCATCCTCTGTTACTATGCAATTATATGCAAAAATGTCTACTCCATTTTCCTTAGCAAATCTTAGAGCTTCACCAAATTCTTTATCTCTCATATCATTTGGAGAGAATTTATTTACATCTTCTAGCTGTATTAAAAACATTGCACCAGCTCCATATCCTTGCTTTTTTGCCTCCACTAATTCTAATAGATGCCTTGCTCCTCTTTCTGTTGGTGCATCTGGAAATCTAGCATATCCATTTTCCTCTAGGGTAACACCCTTTACCTCTAGAAAATATTCTTTTCCTTCATCTGTAGATATCTTAAAATCAAATCTACTCTTTCCAAATGTTTTTTCTCTTAAAATATTAGTATAATCTTCAAGACCTTTTATCTTTTTATTTCTTAATGCTTCATCAACTACCTTGTTAGGTATCTGTGAATCTATGCTTATGAGTTTTTCTCCCTTATATACTGCCATTAAATCATAGGGGGTCTTCCTTGTAGGATTAGGTTCCTCTCTTAAAAATACAGTACATCCTGGTATTAAGATTTCCTTACATCTACCTGTATTAGGTACATGAACCTTTATCTCTTCTTCATTAAGTTTGACAATTGCATTAAATCTATTAGGTCTGCTTATAAATTCTGCTTTAAGTATTTTTTTATTATATTTCATGTTTTCTCCTTAAAATATTACATTTTACCTTAATATTATTCATTTATTTATATAATATTATATCTTCTAATAATATTTATCCACAACTTTTCATTTTACAATTAAACTTTTTATTTCTATATTTAGTAAAAAATCATGTTATCCACAGATTTTATCCACAATTATGTTAATATTGTTGATAACTTTTTAATAGAATATTTGTTCGATATTTTTAATTCAACATTGTATGTGTTTTTTCTACAATACCCCCTATCTTGTTATATATTTTTCTGATACCCTAATATATTGTGTCAATAGGTTTAGAAAAGTTTTCAACAGTTTTTTAAAGTTATCCACATTTTGTGGATAACTTTAAACATTACTAAGATACTTTATACACATAGATAAAATTATCCCCATTAATTTATTTATAAAATTTCTTTTAACTATCAATTATATTTTCCTATTTATTAACTTCTTACACTTATTTCAAAGAGTTTAAAGTAAAAAAAATAAGCTGTAGTCTATTAGATTATTTTCATCTAATATAAACTCCAGCTTAATTAATTTAAACTAATTTCTTTTTCATAAATATTGTTACTAAATATTGAACTATAAATATTCCCGGGCCTAAAAGTGCTGTTAATATAGGCCATACAAGATGATTTTGTAATTTTTCTTTAGCTAATTTATATGAACAAAATACTGCCGCTATTAATAATGCATATGAAACTATGTATGCCATTTGGTCATCCCCCTAGTATTTGATAATTTTTATTCTATATAATAAATTTCAAAATCTCAATATAAATAATATGTTTTTACTCATTATTCATAAAATTTTAATTTATGAATTTTCTTTTAAAAAATTTTTTAAAAAACCTTTACATTTTTTTTTTGCTATGCTATCATATGTCTTGTAATTGAATAAGCAAGCGTGTTACTGGTAATGCAGGCAAGGCTTAAATATGTATAAATTATTTTTTTATCTGAAATAATAATAAGGGATAAATTTATAATTTATAGATATTTGGGCCTTTTTTATTTTTTATAAGCATTTAAGGTTCATGCTATTATTTATAATTTTAAATTATTAGTTTTAGGAGGAATAATAAAATGATGCAATTTTTACAAAGAATCGGTAAAGCAATCATGCTTCCAATTGCAGCTCTTCCAATCGCTGGTATATTACTAGGTGTTGGTGGAGCACTACTAGGAATAGCAGGATTAAGCAATGCACCTGCTATTTACGAACCGCTAATAGCATTTGTTAATATTCCAGCTGTAACAGCTGTTTTAACTGTTATGAAAAACATAGGTGATATAGTATTCGGTAACTTGCCTGTACTATTTGCTGTTGGGGTTGCTGTTGGTTTAGCTAAAAAGGATAAGGGTACTGCTGCTTTAGCTTCAGTATTCGGATTTATCGTAATGAACCAAGTTGTTTCTACACTTTTAGCTTTAGGTGTTACTCAATTAGGAGTTCTTACTCCAGATTCAGTTGGTGAATATGGAACTTATGTAACTACTAACTTAGGTATATTTACATTAAATATGTCTGTATTTGGTGGTATTATTACAGGTATAGTTACTGCATTATTACACAATAGATTCTGTACAATTCAATTACCACCAGTTATTGGATTCTTCTCAGGTGCTAGATTTGTTCCAATAATAACTTCACTTACAATGGCTTTAGTTGGTGCAGTACTTGCATTTGCATGGCCAGTTGTTCAAGATGGTATCAGTATGTTATCTACATTTGTTAAAAATGCTGGACCTTTCGGTACTTTCTTATATGGACTTATTGAGAGAGCTTTAATTCCGTTTGGATTACACCATGTGTTCTATACTCCATTCTGGTATGGATCTTTCGTTGAAGCTAACGTATTAGTTAATGGTTCAATTCAAACAGTTGCTGGTGCAAATACTGCTTACTTCGTTCAATTATCAAGTATGACTGATTTAGTTGGTGCTTCTGCTTCAACTATGAGCGAAATTGTTAATGGAACAACTAGATTCATGGCTGGTAAATTCCCACTAATGATGTTTGGTCTACCTGGTGCTGCACTTGCTATGTATAAAGCAGCTAATCCAAGCAAAAGAAAAGTTGTTGGTTCATTATTAGCAACAGCTGCATTAACTTCATTCTTAACAGGTATTACTGAACCATTAGAATTTACATTCTTATTCGTTGCTCCAGTATTATACGTAGTTCACTGTATATTCGCTGGTTTAGCTTATATGTTAATGGGTGTTTTAAATGTATTCATAGGTATGACATTCTCTGGTGGATTCATTGATTATGCTCTATTCGGATTACTTCCTGCAGGTGCTGGAGTTCCAACTAAATGGTTAACAGTTCTTCTTGTTGGTATTGTATACTTTATAGTTTACTATTTTGTATTCTATTTCATGATTACTAAATTTAACTTAAAGACTCCTGGTAGAGATGAAAACGAAGGAGAAACTAAACTTTACACTAAAGCTGATTTCCAAAACTCTAAGGGTGGTGCTACAGAAGCTGCTGCTCCAAAGACTGCTGGTAAAGGTGAAATAGCTGAAAAAGCTCCTTTAGTATTAGCTGCTTTAGGTGGAGAAGAAAATATAGTATCTGTTGATGCTTGTATCACAAGATTAAGAGTTGAAGTAAAAAATAAAGCAAATGTTAACAAGGACGAATTAAAGAACCTTGGTGCTGCTGGTGTTGTTGAAGTTGGTAACGGAATTCAAGCAATATTCGGTGCAAAAGCAGATGCTTACAAGAATGCTATAAACGAAATTCTTGGTGAATAATTTTATTATAAAAATTTGATGTATTTAAAATATTAGAGTTAAAAAAAGTGGCCTAAGGCCACTTTTTTTAGTTAAGTTTAATATATTTAATTACTGAAACTATTTATACATATATTCTCTTGTCATAGGTAAGTTATTATTAACACCCTTAACAAATAGTATTTGATGTAAGTCTATTACTCCATTATTAAATGAAGCTGCACAAGAGTATAAATACATTCTCCACATTCTTATAAACTTTTCATCAAACATTTTTCTAACTTCATCTATATTATCATCGAAGTTCTTTGCCCAATGTAATAATGTTTCTTTATAATGTAATCTTAAGCTTTCAGCATCAAGTGTATGATAGTTATAATCAGCTGATATCTCTATTATCTCTCTAAAGCTTGGTATAACACCTCCTGGGAATATATATTTCTTTATCCAAGCATCTCCCTCTGATTCCTTAAGACCACTTATATAATGTAATAAGAATAATCCACCTTGTTTTAATACAGCATTAACATTTTCAAAGAATAAATCATAATTTGGTCTTCCTACATGTTCTAGCATTCCAACACTTACAATTCTATCAAATGAAAGTCCACTCTTTTTCAATTCTCTATAATCCATTAATTTTACATCTAGGAAATCTTCAAGGTTCTCTTCTTTTATTCTTTCCTTAAATCTTTTATATTGTTCTTCACTTAATGTTATTCCTAATCCCTTAACTTTATATTGTTTAGCTGCTTCTATAAGTAATCCACCCCAACCGCAACCAATATCAAGTAAAGTTAAACCTTCGCTTAGATTAAGTTTTTTCAATATATGATTAATCTTATTCATTTGTGCATCATATAATGATTCATTTTCATTTTTAAAGTATGCACATGAATAACATAATGTATCATCCAACCATATTTTATAAAAATCATTTCCTATATCATAATGTGATGAAACTTCTTCCTTTTGCTTTTTCATAGAAGTTGAGCCACCAAATATTTTATTTAAACTTTTAAAATTTGTAGAGAATTTATCTATACATTTTAATAGTTCATTGAATACAGTGAACATATCACCTTCTATTTCTACATCTCCATTCATATAAGCTTCACCAAAAGTTAGTGAAGTACTAGTTAATAAGTCTTTCTTTTTTAAAGGTGCCTTTAATACTATTCTAAATTTAGGCTCATCATGTCCTACCTTTATTTCTTCACCGTCCCAAAACTTTAATTGAAAAGAAATTTCATCAAAATTTTTTAAGAAGGTCTTAAAAAAATTTTTCTCTATATCCATATAATTAACTCCTCTCATAAATTTATAAAATAAATTAACCATTGTTATTAATATATATATTTATGGCGCTATATGATAATTTAATAAATATATTCTTAATAACAATGGTTTAAAGCTCTACTAGCCTCTACATTAAATTATTCCAATATTTATAAATTTTATTCAATAGCACATTAATTAATGATACATCTTTAATGTTTGCATTTGAATAGTGACAGAATACACATGGTTCTACATCTCCATTTGCATTAACGTGGCAATATCTTCTTCCTCCAGCAATGCAACCTCCAACATATTCAGCATCTCATGCCAGA
Source organism: Clostridium sp. D43t1_170807_H7 (assembly GCF_015555905.1). Classification (GTDB taxonomy): domain Bacteria; phylum Bacillota; class Clostridia; order Clostridiales; family Clostridiaceae; genus Clostridium. Next base: position 134,691 of record NZ_JADNLK010000003.1, read on the forward strand.
AATCAATATTAAATATAGATTTTGTACTACGCCAACTTCTAATAGTTCTATATAACTTTTCTCTTTGATCTGGATTTGCCATTAACGATGTATCTGTCTTACATCCTATTGGCATAAATGTGAAGTACCAAGAGAAATATGCTCCCTTATCTATCATTAAATCTATAAATTCTTCAGATAGAACACTATCACAATTTGCTGTGGTGAAACAAGTTGAGAATCCAAATGGAATTCTATTAGATTTCATAAGGTCCATGACTCTCATAATATCCTTCCAGGAACCTTCTCCTCTTCTTCCATCTGTTGCACCATCAAATCCTTCAACACTTATAGTTGGTACTAAGTTTCCTACTTCAATTAAATCATCACAGAACTTTTGATCTATTAATGTTCCATTTGTAAAGAACATACATACACAATCATTATGTTTTTTAGCTAATTTTAATATGTCGTTTTTTCTAACTAATGGTTCTCCACCAGTCATTATATAAAAGTAAATTCCTAACTCTTTTCCTTCAGTAAATAATTTATCTAATTGCTCATAGCTTAAATTTAAAGCTTTATTATAATCAGCTGCCCAACAACCTACACAATGCTTATTGCAAGCTGTAGTTGGGTCTACAAGTATCGTAAATGGTATTTCATGACCATATTTATCTCTATTTTTTTCTATCTCAGCCCATCCTCTAATAGATGCATTTAACAAGAAGTTTGTAAATACAGTTTGAACAATATTAGGATGAACATTATTAACTATATTGTACATTAAGATAGTCCAATTATTTTCTGGATCTTTTAAATATTCATCTATCATATCATATTGATTCACATATATTTTTTCTGTATCAAACTTTCTTATCCAGCTTATAATCTTTGGTAAATTATTTTCTGGATCTTTTTTTTAAATATTCTAAAACTTGTTTTAAAGCAAATTGTTGAATTTTATATTTTGGACTTAACATTTAAACCTCTCCCTTCCAAATAATATTAAAATAATTACAAATATCCTTTATACCAATACTAAAAAAATAATTCCTCTACAATTGCTTTATATTAAATCTACTTATTTAATAATATATAAAATTTTTTCATATATTATTACTGTTCATTGATAACTATTTTTAATTAGACCTTAAAAATATTATTTAAAGATACTAAAAAATGCACATAATAATATTTATTATGTGCATTGGTATATTCTATACTTTTTTAATATCCCTTGCATGGAACGTGCTAGATACTTATCTTCGTCACTATCGTTCCTTGATAAGTAAAGCTACGTTCTCAGCAGTAAGATGTTACAAATCACTCACTTCATTCGTTCTTTGACATCTCTTGCATGGAACGTGCTAGATACTTATCTTCGTCACTATCGTTCCTTGATAAGTAAAGCTACGTTCTCAGCAGTAAGATGTTACAAATCACTCACTTCATTCGTTCTTTGACATCTCTTGCATGGAACGTGCTAGATACTTATCTTCGTCACTATCGTTCCTTGATAAGTAAAGCTACGTTCTCAATATGCGTCTACACATAGGTCTTATACAATTTAACAAGTCTAGTTGTCAATGGGGTAATTTATGCGTTTTTTACCCCGGGGATTCCTTTCGCCAAATAGTATACAGCTTAAACATTGTCTATTTCCAATGCCTTCTTCGCCATTTGAACATATTCCTCAACACCAGATACTATTGCAAACTCAGCAATTGAAACCGGATATGCAGCGACCAGTTCAATAATATGCTCTTTCATTTTAGGCCAGTAATAACCCCCAGCTTCTTTATAAGCAATTATCAGAGCTTCTAATCCTTCTTCTCCAAAAGCCTTGTAGTTGAAAACAAAGTCATTTGAAATATCTGTTACCTTAGCTTCAGTCCAGTCGATCAATCCAGTCACGTTAGCTTCTTTATCAATCATGGTATGTCCGGCATGAACATCTCCATGAATCAGTCCAGTTTTCTTTGGCCACATTTCATCATCATTAACCCATGACTGCCATCTATTCCATAATTTCTCACCTACACCGAATTTTGTTTTTACATCATTCATACGCTGCTTCATTGATTTTCTCGCTTCTTCAGGTGTTTGCACTATTAGTCCAAATTCTGTAGCTTTATCACTAGGTATGCTATGAAGCTCTGCTAACACTCTTCCAAGAGACATGTGAAATGATGGTGGAACGTTGTTAATATCTATCTCCCAAACATAATTTCCGATATTATGATCAATGGTTCCTGCTGGCACACCATCTAACTTCTTGTATGCTATTAGCTCATCTGTGTAAATAATCCAGTTTGGTGCCTGAAAATATTTAACATACTGATTAACCAAATCTAATGCTTGTTTTTCTACCCTTGTTCTAGGCATAACATCTTCACGCCTAGGCAATCTAAGAACCCAATCTACTCCACTTTCATCTAGAGCAAATACAACTTGAAAATCAAGTCCGGATTCATTAAACTGCATTGTTTCTTCCTTTAGAATAAGATTATGTTTTTTAGCTATTTCTATAACTTGTTTCATATCTTTACTCATTCAAATCACTCCTGTCTAAAAATTTTTATTCATAAATTTGTTGCATGCTTTGATATAGCATTAATAATTTCATCCCAATCATTATGGTGAAGCTCATGCCCTGTACCCTCTAAGGTAACCAATACTGCATTTGGTATCACTTCGGAAAGATGAATTCCATGCTCGTAGGGAATAATAGTGTCTTCTGTTCCATGAATTACCAATGTAGGAGCATTGATTTCATTGGTTCTAGACAAATACGAACCCCAGCCTTTAATAAATCCATGATTCTCCATACTCTGCAAATTAATAGCTCTATCAAATTCTTCTTCATTCAGTCTCCTAATCTTCTCTTCATCAAATATATGTTTTGATCCTATAAGAACTTTGCTTTTTTTGATAAAACACTCTACCACTTCATCTTTGTCTTGCCAGTTTCTGATTTTTAGCTCACTTAAGGCCTTAGTTACTTTATTATCCTTTTTGGGAAGACTAGAATCGAAATTTGATGTCATAATTAATGATATAGTAAGAACCCTGCTTGGATGTTTAAGTGCTATTATCTGCGTAATTATTCCACCCATAGACATACCAACTATGTGGGCCTTATCAACCTTATAGGCATCTAGAACTTGGATTGCATCATCAGCCAAATCCTCAAAGGTATACTCTGGATGGCCATATTCGTAAGTAATTGACTTGCCTACATCTCTATTGTCATATCGTATAATGTGAAATCCTTGGTTACTTAGTCTCTTACAAAACTCTTCTTCCCAATAAATCATTGATGCAGTAGCTCCCATAATTAACAAGATCGTTGGATTATTAATTTCTCCAAAACTTTCAGTACAGATATGAACATCATTAAAACGAATTATTTTTTCTGTCATAACTTATCACCACTTTTCTGCTTTCTGTCGATAATATCTTTACCTATATTCAATTAAGTCCGAATAATTTGGTTAGCAGCAGCTTCAAATAATAAATCTCTAACCCTTACATAGTTATATTGCTGTAAATCTCTCTTTTGAGAACCTATTAGTAAAGCAGCCCTTAAAACTCCAGCTATAACGTTTGGATCTTCATCAATAATCTCCTTAGAGTCTTGTCGTGTCTTAATAAATTCCATTAGTGGAACAATACTTCTCAGACTTTCAGAACCGATGTATTGTGGATTTAGTTTTCTTGATACGATATTGTATTCTTCCAGGTCATAAATCAGCCTTTGGGTTAATATTTTTGATTCCAATTCCATTGACATTTTATTTAAATATGTCTTTATAGCTGTATATATATCCTTAGCTGCCATAACCTCTGGCCAAACCTGTTTCTCAATTTGTTCTCCCTCACGTGCTAACAATTCCATATATAGCATTTCTTTTGATTCGCAAAATATATAAAAAGAACTCTTTGCAATTCCAACTGATGAAGTAATATCTTCAATAGAAGTACTTTTAAATCCTTTATCTATAAAAAAACGATAGGCTACTTCAATCAATTCTTCTCGAATTCTTTCTTTTTCTAACTCTGTAAATTTTGCCATAACCTAAACTCCCTCCTTACTTTATAAATATAAAAACAAAATATTTATTTGTTTTTATAATAACATGTATGCAAAATTACGTCAATTTAAACTTTATTTTTCTCAAAATATTAAGAAGCCGACTCAGATCATTGATCCTAGTCAGCCAGCTAATCTATTACTCTCAATCAAACTATATCTCCATTCCATTAATAAAACGGATAATTATTTTCTCCATTTCAAAACTTCCGTAATATCTGAAACTATAATAGTATATGAAAATATGATATATAGTTAAACCTTTCAGGCAAAACATACATATTGCAGGGTAAACAAAAGTGCTATTTCTGTTCCCACAGACTTAAAACACACGAAACTGCATGATTGATTATCCCATGAACCCCTTGATTTTACTGACTATTTCCGTTCTAGCAGACATACGGTCTCAACGTGAGCTGTTTGAGGGAACATGTCTACTGGCTGAACTTCTAGTGTTTTATATCCATTTTGCTCTAAAATGGCTAGATCTCTAGCTAGAGTACTTGGATCACAACTTACATATACAATTCTTTCTGCATCAATGTTAGTTATAGCATTTAATAGCTTAACATCACAGCCTTTTCTTGGTGGATCTACCACAACTACATCTGCTTTTACACCTTTATTTATTAAATCAGGTATAACAACTTCTGATTCTCCAACAAAGAACTCAACATTATCAACATTGTTTTCTTTAGCATTTATATTTGCATTTTCAATAGCTTGTGGAATTATTTCTACTCCATAAACCTTCTTTGCCTTTTGTGATAAAAATAAAGTTATTGTTCCAGTTCCACAATATGCATCAAATACAGTTTCATCTCCAGTTAATTGAGCATATTCTAAAGCTTTACCATATAAAACTTCTGTTTGAATAGGATTAACTTGGAAGAATGATAACGGAGATATATTAAATTTAAAATCACCTATATAATCACTTATAGTAGGCTCTCCCCATAATGTTATACATTCTTGGCCTAATATCACATTCGTAGCTTTAGAATTAATATTTTGTACTATACTCTTTATCCCTGGTATATTATCAACTATTAATTGTACAAACTCATCTTTATTAGGTAATTTATTTCCATTAGTCACCAAAACCACCATTACTTCATTAGTGGTAAATCCACGTCTAATCATTATGTGTCTAAGAATTCCTGTTTCGTCATACTTTCCATCAATATTATATGGCTTTATATTGTTCTTTTTTATCCATTGTCTTGTTAATTCAACTACTCTATCAGCTACTTCATCTTGAATTAAACAAGTCTCCATATCTATTATTTCATGACTTCTTGGTGCGAAAAATCCTATCTTTAATTCTCCATTTACCATACCTATAGGTAATTGAACCTTATTTCTGTATCTCCAAGGTTCTTCCATACCTAATGGAAATTTAACTATATTCTCATCTAGTTTTCCTATTTTAGTTATACAATCTTTTACTCTTTCAAACTTAAAATTTAATTGCTCTTTATATGTAGAGTGTTGTAGTTTACATCCACCGCATCTTTTATTTATATTGCATTTTGCTTCACATCTTTCTTTTGATGGTTCTAGAACCTCAATTAACTTAGCATAAGCAAAGTTTTTTTTCGATTTTACTATTCTTGCATTAACTTTTTCACCTTTTAATGCCCCTTCTATGAATATAGGAAAAGTATCATTAATCTTTGCTATTCCTTCTCCCTCATATCCCTGAGAAATTATATCTAATGTATATTCTTTATTTTTTTCTACCAAACTTATCACCTATCAATCATGTTTTATCTTTTCATATTTGTATTAATTATTGTTATACTTAATTTCTAAATGAATAAACTATTAATATTATATACTATATTATCCCCCTTATAAACATGGTATATATATTTACATGCTACAAATCTTACATTTCTTAGCTATTTTGTTTACCTAGGTAAAATATTACTTTGGAGATATTTCTTTTATACTATCACAATTATAATTTTGCAAAAAAAAATACACCTTACGGTGCATTTTTTAATAGAATCAGTTGCCACACTGTACCATTTTAATTCTTTCGAACTATTATGATACTATCAATTATAACCTACTTTTGTAACTTTAAATGTTAACTTTTTGTTAACTTTTTTATTTTTTATTGATTTTTGCTAGTCAATCTTGCATTTTTAATGCTATTTTCACTAATTAACGAATAATTTTATTCATTTCACTAATTTAGTTACAATATATGGGTGTGCCTCCGGGGAAGAACCAATATATGGTTCTTCCCCGGAGGCACACCCATAAAATATAAAAAAAGAAGTGTAATATTTACACTTCTTTTTTATGTCAAATTATTCTACTACGCTTACTTTTAAAAGGTTAGTTGATCCAACTTGATCTAATCCAGCAGCTATTACAACTGTATCTCCAGATTTAGCGAATCCATTTTCAACAGCTATTTTAGTAGCGTTAGCCATCATAGCATCTGTTGAATTTTGATCTTCAGCAACTACTGGGTATACTCCGAAGCAGAATGCTAAGCTCTTAGCAACTTTTTCACATGGAGTTACAGCTACGATTGGGCATTCTGGTCTGCATTGTGAAATTCTTCTTGCAGTTGCTCCACTCTTAGTTGAAGAAACTATTGCAGCAGCCTTTAATTCATTAGCAGCATTGCAAGCAGCTCTTGAGATAACTCCTGATGTAGCTGGAACATGAGATTTAGCTTTAGAAACTGCAGTTTCGTAGTTTAATTTCTTTTCAGTTTCAGTAGCTATTTTAGCCATTGTTTGAACTGATTCTACTGGCCAATCTCCGTTAGCTGATTCTCCAGATAACATGATTGCATCTGTTCCGTCTAATATAGCGTTAGCTACGTCAGAAACTTCTGCTCTTGTTGGTCTTGGGTTTCTCATCATTGAGTCTAACATTTGAGTTGCAGTTACAACTGGCTTTCCAGCAGCGTTACATTTTTCGATCATCATCTTTTGAACAGCTGGTAATTTTTCAAATGGAATTTCAACTCCTAGATCTCCTCTAGCAACCATTAATCCGTCAGAAACTGCTAATATTGAATCTATGTTATCAACACCTTCTTGGTTTTCGATTTTAGAGATGATTTGGATGTGTTCTCCACCATTTTCGTTTAATATTTGTCTGATTGTTTCAACGTCTGAAGCTTTTCTGATGAATGAAGCAGCAACAGCGTTAACTCCTATTTCACAACCGAATTTTAAGTCAGCTATATCTTTTTCAGTTAAAGCTGGTAATTTGATTGAAACTCCTGGAACGTTAACTCCTTTGTGCGTTGCAACAAATCCTGTATTTTGAACTGTACAGTGGATTTGGTTTCCATCGATTGATTCAACAGTTAATCCTACTAAACCGTCATCTATAAGGATAGTATCTCCTGGTTTAACATCATTAGCTAATCCAGCATAAGTTACTGAACACTCTTCAGTATTACCGATAACATCTCCACCAGCATGTACAGTGAATTTAGCTCCTGCTTGTAATTCAACTTTCTTTGGATCAAATTTACCAGTTCTGATTTCTGGTCCCTTTGTATCTAACATAACAGCGATTTCTTTGTTGTGCTTCTTAGCTAATTCTTTAACTAAGTTGATTCTTCCTGCATGTTCTTCGTGATCTCCGTGAGAGAAGTTGTGTCTTGAAACATTCATTCCTGCTTCAATTATTTGTGATAATATTTCTGGTTTTTCACTAGCTGGACCGATAGTGCAAATGATTTTAGTCTTTCTCATTTAAAACTCTCCTTTAATCTCTAAATTTAATGTATTTAAAATAAATTATTAGCGTATTTATTAAAATTATTTAGAAATCTCTTCTGAAATTTCATATAGTTTTTCATCAAAAGTTCTATCTAAAGCTAACGCTTCATCTATATCTTGATCAAATATTTCATTATTCTTGATACCAACAACTCTTGAAGTCTTACCTTCCATTAATAGTTCAATTGCTTTTGAACCCATTCTTGAAGCTAATACTCTATCAAAAGCACTTGGAGCTCCACCTCTTTGGATATGTCCTAAAACTGTTGCTCTTGTTTCGATTCCTGTTTGAGCTTCTACATATTTAGCTAATTCTGAAGCTCCACCAACACCTTCAGCAAGTAAAACTAAGTTATGCATCTTTCCAGCTTTTTTACCTTCTAAGATAACTTTGCATAATTCATCTTTATCATAACCTTTTTCTGGTGTTATTATATATTCAGCTCCACAAGCTACACCTGTGTGAACAGCTATATCTCCACAATCTCTTCCCATAACTTCTACGATAGATACTCTTTCGTGAGAAGTTGAAGTATCTCTAATTTTATCTATAGCATCAACTACAGTATTTAATGCTGTATCAAATCCTATTGTGTAATCAGTATAAGTTAAATCATTATCGATAGTTCCTGGTAAACCTATTGTTTTTACACCTAACTTAGATAATAATTTAGCACCAGTGAAAGATCCATCTCCACCAATAACTACTAAAGCATCTACACCATTATCTGCAAGAATTTGTGCAGCTTCTTTTCTTACTTCTTCTTGTTTAAATTCTAAACATCTAGCAGTTCTTAAAATTGTACCGCCTCTTTGAATTATATCTGAAACTGATGATCTATTCATTGGGAATAATTCACCATTAATTAATCCAGCATATCCTCTTTGTACTCCCATAACTTCAATACCATTATGTATTGCAGTTCTTACTACTGCTCTTATTGCAGCGTTCATTCCTGGAGCATCTCCACCACTTGTTAAAACAGCTATTTTCTTCATATAAATATTCCTCCTTGATACTACTAAGGACTCTGCATGTCCACTCACTCTGAAATATTTGTCATCATATTACTATTTTGTTTATTGTTAAACTTTTTACCACCTTATTTATTTTACTTGTAAACTGATAGTAATGCAACTAAAATAAATGTACTTCTGTCTAAAATTATCGTTTATTTACAAACTTATATGTCTATTTTACCCTAAATTTCTCGAAAATATATGCATATTATTAATTAAAATTTTACCCATTTGTAGCTTTTTACATACCTTATTTTACTATATTTTATGTAAAAATGCTGTAATTTTTAGCAAATTTTCGGATCATTGTTATTTAATTAACATTCATTTTGTTGAAATTTTTTTATTTTTAAAAAAATTTTATTTTATAAAATATTCTTTCAATTTAATTTTTGTGAAATCTTACAATTTTTTTTAAATTTAAAAAAAATATCTTCACAAAAAATAATTTGTGAAGATATTAAAAAGTTTTTATTTAAATTTATTCAACTACTCTTACATTGTCATCCCCAAAAACTTTTTTTAATTCAAGAACAACATCTGTATTTAAATCTACCCACATCTCTCTTGGCATTCTATAATTTTTTCTGTCCTTTGAAGTAAATACATAAAGTGCAGAATCACCTTTATACTCTTTCACTATTTCTATTAACTTAGGCTTCATTTCTTTTGCTTTTTGCAAATCATCAACCCTTATATATAGTTTACTGCTATTTACCTTTTCTAGAGGCTCTATGCTCTCACAAATAAGCTTTGGTTCTTCATCTTCCTTTATATTAACTCTTCCATTAATAACAACCATTGAATCTAAATTAATTAAATTTCTTACTTTATCTAAAGTTTTAGGGAATACTACAACTTCAATAATCCCTGTTAAATCTTCTAGTTTTAAAAAGGCCATTATTGAATTATTTCTAGTTACCTTTTGATTTACTTCTGCTAATATTCCTCCAAGTATTACTCTTTGATTATCTTGAATTAAATGTTCATCGTCACCTAATCCATCCATAATAGCTTCATATGATTGGAATATCGATTCTATTGTAGTTGATGTCATCATCTTTAAGCTTTTTTCGTATTCATCTAGAGGATGCCCTGATATATAAAGACCAATCATTTCTTTTTCCATTGATAATAAATTATTTTTTGCAAACTCTTTTATATCTGGATATCTTACTTCTGGTGCCTTTATACTTTCATCAGCCATACCAAAAAGACTAATTTGACCATCTATATTTCTTTTTTTATCACTAGCTACACTATCCATTAATTTTTCATAAACAGCTAATAATTTTGATCTAAATATCTTAAACTCGTCAAAAGCTCCTGCTTTTATTAAGCTTTCTACAGCTCTTTTATTTATTGTTGATAAGTCGATTTTATTTATGAAATCAACTAATGATTCGAATCTTCCTTTATTTTTTCTAGCTTCAACTATTCCATCAACAACATTTAAACCAACATTTTTTATTGCTGCTAGACCAAATCTTATACTGTTTCCTTTAACGGTGAACTTTGAATAGCTTTCATTTATGTTTGGTGGTAACACTTGTATCCCTAAGCTTTCTGCAAACTTAGTGTAATGTGCAACTTTTTCACTTATACCCATAACAGAATTAACCATTGCTGCTATAGTTTCTACTGGATAGTAATGCATTAAGTATGCTGTTTGATATCCTATTACTGCATAGGCTGCTGCATGCGATTTATTAAAAGCATAAGAAGCAAAGTCCATCATCTGATCGAAAATTTCATTTGCCGCTTTTTCGCTTATACCATTTCTCAAACAACCTGGTACTTCTACATTACCATCTTCATCTACTATTCCATATATAAAATTCTTTCTTTCTTGTTCCATGACACTGTGCTTTTTCTTTGACATGGCTCTTCTAACCATATCACTTCTACCTAAGGAGTATCCCCCTAGGTCTCTAACTATTTGCATAACTTGTTATAGTGATAGGTAACTCTACCTTCGTCTTAACGGTCAGGCTTTGTTTTCCCCCACTTCACACCGTACATGCGACTTTCACCGCATACGGCGTTCCATTAATTATTACAAATGTATTTCATTCTATCATATTTTCTTTTAAGATATAGCGTTGCATTTTCATACATATATTCAAATAATTCTCTTGAAAACTTCTTTCCTCCAAGAAAATAATATACATTTTTGCTATGAGTATTAAATACTCTTAAATTTGATTTATCCAATTCGGCTAGAATATTATTTACTAAATTATTACTTCCTACAAATCCACTTCTACAATTTCTTATATCAGTTATGCCATCTCCATCAAAAACTCCTCTAATAAAATCTCTTTTAAATTCCTTTGGAATGCTTTTGGGGAAACATTCAAATCCTGTCTTTCGTGGTACAATTCCATATTTCATAAGACTTTCACACATATGTTTTGAGGTTAAACTTACATAATAACTAGGATATTTTCCCTTTTTTAATTTTACCGTATTTGTAGATTTAATATATTTTAAAAACTGATCATGATATTTTTTGTGCTGAATAACCAACTAAATAATATTCTATTGCCTTTTGTTTTATTTCCACGCTATATTTCATTTTAATCACCTCTAATTATATTATTTACTAAATAATTAGAGAACATACATTCGTAACATTAACTATGCCCCTTCGCTCCATAAACATTACTTTATATCATCACTACTACAGGCTGCTGCCCTTATTCCTAATGAATCATTTCCTATTCATGAGTAGCATCAACTTTCAACAATTTTATCATCTACTGAATAAGTTCAAACGTTCCTATCATTCTATCTTTACATATTAACTTAGGCTTTCTCTATAAACCGCCAAGTGCCTCTTCGCCATCTTAAGGTAAGCTAAAAGCAATTATGTTTATAATTATAATTTAAATAACCAAGAATATTTAAATTACACTTGAAATAAATACTTTCTATTCGTACATTAATGGTTAACGATTTTTTTAACGAGAATTTCTTTCGTAGCCATATTAATTTTATAGACCCCCGATTACTTTTCTAACCACTTTTCAGGTCTGATTTTCATCGACTTCAACGAGCTCCACACATAATTATGTTGAACTAATTATGCATGTCGTAGTATTAGGTAAGAACTACCTTAATTAGTTCTTAAAAGGACTTTCACCTTTCATTTCAAATGATAAGTTAGATAAATATTTATCCCTACAATTTTAGACTATATTTCTATAGTTTTTGTTTTTGTAGAACGTTTCGCACCTTGATATACCATTACTCCATATGTGACATCCAGTATACTTTCAAGTTCTGGAGTCTCATAATGCACACTGTCTTTATTTCTTTTACCTTCTATATACCTTGGAATCTCTGACATTGGCCCCGGTCTATATAGCGATATTCCGGCTATAATATCTTCCAAGCAGTCAGGCTTAAGTTCCTTCATGAATGATGTCATTCCTGGAGATTCTAACTGGAACACACCAGCTGTTTTTCCTTCACCAATCATGTTATAAACATTTTTATCTTCAAAATCTATTTTATCTAAGTCTATGTCTATTCCTCTATTTTCTTTAATCATCTTAACAGCATCACTCATAACTGTTAAAGTTCTTAAGCCAAGGAAATCCATCTTTAGAAGTCCAAGCTCTTCTAATGTTGTCATATCAAATTGGGTTACTATCATATCTTCATTTTTTTGAAGTGGTACATATTCAACTAATGGCTTTGATGCTATAACTACACCAGCTGCATGAGTTGATGAATGCCTTGGTAACCCTTCTAGAGTTTTACTAACATCTATTAATGTTCTCACTCTATCTTCATTTTCATATGCTGCTTTAAGCTCAGGATTTAAATCTAATGCCTTTTCTATGGTTATTCCAAGCATTGTAGGAATCATTTTAGCTATTCTATCTACTTCTGCATAGGAGTAGTTCATAGCCCTTCCTACGTCTCTTAAACATAATCTAGCGGCCATTGTACCAAAGGTAATTATCTGTGATACATTTTTAACTCCATATTTATCAACAACATAATCAATTACTTCCTGTCTTCTTTCATAACAAAAATCCGAATCTATCTATTACTACCCTCTCTTTCGAGATACTTAAACACTACTTTTGTAGTGGGTATAGACTATATCTTCACCCACCGACCTTTATACGGTTTGGGTTGCCCCACTTCGCTACCATTTATAATGAAACTCGACTCCTTTCAGTCGCTGAGTAAATTCAATTTACCAAATTAAAATTTAGAATTTCACTTAAAGATAGCTACGTCCCCTTGGACTAGTCGTTGAACGTTTCCCTGTTTAGGACTTCGCTGCTTATTACCCAATCTATTAATTTTTTAACTTTCACGCTTAAGTTTATTTCATCTTTACGTTGTAGTATCAATAGCTCTAAGGGCTTTCAAGCAATTCGAGGCTCTTTAAGCATATTATTTCTAATATGCACGACTATAAAGTTTAAAATGTAGATTTTAACTCAATATATTTATTGTATTTTCTATTTAAATAAATATTACAATCATTATACAAGTAATCTATAACCTTTAATGTTTTTACTCTACCTCCATAACTTATATAATAATTATTTTTATCATCCATATGCCTCTTAAATAATTTTTTTTGGTAGTTATATTCATATATGACAGTATTAAAAACATCTATTAATCCTTCTAGAAACTCCTTAGTACCACAAATCTTAAAATTTATAGAGTTTTTAGATAAAACTAAAGATCCGTCACCATCAAAATATCCTCTAATAAAATGATTATATAAACTCATATCTATTATTTCATTGTTAGGAAAAGTTAGCTTCAATGATTTATTATTAAGAACACCTTTTTCTCTCAAGTCTTCTACTAACTTAGTACTATTTAATAAGACCCTGCAATATTCACATTCTCCATAAATTGATTTAGATTTATATTCTTTAATTTTATAATCTGATTTTATACATTTTAAAAATTTTTCTAAATGTTCTTTATCACACTTTGCTAATGATATTCCCAACTTATCTCCTGTTATATACCCATCAGCATATATAAATCCTAACCAATATGCTTTTTCTTCGGTATCTATCTTCTCAAAATAATTTTCATTTAAATAATACACTTTATGACTATCACTTAAACTTCTTGTTTTAATTCCCCATCTTTTTAATGCATCATATATTCCAGATAAACTTGAATTAATTTCATTTGCTATTTTACTGCATGGCATATTTTTATTTATATATAAATTAATAATTTCACTTTTATAATTATCTAACTCATATCTTTTCACAACTCTACACCTCTAAGAAAATTTACATATTCTTAGTTTAAACTTTTTTATAATCTGGCATACTTACTCTTTCCGGATTTAAGAACCTTTCAAAAAGTAAGCTATATTTTATCGGATTTATTTTTGTTATTCCCAAAGTATATGCAACTATTGACCCAGCTGCAGATCCACGGCCTGGACCAGTTGGTATCCCATGATCATTTGAATACTTAATAAAGTCCCAAGTAATCAAGAAATAATCAACATATCCCATTTGATTAATTACACCAAGCTCATAGCTTAATCTATCAACATATTCTTTTGCTTCTTTATTAGTTTCTGCAAAGTCTTTTATGTCTTGAACATTGATTAATTTATCTCTAAACTGTTCAAACACATCATATCTTTCAACTAACCCATCAAAACACACTTCTTCAAGATAATCAAAGTGAGTTTTATATTCCTGTGGAACTGGGAAATTTGGTAATTTAGAAACATGGAACTCATAATCAAAATTACACTCATCAGCAATTTTAATTGTATTCTCTAAAGCTTCAGGAACATAAGAGAACATATCCCACATTTCCTCAGGAGACTTTAAATAGAACTGATTCGAAGGATATCTCCTTCTATTTTGATCTTCCACAGTCTTCCCTGTTTGAATACACATTAAAATGTCATGTGCCTTTGAATCCTCTTGATTAATATAATGGACATCATTAGTTGCAATTAAAGGAATTCCTGTTTCCCTAGATAACTTAATATTCCCTTCTGTAACCTTTCTTTGCTCCTCCATTCCATGGTCTTGTATTTCTAAATAAAAACCTTCTTTAAAAATATCCTTATACATTAAGGCAACTTCCTTTGCCTTTTCATAATTATCTCTTAGTAAATTCTTTTGTACTTCTCCACCAAGGCATGCACTTAAAGCAATTAAACCTTCACTATGTTTTCTCAAGAAATCATGATCAACTCTTGGTTTATAGTAAAAACCATCTATTGACGCAGATGATACTATTTCCATTAAGTTTTCATATCCCTTTTCATTTTTAACTAATAAAACTAAGTGATATGTACCATTATCCTTATCATTAATCTTAATATTCATAGACTTACTTGCTACATATACTTCACAACCAAGTATTGGTTTAATGCCTTGTGCTATAGCCTCCTTATAGAATGCTACACAACCATACATAACACCATGGTCAGTAATGGCTATACTCTCCATTCCAAGCTCCTTGGCTCTACTAATAACTTTTTTAACTTTAGCAGAACTATCAAGTAAGCTATATTCTGTATGTAAGTGGAGATGACAGAACTTTTTATTTTCCATTAAGACACCCCCTTATTATGATTATTTATTAAAAATTTTAAACTAATAACTAAAATATTACAATTACTTATATAACTTTAAGGTCTGCCGCAGCAGACCTTATTCTAAAAACTATATTTAAATTATTGACTATTTAGTAATTTCCACTTCTAATTTCTTCAGCTATCTTTTCTATTTTTCTTAGTCTATGGTTTATTCCTGATTTACCTACTGGTGGATCTAACATTTCACCTAATTCCTTAAGTGACTCATCTGGATAGCTTAATCTTAGTTCTGCAACTTCTTGAAGATTTTTAGGTAATCTTTGAAGTCCTATACTATTTTGTATAAGTTTTATACTTTCTACTTGTCTAACTGCTGCATTAACTGTCTTACTTAAATTTGCAGTTTCACAGTTAACAAGTCTATTTACGTTATTTCTCATTTCCTTCATAATTCTTATATTTTCTAATTCAAGTAATGAAGTATGAGCACCAACGATATTTAAAATGTCAACTATCTGTTCACCTTCTTTTATATATATTATAAAGCTATTTTTTCTTTGAATAACTTTTGAGTTTAATCCAAATAAGTTAATAAGCTTTGATAAATCTATTGCATATTCCTCACTATGAGTTACAAATTCTAGATGATATGTCTTTTCAGGATTAGTTACACTTCCTCCACCAATAAAAGCTCCTCTTATATATGCCTTCTTTAATTCTTCTGTTTTTACCATTTCAGGATCTATTTTATAATCAAGAGTTAATACACCTTCTATTTCTCTAAAAATTCCTGTTTCTTGAAGTAGATCCCTAACCCCCATATCTTCTTCAATTAAAACCATGTATATATTGTTTTTCTTTAAAGAATTACTCTTTTTAACCATTAATTTAGAATGTATATTAAAGTGTTCCTTTAGTATAGTGAATATATGTCTTGCTGAAGCTGGATTTTCTGTTGTAATTCTAAAGCTAAGACCTTTCCCACTAAATCCTATTGTTCCACTACCTTTCATTATTGCCGAAAGCTCTGCTAATGCTTCCTCTTTAGATATATCAATATATCTACATATTTCTCCTTTTACTTTCGCTGAAAACGACATAAATTATTCTCCTAACTAACTATAAATATATACTTTATTATATCATAAACTGTGCCGTATGTGTCATAGTATTATTTTCTATTGAAATTTAGTATTATATTTATAAATGATTAAATTTTTAACTCTAATATTACATATATATATTATTATTGTTTAATTTTATAATTTATTTTTATAAAATAAAAAGCTATATAATTAAAAATATTTCTAAAATTAATTATAGAATATTTTAAATCATATAGCCTATTAATGACATTATAAATTATTCAGATAAATAAAGTTGTAATTTATTTTCTATATTTAAAAGAGTTTCATCTAATGTTCTTTCATCTAATATATATTCTTCAATATACTCAATTATCTGATTTAATACTAGTTTATCTGGAACTAAGATTCTATTAATTTGACCTATATTTTTTTCTAATATATTTATCTCATCTTCACTTAATTTTTTTATAGTGGTCTCTATTAATTCTCCTTCAATAGTATATCTAGATTCAGAAGTTTCTAATTCATCACTTGATAAATTTTTTCTAAACACATTTAAATTTACTGGTAATCCACAATCTTGTGCTACTCTCTGATAATCATAATTAAAACATTTGATCAAGAATTCACTAGCTAAGTCTATTGCTTCACTTTTAGAATTTATACCTATTGAACAAACAGGTATAATAAATTGCGTATCTTGTCCATTCCAAAATTCATAATTAATATCATTTCTATATTTTTTTATTGATTCAATTTTAGATAAATCATAAATAGTAGTTATATTACTTATATTTATTCTTGGACCATTACTATATAATATTTCATCTAAATTATTTCTATCATAATAATTTACTGAAGAATATGACTCTCCATTTAATGCATCACCAAATCTTTCACGTTTATCATAATCTTTATTTAATTTTTCATCAGAAATACTATTAACTATTATATTATATATAGTCTTAGTGCTATTTAAAAACTCAATTAATTTATTTCGTTCTATTTCATTCTCATTAATTATCCAATCCTCACCACAACTTCTATATAATAACCACACTAAATCTGAAGGTTCGTAAATATCCATTATATTTTCTTTCCCATCGAGTGTTTTTATTACCTCTGTCAGTTTATTTAAATTATTGATATCATTTATCTCTTTAGCTGAAATTGATTGTAAAGCAAATCTTAATGGAACAAAATGTATCTCACTTTTATTATTCTTCAGTATTTCAAAGAAATTATTAAATAAATTTTCACCACCTATAATTTGACTACTTATATCATTAAGATTTAATAATAAACCCTTATCTACATATGACTTTATTGGCAAATCATCTAACACAATTAAATCTGGACCATTACCAGATACAATATCAATATTAAGATTTTTTATTTCATCATTAACCGTTTTAGATGAATCCATTGTTTCTATACCAATTTCATATTTTATATCAACATTTTCATTTTCACTACTATATTTTCTTATTACTTGATTAATTATTTCATTTTCATATAAAGAATAAATTGTAAAAGTTTTTTTTTCTAATTTAATATCATCTTCTTGTATTTTAAACTTTTTTAAAATATATTTACTTTCCTCATAATCATAAAACAACATTAAATATTCATCTTGATTAATTTCCTTAAATTTAACCAATTTAAATTCTGTGCTTAATATTTTTGATAAATCAAAAACTTTTGTTATTTTATTATCATTACTAATTGTATATAATCCTTTATTTGTTACAGCATATATATAATCACCATTAGACCTATATAATTCTATAACCATATCTTGAAGTTCATTACTTAAATCTACTTTATCTATAATTTGATTACTTTTTTTGTCCATTTTAATAATTTCATCACTTGTATAAAAAAATAAATATTCATCATTAAAACAAATTGCATCTATTTTATTATTAGTTGATAAATCTATTTTTCGTACTTCTTCACTCTCATTTTTTAAATCTATAATATTTACTTCTTCTTCTGAATTAGTAAAAATAATTATATTTTCGTTATAATCGTAAACAAATTTACTTATATCATTATATTCTCCAGATAATAAATTTACTTCCTCTCCTTTTCCTTCGCTGTTCGATATATAGATATTCAAGCTGTCTTCATTTATATCATTATAACAAATACATTCATTAATAATAATACCATTTTGGGTTATACTATTATTCATTATAATATTTTCCTTGTCACACATTAGTTTTAAATTAACATCTTCTTGTAACCATTCTTCATTATTTTTATTTAACTTATAATTAAAGAAATTACCATCCTTATTAATACCTGCTATTGCTATTTCTCCGTTTTCTAAAACCTGAATATCATTTATTTCATTAACATCATGTGGCAACATATATTCTTCTTGTGTATAACTCATAATTATATTATCATCATTATTTTTATTACTATAATTACATCCACACATAATAGTAATTGCGATTATCATAATTACCATAATTATTTTTCTAAATATATTATTCTCATTACACCTACTCATAAAATATCTAACCTTGTATACTTCCATTATTAATAAAAATAACTCTATCACTAATTTCTGCTACTGCACTATCATGAGTAACAATTACAATAGTTTTTCCTGTGGAATTAATCTCTTTAAATATATCTAATATTACCTCCTCAGTAACAGTATCAACTGATCCAGTAGGCTCATCGGCTAAAATTATTTCTGGCTCAGTTATTAATGCTCTTGCAATTGCTACTCTAGCCTTCTGACCACCTGATAATTGTGATGGATAAGATTTTATTTTATCTTCTATATTTAATTTATTACAGATTTCATAAACCTTTTGTTTTATTATTTTTTTATTTATATTTTTATATTTTAGAGGTAATGCAATATTATTAAAAACATTTAAATCATCAATTAATGTATAATTTTGTATTATAAACCCAATATTATCTCTTCTGTATTTTGTTATTTTATTTTTATTTTTAAAATCTAATATATTTTCTTTATATCTATACTCTCCATTAGTTGGCTCATCTAATCCTCCTAAAATGTTTAATAAAGTAGATTTTCCAGAACCACTTCTTCCCATTATAGAAATCAATTCACCTTTTTTTATACTTAGATTTATGTTATTTAATGCAATAGTTTCACTCTCACCTTTCCCATAAACTTTTCTCATATTTTTTATCTCAATTAAATTCACTAGTTATTTCTCCTTAATAATTCACTTATATTAATTTTATTTATTTTATAAATTGGAATTATACTTATAATTCCGATTATAACTATATCAAATGCAAATACCTTCAATATCAAATCCAAAGTCACATTAATATTAAATCCACTAAAGTATATTGCAAAAAATGATGCAACTAAAACAAAAATACTTATTTCTGCCAATATATATGATTTTATATCATTCATACTAGCTCCACTTATAAGGTGTACTCCATACTCCTTAATATTTATACTTATCTTACTTACAGTAATAGAAATAATTGAAATTACAGAAAAAATTAAGCATAATAAACTTAATACTCCCATTGTATATAAATAATCTTTTAATGATTCTTGAAATACCTGTAAATTATATCTATAGTCAATAAATTCAAATTCCCCCAATCCATTAGCTAGTGCTATTTCATTAACTTCTGCCAAAAGTTTATCTGCATTAGGATTTTCACTTATTATCACTGTATTATTTATTCTATTTATAAGCATATTTCTATCTTCTTTTATCACTTCTATATCATCTAAAGGTAATATAATATAATTATCTAGATTTATTATTCCTCCATATTTTATAAAATGCTTATTACTTGGTAAATAATCAACAACTTTAATATTTATATTTTTTTCATTTAATCTAATTGATACAGTTTCCCCAATATTAATTTTATCCTTATATTTACTTCCTAAAATTACAGGAAGATATTCTTCATCTATATAATCACTATTTTTAAACTTTATATTTATTTCATCATAAAACTGTTCATTTACCATCAAAGTACTATATCCTATATGTACAGTATGACCTTCATGATTTTCATGCGCTTTACACTCTTCCTCTCCTACTATAGTACTAATATCACTAAGTTTTTCATTTAGTATTTCATCATTAAATTCAAAAACATATTCTTCAGTTTCTATTAATTTATATTTATTTTGTAATATTTTATAAAATTTATAAAATTTTTCACTCGTATATAATTCTTCCTTCTTATCTAATAACTTTAAATTTTCTTCATGATTATTATCCACTTCAACATTTGTAAAAGTTTCTAATAACTCACAATAAGAATGCTCTCCTAAAATTTTTTTAATAATTTCATTACTTGAATTCTGTTCTTTATAATTAACATTAATTGTTATGCTTAAAAATATTCCTACTACCAATAATAAAAAAACACTTATAGATAAAATCAAATTCTTACAAATGCTATTATATATATATTCTAAAACCCTTTTCATCTTTTTACCTCATTAATGTTGATATATTACCCTTTAACGACTTTAATAACGATGGTATTGCTATAATAATTGTAATTATAAAAGTTAATAAATATGATTTAACTACTATCTCTAAATTTATATTTATATTTATTGAAGTTAAACAATTTAATATCATTATTATAACTATTCCTATAATAGCAGATATACTGGAATATTTAACGTATTCTATTAGTGTATCACTTATAATTCTAATATCTTTTACTCCTATAAGTTTCTTTACTGCAATACTATCCTTTTTATCACTAATCCAGATTAATGATACTGAAAAACTAGTTAATATCATAATAACTATTAAACATATAAAAATTTGTTTATATCCTGAATTATCATTTACATAGATTTTATTGCTAAGTTCATTATTATCTTGTTCATAAATATTACATCCCTCAAGTTTTTTATCAATAAGGTTCTTTATATTTGTACTATTATCTATTCCATCTATTAGATACATACCATCTATTCCAGTTTTATTTATTAAATATGGCAAATTTATCAAAATCATATTATCATATATGCTTGATTTATTTTCATACCCTAAAATCCCTATTATATCTAGTTCATCATCCATGAAAGTATACTTTTCCTTGTTATATAAACTTTTTAATATTTCTTTTCCAACTATAGCTACTCCTTTTTTATCATTCATATCAGATTCAGTAAAATAATTTCCCTTTAAAATAGGAGGCATATAAGTTTGCCCTTTAGTATATACCGCTGATACTTGTTGATTTGAAACTATATTTTTCTTATATAAAATATAATCACTGTTACTTAATTCATTAGTCCACTTATAATCTATTGTTTTTTCATAATTTTCTGATTCCATAATAAAGCTTTTTATATCTTTTGAATAAAAAGCTTCACTTTCTAACATCATAAATTTTAAGTTATTATAATAGCTTACTATAGCTAGTGAAAATACTGTAACAGTAGTACACATAAACATTATAATTATTGCCGAAATTTTAATTTTTTTTATTTTCATTCATATTCTCCATATATTGTTTAATACATATTACAATTAGTTATTAAAAAATCTAAGAATTAATTTAAATTAATTCTTAGATCCTATTTAAATTATATCGAATTAATTTTTAGAGTAATAACTTTTAACATTAGTATCCCTAGTATTTACTGAAAATGAGCCTGTAGCTACACATCCACTCTTTGAATTGCTTCTAGAATCAAGTACTTTACCTGTTGTAGAAGATATAATCTGTATCTTATGAGTATGTGATATTGCAGTTACCTTCCCTTTAATAACATCGTACCAATCACTATTACCACTAGCAGTTGTTTTATTTGTGAAAAGGTTTATACTTCTATGATGATGTGAATCAAATCCCCCTTTAGTATGAATTGAACTCGTATGATCTGCATATGCTAATGTTGGTATCGATAAAATAGTTGCCATTGCAAGTCCAAATATAACATTTTTAATTTTTTTATTCATATATTTCCCCTTATTAAATGGTATTAGTATAAATTTTTTACATTTTGATTAAATATTAGTTAATCGCGATTACATATTTATTATTACATATATGTATTTTATTGTAAATATATTTATTGTATTTTTTAATTTTTTTACAAATTTTTATAATAAAGTAACTTTTCCCCTGAAATAGTCATCATTAAAACTTGTGCTAAATTATCCGAATCATGTTTTTCATATCCTTTAGCAATTTTAATTAAGTCTGTTTCTATTACTTATACACTTGGATCTTTTATATTATCATAATCTAACTCTACTAATTTAGAGCCTTTTTAAATATCTTTCTTTTATCTCTTCTGGTATAGTTCCATTAAAAGTGCATCTGCAGTAATTAAACAAAATTATGGATTTAGAGAATTTTTAATGAGAGAGAATAAAAAAGTCAGAATGGACCTTTGATAATGGCATTTGCTTATAATGTTAATAAATTGCACAACAAAACTTTACAATATCGAAACGGCGAGCTATTGCACAAAGCGAAAAGTACATAATAAAAACTATATAATAAAATTATACTAGAAGGCATTTAACCTTCTTTTTGTCATGTAAAAAACAAAATTAATGGTTATATTTACATAAAATTAATTGTATAAAATTTTATACAATTAAAAAAGGAGCTGTATTCAGACTGAATTTATTAATTCAATCTGATACAGCTTCCTATCTTATATTATTTTTTATTTCTTTTTATTAATCCTAATCCCCCTAATATAGAACAGATTCCTAATAATAAATATGTTCCAATTCCAACAGCGTTACCTGTATTAGGTAATTTTGAAGGTTTATTATTTGTATTATCATCTGTTGTACTGTTGTTAGTATTAGTGTTAGGTTTTGTGCTTTCAGTATTACTATTCTTGTCGTCAGATGTTGTATCATTGTTTTCTGGATAAACTATTGTATCATTATTTGTAGTTCCATCTGCAACTTCATCCTTTATAGAAGTATTATTTTCTTTAGC
Source organism: Clostridium sp. D43t1_170807_H7 (assembly GCF_015555905.1). Taxonomy (GTDB): domain Bacteria; phylum Bacillota; class Clostridia; order Clostridiales; family Clostridiaceae; genus Clostridium. The sequence continues at coordinate 158,163 of NZ_JADNLK010000003.1, forward strand.
AAATTTATTAAGAGCATTTATCATTTCAACTCTTGAATTTTCTACTTTTATAACAGCATACATACTGTCCCCACTATTTCTAGTAACTCTATTAAATTTAATTACATATAAAGTAAAATCGTCTTGTGTTGTTACAGATATTACTTTGGTATTTAATGCTTTTAATTCATTTAAGAATCCGTTAAACACATCTATTAATACATCTTTAATTGTTAATTCAAGAGGGTTATCAGCTTCTCCGCTACCATTAACAATTTCAACTACTTCGTGTTCAAATTCAGGTTGCTCTGGAACACTTGGTTCACTTGGAGTTTCTACATCCTCAACAGGTACATCATCAGGTAATGTAACTGGTGTATCGTCAACAACTTGGTCAGTATCTGGATTAACCATCATGTCATCATCAAAATCTGGTTCTGGATATTCATCTGGTTTAACGTTCATACCATCATCAAAGTTATCATCTGGTATTACTGGTTCTGGTTTAACCAGCATATCGTCACTTACACCACTATCATCTGGTAACACATCTTGAACTGGAACATCGTCTGGTAGAGTTACTGGAGTATCTTCTACTACTTGATCTTCGTCTGGATTTACCATCATATCATCGTCAAAATCTGGTTCTGGATATTCGTCTGGTTTAACGTTCATGTCGTTGTCGATATTATCATCTTCAGGCAGTACATCTTGAACAGGAACGTCATCTGGTAATGTAGTAGGTATATTTTCTACAACTTGATCTTCGTCTGGTTTACTTCATCTTTTTAACTAGTCTTTCACTATACTACACTCATTAATATTAAATTTTATTTATATTATAGGATACACTTACTTAACCCTATCTCCAATTTTCTTAGACAAGTACATATACTCAATAATCTTATCCTTATCATAAAGTAACTTCTTATCTAAAATCGTTGTCATTAGAATTTGTGCTAAATGATCAGAATCATGTTTTACATATCCTTTAGCAATTTTAATCAAATCTGTTTCTATTACTTCTACATTTAAATCTTTTATATTATCATAATCTAGATCTACCAATTTAGAACCTTTTTTCAAATATCTTTCTTTTATTTCTTCTGGTATAGTTCCATTATTTGCAATAACATAATCTATACTATTTTTCCCGTTATATTTCATTAATGTTTTTATATGATCTGATACTGAAAAATTATCTGTTTCTCCTGGTTGAGTCATTACATTTGATATATATATTTTTATTGCATCACTTTTCTCTATAGCATCAACTATATCCTCCACTAAAAGATTAGGTATTATACTAGTATAAAGACTTCCAGGTCCCATAACAATAGCATCAGCTTCTTTAATAGCTACAAGTGCATCCATTAACGGCTTAGCTCTCTCTGGATTAATTCTTAATTGTTTTATCTTACTTTTTTGTTTTATAACTTCTTCTGGTATTATAGATTCACCCTCTACTACACTTCCATTTTCAAGATCTGCTATAAGTTTCATATCATCAAGTGTGACAGGTAACACTTTCCCTGTTACTGCAAGTACTGAACTCATTTTTTGTACGGCATCTTCAAAGTTATCACTTATTCCTGCCATTGCTGCTAAAAATAAATTACCAAAGTTCTGCCCTTTTAATGAGCCCTCTTTAAATCTATATTGAAGTAAATCTTCCATAATAGGCTCAGTATCTGCTAATGCTAGAATACAGTTACGTATATCCCCTGGAGGAAGCATTCCAAGGTCAGCTCTAAGCTTTCCTGATCCTCCTCCATCATCTCCAACTGTTACTATCGCCGTTATATTATTTGTATATAGTTTTAACCCTCTCAACATTGTAGAAAGACCTGTTCCTCCACCAATAACAACTACTTTAGGACCACCTACACGAACTCTTTCTTCATCTACAAGCTCTTCTATATTCTTATCATTTATTGTTATTTTAACTTTTTCAGAATTTATTAAAGAAATAAAAGATTTAACGAATTCCGAATATGCTATATACATTATTACAATTCCAATTAAACTTAAAAATAAATATAAAAGTCTTATAGAGTTGCTGCAATCTTTATTTGAAAAAATTTCAACAACTCCTAATACAAGCACCACTACCCCAACTAATCCAAGGAATATCCACCTTTTCATTTTTATTCCCGGCTTCATTAAAAATTCCATTATCATAGCTTTTTATCCCCTTTATGAACATCCTCTTTAATATCTCTATGTTCAATATACACATTATAATTTTTCTCATATAAATTCTCATAAATCTCATTTGCTATGGCTACTGATCTATGTCTTCCGCCTGTACATCCTATTGAAATAATAAGTTGTCTTTTTCCTTCTTTTTGATAGTTAGGAATTAAAAATTCTAACATATCATTTATTTTTTCTAAGAATGCTTTAGTTTCATATTGTTCTAATACATAATCTCTAACTGGTGTATCTAAGCCAGAAAATGGTTTTAATTCTGATATATAAAATGGATTTGGTATAAATCTAACATCAAATACTAAATCAGAATCAACTGGTATACCATATTTAAATCCAAAACTTAATACAGTAATTGATAATTGTTTTTCAGGTAATGTTTCATCCCCAAAATACTTAGTCATTTCTTCTCTTAAATCGCCTATTTTATATTTTGAAGTATCTATTATAATATCAGCTTTATCTTTAACTTCTCTTAATTTCTTTCTTTCTAATCCAATTCCAGTTATAACTCTACCGCCACCTGATAATGGATGGCTTCTTCTCTTTTCTTTAAATCTCTTTACAAGCACCTCATCAGTTGCATCTAAGAATAATATTTCATATTTAAATTGTTCTTTTTCTAAATCTCTTAAACTTTGGAATAGATCATTAAAGAATACTCCACCTCTTATATCTATAACTAATGCAACTTTATCTATTTTTCCATCACTTTGTCTACATACTTCTGCAAACTTTGTTATTAGTGTTGGTGGAAGATTATCTACACAAAAATACCCCATATCTTCTAAGCTTTTAGTTGCTTCTGATTTACCTGCTCCTGATAATCCTGTAACTATAATAAATCTCATGTAATACCTCCAAAAATCTCTTTTTTTATGTAAAAAACATATTCTCATTTTAACTAGAATGTGAAAGTTCAATTAACCAAATTAAAATTTGGAATTTCATTCTAATGTAACTTATTTCAATTATATCATATATATCAAAATTTTAACTATGTCATTGTAAAACTTAAATATTATATTGAATAAAGAAGCTATTTTCATAGCTTCTTCATTTCTAATAATTCATATAAATCTCCCTAATTTATTTATATATTAATTTTGGGCCTTTGCTAATATATAATATGAACTTTACATATCTTATGTTACACCTTATATAAGGTATAAAAAAAGAAGCTACCCAATTGGTAACTTCCTATTCTTCACCTATTATTCTTACTTCTGTATGAAGGTCAACTCCAAATTGCTTTTTAACTTCATCTTGAATATGCTTTATTAAATCAGTAATATCCTTAGCTGTAGCATTTCCCTTGTTAATTACAAATCCTGAGTGTTTTTCTGAAACAGCTGCCCCACCTATAGAATATCCTTTTAATCCAGCATCTTGAATAAGCTTACCAGCAAAATAACCTGTTGGTCTCTTAAATGTACTTCCTGCTGATGGGTATTCAAGTGGTTGTTTAGACTCTCTTTTATTAGTTAAGTCATCAACTAAATCCTTAATAGTTTTTATTTGACCTTTTTTTAATTTAAATACAGCTGATAATACTGTATATCCTTTTTTCATAACTAAAGAAGATCTATATCCGAAATCTAATTCCTCATTTGTAAGGGTTATTACATTACAATTTTCATCAATTACTTCAGCACTTTCAATAACATGTGCAATTTCTCCATCATAAGCACCAGCATTCATGAATACTGCTCCGCCAATAGTTCCTGGTATACCACATGCAAATTCAAATCCAGTTAATGAATTTTCCATAGCTTTATCAGAAACTTCTTTTAACATTGCACCACATTCAGCTTCAATTCTCTCATCATTTACAGTTACATTGTGAACGCCCTTTAGTGATATAACAACACCTCTAAATCCACCATCTCTAACTAATATGTTAGATCCATTACCTATAACATAAACCGGAATATTATTTTCCTTACAAATACAAATACTCTTTTTTATTTGTTCCTTTGAATCTGGAATTAATAATATGTCAGCTGGTCCTCCAACTTTAAAATTAACATAACCACTTAATTTCTCATCTATTTTAATATTATCTTCATTGTAAAATTCTCTAAATAGCCCTACAAATTTACCGTATTTATTCATGATAAGCTCCTTAAAATATAAAATATTTACAGTTTAATAGTATAAAGTATATTATAACATTAAACAAGTAATTTCCTCTTAATTATTGCCATTAAAGTAAATATAAATACTTTCTGCCGATTTTTTATCTATAGATGGAACTTCTAACAATTCCTCTACTGTTGCCTTTTTAATATTATCTACACTACCAAACTTCATTAATAAAGCTCTTCTTCTTTTTTCTCCTACATTAGGTATATCATCTAGAATAGAATGTAATGTTCTTTTGTCTCTTAAACTTCTATGATATGTTATTGCAAACCTATGAACTTCATCTTGTATTCTTCTTATTAATTGCATTAAATTTGAGCTTCTATTAATAATTAACTCTTTATTATTATATACTATACCTCTAGTTTGGTGTTTATCATCCTTGACTAATCCACATACTGGAATGTTTATATTTAAACTTTCTAACACTTCTAGTGCTATATTTACTTGTCCTTTACCTCCATCCATCATTATTAAATCTGGAAAATTGGAAAACTTTCCTGCAGATAATTTTAAATTTCTTTCTTGAATTGCCTTTACTTCCTCTAACCCATGATTAAATCTTCTAGTTAAGATTTCTCTCATACTGTCATAATCGTTAGCACCTTTTACAGTTTTTATCTTAAATCTTCTATAATCACTATTTTTTGCTCTTCCTTCTTCAAATACAACCATTGTTCCAACAGAATCTACACCTTGAATGTTTGATATATCATAAGCTTCTATTCTAGTTGGCCATTCATCAAGCTCTAACAAGTTTTGAAGCTCTTGTAATGATATTCTATTCATTTCTTTATCTTTTAGATATTTATCCTTAAATTTTTCTAAGGTAATCTTAGCATTATTCTTAACCATTTCTAGCATATCTTTTTTCTGTCCCTTTTGTGGAACTTTAATCCATACCTTAGATCCTCTTTTTATAGTTAAGTATTCCTCCATTAGCTCAACTTCATTAATTTCAGGAACATATATTGTTTTAGGAACTTTAGCTGTACCACCGTAAAAGGATGCTATAAACTCCTCTAATATCTCTGCTATGCTTTCATTTGCTGTATTTTCAAATATAAAGTGTTCTCTTCCAAGTATCTTTCCATCTCTAGAGAAGAATACTTGAATGCAACTGTCCTTTTCATCTTGATCAATATTTATAAAATCTTCATCACCCTCCATAGTCTTAAATATTTTTTGTTTTTCAACTATGGCTTCTATTGCTAATATCTTATCTCTTAATGATGCAGCTTTTTCAAACTCTAAGTTTTCTGCTGCATTTTCCATTTCTGTCTTAAGCATTTTAGTAACATAAGTTTCTTTTCCGCTTAAAATATCAATTATATCCTTTATCATCTTTCCATACTCTTCTTTACCTATATGTCCTCCGCAAGGACCAAAGCATTTCTTTATATGATAATTTAAGCAAGGTCTTACAGTATCTCCATTCTCCTTTATTGCTAATTTACATGTTCTTAAAGGGAATATTTTATATATTAAATTTATAGTTTCATATACTGCTGCTCCATTAGTATATGGCCCAAAATACTTGCTTCCATCCTTAGCAAAATTTCTAGTTACAAAAACTCTTGGAAAGTCATCCTTTGTAGTTATTTTTATAAAAGGATAAAATTTATCATCCTTTAACAAAATGTTATACTTAGGACTATATTTCTTTATTAAATTACATTCCAAAATAAGCGCTTCCATCTCTGAATCTGTAACTATATATTCAAATTCAGCAATATTCTTTACCATAACCCTTACTTTTTCAGAATGATTCTTGGAATTTTGAAAATAGCTTTTTACTCTATTTTTTAAAATCTTTGCTTTTCCAACATAAATAACCTCACCTAATGAATTCTTCATTAAATAAACTCCAGGTTTATCAGGTAAATTCTTTAAATGATATTCAAAATCAAACATCTCTATCTCCCCTTTCTTTTGTAAAAAAGTTAAGAGTTAAGATTTAAGATTTAAAAGTTGAAAGATGAAATTCTTATTATACTAAATTATCATCTAAACTCTTAACTCTTTTCTCTTAACTCTTTAATTTTATTAGTATATTGAAATTTTTTAACCCCAAAGGTGATAATTTAATATCCTAAAACTGCTTGCCTAACAACCTTACTAGCTACTGTTGCAGCTGCTCCTGAACCAGTACCACCATTTTCAACAATTACTGCCACTGCTATTTGTGGGTCATCCATTGGTGCTGCTGCTATAAACCAACTGTGTGGAGTCGCTTCGCTTCCATCTGGTAAAGTATAGTCTGCTGTACCAGTTTTTCCTCCTGCATTAGTTCCTTTAAAGGCTGGCCACTTACTTAAATTACTATTAACTAAATTAGTCATATAATCTTGAATTGTTTCTGCTATATCACTAGACATAACTTGCTTCAATTGTTTACTATCTATAGTTCTTATTGTATTTTGATCTTTATCAACGATTGAATTAACTAATTTAGGCTGCATCATAACACCATCATTAGCTACTGTAGCTGCTACTAAAGCCATTTGCATAGGTGTAGCTAAAACGCTTCCTTGCCCTATTCCACTTTGAGCTATATTACCAACTTCTGAGCTATCTAATGAAGGGAATCTACTTGCTGTTATAGATACTCCTGGCCCAGTTATTACTGAATTAAATCCATAATTTTCTGCTGTAGTTTTTAATGCCTCATTTCCAAGTTCCATTGCTAATGTACCAAATACAACATTACTTGATACCTTATATGCTTGTTTTAAATCTATTGAGCCATATACATTATTTCCAAAATTACTTAAAGTTCTTCCATCTTGGAATGTTATTTTTCCATCATCATTAAATGTTCTATTTACTACTGATGGCATATTTTCTAAAGCACTTGTTAATGTAACAGTCTTAAATACAGAACCTGGAGGATAAAGTCCATTTATAGCTCTATTAATTAATGGTGTATCATCTGCACTACCACTATTAGCTTTATTCATCTCATCAGCTAAATTATTAGGATTAAATGTAGGTTTTGATACCATTGCTAATATTTCTCCTGTTTTAGGATTCAATGCAACAACAGCACCCTTATTATCTCCTAATGCATCTGAAGCTACTTGTTGTAATGTTGTATCCAAAGTTGTTACAACTCCATTTCCAACTTTATCAGCTTCTTTTGTTAATTCATCGAATTTAATTCCATCCATAAAAGTTTTAAAATTACTTGAAAAATTAAAACTTCCTGTATTTTCTTTATCATTCTTTATATTTTCTATAAGACCTTTTACATCAATACTATCTAAGAACTGTCTAAAGTTATTTCCAAAAGCATTATAAGTAGTTAATTCGCTTTCATACTCCTCTTCTAAACCAGTAGTTCCATAAACAGCACTTGTATAACCTAATGCATGAACATATAAGTCACCATATAAGTAATCCCTTTTCTGAGATGTATCATTTATTCTTTCGCTAGTTGTTAATGCATTTCCATCTCTATCGTATATAGTCCCTCTTAAGACCTCATTCTTAACAGCCATTACTCTTGTATTTCCTGGCATATCATTAATTTTTGGACTTTTAATTAATTGAAAATAGGCAATATAGGATATTAATGCAATAAATAAAACTAAAAATACAGTCATTACGTTTCTAACACTTTTTGCTAAATCATTCATCCTTTTATGCCTCCTCTGATATTTTTTGCAATATTCCTAATGCAAAGAATATAGTTAGTACCGATGAACCACCATAACTTATAATAGGCAATGTTATTCCCGTTAGTGGTATAACAGCGAATATTCCTCCTATTATAACTAGAGTTTGACATGCTATCATTGTACTAAATCCAACAGCTATTAATTGTGAATATTTATCATCTGTGACAAAAGCGGCCCTTATACCCCTATAGAATAATAAGAAGTATATTATCATTAACCCTATTGCAAATATTATTCCAAACTCCTCACAAATAACAGCATAAATCATATCACTTTCTTTTACAGGTAAACTTTGAAAATGTCCTTGCCCTAATCCAACTCCAAAAAGTCCACCTGCTGCAATTGAATACATTCCTTCTATTATTTGATACGATTCACCTAATTTATATTTCCATGGATCTAACCAAATCATAACTCTTTCTCTTACATGCCCAAAAAGCATATATCCAGCTACTGATCCAACCCCTGCTAATCCTAATGAGGTAAATACATATTTTTTCTTTGAAGTTGAAACATATAGTAATGTTATAGAAATACCAAAGAATATCAATGCACTACCTAAGTCTCTTTGAAGTACCATACATCCCATAGAAAACCCTGCTACTAAAGCTGGTTGCCATAATTGTATAAAGTCTTCCTTAAAATTATTTTTATTTTCATATGTTGCTAAAGCAGATGCTAAATATAATACTAATGCTATTTTTCCAAACTCAGATGGCTGAAAAGAAATAGAATTACCTATTATAATCCAGTTCTTTGCTCCATTTAATTCTGTACCAAATATCAATGCTAATGGCATTAATATTAAGGTTCCTATCATATATAGATTTTTATATTTTGCAAAACTTCTTAAATCTGGTAAGATAACTACAATTAAAATATAGGAAACTATTCCCCCTGTAATCCAAATTAATTGCTTAATTGCTATTCCTTTATCTATTCTATATAATGCTGCTATCCCTACTACCGCCAATACACTTGCAAAAATTAATATAAATTTATCTCCATCAGGATAAAATCTTCTAATTACAAAGTGGGAATAGCCTATTAAAATACATAAGACTACTCCCATTATTAATGCAAATTTATCAAAAGGTTGTTCAATAAAACCTAATGTTGTGAAAAGTAGCAAGCATAGTAGATATACCCATCTCAGCAATCTTTTTTCACGCTTTAATGCCTTCATAATCCACCTCTACTATGTTAAATGAAATATCCTTTTCTATTTATAAAATTATAAGTTTATTTAAACTAAATTATAGATTAAATATTTTACTTACTTGATTTTAAAACTTTAAAAATAGCGCTTCCTATTTTAATTTCATCATCAGCAATAAGCTTCACCTTTTCATTAATTTTTTCATTATTAACATAAACACCATTTGTACTATTTAAATCTTCAACATATAAATTATTATTTTTAGTATATATTTTTGCATGACTTCCTGATACAAAAGGTTCTGTTAATACAATTGTATTTTCTGCTCTTCTACCTATTGTTGTAATTCCCCTAATTGGCACTACTGATCCATTTTCCAATGTAGAGTTTACTCCTGTTTGAATAATCTCTATACCATATCTTATTCCTGTGTTATTATTTTTTTTCTTATCGCCTGTTTTTACATCTCTATACATTATCTTTAATGCATAATATATGATTACATATAATAGAACTATAAAAATTATACCAAATATAAAAGTGACTAACCTTCCAAAATTCATATTTTCACCTCAAATTAATGATATTTACCATTATATATTAAATCTTATTGAAAAAAATAACAAGACATCTTATTTATCTTAATAGTTTATTAAGATATTTTCCTGTATATGAGGTATCATTTTTAATTATTTCTTCTGGTGTACCTTGTGCAACTAAAGTTCCACCTTTATCTCCACCTTCTGGACCTAAATCTATTATATAATCAGCACATTTAATCATATCTAAATTATGTTCTATTACTACAACAGTATTTCCTGCCTCAACTAATCTTTGTAGTATTTCAACTAATCTATTTACATCATCAACATGAAGTCCCGTTGTTGGTTCGTCTAAAATATATAATGTTTTTCCAGTGCTTCTCTTTGATAGTTCAAAAGCAAGCTTAATTCTTTGTGCTTCACCACCTGATAATTGAGTTGATGGCTGACCTAATCTTATATATCCTAATCCTACATCTTTTAATGTTTGAATCTTATTTTTTATTCTTGGTATATTTTCAAAGAATTCTAATGCTTCTTCAACAGTCATATTTAATATATCATCAATATTTTTTCCTTTGTATTTAACCTCAAGAGTTTCCCTATTATATCTCTTTCCTTTACATACTTCACAAGGAACATAAACATCTGATAAGAACTGCATCTCTATTTTTATAATTCCATCACCTGAACAAGCTTCACATCTTCCTCCTTTTACATTGAAACTAAATCTTCCTGGTTTATATCCTCTCATCTTTGCTTCTGGTGTTTGAGAGAATAATTCTCTTATTATATCGAAAGTTCCTGTATAAGTTGCTGGATTTGAACGTGGTGTTCTTCCTATTGGGCTTTGATCAATATCTATAATTTTATCTATATTTTCATAGCCACTTATTTCTTTATAAACTCCTGTAGGATTTTTACTTTTGTTTATTATTTTATTTAATCCCTTATAAAGTATTTCATTTACTAATGTACTTTTACCTGATCCAGAAACCCCAGTAACCATTGTTAAAACTCCTAGAGGGAATTTAACAGTTAAGTTCTTAAGGTTATTTTCCTTTGCTCCTGAAACAGTAATAAACTTCCCATTACCTTGTCTTCTTACCTCTGGAACTTTAACTTCCTTCTCTCCTGTTAGATATTGTCCCGTTATAGACTCTTTACATGCTTTAATCTCATCAACAGTTCCTGCAGCAATAATTTGACCACCATGCTCTCCTGCTCTAGGTCCAATATCCACAATAAAATCAGCCTCTCTCATAGTATCTTCATCATGCTCAACAACTATAACAGTATTACCAACATCTCTTAAATTTTTTAATGTCTGAATTAACTTATCGTTATCTCTTTGATGCAATCCTATACTAGGTTCATCTAATATATATAAAACTCCCATTAATGCAGAACCAATTTGTGTTGCAAGTCTAATTCTTTGCGCTTCACCACCAGAAAGAGTTCCCGAACTTCTTGAAAGGTTTAAGTAATCTAATCCTACATCAACTAAAAACTTTAATCTATTTTTTATCTCTTTAACTATTTGATTACTTATTAATTTTTCTTTTTCTGTGAACTCTAATGAATTAATAAAATCCAACTCGTCTCTTATTGACATTTGAGTAAATTCATATATATTCTTATCTCCAATAGTTACTGCTAAGACTTCTTTATTTAACCTAGCACCTTTACACTTTGGACAATATTTATTACTCATATATTGTTCAATATCGCCTTTTATAACATCTGAATTTGTTTCTTTATATCTTCTTACTAACGAATTTATTTCTCCATCATATACATATGAATAATTAGCTTTTACTCCATCTTTTGTATAAGTAACTATTAACTTATTTCCATTTGTTCCATATAGTAATAAGTCTAAGTGCTCTTTAGAAAACTCCTTTATAGGCTTATTTAAATCTAATCCATATTCTTTTTCTAATGACTTTAATATTGCAAAAGTCCAAGAATCATCTTTTAATCTACCTTCCCCCCATGTAGCTATAGCACCTTCCATAATACTTAAATCTTTATTTGGTATAATTAAATCTGGGTCTATCTCCATTAACGTTCCTAAACCATCACATTTTTCACATTTTCCAAAAGGAGCGTTAAATGAAAACATCCTTGGTTCAAACTCTTGTATATTAATTCCACAATCAGGGCAAGCAAAATTTTCACTAAATAATATATCTTTTTCACCAATTACATTTATTATTACTAAACCTTCTCCTAACTTTAGTGCTGCTTCTAATGAATCACTTAGTCTTCCCTCTATGCCTTCTTTAATGATTAATCTATCTACTACAGCTTCTATATTATGCTTTTTAGTTTTTTCTAAAGTTATTTCCTCTTCTGCTAATTCATAAATCTCTCCATCAATTCTTGCTCTTACGTATCCATTCTTCTTTATATTACTTAGTACTTTTTCATGTGCACCTTTTTTACCTTTTACTATTGGTGATAAAACTTGAATTTTAGTTCTATCCCCAAGAGCCATTATTTGATCCACAATTTGATCCACAGATTGTTGCCTTATTACCTTTCCACACTTAGGACAATGTGGAATACCTACTCTTGCATATAATAATCTTAAATAATCATATATTTCTGTAATTGTACCAACTGTTGATCTTGGATTTTTGCTTGTAGTTTTTTGGTCTATAGATATTGAAGGCGATAACCCTTCAATATAATCTACATCTGGTTTATCCATTTGTCCTAAAAACTGCCTTGCATATGAGGATAAAGACTCAACATATCTTCTTTGCCCTTCTGCATACAATGTATCAAAAGCTAAAGAAGATTTACCTGAACCTGATAACCCTGTAAAAACTATTAATTTGTCTCTTGGTATTTCTAATGATACATTTTTTAAATTATGTACTCTTGCACCCTTTACTATAATTTTATCTTTCATTTTTTAAACCTCTTCAATATACTTCATTATTTTATTTTTGTCAGAAATAGTATATTTTACTCTCGAACAAACATTCTTTATTTAATTTTAGAATTATTGATTTTTATTGTCAATGAAATTTTCATCTTTTAATTTTTCTTCCAAGCTATTGAAATAACAAGATTATCTCCTTTTAAATTAGCTTTTATATTATGACCAAGCTTCTCTACTAATATTCTTGTTATATATAACCCTAACCCGGTATTCTTATTACTTCTAGAATTATCCACAGTATAAAACCTATCAAACAATTTATCCACATTTTCTTCTGTTAATCCTGTTGCTTTGTTAATAAACTCTGTAATTATCATATCATTTTCTTGCTTTAAGGTTATTTTCACAAAATTTTCACCATGCTTAATCATGTTTCCTATTAAGTTTGAAAAAATCCTAGTAATAGCACTCTCATCAGATATAATTTCTTTAATGCCTTCCTCAATTTCAATAACTGGCTCAATATTATTATTTATAAAGTCATTATAGAATAAAGCTATATTTTCACATAGTATGTTACTTAAATTAACCTTCTTATAATTAAATTTATATTCATTTCCTTCTATTCTTGATAAATCATAAAAACTACTTATAAGCTGTTGTAAAGATTTTGTTCTTTTCTCTACTATGTCCATATATTCTTTTTTATCAGTTTCTGATGATTTTTCCGATTTTATCATCTGTAAATATCCCATTATAGATGTTAAAGGAGTTCTTAAATCATGAGACATATTTGTTATACTTGCCCTTAGTTCATCTTCACTTTTCTTCTTTTCTGATACAACCTTTTGTTTTGAATCAAAAATTAGATTTATACTTTGAACTAAATTCTCAACATCCTTATCTACAGACTTTGTTTTTATATTTACATATTCATCTAAATTATTAGTAATTTCCTTATTTATTCTTTTAAACTCTCTCTTATACCCTATAATAATAGCAATTAAAACAATAATTATCCCTATTAAGCATATTATCACCATATTTTCTCCTCTTCTAAACCCATTTTTCTCTTATATTTTCTAAAATATATTATATTCTATATATTAAACATTTCCAATAACTCACAATAACAAATAAATTACCTCTGAAGTTTAATCCAATATTTATATCAACCTCAGAGGTAACTTGTTTATAATCTATTAAATTTTTCACTACCTATACTATCTAATATCTTAATTGAAGCAAATAATAGTATTAAAAATAATATTAACACTACAGTTAAAATAATAATCATATTAGTAATATTAAATATTTCAACTAGTGCAACTGATATACCTATCATTGCTAACGTTAATATTAATAATCCTAAAATAGTAATCATTACACTTGCACTTTGTTTTACTACTGTTGTTGGATTTGTCCAGTCCATTTTAGGAAAATATAAATTTATTATTAATCCTAATACTGCTGATATCCCTGCAAATACTATACTTATCATTACATTAAGTATTAAATATTTAATCTCAAATTTTAATCCTATATAAAATATAATATTTGCTACAATGGCTGCTGGAATTGTTATTATTAAATTAGTTATTATCTTTCCTTTAAATATATCCTTAGGCTCTATTTGTAAAGATTTTAATATCCATAATCTATTTCCTTCTAATGATATAGATGAATTTGTTGTACAAGATAATCCAATAGTAAATACTAATAGCACTAATATTGCTAATGGAATAATATTTACTATTTCTGGATATCCCATTAACTCTGCTAATGTTTCTTTACTTACAAACAAAGTAGCTATAGATGCTGCAACTAATAATACCATTCCAAAGGCTGTATTCATAACATAAATAGGTGTTGCAAAATATCTTCTTAACTCTTGTGAAACTAATGCTTTTGTGATACTACTTGATTCCAATCTTTCAACCTTATAATTTGCTTTCTTATAACTTTCAGCTAACTTTCCATTTATAACTTTAAATGTTTTGCTAAATACTATAATAAATATTACAAATGGAAGTATTGATATTAATATAAACTTTATCAAATCAACAATATTATAATTTACTAAAGCATCTTTTAAATACATTGCTGGTGGATATATACTAGATAATCCTTTCACTATTGAATCACTATTTTCAACAAATGCATTAATATAATTTTGCATATTCATCGAAACTATCATAATTAATAAAAAAGCTATCATTCCAACTACTGTAGTTACTATATTTTTATGCTTAAATCTCGATGATATAAATGTTATAATCACAGCTATTATTGATGCTGCTATTATAGGAATCATGGGTATAAATATTAATCCTACTATTAGTATAATAAAGAAAATCAATGATAAACTTCCATTATAAATAAAATATACTATTGATGCTGGTACTATTACAAGTGCTATTTCTATATAACTTATAGACATTAGACTCAATATTTTACTAGTTAATATTGTGCTATTTTTAATAGGAAGAACCATTAATAAGTCATAATCTTTAGAACTAAATAATGTACCTTGTGCTTTATAAATTGATGTCATAAAACTTAAAATACATGAAAATAATATGGCAACTATTAATACTAAATCTAAATATCCCATTGGCTCTAATACTGTAGCCAATCCAATTGAATATGATGTGGACATAAAACAAATCACTATAGCTATTAATAATAATGTTGCTGTAGTAATCATTAATTTCTTTTTTTCTTTAGAATTGCTTGTCTTATTAGATAAAGAATTAATACCTGTACTATTTATAAATGAATTTTTTAATAAAATAAATAAATTACTCATTATCAATCAACTCCATAAATACATCTTCTAAAGAACTGTTTCCCTTTACCTCTTCCGTATCCCCTACTACAACTATCTTTCCTTCTTTAATAATTGCAATCTTATCACATAATTTTTCTGCAACTTCTAATACATGAGTTGAGAAAAATATTGCACTACCTTCATTACAAATCTCCCTCATTATCTCTTTTAAAGTATGTGCTGCCTTTGGATCCAATCCAACAAAAGGCTCATCTAATATTAATAATTTTGGTTTATGTATTAGTGCTGATATTATTGCTAGCTTTTGTTTCATTCCATGAGAATATGAAGATATTAAGTCTCCTAAATATTTAGTTAGCTCAAACTTATCTCCATAATACTTAATTAACTTTTCTCTTTGTTCTTTGCTTACTTTATAAATATCTGCTATGAAACTTAGATATTGTATTCCAGTTAAAGCTTCATAAAGGTCAGGATTATCTGGAATATATGCCATTACTTTTTTACATTCTACTGGGCTTTTCTTTATAGACTTATTATCTATTAATATATCCCCATCATTAAATTCTAAAATACCAACTATAGATTTAATAGTTGTTGTCTTTCCCGCACCATTATGACCTATAAATCCAAATATTTCTCCACCATTCACAGTTAAGGATATATTGTCTACAGCCTTTTTCCCCTTTGAATATTCTTTTGAAAAATTATTTATATATAACACAAAAACACCTCTTCCAAATATTGTATCCACCTCCGGGGAGAATCCAATATTTGTATTCTCCCCGGAGGTACGCGCTTTTTTGCGCTTTTTAATACTTTTCTATACTTTTTGTCATTATTTAATATCTTGAGCTTTAAATATTTTTATCCCTGCAAATAATGAAATTGATATTGTTATTAATGAAATTACTACTGATCTAAGCAAATCTCCATTTCCTGCTTTAATTGAAGATGCTAATGCTGAATTATAAAATGGTAATACCTCATAAATCCTGTCAAACCAAGGATATATTCCATATAAAAATCCTGCAAATGTTGGAACTCCTATAAATATTGCTACTGTTATTCCAATTGTAGCTCCATTACTTTTTACTAATGTTGCTATAACCATAGCTAATACAGCTACTGCAGAACTAGCTAGAAGTGATGCTATAAATGTTTTTATCATTCCTAATAATTGTGAAAATTCAAAGGCTTGCCCCCATCCATTCATAACAGTTGATGCTATTGTTGGTAATATAGTCATAACCGCTAAAATAATTGCAATTGCTACAACTATAGCTATAAACTTTGCTAAATAAAATTCTTCTCTTTTCTTACCATAAGCTAAAAAGTTTTTAATTGTACCTTGTGAATATTCTTTTGCCATTAATGCTGCTACTAATATTCCTATTAATATCTCTATTACTCCTGATCCAAATGAAGCATGATATACTTCTATTGCAGTTGGATTCATAATATCTTTAGCTTCCAAATGAACTCCTAATTGACCTGGTGTTACTATTTCATCACTATCTGACATAGTTTCCATTTGTTCTATAAATATCTGTTTTTGATCTTCTGGCATATTCCCTAAACTATCACTAAGTATTTGATCAAAAACTGGTGAACACATAACTATTGTCATGGAAGATAATAAAACTGTAACAAATATTAATACTTTAAATGTTCTATTTTTAAATAATTTATATAATTCTGCTTGTATAGCTTTAAGCATTTAAAACACCTCCAATTTTATTCATAAAGTATTCTTCTAAATTTTCTCCCTTAATACTTATACTTTGAACAATAACACCTGACTTTGAAAGTATTGAATTTACCTCTCCAACATTCTCTAAATTAGAGAAGACCTTTATCTTTTTATCTTCTAAAACTTCATAATCACTTATTCCTAACTCTCTTTCTAATAAAGTTACTGCTCTAGATGTATCATCAACTTTTAAATCTATATATTGTCTACATTTTTCTGCTAATTCCTCTGCTGTTATTTCTTCAATTAACTTACCATTTGATATTATTCCATAAGTCGTTGCAAGCTCTGATAATTCACTTAATATATGACTTGATATTAATATTGTCATATCTTTTTCTTTATTTATCTTCTTTAATAACTCTCTTATTTCAACTATTCCCATAGGATCAAGTCCGTTTATAGGCTCATCTAATATAAGTAATTTAGGATTTCCCATTATTGCATTTGCAATTCCTAATCTTTGTCTCATTCCTAAAGAGAAATTTTTAACTTTTTTCTTTTCAACATCTTTTAGTCCAACTAATTCTAATACTTCATCTATACACTTCTTGCCAGGTATATCTCTTACTAATCTAGACACCTCTAAATTTTCTCTTGCTGTCATATTAGTATAAAATGAAGGAGTTTCAATTAAACTTCCAACCTTTGTTCTAGCCTTATTTAATTCATTTTCTCCACTGGCTCCTAGAAGTTCTATCTCTCCACCACTTTTATGAATTAACCCTGTTATAAGTCTAATTAATGTTGTTTTACCAGCTCCATTTTGACCTATAAAACCATATATCTCACCTTTTTTAATTGTCATATTAACATTGTTTACCGCTACTTGATTTCCATATTTCTTAGTAATGTTATAAGTTTTTAATATAACTTCTTTCATCTTCATTTACCCCCTTGATAAAATTCTCTATCTCTTTTTTGTTATTTTTATTTAATCTCTTAACTTGATTTTATTGTATATCTATAGTTGTAAGATATCTTAAAGAAAATATTAAGAAAGTATTAAGTTTACAAATAAAAAAAGCAGCTATTAAAATTAAAGAATTTTAGTAGCTACTTTTCATATTTATTTATTGTAAAATCTCGAAAAACTATTCTAAATATAAACCACTTAAAGTTAATATATTCTAAAATTTTATAGTAATATACATCCCATAATGACTGATACTACTATTGCAAGTAAGCCTGCACCTATTGCTAACAAAAATTTCTGATATGGACGTTTCCCATACTCCTGATTCTTTTCAAGTTCATCCATATGTTTTCCCTCTAGAAAAGCAACAATTTCTTTATAAGTTTGGATATTAAAATTCTTTTTATGCTTTTCAACTCGAATAGCATAATATATGTAGCTATAATAATCAAGCACAAAATCCCAAACCCAACATATCCCATGAATCGTGTAAGTGGAATAGGCAATAAAATAGTACATAACATCAACATACTAAAGATATTACCATCATGTTTAAATCCATCAATGTCTTCTGTTTTAATTTTTTCTTTCATTTCTTCAAGATCCCCTTTAATTAATATATCAAGAGAGACACTAAAAAGAGAGCTTAGCAATAATAAGCTTTTCACATCAGGGTAGTTCTTATTATTTTCCCAATTTGAAATAGTTTGACGAGATACAAATATTTTTTCAGCTAATTCCTCCTGTGAAAGCTTCATTTCTGTCCTATATTTTTTTATTTGTTTACCAATCTCCATATAATGTCCTCCTGCATAATTACTCTATACCCTTAAATGAATTTCTACTATCAAAAGTATTTGATATTGCCTATTTTTCATATATCAAAAGTATTTGACACTCTACAAACTCTTATTTAACTGTTATTTATCTTGCTTTTTTGTATAGAACAACTATTTAAATTGTATAATTACATTTTTTAAATATGTTATTCCCTATTATCATTTTCTTTTCTATAAACTTATTTTTTAACTCTTTACTTTCAATAAACTCCTTTGTTATTTTTACAAGTAATTGTTTTTGTTCTAATTCAACTAAATAATAAGCTGCATAGTTACTAGCATAATCAGCTAATTGTAATACACCAGGTTGTACTATGAAGTCAATAATATTTTCAAGTAAATTTAATTTCTTTGTTTGTATTAACGGATATATAATAATTGCATTTTTATATTTATCCCTTACTGCTGAATCATATTTAGATTTATATTTTCCTTTATTTTTATAATCACTAATATTAATACTTTCTTTTAATACAAAGTCTGATATAATTTCTCCATCATCTAATAAATAATCAATGCTAACATCAAAAAGCTTTGCTATATTTTTTATATTCACAATATCCGGAATTCCTTTGTCCGATTCCCATTTAGTTATAGCTTGCCTTGAAACACATAACTTTTCTGCTAATTCTTCTTGCGTTAAATTTACCATTTTTCTACACTCTCTTAACTTTTCACCTAAACTCATTTTTATCTATTCCTCCAAACTTATTTTATAAAACTATATTAAAAATATATTCTTATAAATCCAAGAAACAGTAGCTTACATTTATGCCACGTTACGTGTCATAAAGAGTATTTATCAGCATTTACTTATCATCTATTCAGATTTTAATTTAAATCCAATTCCCCATACTGTTTGTATATATTCATTATTCTTATCAACCTTAGAAAGCTTAGACCTTAAATTACTTATATGAACATTAACAGTATTATCATCTCCCATAAAATCATCTTTCCAAACAGACTCAAAAAGATTGGCTCTTGTAAACACTTTATTAGGATTAGCAATTAATAATTCTAATATATCAAATTCCCTAACAGTTAAACTTACTTCTTTTCCATTAGCATATACCTGTCTGCTATCAATATCTAATTCTAAATTTTTATGAGTTAATTTACTGCTAATACTATTTTGACTAGAAAATTTAGTATACCTCCTTAATTGCGCCTCAACTCTAGCTAATACTTCATTAATATCAAAAGGTTTACTTATAAAATCATCTGCTCCCATTCTAAGTACTGCTATTTTATCTTCAGCACTAGTTTTAGCTGAAGCAACTATTATTGGCATAACATATTTTTTTCTTATTTCACTTAATAGTTCTTCTCCAGATATCCCTGGTAACATTAAATCTAAAATTATAAGATCATATTCAAATTGTTCTATACACATCTTCGCCTCTGACCCTGAATAAGCTCCTCTAACTTCATATCCATTTTGAATTAGCATTTTACATAAAAGTCCATTAATATCCCAATCATCTTCAACTACTAATATTTTTTTATTTAAATCCATATTTACATTCTCCCCTATATAAACAACTATATAAATTATACCAAATTTTCAACTAATTAGTTCATTATTATAATAAAAACTGATTCCTACTTTAAATATAGGAATCAGCCAATTCATTATATATATTTAAGCTATATAATTTAATGCTCAATGTATATTAATCTTAATTATATACATTAAAATATTTAATATGATTTCCAAGGAAATTATTCATCCTTAAGTCTACTAATCATATCTCTAAGCTCTGCAGCTCTTTCAAATTGAAGATTCTTAGCTGCATCTTTCATTTCTTCTGTATATTGTTTAATTAACTTCTTCTTATCCTTAGCGCTTAATTCAACTGCATCTTCTACATTATAGTCAGCAGATTCTTCTGCAACCTTTGTTGCTTCAATTACAGCTCTTACATCCTTAATAATAGTTTTAGGTACAATTCCATGCTCTTCATTATACTGCATTTGAATTTCTCTTCTTCTATTAGTTTCCTTAATTGCTCTATCCATAGATCCAGTGATTTTATCTGCATACATTATAACCTTACTTTCTGAATTTCTTGCAGCTCTTCCTATAGTTTGAATCATTGAAGTTTCAGAACGTAAGAAGCCTTCCTTATCTGCATCTAAAATTGCAACGAGAGCAACCTCTGGAATATCTAGCCCTTCTCTTAATAGGTTTATCCCAACAAGAACATCAAATTTTCCTAGTCTTAAATCTCTTATTATTTCCATTCTTTCAATGGTTTTTATATCAGAATGCATATAAGTAGTTTTAACACCTAACTCAGTTAAATACTTAGTCAAATCTTCTGCCATTCTCTTAGTTAAAGTTGTTACTAATGTTCTAAATCCTCTTTCTGTTGTTTTTAAGATTTCAGCATAAAGATCATCTATTTGACCTGTTACTGGTCTTATTTCAACTATCGGATCTAATAATCCTGTTGGCCTAATTATTTGCTCTGCTATATTAGTTGAATGATCTAATTCATATTGAGCTGGTGTTGCAGATACAAATATAAGCTGATTAATTTTACTTTCAAATTCAGTAAATTTTAATGGTCTATTATCGTAAGCACATGGAAGTCTAAATCCATACTCAACTAATGTATCTTTTCTTGATCTATCACCTGCATACATTGCTCTACATTGAGGTAAAGTAACATGACTTTCATCTATAAACATTAAATAATCATCTGGGAAGTAATCTAGCAACGTTTTAGGTGGAGTACCTGGAGCTCTTCCATCTAATACTCTCGAATAGTTTTCAATCCCACTACAATATCCCATTTCCTTAATCATTTCTATATCATAATTAGTTCTTTGTCTTAATCTCTGAGCTTCTAACAATTTATCTTGTGATGTTAGCTCTCTTAATCTATCTTCAAGCTCATCTTCTATCTCTTTTATTGCCTTATCCAAAGTTTCTTGTGATGCAGCAAAGTGAGATGCTGGGAATATAGCAACATGTTCTCTTTCTCCTAATATCTTTCCTGTTAAAACATCAAACTCTCTTATCCTATCTATTTCATCACCAAAGAATTCAATTCTAATTCCTTTTGTAGAAGATGAAGCTGGAATAATATCTAAGGAATCTCCTCTTACTCTAAAAGTCCCTCTCGAAAAATCAATATCATTTCTTTCATATTGAATTTCTATAAGCTTCTTTATTATCTCATCTCTATCTTTTTCCATGCCTACTCTTAAAGAGATAGTAAGCTTTTTATACTCATCTGGATTACCTAATCCATAAATACAAGAAACTGAGGCTACTATTATTACATCTCTTCTTTCAAATAAGGCTGATGTAGCTGAGTGTCTTAACTTATCTATTTCATCATTTATAGCTGCATCTTTTTCTATAAATGTATCAGTTTGAGGAACATATGCTTCAGGTTGATAATAATCATAATACGAAACAAAATATTCAACTATGTTATCTGGGAAAAACTCCTTAAATTCAGAGCATAATTGTGCTGCTAATGTCTTGTTATGTGCTAAAACTATAGTTGGTTTTTGAACCTTTTCAATTATATTTGCCATAGTATATGTTTTACCCGAACCTGTTACCCCTAAAAGGGTCTGATACTTTTCATTATTCTTTATACCATTAGCTAAACTTTCAATTGCTGCTGGCTGATCCCCTGTTGGTTTAAATTTAGAATGAATCTTAAATTCTCCCATATACTCACCTCCAAATTATTATTTATTAATTTAAATATTCTCTATAAAATATTTAAACCTTAAATTATCTAAAATTATATTACCTTTAAAATAATAAAATATAAATACATTTTACTTTTTATCTTCACCATTTTCAAAACTTTTATAATAGGGCACATTCCACTAAATAGAAAATAGAGACTAACATCTACGTTAGCCTCTACTTCTTATTTTTAAGCTCATTTATTATGTTTTTTATATCATCTGGTTTTATTTCAAACATATCTTCTCTTTTAATCATTTTAGGAACTAATAGAAGCCCTAACCTTTTATTTCTAGGTTGTATAATATATTCTAATACTTGTCCCGAATTATTTTTAACTTTTATTGGGACCTTAAGTATACTATCTCTAGCAACCTTAAAAATATCTCCCTCTGATTTAATATTTTGCCCATTAATTTCTATTATTTTATCTCCACGCTTAATTCCAACCTCGTATGCTGGTGAATTAGGAGTGACTTCAAGAACCATAATTCCCTCATCGTCACTTACATATAAGCATTGGCCTTTTTTTTCTACTCTATACTCATATCTCATGATTAATTCAAAAGCTAACGGTGCATATATTATAGATATTATTTGCCCTACTATATTAATACTAGCTAACTGTGCAACTAAAGCAACTGATATACCATATATTAAAATAGCACTACCACACCTTAATGCCTTAGTTTTCTTTTCTTGAGTAAATGTAACATTGCTATAACCCATTATTCCATACAAAGGAATACTTGCTATCATTGCAGTAGCTAATAAAGATAATACTGCTTTATTATTTATAATAGGCCACCATGATGCTACATTAGAATAAATTGAATCTTCATCTGCTATACTATTGGTAAAAATCATAAGTATCGCAATTGGTATTGGCCAATATCTACTAAATGAAAATCCACCAACTATTTTGTCCTCTTTTTTAGTAAATACAGGTATTGCCCCTCTATTTCCATCAACTATAATTAATAAACCTTCTAAAATATATATTACTCCTACAAAGGTCATTAATGATAATATATCAACATTTAAAAATAGTTTCATTCCAGTAATACTACTAATAATATTTAAACTAATTCCTATAACACCTAATATAGCACTAGAATATGCATATGATATATACTTCTTTTTATAAAATAAAGATAATATTGATATCATAAATATAAACTCTATTCCTGAGTTTTCACTAAATGTAACTCCAAGCACAGATAATACTATACTTCCAATTGCACCCGCTAATATTCCTAATACAATTTGGGATAATGTAAGTTCTAGAGGGGTATTTAACCCCTCTCCTAATGTCATCTTTTGAATAGAAACTATTTTAACATTTTTTAAATAAAATATTATCCCAAATACTACAAGCATAACTAAATGCATTGGCTCAATTATTGCTACTGCTATAGACTTTAAGCTATGAATTATTAAATCCATTCTGAGCCTCCTAATTAATTCTTCTCTCTTACTACCTCTAATGCTTTTTGAAATTGTGGATCGATGCTTCTATCATAATCCATTTCTAATACTTCTTGTGGAATCTCTACTACTATATCTGGCTCTATTCCTGTACCATGAATATTTTCACCATTTGGTGTGTAGTACTTAGATGTTGTAACTTTAAGTCCTCCCATGTCATTAGGTAAAACCTTAAGTTGTTGCACTATACCTTTACCAAAAGTTGTTGTACCTATAGTTGTTGCAGCTCCATGATCTCTTAAAGCACCAGTTACAACTTCAGAAGCACTAGCACTTCCACCATCAACGAGTACAACTAATGGCATTCCAATAGCATCTCCTCCTATTGAATTTGATATTACCTTCTTGTTATACTTATCAATTGTATAAGTAACTACTTCTCCTTCTGGAATAAAGTTAGAAGCTATTTCAACACATTCATTTAAGTATCCACCTGGGTTTCCTCTTAAATCTAATATTAGTTTTTTCATTCCTTGTTGTTTTAATTCATTTAATTTTTCACTAAATTTATCACTTACTTCTTCATCACTAAAAGTTGTTATCTGAATATAACCTATTCCATCCTCTAACATTTCACCTTTAACTGATTCAGTTTTAATTTCAGCTCTTACTATCTCAACCTCAAAAGGTTCTTCTACACCTTCACGCATAATCGTTAATGTAACCGGTACACCTTCTTCTCCTCTAACTCTAGAAACAACAGCCTCTGTGTTTAAATCTGTTACTTCATAATCATCAACTTTTAATATTATATCTCCAGCCTTTAATCCAGCTTTTTCTGCTGGTGATCCTTCAACTGGAGCTATTATAGTTATATTATTATCTCTAACGCCTAATTGAGCTCCTATTCCATAGAAACTTCCTTGGCTTGATTCCATAAACGTTGTAAATTCATCTTTATCCATATAAACAGTATATGGATCTCCTATAGCTTCAGCCATGCCTTTCATAGCACCTTCTAAAAGCTTCTCATCATCTATTTCTCCATCATACATGGAAAATAACATACTTCGTAGATTAAATAGATTTGAATATTTTTCAGTGTCTTCAATATTTCCTAAATCACTAACTGCTTTTTCTGGTACAGAGCCAATTATAACACCTTTAGTAGCAAGTATATTTCCTAAATAAAATACTCCTGCATATGTTATTAATAACACAACTAATAAAATTAAGTATTTAAATATTTTTTTTCCAATATTCTTTGGATTTTTTCCCTGGTCATTAAAATTCTCCATAAATTCTCTTTCCTTTCTATATAATATAATTTATATTATTTAAATTTCCCTTTATTTACGTAAAACTACAACCCATAACAAAAGTAATGAGTTGTAGTTTTAAAATAATTTCTATATATATTTATCTTTGCCTAATTAACAAATTCTATATACTAAACAACTAAGAATTTTCTTAGTGCAAATATACTTCCTATTGCTCCAACTACTATACCGCCTCCAACAAAGCAAGCTAATAAAGTTGTTAAAACAAATTGTGGTTGTACTAAGTTTACTATAAACATAGATGAAACAATCCACTTAAATATTCCGTTATATGCAAAGTATAATATAACGCTTGATGCTAATGAACCTACTGCCCCAATTATTATTCCTTCAATAACGAAAGGCCATCTAATAAACCAGTCTGTTGCCCCAACAAACTTCATTATTCCAACTTCTCTTCTTCTTGAATATACTGTAAGCTTAATTGTATTCATTATTAAGAATACTGATACCCCTACAAATACTATAAATAATCCTATTCCTACTATTTGAACTACATCAACAAATTTGCTTATTGTATTAATTACATCTTGTTGATTTCCTATTCCTTCAACACCAGTCATACTCTCAACTGACTTAGCTACTTCTTCAGCATATGAAGGATCTTTTAAATTAACTATAAATGAACTTGGTAATGGGTTATTAGTTAAATCATAACCTTCTAATAATCCTTCATTACTCCCTAAATTTTCTTTTAAATTTAAAAACGCTTCATCTTTAGATTCATATGTAACTTCACTAACTTGAGGTTCTTCCATCAACTTAAGCTCTATTTCTTTTTGGTCAACTAATTTTATGTCATCTTTTAAATATACTTGAATCTGAATTTTAGATGCTACATCTTCAATACTTTTATTAAAGTTTAATGCTAATAAAGTAAATGTACCAAATACGAAAAAAGTTATTAATACAGTTATCATAGCAGCAACACTGATTGTCCTATTTCTCTTTATACTCTTTAAAGCATCTACTATAAAATAATTTAACGTGCTAATTTTCATTTTCGTACATCCCCTTCCTATCATCTCTTACAATCATTCCTTTATCAATAGCTATAACTCTCTTTTTCATATTATCTACTATGTCTTTTGCGTGAGTTGCCATTAATATAGTTGTTCCAGCTCTATTTATATCTTCTAATAATCCCATTATTTCATTTGCTGTTTCTGGGTCTAAGTTACCTGTAGGTTCATCAGCTATTAAGACTGCTGGATTATTAACTATTGCTCTTGCTAAAGATACTCTTTGTTGTTCTCCTCCTGATAATTCATTAGGGAACATTTTATATTTATGAGATAATCCTACTAGAGATAATACCATAGGCACTCTTCTTCTTATTTCTCTTTGTGATGCTTCTACTACTCTCATTGCAAATGCAACATTTTCATATACATTTAAAGTAGGTATTAATCTAAAATCTTGGAATACCATTCCAATTTTTCTTCTGTAGTATGGTATTTGTTTTCTAGTTACTTTAGATAACTCCTTATCAGCTACTATAATTTCTCCCATTGTTGGCTCTACTTCTTTTAATAACATTTTTATGAAAGTAGACTTACCTGCACCAGATGGTCCAACTAAGAAAACAAAGTCTCCTGAATCTATCTTTATATTTACATTTGATAACGCTTTAACATTATTATCATATATCTTGGACACGTCCTTAAATTCTATCATAAATAACACCTCTTACAACTTTAAGTTTAATAACTTTGCAAACTATAAAGCCATTATATCATACAAAAAGCCATAATACCAATATTAAAGGGCTATTTACCTCATTTTACTATATTTTTATTGAAAATCTGTAAATCCTTTTCCTAATACTTCTGTTGATTCATTAACAGTTACAAAAGCATCTGGATCTATTTCTTTTACGTCTTTTTTTAAAGCTATAAACTCATTTGAACTTAATACTGTGTATATTATTTTTACATCACTTCCAGTATATCCACCATTTCCATTAAGCACTGTACACCCTCTATCAATTTTTTTAATTATGTGGTTAACTATAGCTTTTTCTTTTGATGTTATTATAAATACTTGCTTACATCTATTAAATCCATCTATGAATTTATCTATAACTAAACCAATTAAAATTACACTAAAGAATCCAAATAATCCTTTATCTACACCAAATACACTAATAGCCAATATACAAACAAATGAATCTGTAAGCAACACAGATATTCCTATTCCAATAGGAGTAAATTTACTAATAATTGCAGCTATAATACTAGTTCCACCTGTAGATGCACCTTGATGAAAAACAATAGCTGCTCCCATTCCTAAAATTATTGATCCAAAGAAACTAGCTAAAAACATATTTTCAGTTAAAATTCCTGGAGTAAAAAACTTCTCAATTATCCACATAAATACCGAAAGCATTATTGTTGCATAAATACTTTTTGCTCCAAAAGATTTACCTAAAACAAGAAATGCCAATATAAAAAGAAAAATATTAAGAACAAGCACAACCATACTAGTTTCTAAACCTAATAATTTATTTATTACTAGTCCTATACCAGATACTCCCCCTGCTGCAATATCACTTGGAAAGAAAAAGTATTCTAATGCTATTGCCGTTAATGCTATTCCTATTGTCGTCAGTAAATATTCTTTAATCTTTTGCATAATTATCTCCTATCCTTTTTTTATTTTTAATCCTCATCTATCCCCTTAAATCCTTCTCCCATAACTTCATGGACTTCTCCAACTGTTATAAAGGCATTTTTATCAATGCTACTAATATGGTTCTTTAATTTTATAAATTCTCTTCTATCTAAAACTGTATATAATAGTGATGTATCGTTACCAGTAAAGGCACCAACCCCTTTTATAAAGGTACATCCTCTTTCTAAATCATTTAAGATATATTGACTTATTTCTTTATTTTTTGGACTTATTATTGTAATTTCACTTTTAACTTTAAATCCAGCTATTATCTTATCTATAACAACACCATTCACTATAACAGATAATAATCCATATAACCCAATGTCTATACCAAATGTTATTGCCCCTAATAGAGTAACTAAAAAATCTACCATAAGCAATGATTTTCCTATATTAAAATGAAAAAATTTATTTAATATCTTAGCTATTATATCTGTTCCACCACTTGACGCATTAGCATTAAATACTATTGCCATTCCTGCTGCCGCTATTAATGTACCAAATATAGTGGCTAACATTAAATCATTTGTTATAGTAAATGGGAAAAATTTTTGCATTACCCACATAGATGTTGATAATAAAAGACTACAATATATACTTTTAGCTCCAAACTTAGATCCTATTACTATTAATGCAATCACAAATAAAGTGGCATCCATAATAAGCACAAGAGGTCCAATTGATATAAATGGTATATAATGATTTATAACAATTGCTAAACCTGTTATTCCTCCAGCCGCAATATTATTGGGTTCAAAGAAATATACAACTGATATTGCAACTAAAATTATTCCAATAGTTATTAATAAAAAATCTTTAAAATTATCTTTTCTCATAAAAATACTCCTTACAAATTAAAACTATTTGTATTATTTTACCTCACTCTACTTTTTTTATCCTTAATGACTTAACATACTTCACCATTATATACCTTTTTAACCATAAAAAAACTGCGATTTTTTATCGCAGTTTTAAGTGGTAAATAGCTGTCTTGTGGTATATAATCTATCTTTTTAAAGTAATTGCTTCTTTAACTTTATTAGCTATATCTTGTGCAGTTAAGTTATAAGCCTTTAATAATTCATCTGGCTTACCACTTTCTCCAAAAGTATCATTAATTCCAACCTTTAAAACTGGTACTGGATACTTTTCAGTAACAACTTCTGAAACTGCCGATCCTAGTCCACCAATTACGCTATGTTCTTCAGCAGTTACTATAACTCCTGTTTCCTTAGCCGCTTCAATAATTAGCTCGTTGTCTAAAGGTTTTATTGTGTGTATATTTATAACCTTAGCATCAATTCCTTCTTGTGCTAAAATTTCTTTTGCCTCTATAGCAGCATCAACCATAATTCCAGTTGCAACTATAGTAGCATCTTTACCTTCTGATACTACAACACCTTTTCCTAATTTGAATTCATAAGTGTTTTCATCATTTATCACATTAACTGCAGCTCTTCCTAATCTTACATAGCAAGGACCATCATATTTAGCTATAGCTTTAATTGCAGCCATAGTTTCAACTGCATCCGCAGGAGAAATAACTACCATATTTGGTATACTTCTCATTAATGATAAATCTTCAACAGTTTGGTGAGATGCACCATCTTCCCCAACTGTTAATCCAGCATGTGTAGCACAAACTTTAACATTTAATTTAGGATAACAGATTGAGTTTCTTATTTGTTCGAAAGCTCTACCTGCAGCAAACATTGCAAATGTACTTACATATGGAATTTTTCCACAAGTTGATAACCCTGCAGCAACCCCCATCATGTTTCCTTCAGCAATACCCATGTTAAAGAATCTCTCTGGGCAAACTGCTTTAAAGTCAGCTGTTTTAGTAGATTTAGATAAATCCGCATCTAACACTACTACATTTTCATTTTCTTTTGCTAATTCTGCTAATGCTTTTCCATATGCTTCTCTTGTAGCGATTTTCTTACTCATTATCTGTCTCCTCCAATCTCAGCTAAAGCTTTCTCACATTGTTCCTTGCTTGGTGCTGTACCATGCCATGCCGCTTCATTTTCCATGAATGATACACCTTTTCCTTTAACAGTTTTACATATAACAACTGTTGGCATACCCTTACATTCTTTTGCTTTTTCTATAGCATCTATTATTTCATCATAGTTATGTCCATCAATAACTAATACATTCCATCCAAAAGCTTCAAACTTCTTGTCTATTGGTGACGGATTCATAACATCTTCTATATTTCCGTCTATTTGTAGTCCATTAAAATCTACAAAAGCAGTTAAGTTATCTAATTTATAGTGAGCTGCACACATAGAAGCTTCCCATACTTGACCCTCTTCTAATTCGCCATCACCTAAAATAGTATATACTCTATATGCTTTGTTATCTATTTTCCCAGCTAAAGCCATTCCTACAGCTGAAGAAATACCTTGCCCTAAAGAACCAGTTGACATATCTATACCTGGTAAACACTTCATACTTGGGTGACCTTGTAATCTTGATCCAAACTTTCTTAAAGTACTTAATTCTTCTACTGGGAAGAATCCTTTTCTTGCTAATGCACTATATAAAACTGGTGCAGCATGACCTTTTGATAATACAAATCTATCTCTATCTGGATTCTTTGGATTACTTGGATCTATGTTCATTTCCTTAAAGAAAAGTGTAGTTACAATATCAGCTGCAGATAAAGATCCACCTGGATGTCCTGATGCTGATTCTGTTAACATTGAAACTATATCTTTTCTGATTAGTTTAGATATTGATTTTAATTCTTCTACATTATTAACCATTTAAAAGCCTCCATTGTAATAATTTATATTAATATATTCTATTATACTCTATAATTATGTAAATTACCCAGATTTATTTTAACACAAGCCTTTCTATTTGTATATACTATTTTAAATTAAAGTGTATATTATTTATTTTAAATTGTATATCACATTTAGTGTTTATTGTGAGATATTACTATTTTATAAATAAAAAAGACAAAGCACCTCTGCTTTGTCTTAATAATTAGTTAAATTTAATATTTAAGCTAGACTTATACTAATAAGTAATGATTTATCTACTTTTTTCATATCAGCCTCTGTCATATGGCCTATTTTTTCTTTAAGCCTTTTTTTGTCTAAAGTTCTTATTTGCTCTAATAACACAACTGAATCTCTATTTAATCCATATTCCTCTGATGAAATTTCTACATGTGTTGGAAGCTTGGCTTTATTAATTTGAGAAGTTATAGCCGCTACTATTACTGTAGGACTATACTTATTGCCTATATCATTTTGTATTATAATTACTGGCCTAATTCCACCTTGCTCAGAGCCTATAACAGGACTTAAGTCTGCATAAAAAATATCCCCTCTTTTTACAACCATAGTCGTCATTAAAAATATCACACTCCGCAAAGCCATTTCTCGTATTCATTTATATCATCAAATTTGTATTTAAGTGACTTTTGTGATGAATTAGCATCATATGCAAGTTCTAAATTAATTTTCGACATTTCTTTATATCCATTTTTCATTAATTCAAAGAACTCACTTGCTTCATTCTTCTCACTATATACTATTAAACTATCTTTAATAAATTTACTACTTTTTTCAAAATCATTTTTAAATTTACGGATTATTATATTATCTATTTTTTTTGACATATTTGACCTCCTAGGAGTTCTATTTCCTATGTATAAGAAAATTATATTTCAGAATATGTCATTTTGTAAATAGAAATGTCACTATACGCATAAATTTTATAATTTTTTACAATTATTAATTCTTTAAAAGTATATTTTTAATTATTATTTATAAAATAATTACTATGTACTTAGATTGTCACTATAGTTAATACAACTTGATTGAATTAAATACTACGCTGGCTAAATTTTCTTTGTACTATTTATCTATATCTAATCATTTGTTTAGTATAACTCTTATCATACTTATAATTTATATGATGAATACTGAATTTACATTCAGTATTCATTTAATGGTTTTAACAATTTTAGTTAAACAAATTTTCATCAATCTCTTTAACTGATTTAAAATCTTCATAAATTATTCGTACTGAATCATTACCATCTTTGTCATAAATTATAATTCCAATAGGTGCCTTAGTCTTTTTATTTATAAAAATCCTAGCACTATTAAAATGCTCATTATTCAAAAACAATTCTGTATCCACTTGTATATATATTTTATCTCCCCATTCTTCTTGTCCCTCTTTTATAGAGTCACTCTTTAGTGGATAAGATAATATTTTATTCATGAATGCCATTGAATGGAGTATGTCCATATCACTTTCAATCACATATTCACCAGTAGATGAATTATCTTTTACATGAATTCCATCTGATTTATAAAGCTTAACTTTATCATCATCAAACTCAATCCTTACACCCTCATCTTTTGAATAATATTGAACTGTCTCCTCTCGTTCTTCTCCTTTGCTATTCTTAACTATGTACTCAACTTTTGTTTCATAACATTTAATATTTTTTAAGTCCCTAATTATCTCCTCATTGTCTGGTGAAAGTATACCTCTAAAAATAACAACAAGAAAAATAGATATAAAAGGTACAATTAGCAATAATGTTATAATAATTTTTTTCTTCATAGATCCTCCCATAAGCACTATTTCATTATTACTAATATTAAGTAACTATAGATTTTATTCATAATTTATTATTAAGTTACTTAAAAAAATATTATTTATGTTACTCATTACTCTATAAATATTATGTAGGTTAATGCGATTCTAGTACTACAAATGCAATTGCACAAGTTCTATTATGAGAAATAGAAATATTAAATATATAATTATCAACTTTTATTAGCTCTTTTACTTTGTTAGATATTTCTACTATAGGTTTTCCTAATTCATCTCTAAAAACTTCTATATCTCTAAAGGAAAACCCCCTCATTCCTGTGCCTATAGCTTTACTTACTGCCTCTTTTACAGCAAAATTTCCAGCAACACTCTCAACTCTAAGTGTACTTTTAGTTAGCTCTTTAATTTCCCTTTTAGTAAATATCTTTTCTAAAAACATTGGTGTATTGTTTATCGCTTTATCTATTCTATCGATTTCTATTATGTCTGTTCCGATTCCCAATATCATAAAATCACCTCTTTTGTTAAACTATATATCCATAAGAATAATTTAATTATCTTCTGTAAATATCCCTTATGTAAATATAATTTTTAAAATTAAAATTCAGCGGCACACAAATCTGAATACTCACCTACTATATCAACTAAATGGATAGGAGAAACTAAATTATTAAATAATAATATTAATATATCATTAGCTTTTTTCTCTTCACTAGCCACTAAACTTATATAATCTCTCTCTAAATTAATTACTTCTCCATTATTAAAATCTTGCCTTTCAATTTCAATTCCAAAAGCTTGTCTATCTCTTATGTTCTTTTCAGTCATTCTATAGATATATTTAACTTCTTTATTGTTAATATCTACTATTTTGCTTAATGTTTTATTTATCTTCATAATCCCATTACCCCTCCACATATTATTTAATAATAAAACAATACCATACATTGAATTAAAATTGTGTCAAATAATGGTGATATTGAAAATAAAATTTTCCTTAGCTTTCAACATAATTGTAATTTATTACACTTTTTTCAGTTAATATTATAAGTTTACTTACTAATCATATTATTCAATATATTAAAATAAATGTCGAAAGCTATCCTCCTATAAGAAATTTTATTATAAAAAATAGAGATTGTTTCATAACAATCTCTATTTAACAACTTATTCTTGGCCAATAACTTCGTTGTTTTCTCTAACTTCTCTTCTATTTCCAACAAATTTAAAGTCTTCAGCAACAACTTCCGCTATATACTTTTTATTTCCTTGTTTATCTTCATAACTTCCAGTTTTTAATCTTCCGCTTAGACTAATATAGCTACCTTTAGTCATATACTTACAAACCACTTCTGCTTTTCTACCCCATATAGTTACAGGAATTAAATCAGCCTTTCTAGTTCCATCAGCAGATTTAAAATTTCTATCTACAGCTATTATGAACCTTGTAAAAACTTTTTCACCATTATCTATAGTTTTTAGTTCAGGGTCCTTTATAAGTTTTCCTAATAATACTATCTTATTCATTTAATTACACCTCCTGAATACTTCATTTTTGAGTATAACCACTTCAAATTTTTCTATTCATGGAAAGTTTATTATAATTATCTAAACAATATTTTTTAAAGTATTATAATTAAGTAAAATTAGATATTAATTTTAAAAAAAATAATTAATTTAATAGATTAGTTTTTCTTATAACTATAACTGAATTAATTTCTCCACCTAAAATCAAAATTATAGAAGTTAAGTATAACCAGGTTATCAATATAATAACTGCACCTAACCCCCCATATATTTTAGAATAATTGCTAAAATTATTTATATAAAATGAAAACCCTAAAGAAACTATTAACCAACCACCTGTACATGCAATAGCTCCTGGTACAACTTCTCTCCATCTAAGCCTTTTTGAAGGAGTATATCTATATATACTTGCAAAAATTAATATCATCATAAATATAACTAGTATATATCTAAGAAAATTCCATATTCTATATACCACGCTCGGGAATGGTAAATATGATGCTAATAAATCTCCTATTAAGCCTCCAAATACTAGCATTACTAAGGTTAACATTATTACAAATGCTAATGCAAATGTACAAATTATCGCTATAAAAGCTCTTTTTACAAATGATCTATTTTCATTTAATCCATAGGCCTTATTTATCCCTTTAATTACTGCTCTAAAAGCTGAAGATGCAGACCAAACTACTAACAATAAAGAAGCTCCTAATAATCCAGTATTTTGTTTTTCAATAACTTCTATAATTACACTATAAATAAGTTCAAATGCACTAGTTGGTAACATAGCTCTTAATGCCCCTAATACCTCCATAGAGTCTAAATTACTAAATCCAACTAATGTTAATAGAAAAATTAAAAAGGGAAAAAATGATAATATTAAATAATATGCTAGTTGAGCAGCCAAAGCAAAAATATCATCATCTCTTATCTTAACTATAAAATATATTATAAACTTAAAGAAACCTCTTTTTATACTAGCCTCTTTTTTAGACATAATATCACCATATTTCCTTTCTGATTATACATGTAATATAACATATTCCATATTATATAAATAATTACCTTATATTTCAATCAATTGCAAATTCTTTTATTTCCCATTCCTTAGGTAAAATTAACTTGTATTTAGAACTTACATATCTTTTATCTATCAATAATATTCTCCCTTTATCATTCTCTGTCCTTATTACTCTTCCTGCTGATTGAAGAATTTTATTTATTCCTGGGTAAGTATAAGAATAATCAAACCCATTTGGCTCAAAATATTCTGCTATTATATTATTTTCAATAGAAACCATAGGAAATCCAACTCCTACAATAATAGCTCCAATCAATTTATCACCAGGTAAATCTACGCCTTCTGAAAACATCCCACCCACAACTGTAAATCCAATAATATTACCATCTTCATTAAAAGATTTTAAAAATTCCTCTTTCTTAATTTCCGACAAATTTTCTTCCTGTACTATAGTTCCTTTTTCTCCATACAGTTCTATATATCTTGAATATACCTTATATAGATAATCAAAAGAAGGTAAAAAAGCCATATAATTACCTTTTTCTTCATTAATAAATTTATATATAACATTACATAATATATCAATATTCTTTTCTCTATTAACATATCTCATATCTAAAGCATATAAATATGTTGACAAATTTTCTTTCTTAAATGGTGAATCAAATCTCAATTTAAAACTTTCTTCATCTCCACCTATTAAATCTACATAATATTTTACAGGAGATAAGGTAGCAGAAAATATAATACTAGAATAAGTACTTTTGATAACTTCCCTTAAATTTTTAGCAGGATTAATACAAAATATTTTTATACTAAATTCATTTTTTTCATTTTTCAAAATAGTTGTATATTCTTTATCATATAATTCACTTGCTGCAATAAAACTTCTTACTTCATAATAAAACTCTAATACCTCTTCATATCCCTCTGTTCCCTTACCTTTCACTAAGTAATTATCAGCTTCACTAACAAAGGCTCTCAATAATTTTATTAACTCCTTGTATTCTTCATTATGATATTTAAAATTTTTATTTATCTCTTCTAATTCTCTCCTTATGTGTATCATCTCTTTATTTATAGAATTAGAAATTTTATATAATTTAGGTACTTTTCCTTTTATAATCCTATTAACACTCATTACTTTGCTTTTTTGCAAAGTACAGCTATACATTTCTCTAGCTCTATTAACAAGATTATGGGCCTCATCTATTAATAATATATTATCTTCATTTCTATCTTCAAATATTCTTTTCAACTTCACTCTTGGATCAAAGGCATAGTTATAATCACAAATAACCCCATCACACCAATTACTTAAGTCTAAAGAAAGCTCAAAAGGACATACCTTATATTTATTGGCATATTCAATTATTTCATCTCTAAAAAACATATTGTTACTTTTTAATAAGCTGTTTATTATATCATTTATTTTTGTAAAATAATCTTTTGCATAAATACAATCATCCGGATTACATTTTACTTCATTATTAAGGCATATTTTCTCCTTTGCAGTTATGGTAACTACTTTAAATATTAAATTATTTTTAAATAATTTAATATATGCCTCTTCCGCTACAGTTCTAGTTATTGTTTTAGCCGTTAAATATATTATCTTTTCCCCCATCCCCTGACCAATTGCCTTTATTGCAGGAAAAATAGTGGATATAGTCTTTCCTATTCCTGTAGGGGCTTGTGCAAATAATATTCCCTTTTTTCTTATGCTACTATAACAACTTACTGCTAATTCTCTTTGTCCTTTTCTATATGATTTAAATGGAAATTGCAACTCTTTTATACTTTTATCTCTCTCTATTTTAAAAGACTCTTTTAAAGTTAATGTCTCCAAATATTTATTGACTATCTCATATACAAAATTCTCTAACTCCTTTAGGCTATATATATGATCAAATGATCTAACTTCATCTGTATTTATATTAAAATAACTTAATCTTATAGTTATACTTTCTAGATTATTATCTATACAATAAATATATCCATAAAACTTTCCTTGAGCCCAGTGCAGTAAATTATAGTCCTCATATAAATAACTTAAATCCATATAAGTTGATTTTATCTCTTCTATAATTATATTTCCTTTTTCATTTATAATTCCATCAGCTCTACCATCCACCAATAAGATTATGTTATCCTTATGAAATTCATATTGCATCCTTACTTCTTTTTCATAATTCTCATATACTATTGCATTATCTTTTTGAAGTTTTCCATGAGCAATTGTTCCATCTATAGCACGGCCTCTAGATATAAATCTATCATCTAAACTTCCAGATTTCAGTACATATTCAACTATTCCTCTAACTGATTCTCTAAATAGTAATTTTTCCTTCATAAGCATTCCTCTCTTACATTACTATTTTATTATAACAAAAAAGCTACCAATTAAATCGGTAGCTTAAGATTAAGAATGATATTCTTTTACTATTTTTTGAACCAATTTTTTAATAGCACTAGCTTGAGCTATTAAAGATAATACTATAACAAAAGTTCTAATACTATTTTCATCTTTTTCATCTAGTTCTAACTCTTTAATAATTGAATCTAACTTCTCATCATTTATTGCTGTAGCATTCAAATGTTTATCAAAACTTTCTTCTTGAGTTTCAAAAAATAATTTATATGCAGTTTCCCAATCTATAATATCATCTGACCTATCATTTATTTCATTAAAAGCTAAACTAAAAACTTTTTTAATTTCCTCTGTTGTAAGAATTGGTCTCATATAGCTTAATAATACAAGTTGAACTAAATGTATCTTAGTATACCCTCTTTTTTTACCATCTTCTGGTTTGCTAATAACTTCACTTTTTATATAATTTTGAACTATATTATTAGTATATTTATCTTCAACGAATTTATCATTTAAAAAATCTATTACTTGAGATAAAAAAAGATCGTATTTCGGTAACTCTTCATAAGGTATCATTGATGTATTAGATATTTCTTCTGCAATCTCTTTTATATAATCATTATCAATTTTATTAACCATATTATTTCACCTCATTTTATATAATTTAGTATTTATATTATATAGTAATCATAAACTTGTTACAAGTTAATTTCGTCTATCTTATATGTTATTTTTTTGTTAGTATAATATTAATTTTTAACATTTATTAATAAATCTATTCTTTATAAATTAATTTTTTACTTTTTTTTCTTTTTTTATTTTAATATATTTAATTTTTTTAAACTTGTCCAACGTAATTCTACAATATTAGAGTACAAGCTATGTTTTATTGTGTTTATTTTGTCATTTATTTTATAAAATGTTATTGACTTTTCAAAATTATGGTAGTATAGTTTATTTATGAATTAATTTAATGAGAATTTTGTAATTAAAACATTTTTTAAAAGTTTATTATTGACTTTTAATTACATATCTGCTAATATTAATCTGCTAAATGTCGAAACTTGTTTAAGGAGGAATTTAAAATGAAATCAACTGGAGTTGTAAGAAGAGTAGATGAATTAGGAAGAATAGTTATTCCAATAGAATTAAGAAGAACTTTAGATATCGCTGAAAAAGATGCTTTAGAAATATATGTAGATGGTGAACAAATCATATTAAAGAAATATGAACCAGCTTGTATCTTCTGTGGTGATGCTAGAGATGTTGTTAATTACAAAGGTAAAAACATCTGCAAGAACTGTATGGAAGAATTAAAAGTTGGTAAGTAATTAATTATTACTATACATAATTTTATTAGATAAATAAGAGAGACTACATTTTAGTAGACTCTCTTTTAATTTATAAGTTAATTGCTATTTTGTAAACCTCTTTTTTAGGTATTTCTCTTTCTTTTGCAACTATTTTTATAGCTTCTTTTTTATTAATTCCATTATTAATTAAATTCATTAAATGTTGTTCTACTGTTATTCCACTAAGCTCTTGCTCTTTCTCAGCTCTAAATTCACTTTCACTTTTACCTGAAATAACTAATACAAACTCACCTCTCGGTTTATTATCTAAAAACCAATTATAAGCTTCTCCAATACTCCCTCTATAAATATCTTCATGTAATTTTGTTAATTCTCTACAAACAGCTATATTTCTATCACCTAATGTTTGTTTTAAATAATCTAAAGTATCTATAAGTCTATGTGGTGATTCATAAAAAATTAATGTTTCCTTTTTATCCTTAATTTCTTCCGCTAAGATTTTTCTTTCTTTAGTTTCCCTTGGAATAAATCCTCTAAAAATAAATTTTGTAGTATCCAAACCTGAATAAACTAAAGCCGTTGTAATAGCCGTTGCTCCTGGTAAAACTTCAAATGCTATATTGTTTTCTATACACTTTCTAACTACAACACTTCCTGGATCTGATATTCCTGGTGTACCTGCATCTGTAACTATGGCTATATTCTTCCCTGCCTCTAGCTTAGATAATATTTCATCACTTTTCCCTTGTTCATTATGCTGATGATAACTAAAAAGTGGCTTCTTTATATTAAAATGATTTAGCAACTTTAAACTTTGTCTTGTATCTTCAGCTGCAATTTCATCTACATTTTCTAATACCTCTAATGCTCTTAATGTTATATCTTTTAAATTACCTATTGGTGTTGGTACTAAATATACCTTTCCATATTCCATATAATTACTTCCTTCCATAAATACGATCTATTTCTTCACTATACTTTCCATTGTCATCATATACATATAGTGTTTCTTCCCATTTTAAAAATGCTCCACCATCTCTTTGACCTTCTACTAAAACTATATTAGGTGCCTTTTTAATATTAGGCTGAACCATTCTAACTCTCTTCGGCTCTATTTTATATTTTCTCATAAGTCCAAAAATATCAGCTAATCTTTCTGGTCTATGTACTATAAACATTCTTCCATTATCCTTAAGTAATCTTCTAGCTGCTACAATTACATCCTCTAATGTACACATTACTTCATGTCTAGCTATAGCTAATTTATCATTTGGATTAACTATTCCTGCATTATTTAATTTATAAGGCGGATTAACTGTAAGTACATCAAATTTACCTAAAGAATCTAATAATGCTTTATCCTTTAAATCACCATGAACAAATTTTACTACATCAGTAATGTCATTAAGTGCAGAACTCCTATTAGCCATCTCTACCATATCTTCTTGTATTTCTAAACCTATAACTTCCTTTGGTGCATATTTACCATAAGCTAAAAACGGTACTATACCTGTACCTGTACATAAATCAATAACTCTATGCTTACTCTTTATATTTGCAAAATGAGATAACAAAACTGCATCTACACCAAATCTAAATCCTTGTTGTTTTTGAATTAACTTTAATCCATTTAGTTGTAAATCATCAACACCTTCATCAACATTTATCTTAACGTCCATAAAACTCTCCTTAACTAACTTGTAAACTAAGTACTTTTATTATACATATTATACACAAAAAAGACTAGGATTAATAAAATCCTAGTCTATAAATACAAACTATACTACTCTTCTTGCTGTGTAGAATTTATATACGCTTGAAACTTTAACTACATCACCACTACTTGGTGCATGTATCATTTGTCCGCCACCTATATATATACCAACATGTCCAGTATGAGGGAAAACTAAATCTCCCGGTTGTAAATTGTTATAAGATACAGCTACCCCTACATTTATTTGATCATATGTTGTTCTTGGTAAGCTTATTCCAGCTGCATTCTTAAATACGTATTGAGTGAATCCTGAACAGTCAAATCCACTTGGAGTTGTACCACCCCATAAATAAGGTGTTCCAAGGAACTGATATGCATAATCAACTATTGCATTCCCTGTTGCAGATACTGTAGAATCCCCTCTATTTGGCTTACTAGCAGCATTTGCAGCATCTATTGCTGCTTGAAGTTGTGAAACTTTCTCTTTTGCGGCTTCAATCTTATTATTTATTTCTTCTTTAACTATTCCACTCTTAATTTGGTTATCTCTTATGTTTCTTAATTGACTAATTGCACTATTTAATTCATCAATTGAACTTGATGAATTATCTATAACTGAGAATTGTGGTGTAACTAACTGTCTTTCTGAAACAGCTAAGAATTCTCTTTCAAACTCAGCTTGTTCAGCTTGTACTTGTGCAACTAATGCTTCTTGCTCAGCCTTTTTAGCTTCAAATTCACTTAAAGATTTTTGAGTTTCCTCATTTACCTTTGTAAGTTCTTTATCTTTTTCATCTAAAGATGCAATTTTTTCATTAAGAGAATCTTGCTTGTCCTCTAATTCTTTAACCATCTTTTTATCTATGTTCACTAATCTGCTAGTTGATTCAATCTTGCTAATTAAATCATTAAAACTA
This sequence comes from Clostridium sp. D43t1_170807_H7, assembly GCF_015555905.1. GTDB lineage: Bacteria > Bacillota > Clostridia > Clostridiales > Clostridiaceae > Clostridium. Next base: position 199,689 of record NZ_JADNLK010000003.1, read on the forward strand.
TCAGCGCTAAATAGTAACATTATGTAACTACTTTGTCCACCTGATTTATATAACTCTCTAATTCTTTTACCTAAAACTTCTTCAGTTTTAGCAATTTCCTCTTTAGCAGCTTCTATTTCTTTTTCTGTATTCGCTACTTCAACCTTTATTTGTTCCATTTGAGCATTATTTGATTCAATTGTTTGAACTAAAGGTTCTATTTCCCCATTTAAAGTATATATTTGATTATTTATATCCTCTATCTTTTGCGTTAATTCATCATATTTTTTCTGGTTTTCTATTACTTCTTGATTTGGTGTAGCAAAGGCAGGCATTGCTGAAGTAATAACTAGAATTGCAGCTAATACAGCTGATATTATCTTTTTCTTCATATTGTCCGTAAGGTCTCTTGACCTTCCCCCTCTCCTTTGTTTTCTTTACCATTATACCACTTATGGAAACTTTGGACAATGGTAAATTTTCAAAACAGGCAATTTGCTTAACGTAAACGTATACTTTACTTTATTTTACTGGAAAATAAATACCCTTTTAAACCCATATTATGAAATAACTCTTATTTTTTCAATCAGAGTTATAAATTCATCTTGCTGAATCAAAGATTTAGAGATTCATTTAAAACTTATTTTTCTTAGTTTTAAATATTTATATACAAAAAATTGCTATTATTTAATTTCTAATTTTCTTATTTAATATATATTGAGTAGTCGATAATAAAGCTATACATATAACGAATATAATAACTACTGTTTTACTAACATTTCCTGAAATAAAAGATATAGCAGAACAAACTAAGCCTACTCCCCCTATTGCTATATTAGTATATCCACTAATCTTCATTGCTTTAACTTCTTTATAAACTTCTTTATCATTGGTATCTATACTTTTTATATACTTATTATTTAATAAGAATACTCCTAATAATATAAACCCTAAGCTCCCTAGAAACATTACTAAAAGTGTAATATTCATATTTTCACCTCACAAAAATATTTATAATAATAAAATTATAGCACAATAATTATAAAAGCAACTTACCTACTAAATAAATAAAAAAAATATATTTAAATAAAAGTGTTGACATAATTATAAATCTCCAATATAATATTAAATGTGCTCCGGGGTGTGGCGCAGATGGGAGCGCGCGTGGTTTGGGACCATGAGGTCGCAGGTTCGATCCCTGTCACCCCGACCAAAGAGATAGGTTTTAATCTATCTCTTTTTTGTTATGTAAAATTATAATTTAGGAGATGATTATTTGAATAACATAAAAGCTGCTATCTTTGATCTAGACGGAACTCTTGTTGATTCTATGTGGGTATGGCAACAAATAGATATAGATTATTTATCAGAAAAAGGACATGCTGTTCCAAGTAACTTAAATGATGAAATTACACATTTAAGTTTTTCTCAAACAGCCGAGTACTTTAAGAATAGATTCTCAATCGAAGACTCTATTGAAGATATAATGAACACTTGGAATACTATGGCATATAATCACTATAAAAATAATGTAAAACTAAAGCCAGGTGCTCTTAATTATTTGGAAAAGCTAAAGAAATCCGGAGTAAAAATAGGACTAGCTACTAGCAACTCTATTCCTTTATTAACTGCAACATTAAAAAATAATAATGCTTTTGACTTATTTGATGCTATTACAGTTACAGATGAAGTAAAAAAAAGCAAGAGTAATCCAGATATATATTTATTAGCTGCTAAAAAATTAGGTGTTAATCCTTCTGAATGCATGGTATATGAAGATATAATAGCCGCTGTTAAAGGTGCAAAATTAGCTGGCATGAAAGTTACTGGTGTATTTGATGAACATGCTAAACATCAAATAGAGCTCTTAAAAAAGGAATGCGATAATTACATATATAGTTATGAAGAATTACTTTAACTATTAAAGTTCTAGCTTAACAATAAAAATCACATGTATGAGTAAATTACTTCTACATGTGATTCTTACTATAAATTATAATTCTATATTAAATTTAAAATCTCTTAACATCATATTTAGCTTCAAGTTCTTTCATTAAGTCTAAATATTTCTTTTCTTGATTTTCTTGAATTAACTTTTGGATAATTTGATTTTTAACATCATTAAATTCTGAAGTTTTCGGTTCATTCTTTGTATCAACTTTAATTAAGTGATATCCAAATTGAGTTTGAACTGGTTCACTTACTTTTTCTAATTCTAATCCGAAAGCAGCTTCTTCAAATTCTGGAACCATCATTCCTCTACCGAATACTCCAAGGTTTCCACCTTGTTCTTTGGATGGGCATGTAGAATATTGTCTTGCAGCTTCTTCAAAAGATAACTCTCCATTTTCTATCTTACTCTTAACATCAGAACATAATTCTTCATTATCAACTAATATATGCTTTGCAGATACTGTTGCTGGTTGCTCAAATTCATTTTTATGCTCATCATAATATTTCTTAGCCTCATCATCAGTAACTGTTACTTCTGCTAATACTTTATTAATTGTTGTTTGTGTAAGTAAATCTTTTTCAACTTGAGCTAAGTTCGCCTTATACTCTTCTGTTTCATTTATTTTCATTTCATTTCCTAATTTATACATTAAATCAAATGAGATCATTTGCTCTAATAATTGCTTTTTCCCCATTTCAGAATTGAACATTCCTCTTTTATCTGCTGGATATCTCATTATTATTGCGTTTAAGTCATTTTCTGTTATTTCAACACCTGAAATAGTAGCTAAAACTTTGTTTTCCATGTAAATTTCTCCTTTTTTATATATGATGTATATAATTATAACAGATTTTTACCAATGTATATAGTTACAATTATTTTATTGATTATATTTTTTGACTATTATATAATAATTATTATTATATAATTTTCGGAGGTCAATATGGTAGAAGTTAATTCTTTAGTTCCTGATTTTTCATTAATGGGTTCTGATGGTAAAGAACATAAATTAAGTCAATATAGAGGTAAAAAGGTAATACTTTATTTCTATCCAAGAGATAATACTCCTGGTTGCTCAACTGAAGCATGTGACTTTAGAGATAATAATAATAGCTTTACTGATAAAAATGCTATTGTTATAGGTATAAGTAGGGATTCATTAAAATCTCATTCTAAATTCATTGAAAAATTTAATCTTCCTTTCGTACTTTTAAGTGATGAAAATGAAGAAGTTTGTAACTTATTTAATGTTATTAAAGAAAAGAATATGTATGGAAAAAAAGTTATGGGTATAGAAAGAAGTACTTTTATAATTAACGAAGAAGGTATTCTTATTAAAGAATATAGAAAAGTTAAAGTTAAAGAACATGTAAATACAATTCTTGAAGACTTAAATTCACTATAGTATTAAATTGTGTAACTAAAATTTAGGGAGAAGTTAATAATGAATAATTGTCTATTTTGTTCAATAGAAAATGATTTAGAACAGAAAATTGTTTTGAGTAATCAATATTGCATGTTTTTACAGAAACCCCAAGAAATATTAATTGGTTCAGGAGTAATAGTTCCCAAAAGGCATAGGAAAACAGTATTTGATTTATCAGAAGATGAATGGAATGCAACTTTTGACTTGTTAAAAGAGGTTAAGGTGTATATAGATAATAAGTATAAACCACAAGGATATAATATAGGTTGGAATGTGAACGAAGTAGGAGGACAAGAAATATTTCATGCACATTTACATGTTATACCAAGATATGAGGATGAACCAATGTCGGGAAAGGGTATTAGATATTGGATTAAACAGCCTCAAAATAAAAGAATTCATTTATAGAATTTTAAGTATATTTAGGTCCCAATTTAGTTATATTATAACTTATTTATTTTTATATAAAAAATAAATATCCACCAGCTAAGCTGGTGGTTTTTCATGAGCCCTATAAGGGCAAATTACTAGCTTGCGTCTTAAGACG
>NZ_JADNLK010000040.1 GCF_015555905.1 Clostridium sp. D43t1_170807_H7
AAATTATATTCCTTCCTGGAGATTATATAATCAATTTTTCGGCATCACGGCATTCAAGCTTTAACGAACAATTTAGTTATTTGAATAGCAATAAGTGAAAGTGTTTAGACTATATATGGAACAGATTAATAGTATGGAGGTAAAGCATATGGATAAGAATAAGAAGATATGTCATTGTTTTAATGTATCAGTAGATGATATAGAAAGGGCAATAGAAAATGGAGCAGATACCTTTCAAGAGCTTCAAGATGCAACTAGTTGTGGAAAGGGATGTGGAGCATGTTTAGCTGAGGCTAAATCTGTTTTTGATGAATTATTGAAGAAAAGATAGATTAAATTATTTTTAGTTAAAAACTCACCATAGCAAAGATATATGATATGGTGAGTTTTTTATAAAATTAATAAGTATTATAAAAGGAAAAGTTACTAATAATAATTTATGTTAGATAAATTATTAGGAGTGGTAATATGAATTTTCCAACTAGTTTTCCAACACAACATCAAGATAAACAGCCAGGCTTTGAGAGTGTAATGAATCCAGCACCTATTTATTATGATGAAAAGTATATTAAAAAAGGTGATTTGTTGAAAGATAAAGTTGCAATAATAACAGGAGGAGATAGTGGTATTGGAAGAGCTGTATCTGTGGCCTATGCTTATCAAGGAGCAGATATTATTATCATATATTATGATGAGTTAAAAGATGCAGAAGATACGAAGAAGCTTATTGAATCAATAGGTAGAAAGTGTAATATTATTCAAGGAGATATAGCAGATGGTAAGTTTTGTACTGAAGCTATAGAATCAGTAATTAAGGAATATGGAAAAATAGATATTTTAGTAAATAATGCTGCAGTTCAGTATGAATGCAAAGATTTTAAGGAAATCACAGATATGCAATTTGATAAAACAATGAAAACCAATATTTATGGAACTTTTTATATGACTAGAGCTGCATTAAAATATATGAAATTAGGAGCATGTATAATAAATACTGCATCAGTTACTGCATATGCAGGTAATGAGAAATTAATAGATTATTCTATGACTAAAGGAGCAATAGTATCACTAACAAGATCATTATCAACATCATTAGCTAAAAAGAAAAGTGGTATAAGAGTTAATGCAGTTGCACCAGGTCCAATATGGACACCATTAATTCCATCAAGTTTTCAATCTACAGAAATACCGCAATTTGGCTCAAATACACCTATGGCAAGAGCAGGACAGCCGGTTGAATGTGCAGGTGCATATGTATTTTTAGCTTCAGAAGCAGCATCCTATATTACTGGGCAAACTATTCATATAAATGGTGGAGAAATAGTAAATAGTTAAATTTTCATAAGCTATTAGGTTATTACTTAAATAACTTAATAGCTTAATTTTTATTAAATAAAAAGGTTTAAGTAAAAAAATATTGTTAAAATAATGACAATAAAACGCTTGAATTGTGATTATAATCACAGTTAGGCGAAATCTTTAGTGATACAATTAATCTGAAATAATACCGAATATAGAGTTTGTTAAAATTGTGAATTGGAGATGGAAGTAGTATGAAGAAGATTCAATCAACATGTAATTTATGTGCATTAGCATGTAATGTAGATTTTTATGTAGAAAATGGTAAAATAGCTAAGGTTTCACCTACTGTTGATTATCCTGTAAATAAAGGTTTCTGTTGCATAAAGGGATTAAACTTAGATAAGCAACAAACTAAAATTAAAGCAAGAAAGAGTCCTTTATTAAGAGATGAAAATGGAGAGATGAAAGAAATTTCATGGGAAGAAGGCTTTAAAACATTTGCTAAAAAAATGACAAGCATTCAAGAAAAATACGGTAAAGAAAGTGTTGCTTTCATTAGTACAGGTCAAATGCCAACAGAAGATATGGCTTTATTAGGACATGTAGGTAGAAATTATATGGGAATAAATGGGGATGGTAATACGAGATTATGTATGGCTACATCAGTAGTTGCACATAAACAAAGTTTTGGATTTGATGCTCCACCGTATACATTAAATGATGCAGAACTTTCAGATACAATAATTTTAATTGGAGCAAATCCAGTTATAGCTCATCCAGTATTTTGGGGACGTATTAGAGAAAATAAAGAAGCAAAAATAATAACAATAGATCCAAGAAAATCAGAAACAGCTATGAATTCAGATATATGGATAGATATTAAGCCAAAGGCTGACTTAGTATTAATGTATACTTTAGCTAATGTATTAATAGAAAAAGGATATATTGATGTTAATTATATAGAAAACCATACAGAAGGATACGAAGACTTTAAGAATCATGTAGCTAAATTTACTTTAGATACAGTTGAAGCTGAAACTGGAATAAGTGCAGAAAGAGTAGTAGAACTTGCAGAAATAATTCATGCAGGTAAAAGAGTTTCATTCTGGTGGACAATGGGAGTTAACCAAGGTTACCAAGCAGTTAGAACAGCTCAATCTATAATCAACTTAGCATTAATAACAGGAAATATTGGAAGACCAGGTACAGGAGCAAATTCATTAACAGGACAATGTAATGCTATGGGATCAAGAGCTTTCAGTAATACAGCAGGATTATTTGGTGGTGGAGATTTTGATAATCCAGTACGTAGAAAAGCTGTAGCAGAAGCTTTAGGTGTAGATGAGAGTGTACTTGCTACAAAGCCAACAATTCCTTACAATGCTATAATTGAAAAGGCTATTGCAGGTGAAATTAAGGGGTTATGGGTAATTTGTACAAACCCTAGACATTCATGGGCAAATAATGAGGAATTTGAAAAATGTGTTAAGAATTTAGATTTCTTTGTTGTTCAAGATATATATGAAGATACTGATAGTGCTAAGCTTTGTGATTTATACTTACCTTCAGTACCAGCACTTAAAAAAGAAGGTGTATTAATTAATACTGAAAGAAGATTATCAAAGGTTAATCCTGTAATTGCTAAAGAAGAAGGAGAATTATCAGATTTTGAAATCTTCTATAACATAGGTAAAGAACTTGGAATGGGAGACTTATTAAATGGATGGGAAACTCCAAGATCTACATTTGAATTATTAAAGAAATGTTCTAAAGGAATGCCTTGTGATATAACAGGTGTAACTTACGAAATGTTAGAAGGACCAAATATGGAAGGTTCAAGAGGAGTTCAATGGCCATTTAGAGCTGGAGAAACTTTAGTTGAGGATGAAAGAAGATTATATGAAGATGGTAACTATTATACTCCATCAAAGAAAGCTAAATTCCACTTTGAAGATATAGCTGAAAATCCAAATCAAACAAGTGAAGAATTCCCATACATATTCAACTCAGGAAGAGGAACAGTAGGTCAATGGCATACTCAAGTAAGATCAAGAGAAATCGCTGAATCAGAAAGAATTTACTCTAAAGAATCTTATGCATTTATGCATCCAGAGTTGGCAGCAGAATTAAATATAACTGAAAATGAAAGAGTTAGTATAGCATCTCAAAATGGAGTAACTAAAGATTTTACTATAAAAATATCTGATCATGTTAAGAAAGATCATTTATATGCTCCAATTCATTATATTGAAACAAATGGACTTACTCCTTCAGTTTACGATCCATATTCAAAGGAACCATCATTTAAAACAGTTGCAGTAAATATCATTAAAAAGTAAAGGGTGACTAAAGATGAAAAGAATTAAAATAGATAGAGATAAATGTGTAGGTTGTTTAACTTGTACAACTGCATGTATTGTAGCTCATGAATCAGAAGATACAAGAAGTAGAATAACAATAGATAGCGCTGGGAAATATGCACCTATTTTCTGTAGACATTGTGATAGACCTGAATGTGTTTATACTTGTATGACTGGTGCTATGAGTAAAAATAAAGAAACAGGATTAGTTGAATATAACAAAGAACATTGTGCTAGCTGTTATATGTGTATAATGGCATGTCCTTATGGTGTTTTAAAAGCTGATAGTAGAATGCATAAAGAAATAATGAAATGTGATGCATGTAAGTCACATGGAACTGCACAATGTGTAGCTAAATGTCCAATGGGAGCAATTACTTTAGAGGAGGTAACTGAATAATGAGATATGTAGTTATAGGAGCCTCTGCGGCAGGTATAAGTGGAGCTAAAACTTTAAGAGAATTAGATAAAGAAGCTGAAATAGTATTAGTATCAAAGGATGAAAATGTATATTCAAGATGTATACTTCATCACTATATTTCAAATCACAGAGATGTAGATGCTTTAAACTTTACAAGTAAGGAATTCTTTGAAGAAAATAATATAACTTGGATGAAAGGTTTAGAAGTTAAGAATCTTAATGATAAAGAGCAACTTTTAGAATTATCAAATGGTGAAACTTTAAGTTACGATAAATTATTAGTCTGTAGCGGTGCATCTGCATTTATACCACCAGTTCTAGGACTTAGAGAAGGTAATAATGTAGTTGGATTAAGAAATTTAGATGATGCTATATTAATAAAAGAACAAGCTAAGAAGGTTAAAAATGTAGTAGTTTTAGGAGCTGGGCTTGTTGGAATAGATGCAGTTAGTGGATTACTTGGACAAGGATTAAATATATCTTTAGTTGAAATGGGTAATAAAATACTTCCATTACAATTAGACAAGTATGCATCAGATGTTTATGAAAAGAAATTTACTGAAGAAGGTGTTTCTTTAAAATTAAATGTTAAAGCTGAAAAATTACTTTTAGATGAAAATAATAATCCAAAAGCTTTATTATTAAATACAGGTGAGGAAGTACCATGTGAATTAGTAATAGTTGCTACAGGTGTTAGATCAAATATTGCATTTATGGAAAATAGTAATGTTGAATGTGATAGATTTGGATTAATAATTGATGCAAAAGGGAAGACTAATATTGAAAACATATATGGAGCTGGTGATGTAACTGGTAGAAATCCAATATGGCCAACAGCTGTAAAGGAAGGTATAATTGCAGCACATAATATGTTAGGAAAAGAAATGATAATGACTGATTTCTTTGGAAGCAAAAATACAATGAACTTTGTAGGAATAGCTACAATGTCTCTTGGTATGGTAGAGCCAGCTGATGAAACTTATATAGTTGAAACTCAAGTTGAAGGTGATAACTATAAGAAGATAATTCATAAGGATGGAAAGATTTATGGAGCTATAATTCAAGGAGATTTATCTTACGCAGGAGTTTTAACTCAACTTATCAAAGAAAATATTGATGTTTCTAAAGTAACTAAAAGCTTATTTGATATAGATTATGCAGATTTCTTTAACATAGAAAAGAATTTTGAGTTTAGCTATAAGTAATATTATAAATCTTTGATTTAGAATATTAATTCAGTTAAAATAAATTAAAAAGAGTTAGAGGAAGAAATTAAATTTTAAATATAATTTTTCCTCTAACTTATTAAATTTAAGTGACATATTTACAAAATAAATAAAAATCTATATAATGCAAACTAAAAATATAATATAAAGGATGAATTTAATGTCCAAGGTAGTTAATATAGTTGGGTCAAGTTCTAATGTTGGAAAAACTTATTTACTTGAAGGGTTAATAAAAGAACTAAAAGTTAGAGGATATAGTATAGCAACTATAAAACATGATGTTCATGGATTTGATATAGATAAAAAAGGAAAAGATACATATAAACATAGAGAAGCAGGTTCAGAAACAGTAATAATTTCTTCTAAAAATAGACTTGCAATGATAAAAGAATTGAAAGAAGAAACTGAACTTAATGATATTATTAAAATGGTATTAGATAAAGATATTATTTTAATTGAAGGATATAAAAAAAGTAATTTAAGAAAAATAGAAGTATTTAGAAGTGGAGTAAGTGAAAAGATAATAACTCCTAAGGAAAAAATAATTGCAGTTGCAAGTGATATTAATATAGATATTGATGATATAATTATAGTAGATAGAGAAGATTATAAAAAGCTTGCAGACTTAATTGAAAAGGAAAAAGAATTTAGTTTTGAAAATTATCAATAAAATATTTTCTAGAGCTGAGTAGCCTAAGGATATAATCTATGGAGCTTATGCCGGAATTTATATAATTCAAGGGTGATATTTGAAAAGATATTATCTCCACGTTTTGGGAAGGAAAATAAGTTGATTTAAATATATTTAATTATTTACTAGTTAATTTAAAACCAAGAATTTAGGTTTTTATATTTAAAATAGGCTTATTACTTATACCTAAAATATGAAGTAATAAGCCTATTTTTAGTTAAGAGGTGAGTAAATGAAGTCATTTATATCGTTAGAAGAATCAATAAGTATATTAAATGATAATGTAAAACATCTAGAAACTGAAGAAGTTAATTTAATAAATGGAACAAAAAGAGTATTAGCAGAAGATATTTACTCTATAATTGACAATCCACCATTTAATAAATCAGCTATGGATGGATATGCAATAATAGCAGAAGATAGCAAATCAAAAGAAAAAATTAAGATTGTAGATAAGGTTTTTGCAGGAGATGTGTGTAATAGTGAAGTTACATCAAAAACTGCAGTTAGAATAATGACAGGGGCACCTATACCAAAGGGAGCAACAGCAGTAATAAAACAAGAAGATGTTACTTTAATTGATGATAATTTTATTATTTTAAACAAAGTTCTAAAGGATGATGAGAATATTTGTTTTAAAGGTGAGGATATAAGTAAAGAAAAATTGTTAGTTAATAAAGGAAAGAAGCTAGATTTTGCAGATATAGGAATTATAGCAAGTACAGGAATAGAAAAAATTAAAGTTTATAAACTGCCTAAAATAGCTTTAATTAGTACAGGAGATGAGGTTATAGATGTAGAAGAGAAACTAATTCCTGGAAAAATATTTAATAGCAATAAATATAGTATAATTTCTAGAATTAAGGAATTAGACTATGATATTCAATATAGTACACATGTAAAAGATATAGAGAATCAAATAGAAAAATGTATAAATAGCATTTCAAATGATATGGATATAATAATAACTACTGGAGGAGTTTCGGTAGGAGAGAAAGATTTATTAAATAAAGCTATAGATAATATTAATGGTAAAAGGTTATTTTGGAAAGTTAAAATGAAGCCAGGTTCAGCTGTACTTTGCAGTAAGGTAAATAATGCTTTAGTTATTAGTTTATCAGGAAACCCCACAGCTGCTCTAACAGCATTTGAGCTTTTTGTAAAAACATCGCTAGAAAAGATGTGTGGATATGATGAAGTAAAAGTAAAAAGAGAAAAAGCAATATTATGCAATGATTTTACTAAGAAAAGTCCTCAAAGAAGATTTATTAGAGGAAGAGCTGTAATTGAAGAAGGAAAGCAAGTTGTATATATAACACAGATTAAAAATGGAAATGGAATATTAAGCTCTAATTTGAATTCAAATTGTATGATAGATGTTCAAGGTGGAAGTGAAGGACTTAATGCAGGAGATATAATAGATATCATAAAGTTTTAAGGAGAAGATACTTATGATAAATAAAACTTTAGCTATTTTAGCTGGTGGAAAAAGTAGTAGAATGAACTACAATAATAAGGCATTATTGAGTTATAAAGAAAAAAAATTTATAGAATATATAATTGAAGCTGGGAAGGACTATAAAGAAATAATTATAATTTCAAATAATCTACAAGAATATAAGGGATTTAATTTGAGAGTAGTTGAAGATATATATAAGGGAAATGGTCCATTAAGCGGAATACATTCAGCCCTTATTAATTCAACTACAGATAAGGTTTTATGTATTGCTTGTGACATGCCATTAATTACTAAAGATACATTAAATATTATAGGAAATTATGATAGAGAATATGATGTATTAGTACCAAGGGTTAATGAAAGATTACAGCCCTTATGTGGTATATATTCTAAAAATATTATTCCTAATGTTGAAGAGGCAATAAAGGAAAATAATAATAAACTTCAGTTATTAATAAGATCTTTAGATTTAAAAGTCATTGAAGGCGATGATAGAAGTAAATTCATAGAGAGGGATTTTTCTAATATAAATACTGAGAAAGAATATAGAGAATTGGAGGAATTGTAATGTATACAGTTGGAATAATTACAAGTAGTGACAAAGGATATGCAGGTGAAAGAGAAGATAAAAGTGGAGAAGTAGTAAGAGAATTAGTTGAAGCAGCTGGATTTACTGTAGAAAAACAAATTATATTACCTGATGATAGAGAAATGCTTGCAAATGAGTTTAAAGTAATGTGTGATGAACTTAAAGTTAACTTAGTCTTAAGCACTGGAGGAACAGGATTTTCTAAAAGAGATATTACTCCAGAAGCCACAAGAGATATAATAGAGAGAGAAGCACCTGGAATATGTGAAGCAATAAGAATGTATAGTATGCAAATCACAAAAAGGGCTATGCTTTCAAGGGCTGTATCAGGTATAAGAAAAGATACATTAATAGTGAATTTACCAGGAAGCCCTAAAGCTTGTAAAGAAGCATTAGATTATGTATTAGATGATATTAAACATGGAATTGATATATTATTAGGAACTTCAAAGGAATGTGCTAGAAAATAAAGAGGAGGTATGTAGTAATGAAAATGATAAAAGTTGAGGACGCTGTAGGAACTATACTGTCTCATGATGTAACTCAAATAATTCCAGGAGAATTTAAGGGAAGACTTTTTAAAAAAGGTCATATAATTAAAGAAGAAGATATTGAAAAGCTATTATCAATAGGAAAAGAGCATGTATATGTTTGGGAGCCTGTTGAGGGGCAACTTCATGAAAATGATGCGGCAACAAGAATTTCAAATTTAGTTGTTGGAGAAGGAATTAAGCTTTCAGATGAAATTAAAGAAGGAAAGGTTGACTTCTTTGCTGATAGAGATGGAGTTTTAAAAATAGATAAAGCTAATTTATTTAAATTAAATTCAGTTGGAGAAATTATAGTATCAACATTACATAATAATACTCCTATAAAAAAAGGTGAAAAAGTTGGAGCAACAAGAGTTATTCCATTAATTATAGATGAAGAAAGAATTATAACTGCTGAAAATTTAATTAAAGAAAAAATAATAAGCGTGGCAGAAATAAAACCTAAGAAATGTCTTTTAATAACTACAGGAAATGAAGTATATAAGGGTAGAATTAAAGATGCATTCTTACCAGTTATAAAGCAAAAATTAGGGTATTATGGTAGTGAAGTTGTAAGACAAGTAATCTTACCAGATGAAAAAGAAAGAATAATTGAAGAAATCCAAAAAGGATTATCAGAAGGTGTAGATATGATTATATGTACAGGAGGAATGTCAGTAGACCCAGATGACGTAACCCCTACAGCTATAAAAGAATGTGGTGGAGAACTTGTAACTTATGGATCACCAGTACTTCCAGGAGCAATGTTCTTACTAGCTTACCATGGAAATACTCCAATATTAGGAGTTCCAAGTTGTGCTATGTATTCAAAGAGAACAGTTTTAGATTTAGTATTACCTAGAGTATTAAGTGATGAAAGATTAACAGTAGATGATATAGTAGAGTATGGCCATGGTGGATTATGTTTAGATTGTAATGTATGTACATTTCCACATTGTTCATTTGGTAAATAGGATAAGTACATAGGAGGAAGTATGGATAATAAATTAACACATTTTGATAAGAGTGGAAATGCTAGAATGGTAGATGTTTCTGAGAAAAAAGAAACTGCAAGAGTTGCAGTTGCAGTTTCAAAAATAAGAGTGAGTAGAGAAACTTTAGAACTTATTGAGGCTGGAAAAATTGGAAAAGGAGATGTATTAGGTGTTGCTAGAGTTGCAGGAATAATGGCTAGTAAACAAACATCAAATTTAATTCCAATGTGTCATCCTTTAATGATTACAAGCTGTAATGTAGATTTTGATATAAATAGAGAAGAAAGCTATATTGGAATAACAGCTACAGTAAAAATAGTTGATAAGACAGGTGTTGAAATGGAAGCTTTAACAGCTGCTATGGTGGCTGCATTAACTATTTATGATATGTGTAAAGCTGTAGATAAAAGAATGGTGATAGAAGAAACTCATTTGCTTAAAAAAACAGGAGGAAAGAGTGGGGAGTTTAACTTTTAAATTACCCTTTAATTAATATGAAAGATAAATTTGGAAGAGAAATAGATTATTTAAGGGTATCGGTAACTGACAATTGTAATTTAAGATGTATTTATTGTATGGATGAAAAAAATAATAAATTTTTAAAGAATGATGAAAAGTTAACCGATGATGAAATATATAAAGTTATAAAGGAAAGTGCAAATTTAGGAATAAAAAAGGTTAGAATAACTGGTGGAGAGCCATTAGTTAGACAGGGTATTGTTAAATTAATAAGCAAAATAAATACTATTCCAGGAATTGAAGAAATTTATTTAACTACAAATGGTATTTTACTTGCAGATATGATAGATGAATTAGCTGTGAATGGACTTAAAGGAGTCAATATTAGTTTAGATTCTTTAAAGGAAGAGAGATTTAATAAGCTAACTAGAGTGGGGAAATTAGATAAAGTATTAAAAGCAATAGATAAGGCTATTGAATTAGGAGTAAAAGTTAAATTAAATACTGTTATAGTTAATGATATAAATAAAGATGAGATATTAGATTTTGTAAAGCTTACAATGGAAAAGCCTATAGATGTTAGATTTATAGAACTTATGCCAATAGGTGTTGCAGTTAATTATAAAGGTGCTACTAATGATGAAGTATTAAAAGTTATATCTGAAATCTACCAAGATTATGAGGAAGTAGTTAGAAGTAAAAGTGGTGGGCCTGCATCTTATATAAAATTAAAGGATGGAAAAGGCAAAATAGGTTTTATAAGTGCCATGAGTAATTGCTTTTGTGAAGAGTGTAACAGAGTTAGATTAACTCCTGAAGGATTTTTAAAGCAGTGCTTACATTTTGACTATGGAGTAGATTTGAAAAGTAAACTTAGAGAAAATATAAGTGATGAAGAACTTAATAAATTAATTTTCGATAATATTTATGATAAACCTGAAAAACATTTGTTTTTAGAAAAGAGCGATCATAAGGAATTAAAATTTATGAATCAAATTGGAGGATAGGACAATGGGAAAAGTTATAGCTATATGTACAAGTAAACATAAAGGAACACTTAAAAATGAAGTTTCAGAAGCAAATTTTATAGAAGAGTTCGGAATAGAAGGAGATGCACATGCAGGAAAATGGCATAGACAAGTAAGTCTTTTAGCCTTAGAAAAAATTGAAGACTTCAGAAATAAAGGTGGAAATGTTGATTTTGGTGCCTTTGGAGAAAATTTAGTTATCGAAGGCTTTGAGTTAAATAAGTTACCAGTAGGACAAAGATTAACTATAGGAGAAGAGGTTTTATTAGAAGTTACTCAAATAGGTAAAGAGTGTCATGATAAGTGTGCAATTTATTATCAAGTTGGTGAATGTATTATGCCTAAAAATGGTATATTTACTAGAGTATTAAAGGGCGGAAAAGTAAAAGTTGGAGATGAAGCTACTTTAGTTAAGAATGATAAAAAAATATTAAGCTTATAATATTAAGAGATGTGTATTTTCACATCTCTTTTTTTAGTGTGCGCCCAGCATGGGCAACAACTTGACGGTGAAAGTCCGTTGTGGGCTTGGTAGTGGGAACCACTAGCTAATGACAAGGGTGTCCATCGTGAGGTGGAATCTGAAGGAAGTCGGAGGCAAAGTCTTGGTCTGAGGGACACGAACTACATATAAGGCTTACTAAGGTCGGACGAGTTTGCACAACAAAACAAAGTCCAACACTACCCGAAACTTTAGGAGTAAATGTAGCAGATGTATGAGATGAAGGTTGTTGCTCTTACCTGGGGAGGTCTGATAGATATATTGCTAATAAAGGTGAATTTCTAAAGTAATAACCTACATAGTGATATGTAGCTGAGCTATCAGAAGTCAGCAGAAGTCATAGTAACTCCGCTAATCGCGATAGCGGATGAAGGACCGAACCTTAAGGAGGTTTTTGAATTTTGAAAGTTTCGCAGAATAATCAAAGATTGCAGAAAACTAAATATTTAGGCTCTAGTGACCAAGATAGAGTGGAACTCAAATATAAGCAAAGAGCGCATAGAGAATTCTCGGCAACTTCAAAAGGAGAGAACGGTGAATTTGAATATGGCTCATTAGAAAGAATATTATCTAGGGAAAACTTACTTCTAGCAATGAATAGAGTAATATCTAATAAAGGAAGTCATGGAATTAATGGAATGACAGTTTATGAACTTAAACAATTTCTACAAACAAATTGGCCTCAAATTAGAGAAGATATATTTAATAATGAGTATAAACCAATGCCAGTTAGAAGAGTTGAAATTCCAAAATCAGATGGAGGTACTAGATTACTAGGAATACCTACGGTTTTAGACAGATTTATTCAACAAGCAATTGCGCAAGAACTAAACCTAATTTATGATGAAAAATTCTCAGAGAATAGTTTTGGATTCCGCCCTCGTAGAGGTGCAAAAGATGCAATAAAGAAAGCGGAAGGTTATATTAATGAGGGTTACAGATGGGTTGTAGACATAGACTTAGAGAAATTCTTTGATAAAGTAAATCATGATATTTTAATGTATAAGCTATCGAAAGACATTAAAGACAAAAGAGTTTTGAAATTAATAAGGAAATATCTACAATCGGGAATAATGATTAATGGAATAGTAGCACTAAATGAAGAAGGAACGCCACAAGGTGGGCCACTAAGTCCCTTATTATCTAATATTATGTTAGATGAATTAGATAAGGAGTTGGAGAAAAGAGGACATAGATTTTGTCGCTACGCGGACGACTGTAATATTTACGTAAAGAGTAAAAGAGCCGGAGAGAGGGTTATGGAAAACATAACTAAATTCATTGAAGGAAAACTAAAACTCAAAGTAAATATCAATAAAAGTGCAGTTAAAAGATCTTGGAAAAGAAAATTCTTAGGGTTCACAATAGGGATTATGTTTGGTAAGGCATATTCAAGCATATCTAAACAATCATTAAGAAAGCATAAAGACAAACTTCGAGAAATATTATCAAGATCAAGACCGATGACCTTGGAACAAAGAATAATTAAGATAAATCAAGTTAATATAGGTTGGATTAATTATTATGGAATAGCAAAGTGTAAAGGTATTGTTGTTCAATTGGATAAATGGATAAAACGGAGATTAAGAATGTGTATATGGAAACAATGGAAGAAGGTTAAAACAAGATATAAAAACCTTAATAAATTAGGACTTAATCACTATCAAGCAATAAAATTCGCCAACACCCGTAAAGGATACTGGCGAGTAGCAAATAGCGTTATATTAAATACTACACTAACAAATGAATTCTTTAACGACTTAGGCTTGAAAAGCCTAACGCGTCTATATATTAAAATTCATTAAACTTAAGGAACCGCCGTATACCGGACGGTACGTACGGTGGTGGTGTGCCATGAAAGCTATATAAATGATGAAGGAAGGTCCTTCGGTAGGAATTGAACAGGCAAGCCTAC
>NZ_JADNLK010000041.1 GCF_015555905.1 Clostridium sp. D43t1_170807_H7
CGTCTTAAGACGCAAGCTAGTAATTTGCCCTTATAGGGCTCATGAAAAACCACCAGCTTAGCTGGTGGATATTTATTTTCTTAAAATATTGTATTAATAAAATAAATTTTTAAATAATATAAAGTAATATAAATAATCCATTATAATAAAATTTAAAATAGTTAAAATAACATTATAAAGTATTAAAGCTTGATAAAAATAAGAATTTAAACATAGAAGGAGCTTTAGCATAGGATGAAGAGAATCTTATTAACAAGTATTATATTTATAATGATATTTTTAGGTATATTTTTTATATGTCAAAGCAACAATGATAAATTTGAAATAGTATCTATTAAAGAAAATAAAAATTATAATAATAAAAATATAAAGATTCCAATACTTATGTATCATTCCATAAATGATAATGACCCTAAAAATAAGATGGTTTTACCAATAAATATGTTTAAAGAACAGATGTTATGGTTAAAGGAGAATGATTTTAATACATTAACTTTAGATGAGGCAATGATAGCTTTAGAAAATGATTCAATTCCAGAAAATCCAGTAGTTATAACTTTTGATGATGGATATATAGATAATTATGAAAATGCATTTCCAATTTTAAAGGAAAACAATATAAAAGCTACTTTTTTTATAATAACAACCTTTGTTGATAATGGTTATTATATGTCATCTGATATGTTAAAAGAAATGCAAAATACAGGTATGGAAATAGAAAATCATACTGTAGATCATGTAAGATTAAGTTTATTATCAAGAGAAAATATTTATAATGAAATAAAGAGTGCACAAGAATTTTTAAGAGATAATATTGGTGCAAGTGGAGATTACTTAGCTTATCCTTTTGGATGGTATAGTAATAAAGTGATAAATATAGCAAATGAACTTAATATAAAAGCAGCAGTAACTATACACAAAGGAAAAATATCTTTTAAAAGTAATAGATATAAGTTAAAAAGAATTGAAATTGATCCGATGAGCATAGATAAATTTAAAAAGTTATTATCTTAGATATAAAAGGTGAATTTATAATATAAAAAAAGTAGTAGAATAAGAAATCTTATTACATACTACTATAATTTCAGAATTTAATATTAAAGAGCATCTATTAATAAATCTAAAGCTAGCTCTTCTAAAGTATCTACAGTATATCTGACACAACCCATTAAAGTAAAGATTATATCCTCTTTTTTGTATCCTTCTTTATATCTTTTAAGATTTCTCAATAACCTTTTTAAAGAATTATTATGAATACCTAAAATTTGAGATATTTCTTTTGGAGAATAATATTCTTTTGGCAGAATGCTGTACAATTTGGTTTGCATATCAATTTTATATTGAAGATCAACAAACTGATTTTGATGTGGACCGTTTTTGCCTCTATGATGCAAAGCACATAAATACTTGTAGTTTATCTCAATATCAAAACCACCTTCACTTCTATGAATTATATGATGAATATCCGCTTTATCGCCACATATCTCACAATTGTACAATGGATTGCCCCCTTTAATCCTTTTATTATATTATAATCTAAATTGTGCAAAATATCAAATTTACGTAACTTTAAGCCCTTACTATTGATTAGTTTTGGTATAAAGTGTTAGTATTAATATATAGTATATTATATTAAAAATTATGAAGAAAGGTGATAATATGAGGCAAAATTATAATTCTTTTGATTATTGGAAAGAACTAATTAGTGAAAATAGAACTATTAGAGGACATATGCTTATGAATAAACTGCCGACAGATAAGAGCCTTTATATCCACACATTGATTTTTTGCAGAGAAAATGGATTAAATAATATTTGGGGGTATTTACCAGATGTTAAAGCTTTAATAGGATATATTCAATATTCCTTTTTACCGGAAGCTTTTTATATATGGATTAACTCTAAAAATGGATCTGTATCAACAATTCCTATAAAATCTGTAGAGCAAGTAATAAGTGATGGAGAAAGAAATAATAAAATCACCAAAGAAGAAGCAGAAAAGATGAGAAATCATGTTATTATGATTAAAAAGTGCTGGGATTTACCAAAAAATAAATTAATTTTAGAACTAAAGAAATTTGTAAGAGATTTTAATAGAACTTGGTATGGAGATAGTAGTGAATTTTTATATTTAAAAATTTTTGAAAAACCAGAAGAACTAGGAAAGTTTGTTTTAGAATCAAGTTATATGTCAAGTAGCGAAGATGAACTTAAAGAGAAAACTAATGAGGATACAACAACTTGGTTAGAGATGTGTAAAAAAGCTACTACTAATAAAAAATCAGGAGAACAATTCAGAAGAATACTACAAAAAAATCTTACAGAAGTAATATAAAAAAACTTGACAGTGTAATTAATATATATTATAATTATTACTGTCAAGAGCAAGCGGGTATCGTATATCGGTAATACTCCAGCCTTCCAAGCTGGAAAGGTGGGTTCGATTCCCACTACCCGCTCCATTATTTTATGCGCTATTAGCTCAGTTGGTAGAGCACCTGACTCTTAATCAGGGTGTCCCCGGTTCGAACCCGTGATGGCGCACCATAAAAAGGAAGTAACTTTAATTACTTCCTTTTTTTATTATAAATGGCTCTGTCACTTAATATGACTGATTTTTAGCACTTTTTGTAGAGGAGAGTATTTTCTCTCCTCTACTCGACATATTGAAATTTGTCAGTCATCTGAAATCGAGATTTTAATATCTCCCGTCTCAGTGGTAATTTCGCATCTTCCTCCGGTAATGGAATTCGTGACATTGATGCGACCTGTATCGGTTTTTGTGATAAATACTTTATCGGTAAGCAAACTGCCTTCAACATCACCGGTACTTGTCGTTATAAAAAGCTCTGCTGCATCCGAGCTGTCAAGCGTTACGTCACCCGTGCTTCTTTCAACAGAGATCTTTTCTGTGGAAATAACATTTTTTAGTGATATATCGCCGGTTCTTCCCGTTGAAATAAGATTTTTGCACACAATATCGGTAAGATAAGTTTTTCCTGTTGACACACCGATTGTTATGTTGCCGTCACACGTCATATCCGAAACAGTCACTTTGCCTGTGGATACTGTAATATCAAGCGAGCTTGCTGATATACTTTCCGCACAAATGTCACCGGTACTTGCTGCTATTTTAATAGCCTCTGCAGCAGACGCATAACACTTAACATCACCTGTACTAAGGGAAACGTCGATACTCTTAAATTTAAAATCCCTCAATATATCGATGTCACCTGTGCTTTCTTCTATGATAAGCGAGGAATATTCTGCTTCGGGAAGATAAACTGTTATTTTTGGTGGGTCGATATTAATTCCGATATAGTCATACCATTTTTTATTGTTAACACCATCAAGTGTAAGAGTACCGTTTTGGACTTCAACGGAATGGTTTTTCTTTGCATCTTCATAGCAAACCACTCTACACATTCCGTCATTAGACGGAACAAAAGCAATATCCGCTGTATCTGTTTTTATAGATATGTTGTTGAATTCTTCATTGATTTCATGGATATTGGTTTCATAGTTCATTGAAGAGCAGACTGTCATTGTTAATATCATCATACAAAAAATAATAAGCAAAAGTAATATAGATAAAGTTTTTCGGCTCATTATATTTCTCCTTTTGATAAATTCAAGTTTATGCAACTAACGGAAGAGCAGGACGATCTGATAAACTGCTGTTCCGATCTGTTTTTAATGCAGTTAACACATAGCTTAATAAGATAGCACGCTTCTCAACGTCACTTTCCTTGGCGTAGTTAACAAAGTTGTGCCAAATAAGGTAGTTGTTCAGATACTTTGTAGATACGCCGTTAAAACTCTTCATAAAGCGTTTGAGTTGGCTATGATAGCTATTTATGTGTTGAATATTATAAATGCCTTTCTTGGCTTTGCCCGTCTTTAACTGCACTAACTCAATACCGTTTGCATTAGAAAAACGTACGTAAGAGTTCATTTTATCGGTTACAAGCGTTGCGGACGGATCTATGCGACCATCATAAATCTCGTGGAGATCCTTGGTCGATACTCTTCCCGTATTAGAAACTTTGGCAATTGACATACCGCTTCTATTTACCGCACAAGGTACGCAAACCTTCTCGCTCGACAAACCACGTACATGCGTTGAATTGCCTCTTTTGTGCGGCTCGCGAGGCATTGTAAACTTCTTGCTCTTTTTATGGTTGCCTTTATAAGATATAGTGAAAAAGGTTTCATCAGCCTCGACAATGCCATCAAGGATTACATCGTTAGCCATGTTTTGAAGGGCATCCAAAATCTTGTGTCGCCAAGCAAATGCTGTATTTCTATGAATACCACATTCTTCTGCAGCTTTGCGAACGGAAAAGCCGTTCAGCATGCAATCAACGTACTTAATCCATACGTTAAGGTCTTTACGTGTTCCAGACACGATGGAATTGGTTGTAATAACAAACGATTTGCCACAATCTTTACAGATATACTTTTGAGTACCGTCTTTTCTTTTGCCGTTGCGAACAACGTGAGTAGCACCACAAACAGGGCAAACGCGACCATTAGCAAACCTTTCTTTTGTAACAAACTCTTCGATACTTATGGATTTTGTAAAAGTTTTGCTAAAAAGGATTGTTTTAAGACGCTCTTGATCGGCGGGGCTTAACTTATCGATTTTATCTAAAATATCTTTAATAGCAGACATTGAAATCAACTCCTATGTTTTCATCTACTATTATTATCGCATATTTTTACAAAAAAAATCAACCATTTAGTGTGACATAGCCTTATAAATAAATTAATAAATTATAAATTTGATAAAAAAGAAATTTTTCTATACAAATATTATAGGAAAATTTTTTTAGTTGACATTAATTTATTAATTTGTTAATCTTATTTATGAAAATTGAAAAATTAGCTTATCAAGAGTGGTGGAGGGACTGGCCCTATGAAGCCCGGCAACCTGTCATAAGTGACAAGGGGACAAGTAATAAGTGACAAGTCGTTAAATTTTAACTTGTTACTTAGAATCTGTAACTTGTTACTACTAGAATGTGGTGCTAAATCCTGATAGATGAGAGAAATATATGTAATTTTGATAATTATGCTTCTGAGTTTCTCGGAAGCTTTTTTTATTAAGAATAATTATTATAGGAGGAATTAGTAATGAACAAAAGAGGAAACGGATGGGCGTTATTACCGTTACTTGTATTTGTAATTGTTTATGTAGCATCAGCTTTATTAGCTAAGGATTTTTATGCAGTTTCAGTAATAGTTCCATTTTTAGCGTCAGCGTTAGTGGCGTTAATAATGAATAGAAAAGTAAAGTTTGAAGAAAAAATAGAGATGTTCTGTAAGGGGGCAGGAAATAGTAATATTATTTTGATGGTATTAATATTTATATTGGCAGGAGCCTTTGCACAAGTTGCAAAATCAATGGGAGCAGTTGATTCAACTGTAAATTTAGGTTTATCTATACTTCCAAGTAATATAATGATTGCAGGTATATTTATAATTGCTTGTTTTATATCATTATCAGTTGGAACATCAATGGGAACAATAGTGGCGTTAGTACCAATTGCAGTTGGTGTTGCTGAAAAAACAGGAATACTTACAGCAGTTGCTGTTGCGTCAGTAGTTTGTGGAGCAATGTTTGGTGATAACTTATCAATGATTTCTGATACAACTATTGCAGCAACTAGAACTCAAGGATGTGAAATGAAGGACAAGTTCAAAATGAACTTTAAAATAGTATTACCAGCAGCAATTATTACAGCATTTATATTTGTATTAATAACAAAAAATGGATCGGTAACTACTGTTGAAGCCTTAGATTATAGCTTAATAAAGATAGTGCCTTATATAGCTGTTATAGTTGGTGCATTAGTTGGTTTAAATGTTATTGTAGTTTTATTAGGTGGAATAGTAATAGCAGGAATTATAGGGTTTGTTGGGGGAAGCTTTGATTTATTAGGTTTCTTTGCAGCAATAGCAGATGGTATTAGTGGAATGAGTGAACTTATAATAATATCAATTTTAATTGCAGGTACTATAGAAATAATAAAATATAATGGTGGAATAGACTTTATAATAAATAAAGGCTTAAGAGGCTTTAAGAGTAAGATGGGAGCAGAGCTTGGAATTGCTGCTTTAGTAAGTTTAGTAGATATTTGTACAGCAAATAATACGGTTGCAATAGTTACAGTAGGACCTATAGCTAAAGATATATCAGATGAGGTAGGGCTTGAACCTAAGAGAGTTGCAGGTATTATGGATATGTTCTCATGTGTATTTCAAGGGGTTATACCATATGGAGCACAGCTTATATCAGCAGCTGGGTTAGCAGCTCTTTCACCTTTTGCAATAATGAAATATTTATTCTATCCATATTTAATGGGTATTTCAGCTGTTATTGCAATTGTTTGGTATCATAGAAAAAAGAATAAAAATGTTGTAGTTAAAGAAAACAAAGTAGTTTAGAAATTAAGAGTTGCCGTTGGCAACATTAAGAAGTTAAGGAATTAAGGGTTTGATAAATCGAGCAATTAAAATTTTCTTAACTGGCCGTAAGGTTCTTAATGTTGCTGAAAGCAACTCTTAACTTTTTTAAGCAGTAAAGCGTAATTAAAAAGTTAATTTCTTAATTAAAAAGTAAACAAATGGATTGAGAAGAAATCCCAAGACCTTCTCCGGTAAAACCAAGGCCTTCCTCTGTAGTTGCTTTAACATTTATTTGATTTACTGATATATTTAGAGCAGAAGCAATATTTTCTCTCATTTTAGATATATGTGGAGCCATTTTAGGTCTTTGAGCAATTATTGTTGCATCTATATTTCCGATTTTATAATTATGTTCAGTTAAAAGATTACCCACATGTTTTAATAGTTCAATACTAGAAATTCCTTTATATTTAGGATCTGTATCTGGAAAGTGTTTTCCTATATCTCCTAGTGCAGCAGCACCAAGTAAAGAATCCATTATTGCATGTAATAATACATCAGCATCTGAATGACCTAATAAACCAAGTTCATATGGAATTTTAACTCCTCCCAGAATTAAATCCCTTTCTTCAACTAATTTATGTACATCATATCCCATTCCTATTCTCATTAAATCACCTCATCAATTTTTTTAAGTATATTTTATCATAAAGATGAATTATGAATATAATAAAAATGGGATATTTATAATTAATAGTTAGAAGTTTTACGATTGTTAAATGAAGATGTTTTTTTATTTTTAGAAAGCTTTATTCTAGCTGGTAATATAGTAAATAGCTTTGAGTAAAGCTTATAGAAAAATAAAACAGTTTTTGAGTTGATTTTTTTTCTTTTGAATATGAAATCGATGTAAATCACATTATCTTTATTATATTTCATAAACTCCCCCATATAATGTACATTAAAATGTATTAATGTTTTTTTAATGCTTTATGTTATAATATATGTATAAAAAATTATATATGTACAAAAATAGGAAAATAATATTATTTTTAGGGGTGGAATAAGTGGGAAAGTTTAGAAGAATATTTGGTGTCGCTTTAATCCTTATAGGTGTTGGAATAATAGGTACTGTTGCTTATAAAAAGATAGTAACGTCGCATAAGCAAAATCAATTATTAGAAGTTTTTGAAAGTCAGCTTGCAGAAGCAAAGAATGAAGAAAGTAGTGAGCCAGTAAGTTTAGAAGCAATAAATGGGTATACCCCAGTAGCTATAATGGAAATACCGTCAATTAAGTTAAAACAACCGGTTGTTGATGGAATTACTGAAGATGTAATTAAATACTTTTTAGGAAGATTTCCAGAGTCAGCAATGCCTGGGGAAGTAGGAAATTTCGCTGTAGCTGGACATAGAGTTTCGGATTTTACAGATGCATTTATAAATCTATATAAAGTTAAAGTTGGAGATGAAGTTATCGTTACAACTAAGGAGGGAAGATTTACTTATGAAGTGGATAATAGTTTCATAGTAGATCCTGACCAAGTTGAAGTTTTAGATGATGCAGATTATGAAAAAATGACTTTAATAACATGTACTATAGGCTCTAAAAGAAGGGTAGTAGTAACAGGAAAATTAATAGGAAGAGAAGATTTGTAATGGTTGGAGGGCAAATGGACAAGTTTCATAAGAATAAATACAGATTTTCTTCAATAAAATCATTAATATTAATTAGTGATGAAATAATGGAATTGAGAAATCAGCAGATAATAATGTTTAATTCAGAACTACTAAAATATAAAGTTTTAGTAAAAGATTTAATTAAAGATAATGTAAGTTATTCAATAAGAAATGAATTGCTAAATATAGCAATGTTCATAACTACTAATAGTGAATTATATGATGAATTTATAAAACAAGAAGATATTCCTGTAAGTGCGGTATGCATGGCAACTAGAACAACTTCAAAATATATAAAAAAATATAGAGAGTATATAATTGCATATACTTTAATATTAGGAAATCCACAATATAAAAACTTACAAGATTATATTCAAATAGTTGAAAACACAGATGAGGATTTAGGAAAAGATATAATTGAATATGAAGAAAAGCTGAGTATTGATGGAATAGTTTTTGAAAATAACAAAAAAAATGCTATTGTAATGACATCTTTAGGTGAGTTTAAAAAACTTAAATTGAAAGAACCTTGTTTTAAAGGAGAAGAAATAAAATCTATAGAAAAAAAGAGTTTAAAAGATTATAAATTATATGTATCTATTATATCTATTTTTGCATTAATTTTTGTTTTGTCTATAATATATAAATATAACAATGTTGTTAGTACAGTAGTAGTAGAAACTACTTCAGCAATTAAATTAGAAGTAAACGGATTTAATAGGGTTTTAAATATTAGTTCATCTACTGAAAAGGGAAAAATATTAATTTCAGAAACAAGTGTATTAGATAAGAATATTGATGAAGCTATATGTAAGATAATAGAATATGCTAGTGAAAATGAAATGGTAAAGAGTTCAGGAATAGTTGTAACAATTACTGGGAAAGCTTTAAAACATAATAGTTTAGATGAAACCGCAGATTTTATTTATAGAAAAGATTTAAAAGTAAGATTTAATAATGCTGGATCTGAACATAAATTAAATTAAGTAGAATATGAATTTGTTAAAAGTTTAATTTCTAATTTAAAATTAAGAAAAACAAAGGAAGGTAAATATGCAACAAAGGTCTATAAAAAAGAAAAATGTAATTGTTCATAATGATAGAGGAGATACGGTTAGATTAAATAAATATATAAGTGAATCAGGCTTTTGTTCAAGAAGAGAGGCAGATAAGTTAATAGAAAATGGATTAGTTACTATTGATGGAGTTAAGGCTACAATGGGAACTAAGGTATCAAAAGGTCAAAAGGTTAAAGTAAATGGAAAGCTAATATCAAAGGATGAAGATTTAGTTTACATAGTATTAAATAAACCTGTAGGAATTACTTGTACAACAGAGCATAAAGTAAAGGGAAATATCGTTGATTTTGTAAATCATAAAAAAAGAATATTTCCAATAGGAAGATTAGATAAAGATTCTCAAGGGTTAATATTAATGACTAACGATGGAGATATAGTTAATAAAATATTAAGAGCTGGAAATAATCATGAAAAAGAATATATAGTAACTGTTAATAAGCCTATTAATGAAGAGTTTGTAAAAAGAATGAGTAATGGAATTAAAATTTTAGGGCAGGTTACTAAAAAGTGTTATGTTAAGAAAGAAGGTAATAACACATTCAGAATAATATTAACTCAAGGCTTAAATAGACAAATAAGAAGAATGTGCGAATCTTTAGGATATGAAGTTGTAAAACTAAAAAGAATTAGAATAATGAATATAAATTTAGGTGAATTGAGAATTGGTGAATGGAGAGATTTAACTTATAAAGAGCTAAAGGGCTTAAATAATTTAATATCAACTTCAGGAAAAACAAAAGAAGTAGATGAACAATAATATTTAAAATAGTGTTAAAGGCAATTCAATAAAATTTAACTTAGATGATTTTAACCATAATATAATAATAAAATTTTATTTTTATTATTATATTATGGTTTATTTTTTTTGTTTTTTTATATTTAATGTTTAGATTATGGATATTTTATTAATACTATATATAGGCTGTGGATAAAATCAATATGAAATAAAGTTTAAATATGAAATAAATTTATAAAATTAACAAAAACTAGAGGTTACACACATAATCCACAAACGCCTGTGGATAACTTGTTAAAAAAATGTTGATATATAATTTAATAATTATTAGGTTTATTGTAGATAATAATAAAATAAGTATAAAATTTAGCGAATATAGAGGAGGGGCATTTCATGAAGTGGCTAAAAATATGGTTTTTAGTAGTATTAATGTTGTTGATAAGTATTGGAAGTTATCCACAGGCTATGTTGAAAACTAGTGAATTAAATGAAGATAATTCTAATGTAAATATTGTGGATAAAATATATAAATCAAAAAATAATTATTTAGACATTAATGTAGTTGTTCCACAAATAAATGGTATAAGTAATAAAAAGCAAGAAGATATAGTTAATGATAAGGTTATAAAGTGGACAGAAAATTGGATTAATGAAGTTAAGCAGATCGCAGATGAATACTTTAAAGATAAGCCATCACCATTAATGCCATATCAATTGTATGCTAGATATAAGGTTACTAACAATTCAGATATTATTAGTTTTTATATAGATTACTATCAATTTTCAGGTGGAGCTCATGGTATAACAAATAGAATTGCTTATAATATAGAAAAATCAAGTGGTAATGAGATGCAACTAAAAGATATCTTCAAAGATAACTATAATTATAAGGATATAATTAATAAAGAAATAAGCAGACAAATAAGTAAAGATCCAGATAGATATTTTACAGGTAAGGATGGATTTAATGGAATAGGGGATAATCAAAATTTTTATATAAAAAATAATAAAGTTGTAATTTATTTTGGATTATATGAAATAGCACCATATGCAGCAGGAATATCAGAATTTATTATTTCTAATAATCTTTTTGAAGGAAATTTGAAATATGGTAAAATATAATAAAAACTTTCAAATAAGAGGTTAATAAATGAGTGATATAAAATCGGTATTTAATAAACAAAAAGAATTCTTTTATTTAGGTAAAACAAATGATATCAATTTTAGAATAGATAATTTGAAAAGACTAAAACAAGTAATCAAAAAAAATGAAGATAAAATTTTAGATGCATTGAAGAAAGATTTAGGAAAATCTAATTTTGAGAGTTATGCAACTGAAGTAGGACTTGTATATGATGAGATTAATAAACATATAAAAAATATAAAAAGATGGTCAAAAATAGAAAAAACAAAATCACCTATAGTATATTACCCTGCTAAAAGCTACATATATAAGGAACCGTATGGAGTAACATTAATTATAGGGCCTTTTAATTACCCATTTCAATTAGTTATAGCTCCATTGGTTGGAGCTATTTCTGCTGGTAATACAGCAATAATAAAACCATCAGAAAATACAAAGAATACTTCAATATTATTAGAAGAAATGATTAATGAAAACTTTCAAGAAGAATACTTGAAGGTGGTTAGCCCATTAGAGGGTAAAGAAGTAGTATCATATCTATTAGATCTTCCATTTGATTATATATTCTTTACTGGTAGTATTAGAGTGGGAAAAATAGTTATGGAGAAGGCGGCTAAAAATTTAGTACCTGTAACATTAGAATTAGGGGGAAAGAGTCCTTGTATAGTTGATAAAGATGCAAAATTAGAACTTGCAGCTAAAAGAATAGTTTGGGGAAAATTCTTGAATGTAGGTCAAACATGTGTAGCACCAGATTATTTATGTGTTCATAGTAGTGTTAAAGATAAATTATTAAAGTTAATTGTTGAAGAAATACATAAACAGTTTGGAACAGAAGTTAAAAATAGCCCTGATTATTCTAGAGTAATTAATACTGCTTCATTAAATAGATTAAAAGAATATCTTAATGATGGAGAAATATATTATGGAGGTAATTTTGATATTACTGAATTGTATATGGAGCCAACAATTCTTACTAATGTAGATGTTGATTCTAATGTTATGACTGAAGAGATATTTGGACCTATATTACCAGTAATAGAATTTGATAATATACAAGATATAATAAGTTTTATTAATAAGAGAGAAAAGCCTTTAGCATTATATTATTTTTCTGAAAATAAAAAAAGTATAAAGAATGTTTTAAGATGTACTACATCTGGAGGGGTAACTATAAATGATACTGTAATTCATGTTGCTAATGGGAATTTACCTTTTGGTGGAGTAGGAAATAGTGGTATGGGTAGTTATCATGGTAAGGCTAGTTTTGATGCATTTACTCATAAAAGGTCAGTAATGGAGAGGGGAACATTTGTAGAATTTAATGTAAGATTTGCACCTTATAAAGAAAAAATAAATATTTTAAAGAAAATAATGAAATAACATTATGATTTCACAATTGGCAAAAGGCACTCATATAATAAATCATAGTACTACGTGGAGTGGAATTTTGTGATATACGCGCTAATTTTAGCTGGAGGAAAAGGTACAAGGCTATATCCTTTATCAAGAGCAAATCAACCTAAGCAATTTTTAAAGGTTATTAATAATAAAAGCTTTTTAGTAAATACAGTTGAAAGAATTACTCCTTTAATTAAGAAGGACAATATTTATGTGGTAACTAACAAGGATTATTTAGAAAAAATAAGAGATGAGTTATCAGATGTTAATTCTGAAAATATATTTACTGAACCAGCAAATAAAGAAACTGCTACTTGTATAGGATTATCAGCTATTAAGTTATTAAAAAAAGATAATGATGCTGTAATGGTAGTTTTACCTTCTGATCATCACATTGATGGGCAAAAGGATTATTTAGATACACTATCAGAAGCTATTGAGATAGCTAATAGACGTAGAGGGATAGTTACAATAGGTATTACTCCAACTAGACCTGAAACTGGTTATGGATATATTGAAATGGGAGAAAGAATAGCTTCTACATCTCAAGCATATAAAATAGCAAGGTTTACTGAAAAACCTAATATTGAAGTAGCTAAGGATTTTTTATTAAAAGGGACTTATCTATGGAATTCAGGTATGTTTGTTTTTAGAGCAGATGTTATATTAAGAGAAATTGAAAAGTATTTGCCTAAGATGTATAAGTCATTAATGAATATATATCAACA
>NZ_JADNLK010000042.1 GCF_015555905.1 Clostridium sp. D43t1_170807_H7
TTGAAGCTTTAGCAAGTTTAAAATCTTTAGTAAATTTTACGGAATCAATTATATAAATTCTTAGCGAAAATTTCACCACTTCCCGGAAAAGTAATATTCCATTTTTCGTTCTCACTATGTGCGCAATAATATTCAAGTTATATATATAGTAGTTCCTGATGGAACGTTATAATAAATCCATTTTGCATGCTTAGTTGCAAGTCTTACGCAACCATCAGTTAGTTGCATACCTAAACGAGAATCTCTTATAGAACCATCTAGATTATAGGGAATTGAATGAAATAAATAATTATCCTTTATTTGTGTATAATATAAGCATCTAAATCCACGAGCTTCCCCAAAGGAATATCCCTTAGGTCCTGCATAAAAAGTGCCTTTTATAGTAGGGGAACTAGGTCTTCCTATGGTACAAAGAAAGCTATTTTCTAACACCCAATAATGTGTACTTCCTTTAAAGATATTAGTTTTGAAGTTTTTTGTATCTACCCATATAAAGTATTTAGTTTTACTAGAAAAATCACTTTTATTTACTTTTTCTAAAACATAAGCACTATAGGATCTTGGGGTTTTTAATGTGTCAGATATAAGTGTTAAATTTTGACGTGATGAATGATATAAGTTTCTAAATTTAGATATAAAATTCATAATATTTAACTCCAATAAAGTTTTATAGTATATTTTACGATTATAGAAAATAAATGTTAAATGTAATAGTATTTATTTAAGGTGAGATTACTTGTAACATTAATAGAAAGAACTAAAAAAGAAAATAGTCGGACAATAGTTTCGGCTTTAATAATTATTGAAATAGTAGTTTCAATGGGAAATAAATTAATTATAAAAGATAAAAAATATACCTCTCATTTAGTAAAGATGAGACAATAGACACATATAATAAATTAATAGAATTTTATTATGAATAAATTATGAAATCGTTTAAAAATATTCTATGATAGTGTATAATTTTCTTATATGGGGGTGTGTTTATGCAAGTTATAAAAAAGGATGGTAGAATACAAAGTTTAGATGTTATTAAAATAAGAAGTAGTATATTAGGTGCATCCATTGACAGTAACACAATTATAAATGAATCTGATTTAAAAGTGTTAAGTACTAGAGTAGTAAAAGTATTACAAGGTATAAGAGGAGATGACGGGATTACATCAACTTATGAAATTTTTGCAGTAATCATAGAAACTCTCAATAAGGATGGATTTATTGATATAGCAATGTCTTATTTAGGGTATAAGAGTAAGAGAGATAGATAAAAATAGGTTGTAACGTAATGATAGTAATTTTTTAGTTACTATTATGAGTTACAACCTATTTTTTTGAGAATAATATTATAAGGAGGTGTAATACAATGAAAGTGGTAAAAAAAGATGGAAGATTACAAGAATTAGATCAAGATAAAATTGAAGTAAGTATATTAAATTCAACTAGAGATGAAAAGGCATTATTAAATGAGTCTGACGCAAAGATAATAGCAGAAGATGTAGTGAGTTGTATTAAAGAATTTAGAGGAGAAGAATATAATACATCTAGTTATGAAATAACAGGAGTAGTTATAAGTATATTAGCTAGAGATGGATTTGATGATGTAATTAGCTCTTATGTAGGATATAAGAAGTAAAATTATAATTATATTAAGATATAAAAGATTATATTGAAAATATAGTATTCACTAAATCTAAATCAATACTAGTTATAAAATTTATAGATAATACTATGCCGCTATTAGCAAATTATATGTTATAATAAAACAGAATTTTATAGTAAGGAATAGTGGAGGAGTTTATGTATAAATTAATAGCAATTGATATGGATGGAACACTGCTTAAAGAAGATAAAACAGTTTCTGAAAGAACAAAAAATACTATAAAGGCAGCAAAAGAGAAAGGTGTTCAAGTTGTAATTGCAACAGGTAGACCGATAGATGGAGTAACAAGATATCTAGAAGAATTAGATATGTATGATGAAAATGATTGTGTTTTAACTTATAATGGTGGACTAGTTTTAAAGACTAAAAGTAGAGAAGTAATTTCTAAAATAGCATTAACAGGTGCTGATCTACATTATTTACATAATTTAAGTAAGGAATTAGGTGTAAATATTCATGCATTTTCAGATGTACATGGATTAATAACTCCTAAAAATAGCAAATATACAGAAGTTGAAGCAAATATAAATGGTATAGAAATAAACATAAATGATTATTCAGAAATTGAAGATGATCATTCTATAATTAAAGTTATGATGATTGATGAACCAGAAATATTACAAAAGGCAGTAGATAATTTACCAAAAGAAGTTTATGATAAATATACTGTTGTTAGAAGTACACCATACTTTTTAGAGTTTTTAAATAAAGCTGTAAACAAGGGAACTGGTGTTGAGTTATTAGCACAACATTTAGGTATTAAACAAGAAGAAGTAATGACTTTTGGTGATGCAGGAAATGATCTTGATATGATAGTATATGCTGGTATGGGTGTTGCAATGGAAAATGCATTTGAGGAAGTAAAAAAAGCAGCAAATTATATTACTGATTCAAATGAAAATGATGGAGTTGCAAAAGCTATAGAAAAGTTTGTACTTAACTAATAGAATAAAATTAATCTTATAAAATAAGTCTGCTTATGGCAGACTTATTTTATAATTATTAACTTTTAGTATAATTATTCACATACATCTATGAAATTGAAATTCTTAACATCAAATAATCCCTTATCTGTAATTTTGATATCTGGTATTACAGGTAATGATAAAAATGATAAAGTTAAAAATGGATTAAAATTGATATCAGGAGCTATAATTTTCAAAGCATCATGTAATTTATTTAAATCAGAAATAACATCATTAGATTTTCTAGCTGTTATTATTCCACCTATCTCTAAGGATACAGAAGCTAATACTTTACCATCTTTAACAATGATTATTCCTCCGTTTATATTTTTTAACTCTTGTATAGCAAATAGCATATCAGAATCATTAGTACCACAAACAATTAAATTATGAGAATCATGTGCTATAGTTGTGGCAATAGCTCCAGACTTAATATTCAATCCTTTTAAAACACCAAGACCAACATTTCCTGTGTTTTTATGACGCTCTATAACTGCGATTTTTAATAAGTTATCATTTGTTGTTGAACTAACAAATTCATCATTAAAATTTAATTTAGATATATCAAGTCTCAAATGATTACTTTCTAATTTATTTGGTATTAATTCTATAACATTTAATGTTGATTTATTTTTTACATCTATTTTAAGAATATCCTTTGTAAGAGTAGGCAAATTAATAGAGTTTGATAAATTTGGACATAAGTTAGAATCTTCTATATCAGTTATAAGAATATTATTAGATACTACTAATTTACCATTTTTATAAACAGAATTAATTTTAAATTCTTCAAGGTTATCAAGAATAATAAAATCAGCAATATATGAAGGAGCTATAGCGCCTTTGTTTTTTAAATTATAACATTCAGCAGCATTTAAAGTAGCCATTTGAATTGCAATTTCAGGAGCTAGTCCACCTTCGATACACATTTTAATAGAAGTATCTATACTACCATTTTCAGCTAAATCATCAATATGTTTATCATCTGTACATAAGCAAAGACGTCTACTATTAAATATAGAAGCACCTTTAATTAAATCATTTAAATTTTTGGCAACAGTACCTTCTCTCATTAATACATATATTCCACGTCTAACTCTATCAACTAATTGTTCATAAGTAGCACATTCATGATCAGTTTTTATATTAGCTGTAGAATATACATTCACAGAGTGAGTGTTTAAGCCAGCACCATGACCATCTATAATTGAGTTATTAGAAATTGCATCATAAAGCTTATTTATCATATCATCATTGCAATTTGAAACAGAAGGATAATCCATAACTTCAGCTAGTCCTAAAACTTTAGAGTTAGAGTAGAAGTCTTTTAAATCTGAACTATTTAATACTGCACCTGAATTTTCAAATGGTGTAGATGGAACACAGGATGGAAGCATAAAATAAAAATCAAAAGGTATATTTTGTGCAGAGTCAATCATGAATTTGATTCCAGCTTGTCCTAGGATATTTGCTATTTCATGAGGATCTGCAATTAATGAAGTTACTCCATGTAATAGAGCAGTTTTATAATATTCATTTGGAGTAAGCATAGAAGATTCTATATGAGCATGAGAATCAATTAAGCCTGGGCAAATAAATTTTCCAGTACCATCAATTTCTATATCACCTGAATAATCTCCAAGTCCAACGATGAATCCATTTTTTATAGCAACATCGCAAATAAATGAAGAGCATTGAAATACATCAACCACAGAAATGTTTTTTACAACTAAATCACAAGGAATTTCCTTATTAGCTGCTTTAATATTATCAATAAAAATCTTTTTATTCATTTGATTAATCCACCTTTATAAAAATACTACATTAACCTTCGTGGATTTTACTTCATAGTTATATCATTTACGGTGATATAGTAGAGACGCCTAAACCATATTTTTAAGCTTATACGAAGGTTATTTTTATTATTATATGATTATTGATTTTTACTGTCAAAGAAAATTTGTGGAAATTAAAAACCTACAAAGATTAATATTGATAATAAATATTCTAAATTTGTAAAAAATATGATTTAATATTAATGTAAGGAGGGGAAAGGCTATGCCAATAAAAATTCCAAAAGATTTACCTGCATTTAAAGTTTTATCTAATGAAAATATATTTGTAATGAATAATGAAAGGGCAGTAAATCAAGATATAAGACCGTTAAAAATAGCAATATTAAATTTAATGCCTAAAAAAATTCAAACAGAAAATCAATTACTTAGATATTTGTCTAATACACCACTTCAAGTGGAAATTAGGCTTTTACAAACAGAAAGTTATAAATCTAAACATACATCCCTTGAGCATATGGAAAAATTCTATAGTTATTTTAATGAAATCAAAAGTGAAAAATTTGATGGATTAGTAATAACAGGAGCACCAGTTGAGCAATTAGAGTTTGAAGATGTTATATATTGGAATGAGTTAAAAGAGATAATGGAGTGGAGTAAAAGTAATGTATATTCAACCCTTCATATTTGTTGGGGAGCTCAAGCAGGGTTGAATTATCATTATGGAATTCCAAAATATCAATTAGAGAAAAAAATGTTTGGGGTATTTAAACATTTTATAAATGATAGAAATGCAGATCTTACAAGAGGATTAGATGATGTTTTTTATGCACCTCATTCTAGACATACTGAAGTAAGAAGAGAAGATATAGAAAAAATTGAAGAATTAGATATATTATCTGAATCTGAAGAGGCAGGAATATTTATTGTTGCTAATAAAAGTAGAAGACAAATCTTTATATCAGGGCATTTAGAGTATGAAAGAAATACACTTAGGGATGAATATTTTAGAGATGTTAATAAAGGATTAGATATAGAAGTTCCTAAAAATTATTTTCCAAGTGATAACCCTAACCTAGAACCAATGGTTACATGGAGGGGAAGTGCAAATGTAGTTTTTAGCAATTGGCTTAATTATTGTGTATATCAAAATACTCCATATGATTTAGAAGAATTATAGTTTGAAAAAATAGGTTATTAAATTGATTAATAACAATAAGTTAGAAAATCAATTTGATAACCTTTTTAATTGGAAAAATTTTTATATTTTAAATTTTAAAAAGCATATATTATGTTAAATTTCAAGACGTGTTTTTTAAAATTTAATGTAGTATAATGAAAAATATTGTAATGGAAAATGAATGAAAAATTAAATAAGGATAATATAGGAAATTAAATAAAATATAAAGAAAATTAAAGTGGTTGTAAGAAAAATACAGTAAATTCCTTGAAAATAGGTTGAACTATATGTTGTGTTTAAAAGAAAAAGATAGTACAATATGTTGTGTATTTAAGGTTAATGGTATTAATATAAGCACTATTTTTTTATGTAAATTTTCATAAAGTGGATTAGATAAGACAAATTAAAATAAGTATTATTTTAAAGAAAAAGAGTTAAAAAAAGATATATTTGAAAGTTTATTTAACATAATCGACCCTAGAGTATTATGAAAATAAATATCGATTAGTGTATAATTAGCCTTTAAATTAATAACTTATTTTATTTAATAGTGATTATTTAAAATATACTGAAGTTTAGGGAGTGGTATTAATTGAAAGTAATTAAAAGGGACGGAAGTACAGTTGAGTTCGATAAGAGTAAAATAAGAGAAGCTATAACTAAGTCTATGAAAAACGGTAGTGGAATATTTTTAGCTGATATTGCAAGATTAATAGCAAATGATGCTGAAAAGTATTTTAGCAAACAAGATGAGATAGCAACTATTTATAAAATAGAAAGCTATGTGTATGATAGATTAGTTCACTACGGACAAGCTGAAACTGCAAGAGCGTATGAAGGTTACAGAGCTGTACAAGAATTTAAGAGAAATACTAATACTACTGATGATAGTATATTAGAGTTACTAAGCAAGAAGAATGAAGATGTAATGAAGGAAAATTCAAATAAGAATCCTGTGGTATCTGCGACGCAAAGAGATTTAATTGCAGGGGAAGTATCTAAGGATATTGCTAGAAGAAAACTTATTCCAGCGCACATAGTTCAAGCCCATGATGAAGGAGCAATTCATTGGCATGATATGGATTATACTATATCACCGATGTTTAACTGCTGTTTAATAAACTTAGAGGATATGTTTACTAATGGAACAGTAATAAATGAAAAGTTAGTTGAAGAACCTAAGAGTTTTGGAACAGCATGTACAGTAGCAACACAAATAATTGCTCAAGTTTCTTCTAATCAATATGGTGGGCAAAGTATCACTATTAAACATTTAGCTAAGTATTTAAAGGTAACAGAAGATAAAGCATTTAAGCACTATATGGAAATGCTTAATGATGAAGATCTTGCTACTAAGTTAGCTAAAGATATGAAGATGAAGGAACTTAAAGATGGAGTTCAAACTATAAGATATCAATTATCTACGTTACAAACAACAAATGGACAGGCACCATTTTCCACAATTTACCTAGAAATAGAAGAAGGTAATCCATATGAAGAAGAAATGGCAATGATCTGTGAGGAAATGATAAGACAAAGACTTGAAGGAATGAAAAACTATAAAGGTCAAGAAATTGGAGAAGCATTCCCTAAGTTAGTTTACTTACTTGATGAGCATAATTGTCTTGAAGGTGGTAAATATGATTATATAACTAAGCTTGCAGCTAAATGTACAGCTAAGAGATTAGTA
This sequence comes from Clostridium sp. D43t1_170807_H7, assembly GCF_015555905.1. Taxonomy (GTDB): domain Bacteria; phylum Bacillota; class Clostridia; order Clostridiales; family Clostridiaceae; genus Clostridium. The sequence goes on from NZ_JADNLK010000042.1 coordinate 7,289, forward strand.
CCAGATTATCAAAGTGCTAAGATAATGAGAGAAAATTATGAAGGGAATACTTTCCCACCAATGGGTTATAGTAATTAAGTGTAAGACTACGGCTCATGTAAAACCTTGTGAACCCAAGCAAAAGGGGTGTCAGTATAAAGCTGGCTAACGATGAAACCTAAGTCAGTAATGATATGGTAATATCGTGCGAAGTTCTGTAATAAGAAGTCTTACTATATTTAAGAAATGTAAATATGGTAGATTATGAAAAGAAGTTTTAAAATTTACAAAATAACTTGTAAAATTAATAATAAAGTATATATAGGCCAAACTACTGAAACATTAACACAAAGATTTAATAGACATATGGGATACCAAAAAGACGAACATGATACTAAATTTTATAGAGCTATTAGAAAGTATGGAAAGGATAATTTCTACATAGAATTATTAGAAGAAGTATCAAATCAAAAAGAATTAGATGAGCGTGAATATTATTGGATATGCTTTTATGACTCTGTTAAAAAGGGATATAATACTAAAAATAGTATAGGTAAATGTGGAGGAGATACATTATCTAATCATCCTAATAAGGATCTTATTAGTAAAAAGATAAGTAATAGCAAGATTGGAGATAAAAACCCAATGAGAATTAATGGGGGATGGCTATAAAATATAATGTTGGAAGAACATTTTTGGAGTTATGGATTAAAAATAGAAAGAAATGTATTAATAGAAAAAATCTTGAAAGATTTAAGCCCTTAGAAAATAAGAGAGCATTGTATTATGATGAATTTATTACAGAAAACGTGTAGAGACTATCGAAACCACATTAAGGTAATGTAAGGGAGTAGAGTACATTGGAGATTAGCACCAATGGAAGTGCAAGGCGTGATGAAGGTCTGGTGAACTGGAGCGAAGAGATAGTCCAAACCAATAGAAATATTGGAGTAGAATGTGTAGATCACACTTAAGTCCTTGGAAGGATGCAGAAGGAAATTATAAATTTTATGGTAGATTTAATCAAGGAGTTGTATCGTTAAATTTACCACAAATAGCTATAATAGCTGATAAAGATATGGAAATGTTCTGGGAAATGCTAGATCAAAGATTAGAACTTTGTAAAAATGCATTATTAACTAGACATAAAATGTTACTTGGAGTAACTTCAGATTCAAGCCCAATACATTGGCAACATGGAGCTATAGCAAGACTTAAGAAAGGTGAAAAAATAGATGAGTTATTAAAAAATGGATACTCAACTCTTTCACTTGGATATGTTGGTATAGCAGAAATGGTTCAAGCAATGTTAGGAGTAACACATACTTCAGAAGAGGGAGAAAAGTTCGCTTTAGAAGTAATGCAACATATGAGAGATAAATGTGATGAATGGAAGAAGGAAACAGGTCTTGGATTTGGACTGTATGGAACTCCAGCAGAAAGCTTAATTTATAGATTCTGTAGAATAGATAAAGCAAGATTTGGAGAAATTCCAAATGTAACTGATAGATTATATTACACAAATTCATATCATGTACATGTTTGTGAAGAGATTGATGCCTTTAGTAAGCTAAAATTTGAATCACAATTCCATAGCATTAGTAATGGTGGATGTATTTCTTATATTGAAGTACCTGATATGAATAAAAATGTTGAAGCTATTGAAGATATAATTAACTTTATATATCACAACATTCAATATGCTGAAATTAACACTAAATCTGATGTTTGTTATAAGTGTGGATTTAATGGAGAAATGCAATTAGATAAAGAAAGCTTAACTTGGCATTGTCCATCATGTGGAAATGATGATGAAAGTGAATTACAAGTTATGAGAAGAACTTGTGGATATATAGGAAGTTCATATTGGAACAAAGGAAGAACAGCAGAAATTGGAGATAGAGTTCTTCATCTATAAAAAAATGAGAGGGAATCCTCTCATTTTTTGTATAATAATTAATGGGAGGTATTTAGTATGAAATATGCTAAGATTAGAAAGTTAGATGTTACAAATGGACCTGGAATACGTATAACACTTTTTGTAAGTGGATGTACACACAACTGTGAGGGATGCTTTAATAAAGAGCAACAAGATTTTAATTATGGAAATGAATTTACAAAAGAAACAGAAGATGAATTTATTGAATTAACTAAGGCTAGACAAATAAGAGGCGTAAATATATTAGGTGGAGAACCTATGCAACAAGTAATGGATGATACATTATTAAATCTTTTAAAAAGAATAAAATTAGAAACTGATAAACCAATATGGTTATGGTCAGGTTATACTTTTGAAGAAATAATTAATAATCCTAAAAGAGCAGAAATATTAAGAGAAGTAGATGTTTTAATAGATGGAAAGTTTCAAGCAGATAAGAGAGATATAATGCTTAAATATAGAGGATCATCTAATCAAAGAGTTATAGATGTGAAAAAATCATTAGAACAAGGTAATATAGTTGAAATATTATAAAAAGTTAATTAGTAAAATTAATCACAATAGCAGTAATTAAGAAAAGGTTTCTTATGATGTTATTGTGATTTTTTTTATATAAAAAATATTGCTTAAATATATTAAAAAAAGTGCAAATTAGTTATACTAATAACATGGTAATTTTTACAGAGAAAGGAATTGAGAAATATGAGAAAATTAAAAAAGTATATATTAGTTTTATTTCTAATTATGAGTATGGCAGTCATATTAATTGGATGTGGTGAGGTAAAAGTAACTAGTGATACTTCTATTAATATAGATGGAACTAGTGATACAAAAATAAAGGTATATTATGATGATGCTATAAATAAGTTAGTAGATAATGATTTGTTATCAAAAGTTATTACTGAAGTTAAAGATGAAATTCCTGATAAAATACACTTTGGAGAAATAACCAAGTCAAAGGAAGGAGACTTAAATACAGAAGAAGTTAATATATCAACTGATAAAGTGAAAATTAATGAAGCATCTAATTTAAGTAATGATTATTTTAGTATAATTGAAGATAAAGATAAGGGGATTTTTACCAATGAATATAAAGTAACACTTAAGCTTAATGATAGTGCAATAGATATTATTAGTGATTATATAAATAACAATATAAATAATAATATTGGATTAGATTTGGGAAGTTTAATAAATAAAAATATATCTAATTTAATAGGTAGTATTCCAGTAGATTTATCAATATCTATGCCAGTTAAAATAGTAGATACAAATTCTAATGAAATAGTTAATGATAAAACTATAAAGTATTCCTACACTATAAATGATTTAAATGAAAGCAATAGTATAATTATAGGATTTAAAGTTCCTAATATACAAAATATAGTGATTGTTTTAGTAATAATTGCTTTAATAATAGTACTAATAATTATTTATTATATTAAAAGAAGAAAAAAATAAAATTTATTAATTTTATACCATATTTCCATATTTTTTTATAAAATACTATAGAAATAATTCCGAGATTATTATAAACTATTTGTGAATATTTTTAGAACATAGTTGATTGCAAAACTAACTTTAAAAATTGAACAAAACTATTGATAAAAGCTAAGTATAGGAAATAATTGGAGTATGCATAAAAATTTCTAAAAAAGCGCACACTAAAAAAGCCTAAAATAATTACCAAATTTTAAGATATAACTTTTTTTATTGATAATATATTTTGGGTATTATTCATATTGTTAGCTATTAACACAACGATTAGTTGTGTTATAGCTGATAAAATCACTTCAGATTTAAGTGATTCTGTGTTGTTAAGTTTTGTGTACTGTAAAGCAAGTGGATATTTCATCATGAAATTTGTTCTTTCAATGATGGTTCTTGTTTTATAAATATTATTCCATTTGCTTGAATTTCTTGGAATAACAGTATGCATTCTTATATTATTATCAATGGGAACTTGATAAATCTTGCCACACTTAGATGTTGTGCAAGGATTTTCACAAGTTAAGATATATTGAGTTTTCCCATTGATTCTAGTTTTTTTAGATTTGGGACAAATCCATTTAATCCTATCTGAACGTCCTTTTTCACGTGTTATTCCATCAAATTTCATAAGTAGCTTATTATCATTTGGGCAAGTTGGTACACCATTTTCATTAAATCCAGGCATAGGAGATGATGGCGCCCTGCGTAGCGGGATTATGGGTATTATATTCTTATCTTTATAAAGGTATTTATAATTATCAACAGCATCAAAACCAGCATCTCCAAGAAAGTATTTATATTCAAAATCATGTTTGGAGAAAAATTTATTTAATGTTGGAATTAGAGATTTTGCATCATATGTATCTTTAGCTTCGCTAGCGGTAGCTGCTTCGGTGATATTAGTTGATTTATCATTTAGGAAATCTATATCTCTGATTATACCTAGACCATTTGTAACTATTGAAGTTTTTAAAGCATAACAATAATGACCATTCATATATGAAAGTTTAATATCAGGGTTTGCATAAGAAACTTTAGGCATTTTACTGCAAGCAAATGAATGGGCATTAAATGTTGGATTATTTTTGCTCAATGCTTTACATTGACGAAGTAGTGTATCAAATTTTTTAGGATTATTTTCATTGACATAGGCTTCTATGCCAGTAGTATCAACAATTAAAATATCATTTAAGTATGAATTTATTTCATCGCAAATAGGATCTGTAATTTCAACTAAATAATCAAAAAAATTTTTTAGATCTTTTTCAAATTTAATTTTGAATCTAGAAAATTGTGAAGCATTAGGAACCGTAGTGAAACCGCAAATATCA
>NZ_JADNLK010000043.1 GCF_015555905.1 Clostridium sp. D43t1_170807_H7
AATCAGTCCAACGAAATAAAGATATTCTAGTTGAAAATAGACTGTAACTTATCACATCTATTAATTAACAATTTTAAAATATTGCTATTCAAAAGGATGTCCAATGGACATCCCTTTATGTTTAATTGAACTATTTATTTTTCTCTCTAGTAAGTTTTAATATTATATCCTTATACTCTGGATATAAACTTAAAAGATATTCTCTTTCAAATAATTCAAACTCTTCATATTCAAATGCTGGTGCAACCATACAACCAACTAAAGAAAAGCCTTCTTTATTCATAGCAGAACCAAATATATATCCTTTTGGCACTAAAACTTGTGGAGCTTCTCCATTCTCTATATCTGTACCAAGTTGTTTTGTTATAAAATCTCCTTCTGGAGTTATCATATAGATTGTAAGTGATTCACCATCATGATAGTACCATAATTCATCAGATTTTAGTCTATGAAAATTTGATACTTCTCCTGTTCTTAAAAGAAAATATATACTGCTCCACAATTTTTTATTTTCTCTTACATTATCTTCTGATAAAAATGATTCTTTAAAATATCCTCCCTCCACATGAGGTATCATTTCTAAATTTTTTATGTAATATTCTGCATTTTTCATTGTATATCTCTCCCCTTAAATTCATTGTCAACATATTTGCGCAGTACGTATTGTTCTTTTATACAAAAAAAGGAATTCAAATCTGAATTCCTTTTTTAAATAATCTTATTGGAGGCGCCACCCAGATTTGAACTGGGGAATAAAGGTTTTGCAGACCTCTGCCTTACCGCTTGGCTATGGCGCCGTATATTTATTATTATATATAATATCATTCAAAATGTCTACACTTTTTTTATATTTTATATTATAAATTATAAAAGGAGCCAGAAAATTAGCTCCCTTTACTTATTAACTACTGAATTCATTATTAATTTTAGGCAATTCTATAATTCTATTACATACTTTTTTAGCTAATTCTATATTATGAGTAACTACTAACATTCCTATATTATTTTTATCAGATATTTTCAATAGTAAGTTCCAAATTTGCGCTTGAGTAATAACATCAAGCATAGTGCTTATTTCATCACAAACTAAAAATTTAGTTTCTGGACCTAATACCCTTGCTATACAGAATCTTTGTAATTCTCCCCCAGATAGCTCATTAGGCCATCTATTCAACCAGGATCTTTCTATTCCCATCTCATCTAACAAATTATTATCTACATTCCACCCCTCATTTAGTGTCTTACCCATCTTCCACCTTGGATTAACTGATTGCTCTGGATGCTGATAAATCATTTGAATTGGACAATAACATTTTTCAGGAATTGGCTTTCCATCCCATAAAACTTCTCCTTTATCAGGCTTTATATATCCTGATATTATTTTTGACAAGGTACTTTTCCCATAACCTGATGGTCCAACTAATGCTACTCTTTCTTTAGAGTCAACTGTGAAACTAACATCTTTAAGTATCCATTTAGAATTTTTACTATACCTATAACTTACATTTTTAACCTCAAGTAGCATTAATACATCTCACCTCACCATCTCTTACTTTTCTCATTTTAATAGTTTTACTACATTCATCAGTTCTTAATGAACATCTATCACAAAATAAACATCCTTTTGGAAGATTACCTGCATAAGGTTGAAATCCTGGCAATTCCTTAAATTTATTTTGTGGTAGTGCATCTATAAATGCTTTACTATAAGGATGTCTTAATGCATCTTTTCCCTTTATAAAATCTTCAACTTGCGCAATTTCAACTATAGTACCAGAATAAAAAACTGCAATTCTATCAGCTACATTTAAAGCTAAATCTACATCATGAGTAATTAACAATACTCCGCATCCATTATCTGCAATCTCTCTAAAATTATTTAATGTTTCCATTGCAAGCTCTAAATTTAAACCTGGTGTTGGCTCATCAGCTATAATTAATTTTGCTTCATTCATTACAGCTGTTGCTATTAAAACTCTTCTTGCCATTCCACCTGATAATTGAAAAGGATACATTTCTGCAACTTTATCATCTAAATTATATTTTTTAAAAACTTCTTTTTGTCTTTCTTTATTGCCATTAATTCCGACAACCTGCTTTCCTACCTTCATTAATGGATCTAAAAAATCTACTGATTGTGGTATAAAGGCTATATCTTTTCCCCTTACTTTTCTTAAATACTTCTCATTTAACTCATCATTATAATACTTTATACAACCTTTTGTTTTTGCATTTTCAGGCAATATTCCCATAATTGCATGAGCTAAAATACTTTTACCTGATCCACTTGATCCAACTACAGCTACAATTTCACCTTTCTTTACATCAATACTAAGTTCATGTATAACTTCTAAATCTCTCTTGATTAACCCCTTATTATACATACTAAAGGCTACTGATAAATTATCTACTTGTAATACTGATACTTTCTCATTCATAGACTTTCTCCTTAATTATTGATTTCCACTATTGGGATTAATTAAAATCTTGAGATTCTCACCAATTACATCAAATAGGATTACAACACTTAAAAGCATTACTCCTGGAAAAACTGCAAGCCACCACTTTCCTGTTGTAATATGATTCATTGCTTCTGATAAGATAACTCCAATTGCAGGAATCTCTGCTGGAATTCCAAATCCTAAAAATGTTATTGATGCTTCATGCATAATAGCATGTGGAAATAATAGTACAACACCAATTAGATATACTGGTAATACATGTGGGATAATGTGATTAACTGCAACTTCAAATTTACTTTTCCCCATTTTATATGCTGCTTGGACATATTGAGCTGATCGAACTTGAAGAACCTCTGCACGAACAAGTCTTGTAAGTGAAGGCCAATGAGTAACTGCTACTGCTACTGTAACCCCTATTGTACCCCTTCCAAGCATAAATGATATTAAAATCAGTAAAATCAGATGTGGAATCCCCATACAAAGGTCAACACACCAATTAATAAATTTATCATATTTTCCACCAATAATAGCTGAAGAAACTCCAAACACAAGAGCAATAAAAGAACTTACTATAGATGCAAGTATTCCTATTAAAATACTATTAGATAACCCTTTTATACATCTCCAAAACATATCTCTTCCCATAAAATCTGTTCCAAACAAATGGTCTAAACATGGACTTATAAATTTTAATGAATAATTTACTGCATATTTATCTGCATTCATTGTAATTCCTAAAATAAGCACTATTAATAAATATGCAGTAGAAATTGTTACATAAAATATTATCTTAGCTCTTGTATTTGGGAAAATATTAAACTTACTTTTTCTTGTGATCCTTAAAGGACTATTAACCATTATATCTTCCCTCCTTTAACCTTGGATCCAATACTCCATATAATATATTTGCAATAAAATTACCTACAAATACAAATATGGCACTAAATATTGCAATGCCTAGTAATAAAGGAACATCTCCATTTAATCCTGCTGCTGTTGTTGCTGTACCTAAGCCTGGATAAGAAAAAACTGTTTCAGCTAATGCTATTCCTCCAAAAAGTTCACTAAATGAAGCAAATTGTTCTGTTATAGCTGGTAATGCTATATTTCTTAACCCATGTCTAATTACTAGTTGTCTAGTATTTTCACCTCTTGCCTTTGCAAAAAGTATAAAGTCACTATTTAATATTTCTATTAACTTTTGTCTTGTAAATAATGTTACTCTACTAATTCCTAATATACTAAGTGTTAATGATGGTAATACAAGATGATATAGTCTATCCCAAATTGTAATTTCTGAAGCTAACTTACCCATTGGTACTGCAAATCCTATAGGAAACCATCCTAAATATACTGAAAATAAGCTTAAAATTAATAAACCTATCCAAAAAGTTGGTGCTGATTGTAATGCAAGACAAAATATTTTTATAATCTTATCAAATAAACTTCCTTTATATACACCTGCTAAAACGCCAATTGCAAATCCTACTATTCCTGAAAAACACCAAGATACTAACATTAATACTATTGAATACTTAAATCTCTCTAATATAACTGTACTAACTGGCTGCTTATATGTTATTGATGTTCCAAAGTCACCTCTTAATACATTTTTACCCCAAGATGCAAACCTTTCTAATGGTGGATCATTCAATCCCCAATGTTCTGCAATTTTCTCCTTTGCCTCTACTGAAAGGGTAGATTCTGCTCCAATATACGAAGTTAATGGATCTATAGGTGAATTTGTAACTAAGATAAATGAAATAATACTAACCCCTATTAACAAGGATAACATTCTAAAAAATGTTGAACTTATATATTTTACTCTATTCATTACTCTTCCAATCCTTCATATTACAAATAATTGGTGCACCATGTCCGTGTGGATGTGGTATTTGTGTATTTATAGAAATATCAAGAGAGTCATTTATAAAGTAGCTATGCTCAATATTTACAATATATAAATATGGATAATCTTCACTTGAAACTGTTTGTACTTCTTTCCACTTTTCTACTGCCTCTTCTTGATTATTAGAATCTATAGCTTCATCTATTAATTTATCTACTTCCTTATTTGAATATCCAATTGTATTATCGTAATCACCTGTCAAAAATAAATCAGAATAAAGCAATGACTTTAATACTGTAGGGCTATATTGTCCCCATCCCCATACAATACCACATGTTTTAGCTTTAACTGTAAGTTCATCCCATGTTCCTTGTTTAACATTTATTTTTATTCCTAACTCTTTTGCATCTTCTGCAACAGCACTTCCTAATAAATAACGCTGTTCATCATTAGATGGTGCATAAACATCAAATTCACAAACTACCCCATCTTTTTCACGAATGCCATCGCCATTACTATCTATCCATCCAGCTTTTTCAAGTATTTTTTCTGCTTCATCTTTTTGATTATCATCATAAACTAAAGGATTTCCCCAAACTAAATTAGTTGTAAAACCAGTAGCCTTTTTACCTACACCATTTAAGGCATTTTCAATTATTTGTTCACGATTTATCCCTATACTTAAAGCTTTACGTACAGCTATATCAGATGTAACATTATTACCTACTACTATTTCATTGCCATCTTTATCTGTCATTTTCTGCTCCGGTAAGCATGGTAAGCTAATATTACGGACATCCATAGTCTCAAGATTCTCTAAATGCATTCCATTTATTGTTTCTGTAGAATAGTTTGGATCTACCATAACTATATCTAATTGACCAGACTTAGCATTAGAAAAAGCTGATTTACTATCCATTTTTACAAATGTTACTTGCTTAATTTCTGGAGTTCCTTCGTAATAATCTTCATAAGCTTGTACTATAATTTGTTGATCTGTATTATATTGAATAACTTTCCATGGCCCTGTTCCTATTGGTGATTTATCAAAAACTTCGCTATCATATGCGTCACTTGGAACAATTCCTAACAATGCAATGGAATCAAAAAATGGCGAATATGGCTCTGATAATGTAAATTTAACTGTATAATCATCTACAGCTTCTACATTTTCTAATCTTGTAAGATCAACACTTTCATTATCTGCTTGATTACTCTTTACTGTTTCATAAGTGAACACTACATCTTCAGCAGTAAAATCTGATCCATCTTGAAACTTAATATCTTTTTTTAAATTAAAAGTATAAGTTAAAGAATCTTCGCTTATATTCCAACTTTCTGCTAAATCACCTTCATATTCTGAATTTGAATTTACTCGTGTTAAAGCATTATTTGTAAATGAATATCCATAACTCATTGCTCCTTTAACTGGATCTAAGCTACTTTCAAAAATATTGTTTCCCACATATGCTGTAATACTATCCTTACTAGAGCTCCCAGCAGTATCAGCTGTTGTTGATATACTATTCTTATCTTTAGAATTATCTCCTACATTTGTCTCCTTTTCATTGTTACATCCTGTAATAAGTAATGACATACTTACTATTAAAGATAATATTAAGGATTTTCTTTTCATTAATTTCCTCCTAAAAACTTTTTCCATTTAATACTAAAATTGTATCACCTTCACCAAAACTCAACAACCTCGGTGGGGGGATTAATTTTTTAATTTTTTACACTAAATAAATTTTAATTTTCATAAAAAATACTATATACAAAAAAAGGATTCGAATTTGAATCCTTTTTTTGTATATAGTATTAAAAAGTATTTATTTAATAAATTGAGCTATTGCTCTATTTAAATCCTCTATAGCACTCTTATCTCCACATTCTATAGCTTCTACTATACATCCTTCTATATGTTCTTTTAATATTACTTTACTTACACCATTTAAAGCTGATATAACTGCTGCTAACTGAATTAATACTTCACTACAATCTCTTTCATCTTGTACCATACGTTTTACAGATTCTAAATGCCCAGCTGCACGTGATAAACGATTTAATACAATTTTTTTATTTTCATGAGAATGTCTATGATTATGTCCATTTATATTATTATGAGTATGAGTAAATTCTTGTCCATCTTCACCTATATGAACATGTTCCATTAGATCTATATTATCCATCCTACTAACCCCCCATTTCATTATTTATTAACTTATATAACATATAATACTATATTTGTATTATACAAAAATTATTTGTTCATTCTAATTCAATACATTATATATTTTTAATAAATTATTTTAAGAGTTTATACTATTATATGTATAATGAATAAAATATATTTTTATTTAACTATTTTTATAGTGCAATTAAATATTTTAAAAGAGGTATAAGAATTTTTTCTTATACCTCTTACTATTTAATATTAGTCTTATTTTTATACTCTTTCCTTACATACTACTGGTAAATTTATTGTCTTATGATAACTTACCATTCTAATAATCACTATAGCCACCAATGCTATGAATTGTGCTGATTCTATTCCAATTATAGGATATATAAACCAAAGTATAGTTACACCTATAACTCCTGCAACACAATAAATATCATGCTTAAAAATTTGTGGTTTTCTATTAGTTATTATATCTCTTAAAACTCCTCCACCAACGCCAGTGATACTAGCTGCAAATATAAATAACATAAAATTATAATTGCTATTAATTGCTTTAACTGCCGCTGATACAAAAAAAGCAGCTAGTCCAATTGCGTCAATGAATACAAATAAATTTTTATATTTCAAATTACCTTTTAAAAATATAGCTAATAAAGCTCCTGCAATAATAAATGGAATGGTCATATAACTTGTAAAGAATACTGGTATACCTACATTTGCAACGATATCCCTAAGTACTCCTCCCCCCATAGCTGTAATTATAGCTATTATATATATTCCAAAAATATCAAATTCTTCTTCAATAGCTACTATTGCTCCTGATACAGCAAAAGCAAAAACACCGATATACTCTAAAATTGTAATGTAGTCCAAAAAAATCCTCCTTTTTAGTAATATATAAAGACTAATTATTAAAATAATTGCGCCTCTGTCTTCTTTACCTGAAAGATTCTCTTAGTATATTTAAGATTGCTTCGTCGGTGCCTTATATGGGCTTTCCAGAGTTTTCTCAAAATTTGGTCCTTTTGCCTGAGAGTTTGCCGCACTTTCCCCTTCGGCTCTGTATTTAAACAGTATCTCCCAAATTTCTCAACGAAATACTTGTAAATTATAATATATCCATGTTTATACTTCAAGAGTCAACTTTATTATATTTCAATATCTTTTAGTTCACCTATTGATAATACTCTATCATCACCCAAAATATATTTTGCAATGTTAAATAATTCTTTATCTTCTGTTACTAAATTTAAATCATCATTAACATAACAAGCATATAGCTGTAATAAATCATTTTTAGATAAATTGTTATTATTAAATTTACCCTTAGTTTTATAATCAAATATCATATAAAAACCACTTATATTTTCTTTTTCAACTTCTATACTATAAGGTAATAACTTGCAAAAACGCTCGCTTAAAACTTCTTTTCTTCTATACTCTTTTGTTTCTTTTACTGATAATTCATTTAATACTTCCCTTAATATAAATACCTTATTTTTTTTTAGCATTTTATCTAAACTTTTTTCATTTTCATCCCAAAGCTTAATTATTATATTAGTATCTAATAAATAATTTTTCATTTGTCTCTCTCCTTTTATAGCATGCTAGTATAAAGTTTATTATACTACTTTCTTTTTTAAATATATCCTAAATATTGTACTTTAGTATTATCTTCTTTTTAATATACTAACAAAATACAAATTCAATGTTCTAATGAGCGTATTATATATAATATAATTATTAAGATAAAGTGAATTAACTTTGCAACAAACTTAAGTGCTAATTTTAAGGGGGAAATAATTATGAATAAAGATTTAACAGTAGGAGAACCGTCATCCGTATTATGGAAATTCTGTCTACCTTTATTTGGAAGTATTATTTTTCAACAATTATATAATATTGCTGACAGCTTCGTTGCGGGTAAATTCGTAGGAGAAGATGCCCTTGCTGCTGTTGGAAATAGTTATGAAATAACTCTAATTTTTATTGCCTTTGCCTTTGGTTGCAACATTGGTTGCTCAGTAATTGTATCTAATCTATTCGGAGCAAAGAAATATAAAGATTTAAAAACAGCTGTTTATACTACTCTTATTACAAGTGCTATTGTATGTGCAATCTTAATGATTGCAGAATTATTTTTTGGTACAAACCTTTTACATTTGATAAACACTCCTGATAATATTCTTGCTGATTCAAAATTATATTTAGATATTTACACTTTAGGATTACCTTTCGTTTTTTATTATAATGTATCAACAGGTATTTTCTCAGCTTTAGGAGATTCTAAAACACCTTTTATATTCCTAATGATTTCTTCACTTTCAAATATTGTAATAGACATTCTCTTCGTAACTACCTTTTCTTCAATTTTCACAAGAGGTGTGGACGGTGTTGCATGGGCAACTTTCCTTTGCCAAAGTATCAGCTGTATTGTTTCACTAATTTTTGTATTTAAGCGTTTAAAAAATATTTATATATTCTTAAATAATCCGGTTGGAACAGCAATAGATGTTGGAATCATATTTCTAAAAATAGTAGCTCCATTCTATTTTATTATTTCAACAAAGCTTGTAGCTGATGGTATTCTTCGTGGTTCAGGAATGATGAATAAGTTTATGGTTTCAACTTTTACTGATTTAATTATTCGTGTAATTCTTGCAAAGATTCTTTCTATTTATTTTGGTACAACAGGAATATGGGTTGCTTGGCCTATAGGTTGGTGTATATCAGCAGTGTTATCTGTTCTCTTCTATCATACAGGCGAATGGAATCATTGTCCTAAAGAAGAAAATTAAACTGGAATAGTTATAGTCTCATGATAACAATTGAAATCATCTATCTACATTCTTTGAGTTTTCTCATAGAATCAGAAAGATAATAAAAAAATATTACTGAAAATCATAATTTCCAGTAATATTTTTTAACTTAGAAAATTAATTACACATAATTATCTATAGTCTTATAAAAACTCATATTATACCTATTTACTCTATTGCATGTTTCATCTCACTAACATACTTAAATAATTCTTCTTTTGCATTTTCTCCATTCTTTTCAATAATTTTAACTATAGCACTTCCAACAATTACCCCATCAGCCACTTCAGATATTTCTCTTGCTTGATTAGGATTATTAATTCCAAAACCAACAGCACAAGGAACATCCGTAACTTCCTTAATAGATTGAACCATTTTTCCTATATCAGTAGTAATTTCACTTCTTACACCTGTAACTCCCATTGATGATACAACATAAACAAAACCTTTAGCCTCTTTAGCTATCTTTTTAATTCTATCTTCTGAAGTAGGTGCAATTAATGATATAATATCAATGCCATATTTATTAGCCACATCTTCTATTTCATGCTTTTCTTCAAAAGGTACATCAGGAACTATAATTCCATCTATCCCAACTTCTCTACAAGCTTCAAAAAAATTATAATACCCATATTTATAAACTGGATTTATATAAGTTAAAAATACTAAAGGTATATGACTTTTTTCCCTTACCTTTCTAACTATTTCAAAAACTTTATCTGTTGTCATTCCTCCATTTAAAGCTCTTATATTAGCATTTTGTATTACTACTCCTTCAGCAGCAGGATCTGAAAAAGGTATTCCTATTTCAATTAAATCTGCTCCTGCTCTTTCCATTTCTAAAATATACTCTACAGTTTTTTCTGCAGTTGGATCTCCTGCAGTTAAAAATCCTATAAAGGCTTTTTTATTTTCAAAAGCTTTATATATATTACTCATAAATTTCTTCCCCCTTATATCTAGCTATTGCTGCAACATCTTTATCTCCTCTTCCAGAAAGACAAATTATAATACTTTCATCCTTACTAAAACTCTTTGCTATCTTTTTTGCATAAGCTACAGCATGTGCACTTTCTATTGCACAAATAATTCCTTCAGTTCTAGCTAAATATTCAAAGGCATCAACTGCTTCATCATCAGTTATAGGTACATATTTTGCTCTTTTTATATCATTTAAATAAGCATGTTCTGGACCTATTCCTGGATAATCTAATCCTGCTGAAATTGAATATACTGGTGCTATTTGTCCATTTTCATCTTGACAGAAATAAGACTTCATTCCATGAAATATTCCAACACTACCATTAGCTATTGTTGCTGCATTTAATACTGTATCTACACCTTTTCCCGCTGCTTCACATCCAATGAGTTGTACATCTTTATCTTTTATAAAATTATAGAACATTCCTATTGCATTGCTTCCACCACCAACACAAGCAATAACAGCTGCTGGTAATTTATGTTCTAGGCTAAGTATTTGTTCCCTAGCTTCTCTACTTATTACACTTTGAAAATCTCTTACTATAGTTGGAAATGGATGTGGTCCCATTACTGAACCTAAAACATAATGAGTATCATCAACTCTACTTACCCACTCTCTCATAGTTTCATTAACAGCATCTTTTAATGTCATGGTTCCACTAGTTACAGCATTAACCTTCGCACCTAGTAGCTTCATCCTATATACATTTAAAGCTTGTCTATCTGTATCTTCCTTTCCCATAAATATCTCACATTCTAATCCTAAAAGGGCTGCAGCTGTTGCTGTTGCTACCCCATGTTGGCCTGCTCCTGTTTCTGCAATTACCCTTGTTTTTCCTAGCTTTTTAGCTAATAATACTTGCCCAAGAACATTATTTATTTTATGAGATCCTGTGTGATTTAAGTCTTCTCTCTTCAAATAAATCTTTGCTCCACCTAAGTCCTTAGTCATTTTTTCTGCATAATACAAAAGAGAAGGTCTTCCTGCATATTTGTTTAATAACTCATTTAATTCATCATTAAATTCCTTATCTTTTTTATAATACTCATACTTTTCTTCAAGATTAATAAGCTCATTCATTAGCGTCTCTGGTATATATTGACCTCCATACTCTCCAAATCTTCCTTTACTCATACCTCTACCTACCTTCCTACTATTTTCATTACTTCTTTCATTTTCTCATAATCTTTAACACCATTACTTTCAATTCCGCTACTTATATCTATTGCCATGGGCGAAACTTTTTCAATTGCCTCTTTTATATTATCTATAGATAATCCTCCAGCTAAGAAAAATGGTCTATTAAGTTTTTTGATATTATTCCAATCAAATGTTTTTCCTGTTCCTTGTCCATTATCTAATAATAAAAAAAGTGGCTTTCGCCACGCTCCCTTCGGGAATTTAATTTATAGTATGCCAAAAAGCATAGAGCTAATAGTAG
>NZ_JADNLK010000044.1 GCF_015555905.1 Clostridium sp. D43t1_170807_H7
GTGATGATGGCGTAGAGGAAACACTCCTTCCCATTCCGAACAGGAAAGTTAAGCTCTACAGCGTCGATGGTACTGCACGGGGGACTGTGTGGGAGAGTAGAACGTTGCCAGGTAAGTAAAGTACTTAGTTTATGCTAAGTACTTTTTTTGTGCAATAAAACAAGATAAGATAAAAAACAACGTTCTAGTGTCCCACTGGGAGAGGGTAAAATCATGTTATGCTTTTACCGGGCAATTTAGTGGAGATTAATCGGAGCGTAAAAAATTGCCCCGACGAACGTTGCCAGGTAAGAAGATACTTAGTTTAAACTAGGTATCTTTTTTGTTATAAAATAATATAAAACTGAAAATGCAATGGTCTAATCTTCCACTGAGAGAGGGAAAAGATATATTATGTCTTTTTCAGGCAATTTAGTAGAGATTAATCGGAGCATAAAAAACTGCCACGACAAACGTTGCCTTATTTGAAAATAGTGCTAAATAGTGATTTTTATCACAATTATAAATTTATATAAGTAATATAAAAATTTTACAAACATATAGATATAAATAATATGATATCAAAGTTATACATAAAAATAGAGAAAAATATACCCAAATATAGACAAGAACATATATCAAAAAAATTAAAACGACAAAATATAACATTAATAAGATAAATATAGAAAAGAGGCTTGAAGATTATTAGATTAAATGTCGGTTAAAAGAAGTTGAAGAGTATAAAAGCTTGATGGTAGAATTATAAAATAGAGAAATAACTTCTATATTTGGAAAAATTACAATAGTATAAAAGATGAGGGGGGATTTACATGAGAGGAGAAGTTGGAGCAGCAGTTAAGAAGAGTAGTAAAAAAAAGACAATTGAAGATGTTAAATCAGTAAATAAGAAGGTAAGTAGTAGAGATTCGGATAATAAAAAAGAAAATAAATCAGTTAAAAAGAAAGTAAAATGTGAATTAAGTGTGGATAATATTTCTTTATTTCATGAAGGAAAGCACTATGAGGCATATGCTTTTATGGGAGCACATGTTGTTTCTGAAAAAAGAAAAAAAGGTGTTAGATTCACGACATGGGCGCCTAGAGCAAAAAATGTATATGTAGTAGGAGATTTTTCTAATTTTGAAGTAAAAGAAGATTATAAGATGGAAAAGGTATCAGATTTAGGATTATGGAGTATATTTATAGAGGGGATACAACCAGGAGAAAAATATAAATACTCAATAGAAAATATTCATGGAGAACATAAATATAAAGCAGATCCTTATGCCTTTGAATCAGAAAAAAGACCAAATACCGCATCAATAATTAGTGACAATGTTAAGTATAAATGGAATGATAGAAGTTGGATGATGAAGAGAAAAAGATTCAATATGTATGAAAGTCCAATTAATATTTATGAAATGCATTTAGGATCTTGGAAGACTAAAAATGGGGAATTTTTAACATATAAAGAGATAGCAGAAGAATTACCGAAGTATTTAGTAGACATGGGATATACTCATGTAGAAATGTTACCAGTATTAGAACATCCATTAGATGCATCTTGGGGATATCAGGGTGTAGGATATTATTCTGTAACTAGTAGATATGGAAATGCAAATGATTTTAAGTATTTAATTGATGAGCTTCATAAAGCGGGTATAGGAGTAATATTAGATTGGGTACCAAGTCATTTTTGTAAAGATGCACATGGATTATATATGTTTGATGGAACTCCAACTTATGAATATGAAGAAGAATGGAAAAGAGATAATAAGGGATGGGGTACATTTAATTTTGATTTAGGAAGACCAGAAGTTAAGAGCTTCTTAATATCAAATCTTTTTTATTGGGTAAAAGAATTCCATATAGATGGAATTAGAAATGATGCAGTATCAAATATGTTATATCTTGATTATGGAAGAAATGATGGAGAGTGGTTCCCTAATATTTATGGTGGGAATGGAAACTTAGAAGCAATACAATTTATAAAAGATTATAATAGTGCACTTCATGAGGAGTTCCCTACTGTAATGACAATTGCCGAAGAATCTACATCATGGCCTAAAATATCTAAGCCTATCGAAGAGGGTGGATTAGGGTTTAACTTTAAATGGAATATGGGATGGATGAATGATACGTTAAAATATATCGAAAAAGATCCAATATATAGAAAATATCATCATCATAAGCTTACTTTTTCAATGGCATACCATTATTCAGAGAATTTTATATTGTCTATATCACATGATGAAGTTGTACATGGAAAAGGTTCACTTGTAAATAAAATGTGGGGAGATTATTGGAACAAGTTTGCTGGGGTTAGAGTTTATTTAGCACATATGATGGGTCATCCTGGAAAAAAATTAATGTTTATGGGTTCAGAGTTTGGTCAATTTATAGAATGGCGTGAATATGAAGAACTACAATGGAATTTAATTGAAGAGTATGATATGCATAAGAAGACTCAACAATTTTTTAAAGATATGAATCATTATTATAAAGAAAATAAAGCTTTATGGGAAGGTGATTATAAATTAGAAGGATATGAATGGATTGATGCAGATAATTGTGATGAAAGCATATATTCTTTTATAAGAAGAGATAGTAAAAGTGATGAATGCTTAATATTTATATGTAATTATACACCTGTAGTTAGATATGACTTTAGAATTGGTGTTCCATTATTAGAGGAGTATATAGAAGATTTTAATACGGATAGTGAAATTTATGGAGGATCAGGACAAGTAATGACTGATAAATTAGTGGCAGAGGAAATTCCTTGTAATAATCAACCATATTCAATAAAGGTTAAAGTTCCACCAATGGCAGCTATTATTTTAAAAGTGAATAATAAATCTAAATAGGGAGTGTGAATAGATGAAAGTATTGTTTGCAGCATCAGAAGCGCATCCATTTATTAAAACTGGTGGTTTAGGAGATGTAATGGGAGCGTTACCTAAATCATTAATAAAACTAGGCGTAGATGTTAGAGTAGTAATACCTAAGTATAAAAATATAAAAGATGAATTAAAGCAAAAACTACAGTTTGTAAAATGGTTTACGGTTCCAGTAGGGTGGAGAAATCAATATTGTGGGATTTTTCAATATCAATATAATGGAGTAATTTATTATTTCATAGATAATGAATATTATTTTAATAGAGATGGGTTATATGGATATTTTGATGATGGAGAAAGATTTGCATTTTTTAATAGAGCTGTTTTAGAGTTTATTAAGCAAGTTGATTGGCAACCAGATTTAATAAATTGTAATGATTGGCAAACAGGAATGGTACCAGTACTACTTAATTTAGAATATAAAAAAGATGAGTTTTACTCAAAAATAAAGACAGTATTTTCGATTCATAATTTATTGTTTAAAGGAAGTTTTTCACCTAAAATATTACCAGAATTATTTGGTTATGATTATATGCCATTAGTTAACGGAAGTGTTGAGTTAGACGGTTCAGTAAGCTTTTTAAAGGGTGGATTAAATTATTGTGATCAAATTACAACAGTAAGTAATACTTATGCAGAAGAAATAAAAACTCCTCAATATGGTGAGGGTTTAGATGGACTTCTTAGAAGTAGAAGTTATTATTTAATGGGAATAGTTAATGGAATAGACTATGAAGAGTTTAATCCACAAGATGATAAATTAATATTTAAAAACTTTAATATTAATTCAATAGATAATAAAGTTCAGAATAAATTAGCTCTACAAAGAGAGTTAGGATTACCACAAAAGAAAGATACACCTATGATTAGTTTAATATCTAGGTTAACTCATCAAAAAGGTTGTGACCTGATAGTTAATATGATAGATAGACTTCTTCAGAGGGATATACAGCTTGTTATATTAGGAACAGGTGATTATTGGTATGAGGAAACATTTAAGAATTTACAATATAGATATCCTGATAAGGTTTCAGCTAATATTAAGTTTGATAATACTTTAGCACACAAAATATATGCTGGAACTGATATGTTCTTAATGCCATCATTATTTGAACCTTGTGGATTAGGTCAATTAATAGCATTAAGATATGGATCAATTCCTATTGTAAGAGAAACGGGAGGACTAAAAGACACAATATCTCCTTACAATAAATATAATGGAGTAGGGAATGGATTTGGGTTTAAAAATTTTAATTCAAATGAATTAATGCAAATAATAGAGTATGCATTAACAATCTACAATGATAAAAATGCTTGGAACAACATAATAAGACAAGCTATGAATTCAGATAACAGTTGGGAAAAATCAGCTATGCAATATAAGTGGTTATATGAGGGAGTAGTTAAGAGACCTTAATGGATACAAGCTATTAGGAGGTAGATATATGCTATCAATCGATAAGAATTCGTTCAAAAGAGATTATAACAATAAATTCGTTCAATTACATGGGAAGGAATTAAAAGAAGGAAGTAATCAACAAAAATATGAAGCATTGGGGAGTTTGGTTAGAGATTATGTAATTAGTACATGGATGGATACTAATAAAAGGTATAACCAAACCGGAGAAAAGCAGGTATACTATTTCTCAATGGAATTCTTATTAGGCAGGCTATTAGGCGATTTTCTTTTGAATTTAGGAATAAGAGATATTTGTAAAGAAGCATTAAGTGAATTAGATATTGATTTAGAAGAAATTGAAAATTTAGAGCATGATCAAGGATTAGGTAACGGTGGCTTAGGTAGATTAGCAGCTTGTTTTCTAGATTCTATGGCATCATTAAATATTGCTGGACATGGATGTGGAATAAGGTATAAATACGGTTTTTTTGAACAAAAAATAGTTGATTGCCAACAAGTTGAAGCATCAGATAATTGGTTAAGAGAAGGTAATGTATGGGAAATAAAGAAGCAAGATAAAGCTGAGATAGTTAAATTTGGAGGAACAATAGTTTCTGATTATGTGAATGATAAATTAACTTTTACTCATGTTAATTACGAACCAGTTTTAGCAGTGCCATATGATACTCCGATAGTTGGATATGAGAATGAAGTAGTAAATACTTTAAGATTATGGAGTGCTGAGCCTGTATCGAATGAGTTTGATTTTTCATCATTTAATAGAGGAGATTTTCTAAATGCAATATCTTATAAAAATTCAGTTGAAGCAATATCATTAGTTCTATATCCAGAAGATTCATTTTATGAAGGAAAAATGCTTAGGCTAAAGCAACAGTATTTTTTCGTGTCTGCAGGAATACAAAGTATAGTAAGACATTATAAAAAACATAATGGAGATATAAAATTACTAGATGAAAAGATAGCAATACACATTAATGATACACATCCAACATTAGCAATTCCAGAGTTAATGAGAATATTACTTGATGAAGAAGGATTATCTTGGGAGAATGCTTGGAGAATAACTCAAAATACAATTTCGTATACTAATCATACAATTTTGGCTGAAGCCCTAGAGAAATGGCCAGTTGATATGTTTAAGAGTTTACTACCAAGAATTTATATGATTATAGAAGAGATAAATAAAAGGTATTGTGAAGAACTTTGGAATAAGTACGTAGGTCAATGGGATAAAATATCAAGGATGGCTATAATAGGAGATGGTTATGTAAGAATGGCCAATTTAGCTATAGTGGGTAGCCATAGTGTTAATGGAGTTGCAAAACTTCATACTGAGATATTAAAGAAAAAAGAAATGTCTGATTTTTATTATTTATATCCCTCAAAATTTAATAATAAGACTAATGGTATAACTCATAGAAGATGGTTAATTAGATGTAATCCTGATTTAACTAAGCTTTTATTAGATACAATTGGCGATAGTTTTATAAAACATCCAACAGATTTAGAAAACTTCAGTAATTATATTGATGATAAAGGTGTTTTAAAAAGACTTGAGGAAATAAAAAAAGATAATAAAGATAGATTAGCAAAAGAAATTTATAAGAGTAAAGGAATTGTTATAGATACGAATTCGATTTTTGATGTGCAAATAAAAAGAATTCATGCTTATAAACGTCAAACATTAAACTGTTTAAGAATAATGGATCTTTATAATAAGTTAATTGATAATCCTAATTTAGATATAATACCAAGAACTTTTATTTTTGCAGGAAAAGCAGCACCAGGATATTATTTAGCAAAAAATACAATTGAGTTAATTTGTAGAGTTGCAGAAACTGTAAATAATGATCCGAGAGTGAATGAAAAAATCAAGGTTGTAATGTTAGAGAATTATCAAGTTTCATTAGCTGAAAAAATAATTCCAGCAACTGATTTAAGTGAGCAAATTTCAACAACAACTAAAGAGGCTTCAGGGACATCTAATATGAAATTCATGATGAATGGAGCAATAACTATTGCAACATTGGATGGAGCAAATATTGAAATTAAAGATGAAGTTGGAGAAGATAATATTGTTATTTTTGGATTAAATGCTGAAGAGGTATTAAATTATCATAATAATGGTGGATATTCATCATGGGATATATGTAATAAGGATCCTAGACTACAAAGGGTTACCAATGATTTAATCAATGGTAAATATTGTAGAGATAAAGACAGATTTAGAAGTATATATGAAAATTTATTAACGTATAATGATGAATTTTTTGTGTTAAAGGATTTTGATTCTTATTTAAATGCACAAGAAAGAGTTAATAAGTTATATATTGATAAAGAAAAATGGCAAAGAATGTGTGGTATTAATATAGCCCATTCAGGAATATTTTCATCTGATAGAACTATTAAAGAATATGCAACAGGCATTTGGGGATCAACTGTAATATATAAAAATTTATAGGGGGAATGTGGAGTTGGATGATATACAAATTTTCCATGATTCTCACAATCTTGAATTAAGGAATCCTTTTGGTGCAGTTAGTGTAGGAAATAAAGTGCGAATCAGATTATGGACTAGCAAAAGATGTTCAGCTTATATTAATTTAATAAATTTTTATAACAATCAGATAGAAATTCAAATGAACGAAATAGGATGGAATGATCGAGTAAACAATTGGGTTTACGAAGTAGAAGTAGATACATCAAACAATATAGGGTTAATATATTATTATTTTAGAGTAAATTATTATGGAAGAAACATTATTTATGGAAATAATATAGAATCACTAGGTGGAATAGGTCAGGTATACTTTAATGAACCAGTAAGTTATCAGATAACTATATATTCTAAGCAAGATGTACCAAGTTGGTATAGAGAAGGAATAATATATCAAATCTTTGTAGATAGATTTTTTAATGGAGAAGAGGAAGGAAAGGTTTTAAATCCTAAAAAGAATACTTTTATATATGGAAATTGGGATGATAGTCCAATGTATATAAAGGATATGAGTGGAAATATAGTTAGATGGGATTTTTATGGTGGAAATCTTTTAGGTGTAAAAAAGAAATTGGAGTATATTAAATCACTAGGAGTAAGTGTAATATATTTTAATCCAATATTTGATTCTCCTAGCTGCCATAAATATGATACAGGTGATTACGAGAAAATAGATCCTATGTTTGGAGATGAAGAAATATTTAAAGATTTATGTGGTGAAGCGGAAAAGTTAGGCATAAGAATTATATTAGATGGGGTTTTTAGTCATACGGGAAGTGATAGTAAATATTTTAATAAGTTTAGGAATTATGATTCTTTAGGAGCCTATCAGTCTTTACAGTCTCCATATTATAGGTGGTATAGATTTAATGATTATCCTAAGCTATATGAGACATGGTGGGGATTTTCGAATATGCCTAATGTAGATGAGCTTAATCCAAGTTATTTAGATTATATAATTAGAAATAAAAATTCTGTAATAGAAAAATGGTTAAGACTTGGTGCAGGTGGCTGGAGATTAGATGTTGCTGATGAATTGCCAGATGAATTTATTAAAATATTAAAAAAGAAACTTAAAGAAGTAAAATCAGATGGCGTATTAATTGGTGAAGTATGGGAAGATGCATCTAATAAGGTTAGTTATAATAGAAAAAGAGAATATCTATTTGGAAATGAACTAGATTCAGTAACCAATTATCCTTTAAGGCAGATAATTTTAGATTTAGTTAGAAATTATATAGGAAGTAAGTATTTTATTAGAAAATATTTATCATTAAAAGAAAACTATCCTAAGGAGTACTTTTATTCAACTATGAATATGCTTGGTAATCATGATACAGAAAGAGTATTAACCATCCTCAATAATAATGTCAATCTGTTAAAAGAAGCAGTAATAATTCAAATGACATTACCTGGTGTTCCATTAATATATTATGGAGATGAAGCTGGTTTAACTGGTGGAAAAGATCCAAGTAATAGAAAATCATATCCTTGGGGAAAAGAAAATAAAGATATATTAGAATTTTATAAAAAAGTATCAGCTATTAGAGTTAGTGAAGAGGCTCTAAAGAACGGAGAAATAGAATTCTTAGAGTTTAGCAATGGTATATTAGGATACGAAAGAATTTTAAATAAGGATAGAATAATTGTTGTAGTTAATATGATGGAAAAAGAAGAAAATATATCAATTAACAATATAGATGGAAATATTTTAGATTTATTAGATAAAGATAGAGAGTATATAGTAAAAAATGAAACAATAAATATTTTAATAAAAGCACATCAATTTATTATATTAAAAGTTTTATAAAAGAGTATGGCACTTTTATAATTTCAAAGTGCCTTACTTTTTGAATGTAAACTTCAATAATTTTGAATTAATGCAAAATAATTTAAGAAAAAAGTAAAAAATATAGGTATAAAATTGTATCTAGTTTTTATAAATATAATAAATATGTACTAAAAAATAGTACTAAGTAATAGTAAAATTACAAATTTAACATAAATAAGAAAATGTAATTTAGTAAATACATTAATTGTTTAGTATTAAGTTAAGAGGGGATGGGGAAAATAGTGAGAAAAAAAGAAATGGTTGCTATGATATTAGCAGGAGGACAAGGATCAAGATTAGGTGTTTTAACAAAAAAATTGGCTAAGCCAGCAGTACCTTATGGAGGAAAGTATAGAATAATAGATTTTCCTTTAAGTAATTGTTCAAATTCAGGGATATATTCAGTTGGGGTATTAACTCAATATAAACCATTAGAGCTTAATGCACATATTGGGATAGGTAGCCCATGGGACTTGGATAGAAGAGATGGGGGAGTAAGTATATTACCTCCATATCAAGAAGAAAAAGGTGGTAACTGGTATAAGGGAACTGCAAATGCAATTTATCAAAATATTGAATTTGTAGATAGATATAATCCAGAGTATGTATTGATTTTATCAGGTGACCATATTTATAAGATGGATTATGATAAAATGCTTCAATTCCACAAAGAAAAGAATGCTGAAGCTACAATAGCAGTAATTGAAGTGCCTATGGAAGAGGCAGGTAGATTTGGAATAATGAATACTAATGAAGATCTATCAATATATGAATTTGAAGAAAAACCTGCTAATCCTAAGAGTAATATGGCATCAATGGGAGTTTATATATTTAATTGGAAGCTTTTAAGACAAGCATTGAAAGAAGATGAGAAGGATAAAGAATCTAGTAATGACTTTGGTAAAAATATAATTCCTAAGATGTTAAGTGAGGGTAGAAAGCTAGTAGCTTATCCATTTAAAGGATATTGGAAAGATGTTGGTACTATAAGTAGTCTTTGGGAAGCTAATATGGATTTATTAAAGAGAGAAAGTGGATTAAATCTATATGAAGATGATTGGAAGATATACTCTGTTAGTCCTGTAAGACCAGCACAATACATTGGAAAAGATGCAAGTGTTAAAAATTCATTGGTGGTCGAAGGATGTACAGTTCATGGAACAGTTGAAAACTCTGTATTATTTGAAGGGGTTTATATTGGTAAAAATACTGTTATAAGAGACTCTGTAATAATGACAGATGCTAAAATTGGAGATAATGTAGTAATTAATAAAGCTATTATTGGTGGAGAAGCAAAGATAAGAAAAGATTGTAAGATAGGTAATGGTGAAAAAATATCTGTTATAGCATCTAAAGAAGACGTTAAAAGTGGAACTGTAATAGATGCAATGGAAGTATAATAGAGGGGGGTAAAGGGAAGATATGAATAATTGTATTGGTATAATAAATTTAGATGAAAATGAACAAAAAACTACAGAGCTAACAAGATGCAGGCCTTTAGCATCTCTACCTATAGCAGGTAGATATAGAGTTGTTGACTTTGTATTATCTAATATGACTAATTCAGGAATTGAAGCAATAGGAATATTCACAAAAAATAAATCAAGATCGCTAATGGATCATTTGACAAATGGTAGACCATGGGATATACATCGTAAGAAGGATGGATTAAAGGTATTTAATTTTGGAGATATTGATCCTGTACATGATGATGTTCATAATTTCTTAGAGAATATAGATTATTTTGATCGTAGTAAGAAAGAATATACTTTAATTTGTTCATCATACATGATTTGTAATATAAATTATAATGAATTAATTAAATATCATATTGCAAAAGGTAATGATGTAACAACAGTATATAAGAATGTCAAACATGTAGAAGATAATTTTATTGATTGCCAAGTTTTAAACCTAGATGATAATAATAGAGTAATTGGTGTGGGAGAAAATGTAGGTTTAAAGAATAGTGCTAATATAAATATGGAAATGTATATAATGAAAACTGATCTTTTCATAGACATGATATATGAGTGTATCAGAGGTGGAAGATATAAAAAGATAAAAAATTATATTAATGGAAATATAGATAAATTAAAAGTTGGTGGATATGAGTTCAAGGGATACTTAGCTTGCATTAATTCTATAGGAGCATACTATGATGCTAACATGGAATTCTTAAATGAAAAAGTAAATAAAGAATTATTCTATAACAATTTTCCTATATATACAAAACCAAAGGATGCATGTCCAACACAATATACTGAAACAAGTAGTGTAGTAAATTCTATTATTGCTAATGGTTCATATATTGAAGGAACAGTTAAAAATAGTGTTATAGGAAGAAATGTTTATATTGGAAAAGGTAGTGTAATTGAAAATTGCGTTATACTTCAAAATACTGTTATAGGCAATAATGTAACTATGAACAATACAATTACAGATAAAGGAACATTAATTGATGATAATGAAGAGGTAAAGGGACTACAAAACAATCCAGTTATCATTCCTAAAAAAAGAGTAATCTAAAAATATTAATTAAGAATATAAGGAGAGTTAAAATAAGTATAGATTTTAGCTCTCTTTTTTTATTATAAACATATAATGGGAAAAAACTAAAATATAGTTGATTGAATATTCAAATTAAATAAGTGAACGTATCCTTGTGTATCAATATAAGTATTATTAAGAAAATTTGCGAAAAATACAGTAAAACTAAATTAATTTCTGCATATAATAATGAATTATTGGTTAATATATTGATATGATGATATTATAAGTCTTGTCCAAACGGACAGCTGATAAGTCGAAAGATAACAAGTTAAGTAAGTCAACAAAAACAACAAAATGTTGAAAAAAAGATGTTGACAGAAAAACAATTCGATGATAAGATAAGGAAGTCGCTTCGGTGCGACAGAGTAAATGGTCTTTGAAAATTGAACAGAATATAGTTAAAGTAAA
>NZ_JADNLK010000045.1 GCF_015555905.1 Clostridium sp. D43t1_170807_H7
GCATCTATAGTTCCAGATGGAGTTTTATTTGGTTCAACTGGTGGACATAAATCTATAAGAAAAGAAATAGTAGAAAATCATAAGCTAGAAGCAATAATATCAATGCCTTCAGGAGTATTTAAACCATATGCAGGAGTATCAACAGCAATCATGATATTCACAAAAACAGGAACAGGTGGAACAGATAAAGTTTGGTTCTATGATATGAAAGCCGATGGATATTCTTTAGATGATAAGAGAAGTCCTATTGAAGATAATGATATAAATGATATAGTTGAAAGATTTAGTAATTTAGATAAAGAAGTAGATAGAAAAAGAACCGAACAAAGTTTCTTTGTAACAGTAGAAGAAATTAGAGATAATGGATATGATTTATCTATTAATAAGTATAAAGAAATAGAATATGAAGAAGTACATTATGATGCTCCAAGTGTTATTTTAGATAGAATCAAGAGTTTAGAAGAAGAAATAACTCAAGGATTAGAAGAATTAGAAAAAATGGTGAATGACTATGAAGAGTAATAGAAAAATTAACACGGTAAAATTATTAGATGTTGTATCTATTGGAGGTAAGAGTGTAAGAGAATTTGATAACGAATTGATGTATTTAAGTACAGGAGACTTAGAGGAAAGTAAGATAGTAAATTTAGAACCTGTTACTTTTGATAGTAGACCGTCAAGAGCAAATCAACTAGTTGAAATCAATGATATTTTATTTGCAAAGATGAAAGATACAAGAAAAACATTGTTAATTAATGAAAATACTAAAAATATAATTGTGTCTACAGGATTTTATGTTTTAAGAGCATCCAATAAAGTTTTACCAAAATACATTTATCATTATTTAAATAGTGATTATTTTTTAAATCAGAAAAATAAGTTGTGTAAAGGTGCTACCCAAAAAGCAATTAATAATGACGGGTTAAAACAGATAGATATAGTATTATATGATGATAAAATTCAAGCTAAAATAGTTGAGCTATTAGATAAATCAAAAGAATTGATTGATAAGAGAAAGGAACAAATTAAATCTCTAGATGAATTAGTTAAATCACAATTTATCGAGATGTTTGGTAATTTAAAAGATGAAGAAAAATTACCATTAGAAAAATGTACTACATTTATAGATTATCGTGGGAAAACTCCAACTCTTTCAGAAAGTGGAATTAGAATTATAAATGCGAAATCAGTAGGAAATGGATTTTTTAAGTATATTGATGAATATATATCAGAAGAAACTTATGATTCATGGATGAAAAGAGGATTCCCTGTTGCTGGAGATGTGCTTTTTGTTACTGAGGGACATACATTTGGTAATGTATGTAGAATACCAAATGATTTAAAAAAATTTGCAATGGGTCAGAGAGTTATAACTATGCAAGGTAAAGGTGGATTGTTAAATAATATATTCCTTGCTCAGTATATGCAGAGTATGGTATTTAAGATAGATATAGATAAATATAAAACTGGAAGTTCAGCACAGGGTATTAGAAGTAAAGAACTTCAAAAAATTCTTATACCTATTCCTAATATAGAACTTCAAAACAAATTTGCTGACTTTGTTAAACAAGTCGACAAATTGAAATTTGAAATGGAAAAAAGTTTAAAAGAATTAGAAGATAATTTTAGTTCTTTAATGCAAAAATCTTTCAGCGGAGAATTATTTAACTAATATATTATGTAAGGGAGTTAGGGGATATTGAGTAATAATATTAATGAGAATATGAAAAGTATAATTGAAGGATGGGGAGTTCCTGATATTTTAGAGTTAAGAAATAAAAATATAAAATTTATTTTTGATAGTAATGAAATAAATAGTAATGATGAAATATATAAAGGATTAATGTGTGGAGAAAATACGGCTAAATTTTGTATATATGATATAGATAATAATGAAGGAATTTTTGTTATGGATTTTTTAGAATGTGGTAGAAGAATGCTAGCATTATATGATTGTGAGCCGTATTTAAAATTAATGATTATTAATGTAATAAACTCTAAATATAGGAAAAAAGGAATAGCAACATATTATTTAGAAAAATTAAGGGATTACGCAATTAAAGAGAATATTTCAGTAGTAAAAGTTCATCCTAATCCTAATGATGATATATTTAAAGGGCAAAACAAAGAAAATAGATTAGAAAGAGATAAATTAAAAAAGTTTTATGAAAATAAATCACTACCTAATTTAAAGTTTGAAATAATATGAAGTAGAGAATTATATATCAGAAGCAGTTTTAAGGGCTTCGATGGATTTGGAATATAATATTGAGAAAGCTGAAAAAATTGAATATTCAAGTAGTAATTAAGAGACTATGAATACTTATTTAGAAAGAAAAAGGTTACTTTATGAAAGAGATAATATGATTAATAGTGCTAAACAAAGAGTGGACTTAAATAGAGATAAAATTGGTATAAGAAATATGCTAGAAAAAGTAATAGCCAAGAACAATATTTCAGAAATTTTGAAAGTTGATATGTCATTAATAGAAGAAGTATTAAAAGAAAAGAAGTAACAAAAGATGTAATTATTTATTTTGATAATATTGTAAGCACCTATTTATAGGTGCTTATTTTATATGATTATAATAGATAAGCAACTAGTGTTTTTAATACTTAATAGTTTAAATTTGATTTATTAGAATATAATTTATAGAATATATAAATTATCCTACGTTATTTTGGTGAGTATAATTAATAAAATAATATATGGTGGAGGGTTTTAATATGGATAAGATAATATCAAAAGTAGCAGCATTGGGTGTGCCAGGATTGATACTTATTGTTACTATGGCATCAACTGGGTTAACAGGGGCAGCAGCTATAACTGCGGGATTAGCAGCATTGGGTCCTTTTGGAATGATAGGTGGCATTGCAACTTTAGGTGTAGTTAGTCTTCTTTCACAGGGATTAGTAGACTATGGATTTGATGCTATTTTTACTGGAGTGGTAAAAGAACTTTATAAAAAGGGAGAAACTAAAATCAGTATTTTAACAAAAATTAACAAATATCCAATTTCTAAGTCGCTTAAAAGAAAGCTAAAAGAAGAAGTTGAAAAACTTTAATTTTTATAGCATGTGATTAGTAAATTAAAATAGAACAACAGATTATTAATATAAAATAAGTACTTATATAGATAGGTGCTTATTTTAATGCGTTAAGATATGAAATGATGATATAATTAAATTAAATACAATTTTAGGATATTAAGGTGAATAAAATGAGTGGAAATTTTAATTTTTTAAAGGATAATGATATATTCAAAAGTTTTTATAATGCTTGTGTTGAAGCTGAAAAAAGTATATTAGTCAGTCCTGCAACTACTGCAATTCTTACAAGAAGGGCATTAGAGCTTGCAGTTAAATGGGTTTATAGTTTTGATGAGAGTCTTTATGTTCCTTATCAAGATAATTTATCAAGCTTAATACATGATAATAATTTTATTGAAACAATAGATTCTAAACTATTACCACTTATTAGATATATAGTTAAGCTTGGTAATGTTGCTGTCCATACTAATGCAAATATAAAAAGAGAAGAAGCTGTGCTTGCTCTTCATAATCTCCACCAATTTGTTTCATGGATTGATTACTGTTATGGAGATTATAAGGCAGAGCCTTTTAATGAAGACCTTTTAATGCATGGGGAAGATAAAAGAACTAGACCAGAGGAGCTTAAAGACCTTTATGAAAAGCTAAGCTCTAAAGATAAAAAGCTTGAAGAAATAAGAAAACAAAATGAAGAGCTAAGAAAAGAACTTACTGAAAAGAGAAAAAATAATTGTAAAAACTATGATTTCAATGTAGATGAAATTAGTGAATTTGAAACTAGACAAAGATATATAGATATTGAACTTAAACTTGCTGGATGGGAGTTTAATAAAGATATTGGAGAAGAAGTTGAAGTTTCTGGAATGCCAAATGATTCAGAAATAGGTTTTGTAGATTATGTTTTATATGGAGCCAATGGAAAGCCTTTAGCTGTAGTTGAAGCTAAAAGAAGTAGCAAGGACCCTAAAATAGGACAACAACAAGCAAAATTATATGCTGATTGTTTAGAAAAAGAATTCAAACAAAGACCAGTAATATTCTATACTAATGGTTTTGAAACTTATATTTGGGATGACTACAATAATTATTCTCCAAGAAGAATTTATGGATTCTTTACAAAAGATGAATTACAACTAATTGTAGATAGAAGATTTGAAAAGAGACCATTTATTAATGTAAAAATAAATGATGATATTTCTAATAGATACTATCAAAAGGAAGCAAT
The DNA here is from genome assembly GCF_015555905.1 of Clostridium sp. D43t1_170807_H7. Classification (GTDB taxonomy): domain Bacteria; phylum Bacillota; class Clostridia; order Clostridiales; family Clostridiaceae; genus Clostridium. Next base: position 4,277 of record NZ_JADNLK010000045.1, read on the forward strand.
ACTTTCTGTATGTGATGCTTTAAGTAAAAATCAAAGAAAGACACTTCTTGTGATGGCAACAGGCTCAGGTAAGACAAGAACAGCAATTTCAATAGTTGATGTACTTGCAAAACATAATTGGGTTAAAAATATATTATTCTTAGCGGATAGAACAGCTTTAGTTAAACAAGCTAAAAATAACTTTTCTAAGTTATTACCTAATTTATCATTATGTAATTTGTTAGATAGCAAAGATAATCCAGAACAAGCAAGAATGATATTTTCAACTTATCCTACAATGATGAATGCTATAGATGATGCTAAAACAAAAGATGGTAAAAAGTTATTTACTCCAGGTCACTTTGATTTAATTATTGTAGATGAATCTCATAGAAGTATTTATAAGAAGTATAAAGCTATATTTGATTATTTTGATGCATTATTATTAGGACTTACAGCTACACCAAAAGATGAAATAGATAAAAATACTTATAGTATATTTGACCTTGAAAGTGGAGTCCCTACTTTTGCATATGAGCTTGAAAAGGCAGTAGAAGATGGTTATTTAGTAGATTATAAAACATTAGAAGTTAAATCTAAAATAATGGAGTCAGGAATTAATTATGATGATTTATCACCAGAAGATAAGGAACAATTTGAAGATACTTTTGATGATGATGAAAATATAGATAAAGAAATTTCTAATACTGCAATAAATCAATGGTTATTTAATGCTGATACTATAGATTTAGTTTTAAACAAATTAATGGATAATGGTTTAAAAGTTGAAGGTGGAGATAAATTAGGAAAAACTATTATCTTTGCTAAAAACAGTAGACATGCTCAAGCTATAGTACAAAGATTTAATACAATTTATCCACAATACGGAGGAGATTTTGCTAAAGTTGTGGATTACAGCGTTAAATATGTGGATACAATAATTGATGATTTCTCTGATAAAGATAAGCTACCACAAATAGCAGTATCAGTAGATATGCTTGATACAGGAATAGATATTCCTGAAGTATTAAATCTTGTTTTCTTTAAGAAAGTAAGAAGTAAATCAAAGTTCTGGCAAATGATAGGTAGAGGAACTAGACTTTGTCCAGATTTACTTGGATTAGGTCAAGATAAAGAAGAGTTCTTGATATTTGATTTCTGCAATAACTTTGAATTCTTTAGAGCAAATCCTAAAGGCTTTGATGGAGCTTTAGGAGAATCTCTAACTGAAAAAATATTTAATAAAAAAGTTGAGCTTATAAAAGAGCTACAAGACATTAAGTATGAGGAAGAAGATTATAAGAATTATAGAGCAGAACTATTAGATAATGTATTAGCTAGTGTTGAATCTTTAAATGAAGATAACTTTAGAGTAAGAATGCATCTAAACTTTGTTCATAAATATAAGAATAAAGAAATTTGGAATGCTTTAGGAAGTCTTAATGTAAATGAAATAAAGCAAAATATTTCACCATTAATAAATTCATTAAAAGATGATGAACTAGCTAAAAGGTTTGATTTAGTTATGTATACAATTGAGCTTGCAAGACTTCAAGGAGCTAATGCTAATAAACCAATAAGAAGTGTTATTCAAACTGCTGAAGAACTTTCTAAGTTAGGAACTATTCCACAGGTGCAAGAGAAGAAATATATAATTGAAAAAGTTAAAACTGAAGAGTTTTGGGAAAATGTTGATGTATTTGAATTAGAAGAAGTACGTGATGCATTAAGGGAATTATTAAAATATCTTCAAAGACAAACTCAAACCATTTATTATACAAGCTTTGATGATTTTATTATTGCTGAAGAATCTAATTCAGCTATGTATAATACAAATGACCTTAAAAACTATAGAAAGAAAGTTGAACATTATTTAAATTCTCATAAAGATGATTTAGCAATATTTAAACTTAGAAATAATAAGAAGTTAACTAAACAAGATGTAGAAACATTAGAAACTATAATGTGGAATGAGCTAGGTACAAATGCTGATTATGAAAAAGAATTTGGAAATATGCCTGTAGGAAAGCTTGTAAGAAAATTAGTAGGACTAGATAGACAAGCAGCTAATGAAGCTTTCTCTGAGTTCTTAAATAATGAGAGCTTAAATGTGAATCAAATTCATTTTGTTAAACTAATAGTTGATTATGTAGTAGCTAATGGATTTATTGAAGATAATAGAGTTCTTCAAGAGGACCCATTTAGAACTGTTGGAAATATAGCAACATTATTTAAAGATAATATGGATGATGCTAGGAAGATAATTAAGATTATTAATGATATTAAAGTAAATACTGAAGTTGTATAAAAGTATATCAAGGTTATAGCTGTAATAAATACTATAATTATTTTAGTTATAACCTTTAAATTTGAGATTTTTTGGTATAAAATGTAATAAGGGGTTAAAATTAGAAATAAAATAAAGGGTGAGAAGAATATGTTATTTTATTTTAGAAAATTATGGTCATATGTATCTTTGTTTTTCATTAGAGGAACACTAAGTGATAAAAATATAAGAAGGTTATTAGGATACCATATATTTATATATCCATTTAAAGAAGAAAATTTAAAGCCTTCATCATATAATTTAACAGCAAGTAAATGTGCATTTATTAAAGAGAAAAATGGGCATCAGAAGCTAATAGTAAGAGGTAATAAAATAACTATACCAGCAAATAAAACTGGTATAGTTGAAACACAAGAAAGTATTTATGTATCTAAATGGATTACAGGTACATATCATTCAAAGGTCAAAATAGCAAATAAAGGAATAGGGCATATAGGCACAACCTTAGACCCTTGTTTTTTTGGAGTTTCAGCAATTGCATTGCATAACACAACTAATGAACCTATAAGTATAAATGTTGGTGATACTATTGCTACGCTTATGCTTTATAGTTTAAAATCTAGAAGCTCTGGAATACATGATAATATATCAGGGAGACAAGATGATGGCATTAAGTTAGATGTAAAAGACTTTTATGATTACAAAGATACAAAAAAAATTGGTATCTTAATACAAGATGAAGTTGATAAAAGTGTTGATATTAACTATTTTTTTGTAAAAAAGAAATTAAAAGATAGTGGTATTATAGTGTACGATAGTGATAAGTTTGTATGTCCAAGCTGTATAAATTGTAATAATAATGAAAAATGTAAAATGAAATTATTGAAGAAAGCTTTTAGTCAAAAAGATGAAAATGAAGAGATAATAAAGGAAATAGAAAGCTGGAGAAACCAAGAATGGGTTAACAATAAGGAAAGTTTAATTAATATTGTAGTGAAAATGGTAAAAAAGAAGAATAATAATAAAGATATATTTATTTATAGCTTATTGACCTTACTTTTTGGAGTTTTATCAATAGTAGGAGTTTTTGTATTTTTATATGATAAATATAAAGACCTAGCAGAAATCGTAATTGCATCTATTATACCTACAATTTCTATAATAATAGGTATGGTAGTTAGACATAAAAGTGGAAAAGGAGAATAAGAGAATGAAACTATTAGTAGAAAAAATTAATGAAAAAGCAATAATACCATTTCAAGCTCATGAAGACGATGCAGGAATGGATTTATTTTCTGTTGATGAAGTAACTTTAAAACCTATGGAGAGAAAATTAATACATACTGGTATAAGAATACAATTACCTAAAAACACAGAAGCTCAAATAAGACCTAGAAGTGGATTAGCATTAAAAAATGGCATAACTGTTCTTAATACTCCTGGCACTATAGATGAGGGGTATAGAGGAGAAATTGGCATAATACTAATAAATCTAGGTCAAGATAATTTTAAAATTACAGAAGGTATGAAAATAGCTCAAATGGTAATTAAACCTACATTAAGTTTGAAAGTTGAAGAAGTTGTTGAACTAACAGATACTTCAAGAGGTGAAGGTGGATTTGGTTCTACTGGAGTTTAATCTTTAGCTGAAAAGAATAGCTGTAATAATTTAAACAAATTAATAAGTTAAAAAAACTCAATGAATAATCATTGAGTTTTTTTATGATACAAAGTAATCTATCAAAATCTTGTATAGAATTTTAGAATCCTTAAGTTGTGTCATAGTTGTTCTATTAGGATGTTTAAGAAAAAACTTTTGTTTTATTGCTTCAAAAAAAGCAACTGAAAGAGTCAGCTCATATCTTTTAGTTTCACCATCTAAAATATCCATTAATTGACCAGAAGAAATTTCAATATTATTGCTATCATTGATATTATTAATTTGATTATCTTCTTTTTTTGATAATAATAAAGAAATATTATTTACTAGCTTTAATAATGATGTTATAGATTTAAGAATTAACTCACAATTTGAGGATGTATTATCTGTTATTTTCCATATTTCATTTAAAATATTTTCCTCTGGAATTAAAGATTTTTCCTTTATATTTTCAGCAATAATTTCCTCAATAATTTCCTCGGATTTATTTTCAGGATTTAAGGAGGATTTTATAATTTTATCATTATTTCTTTCCTTAGAGTTTTTCTTTAAAAATTCTTTTAAATCATCTGTGATTGTCTCACTTAGAGTTTCTTTATTTTTAATTATTTCAGGTTCATTAGTTTTTAAAGAAGATTCTTTGGAGTTAATATCTTCATTATTTGAGGGATTTTCCTCAGTATTATTTACAGAATACCATTCATTTGTAGTTTTATTGTGAATATAGCCTTTATTTTTCATAAAAGTTTTAATATGATACATAGATATCCTTAATTCATTTGTGCTTAAAGTTTTTTCTAAATTTAAAATTGAATCTTGTGTATTTAAAATGAAATCAAAATTTTCTTCAAGTATACGAGTTATTTGCTCTTTAATTTCCTTTTTTGTTCCCATAAATCCCCTCAATAAAAAATTAATATCTATTTTAAATTTATTTGGAGTTTTAAAATGTTAGAACAAATTATTAAGGAAATTATAAATTAAAACGTCGGCAATATGTACAGTATGGTATACCATCCCGTACATATTGCCGACTTTGAATATCACTTAATAATCATCGTATATTAATGAAATATTATTTGGATTTTCTTTTGAGTATGTTATATATCCCCTTAAATCAGTTATGCCATCAGATTTTAAGTTATGTTTAACAAGAGTTTCTATATCAGATATCTCTTTAATATTATTTTCTATAACATATTTTAGGATAAAATATATTAAATGTCTTATAGAAATCAGTATATTTATTATGTTACTTTCGTGGTCAATTTCTAAAAATGCTTTTCCATCATGTATAATTGAATTTCTATAATTATAGAAATAAGATACTTGATTAGCTATAAATGTTTTTGCAGATTTATTCATTTTATTAGCAACTATACATGCACACCTATTTGATACCTTTGCTTTTTGAGCTTTTGTTTCACTTTTTGATAATAAAAGAGTTTCTAAAATTGCAACATATGTTAATATAGTTTGCTCAATATCACTTTCATATAATACACTATAGTATAATCTAAGAGAAGCTTTTATTTTTTTAGAATATTCATCAGTATTATTTAGTCTTTTAAGAATAAATTCTATATAATCTATAAAAGTATCATTAACATCTACATGTACAATCTTCTCTTGGAATTTTCTTTGTCTAATATATTCGTCATCTAAATTAGAAGAAAATGCTCTAGTAATAAATCTATCAAAATTATCATTAGTTACTTTATAATTACCTAATGATATATACCAATAAAATTCTTTAAAATCAGTGTTATTATCTCGATATCCTGGAAGTTTATATACAGAAAAAAATTCATTATTGGTTTTATTATAAAGGTCATCAGCTAAATTAATAGCATTTTCTACTGTTTCACCATACATCATATAATTTATAGCTGTTGATTCCATGAATTTATATTTTATTTTATTAGTATTTGACATTCTATCTGCAAAATAAATAGCAGATAAAACAATTTTTAAGTTTTCGACTTCTAATGTATTATGGGAAATAGATGAAAATTCTGCAATTAAATCACATTCTTTAATATCATTTTTATTTATTATAGAATTCAGGCTTAGGTACTCCGAATACGTTAAAAAATTAATAGAATCTATATAATTGTTGTCACTGTACATTATCATAGATGATGGTACACATTTTATTGGTATTTCTAATGAAAGGGGTTTATTAAGTTTAATTCCATGTATAGGAATATATTTACTCATATTTATCATAATTACAACTTTCTCCTTAAAAACATAATCAACAATATAATATCATTATAATGGAATAAAAGGAATTATAATGATATTATTCTGTTGTTAATAAGAAGACTAAATTGATATCTAGATGGATAGGTTAATAATCTTTCCCAAGAACAAATTGATACAGGACTAACTTGTAGTAGCTTAGCAGCTTGCTTTTGAGACAAGTTATTTGAATTTCGCCAATTGAGAATGGCTTTATCATAACTTGAAAATACAAATTTATAATAGTTATCATAGAATAGTTTTTGATTAATAGAAATATACTTACAAAATTTAATTAATAAATCAGGTTTTAGATAACCTTCATCAAAAGAATCTAAGCTAAATGATGTAATAAAAAAATTTTCAGCATTAGAAATCAAAGAAGAATCTACTTTCTGTTTAATTAATATAGGTTTATATTTATCTACAAAACACTTCTTAACATAGGCTATGTCAGTGTTAAAGGAGTATTCAAAATTCATGGCACTTTGGTACAAAGAGCAGATGTTATATTAAGAGAAATTGAAAAGTATTTGCCTAAGATGTATAAGTCATTAATGAATATATATCAACA
>NZ_JADNLK010000046.1 GCF_015555905.1 Clostridium sp. D43t1_170807_H7
GCTAAAGCAGCATGGGAAAATGAAGATGGAACATGGAAAGAAGGAGTTAAGTTCTTACACGTTTCAACAGATGAAGTATATGGTTCATTAGGAGAAACAGGATACTTTATGGAAACTACTCCATTAGATCCTCATAGCCCATACTCTTCAAGTAAGGCTGGATCAGATTTAATGGTTAAGGCATACCATGATACATACAAAATGCCAATGAACATAACAAGATGTTCAAACAACTATGGACCATTCCAATTCCCAGAGAAGTTAATACCATTATTAATAAACAACTGTTTAGCTCACAAAGATTTACCAGTATACGGTGATGGAATGAACATAAGAGACTGGTTATTTGTTGAGGACCATGCTAAAGCTATCGATATGGTTATAAATAATGGTAGAAGCGGTGAAGTTTATAATGTTGGTGGACATAATGAAAGAACTAACATAACAATAGTTAAGACAGTAATATCTTACTTAAATGAAAATGTTGATAAAGAAGTTACTGAAAACTTAATTAAGTATGTTGAAGATAGAAAAGGTCACGATAGAAGATACGGAATAGACCCAACTAAGATTAAGGAAGAATTAGGATGGTATCCTGAAACTACATTTGAAGTTGGAATTAAGAAAACTATTCAATGGTATTTAGATAACCAAGAGTGGATGAAGAACGTTACTTCAGGTGAATATCAAAATTATTATAATAACATGTATAAGTAATAGGAAAGTAGTAGGTATGAAAAATAAGAAAAGCAACCATACCTAGAGCAAGTTTTGCTATTAGATTCTTCCATGCAACCAAGGCACAACCAAAGGAAAGTCTTCTAATAGTTGATAAGCCAACACTTCAATATATAATAGAAGAATGTGTTGAATCAGGAATAGAAGAAATACTTATAATAACAGAAAGAAACAAAAAATCTATCGAAGATCACTTTGACAGAAGTGTTGAACTTGAAATGGAACTTGAAAAAGCAGGCAAACAAGAAATGCTTGAAATGGTTAGAAAAATATTAGATATGGTTAACGTTCATTTCATAAGACAAAGACAACTAAGAGAATTAGAACATGCTATACTTTGTGCAAGGACTTTTGTAGGGAATGAGCCTTGCGCAGTACTACTTGGTGATGATGTGGTTTATAATGATAAAAAGTCATGTTTAAAACAGCTTATTGATTGTTATGGAGAGTATAAAACTTCAGTTTTAGAAGTTCAAACAGTAGATCTACAAGATATTGATAAGTATGGTATAGTTGGTGGACTATATATTGAAGATAGAGTATACTTTTATAGCCAAGCTTTATGTATAAGCATAGAGTTTGGCTTTATTTTTTTACAATAAAAAAGACTACAGTGGGAGAACTGTAGTCGCTATATATGGGGGAGTAGACTTTAAATAATATGTTCATATCTATAGCTTGACCACATTTTAAATTTTTATACAGTTATTTTAGAAAGTTAAGTAGGATTGTTACTGGAACGCAGGCAAGACCTAGAGTGCTATTAATTAGTTTATATATAATTGAGGTTAAAAATTATATATAAATTAGTTAATAATTGCTCTAGGTCTTTTTTTATACAAATTTTCTATATAAGGAGTGATTTTAATGGATTTCAAATAAATGGCAGCAACTATATTAAAGCTAGTTGGTGGTGAAAAAAATGTAGCAAGTGTTACAAATTGTATGACTCGTTTAAGATTTAACTTAAATGATGTAAATAAGGCTCAAGTTGATGAGATAAAGAAACTTAAAGGAGTTCAAGGTGTTGTAAATAAAAATGGGCAATTTCAAATAATAATAGGAACTCAGGTAAATAAGGTCTGCGATGAATTACATAAGTTGGGTAACTTTGGAGAAAATTAATCTTCCGACTCTGAAGACAAAGAAACAGGAGTTATAAATAAGATTTTAGGTGCAATAACTGCAATATTTACTCCAGTTATACCAGCTCTTGCAGGATCAGGTATGATAAAGGCGTTATTAGCGATATTAAAGCTATTAGGAATAGTAAGCGTTGATTCACAAACTTATACTTATTTAAGCTTTTTAAGTGATACAGTATTTTACTTCTTACCAGTTATATTAGCATATTCAGCTGCAAAGAGATTTAAATGTAGTCCTTACTTAGCGGCTGTACTTGGAGCTTCTTTATTACATCCAAGTTTTTCAGCATTATTAATACATGTTAGATTAGATACTGTAAAATTAGATGGTAAGCATTTTACACCACATATAAAACAAGGTGATAAAATCAATGTTGGTGATTTATTAATAGAATTTGATAAAGATGCAATAAAAGAAGCAGGATATGAATTAGATACGGATGTTATAGTTACAAATACTAATGATTATTAGGAATAGATTTTTATCATAGATATAAGGAAGATATAAAGTTATTTGCAGAAATGGGATTTAAAACTTTAAGATTTTCAATAGCTTGGTCAAGAATCTTTCCAAAGGGTGATGAACATGAGCCTAATGAATTAGGATTACAATTTTATGATAATGTAATTGATGAATGCTTAAAATATGGAATAGAGCCTTTAGTAACTTTATCTCATTATGAAACTCCTTTGCATCTGGCAAAAACTTATGATGGATGGAGAAGTAGAAAGCTTATAGGTTTCAGAGGTAATAAGAAGTAATGGTAAGATATTGAATGAAGAATAACTTTAAATGTATAAATAAAATATATTTAAAAATAAATTAGCTCATATCTGCTTGGTTGAAAAGAAAATAATACTTTTCAATTAAGCAGATTTTTTATTAGTAAATATAAAACTATATTTAACAATTTTTTAAATAAAGTGAAAAATAATGAAAAATGTGATATTATTACTAATAAATAATTAAATTAGATAAAATATATACATTAAACTCTATAATGATAGTAACTATAGATACAGTACATAAAAAATTAAAATTAACATCAATAATGAGAGATTCTTATGTATCAATTGATGGTCATGGAAATGATAAACTTAATCATGCTTATGCTTTTGGAGGTCCTCAATTAGCTATAAAAACTTTAAATGAGAACTTTGATTTAAATATAGAGAATTTTGCATCTGTTAACTTTGAAACATTACCTAAAATAATAGATGAACTTGGAGGAATAGAGTTAGATATTGATGAAGATGAATTAGAATATGTAAATGGATATACAGCACAGCTTAATAGTATTAATGGAACTAATGAACCTGCACTAGAGTCAGCAGGACTTCAACATGTAAGTGGTACACAAGCTTTAGCTTATTGTAGAATTAGATATACTTCTGGTGGAGATTATAAGAGAACTGAAAGACATAGAGAAGTATTAACAGAAATATTAAAAAAAATAGAAACTATGCCAGTGACTTCTTATCCTTCATTATTATCAGAAATATTACTTATGGTTAATACAAGCTTAGATTATAATGAAATATTAGAATTAGGAACTGAAGTGTTAAAGCTTGGTGATTCAAGTTTACAGTTAGAGAGATTCCCTCGTGATGAATATTGTGAAGGTAAAATGATAAGTGGAGTATACTATTTAATATTTGATAAGGAAGTAACTGTTGAACAATTACATAATTATATTTTTGAAGACCAAATTACATGGTAATTTTTAAATACGGGATTTAAGGAAAAAGTGGTTTATTATCTTTATCCTTAAACCAAGTATTTTATTTTATACTATTAAATATAGATTTTAAATCTGTTTCGAGACTTTTTTAATTTTATTAATAATTTTTAATAAAATCATTAATGAAATGACTAAAAAATATATTTTATGTTGAAATATATCGGACGGATATGCATTTCAAAAGGATTATGTAATGGTATAATTATTGTATTACTGTCTAAAAAATGAACGAAGTAAAATGGTAGTAAGAAATTTACTTTAAATATTTGTAAAATGTTTGTATACAGTTTACTAAAAAATATTATATTAAAAGTATAGTAGAATTAAGGAGACAATAAGATTTATGGAAAAAAGAATAAGAAAAGCAATAATACCTGCAGCTGGTCTTGGAACTAGATTTTTACCAGCTACAAAGGCACAACCAAAGGAGATGCTTCCAATAGTTGATAAGCCAACATTACAATACATAATAGAAGAATGTGTTGCATCAGGTATAGAGGAAATTCTTATAATAACAGGAAGAAATAAGAAGAGTATAGAAGACCACTTTGATAGAAGTGTTGAACTTGAAATGGAGCTTGAAAAGGCAGGAAAACAAGAAATGCTTCAAATGGTTAGAGAAATATCTGATATGGTAAATATTCATTTCATAAGACAAAAAGAACCAAGAGGATTAGGACATGCTATCCTTTGTGCAAAAACTTTTGTAGGGGATGAGCCTTTCGCAGTGCTACTTGGAGATGACGTTGTTTATAATGATAAAAAGCCATGCTTAAAGCAACTTATGGATTGCTATAGTGAATATAAAACTTCAGTTTTAGGGGTACAAACAGTAGCATCACAAGATGTTAATAAGTATGGAATAGTTGGTGGAATACATATTGAAGATAGAGTTTATAAGGTTAAAAATTTAGTTGAAAAGCCTTCAGTAGAAGAGGCACCATCTAATGTTGCGATCTTAGGTAGATATATAATTACACCAAAAATATTTGAAATATTAGAAAGAACTGAGCCGGGAAAAGGAAATGAAATTCAACTTACAGATGCTCTTCTTAAGTTAATTGAAGAAGAAGCTATGTATGCTTATGATTTTGAAGGAAGAAGATATGATGTAGGGGATAAGCTTGGATTCTTAGAAGCTACAGTTGAATATGCTCTTAGAAAAGAAGATTTAAGAGATGGATTTATTGAATATTTAAAAACTATTATAAAATAGAAGATAGTTTTGAATTTTATAAAGAGCTATAACGGTGTATAGCTCTTTTCCTTATATCTATTTAAGGGAGGAATTAATATTTTTATCATAACCAGAGCAGAATTTTTTGCACTAACTACTGTAATAATTTTATATACTAATTTGGATGTATTGCTTCAAGTTATAGTTAGCGAAAAGAAAATGGGTAGTGAGCTATTGAAAAAGAAGTTTATGAAAATGATATTTAGTATATATATGGTTTTAGTAATTTCTATAGTATATTTTCCATTCCCTATAGCATGGGGGGAATATGTAAAATATAGAAATCCAATTATTCATATTATTCCATGGGAAAGTACCGTTGGAATATATAAAAGAGATGGGTTAGATGTAGTTATTGAAAATATTGGTGGTAATTTATTATTATTGGCTCCAATGATTTTCTTTTTATGCTATTACTTAAAGAATTTACATTTTAATATGAAGAAGGTTTTACTTATATCTTTATTTATATCTTTATTTATTGAGTGTAGTCAGGTTACTTTATCAATGATTATTCCTAATTATGCAAGAACATTTGATATTATGGATTTACTTTGTAATAGTATTAGTGGATTGATAGGATATAGATTATATCTGCTTTATAGAAATGTAGTTGTAGATTATATAGAATTAGTAGACTCTATTGGGTAATTTAATAACTTACTAAGGCGATAGCCCTCAGAGAATCAGAAATCTGATTTTCTGAGGGCGAATTATTTTTTAGTAAGTTTCTATTTTTCAATGGTTTATAGAATATATTGAAAAATATATGGAAAGAATTATAATAAAGTTGTTTACTATAAGAGGTGATTATTTGATTAAGTATCTTATAATTGGTATAGTTATACTTAGTTCATATGTAGTTATTTTTTCATTACTAAAATCAGCAAGTAATTTTGATGATGAAGTTGAGAAGCTTTATAATGAATTTAATGATTGTAACGATATAATTGATTAGTAAAAATATAACTATAATAATATAAGTATTATAAGTAAAATACACTCCATATCATAAAATAAGTTATTTATTGATGATATGGAGTATATTTATTTATAAAGAATCTTTTAAGAGTATATAAGTATATGTTAAAATTATTATAGTATTTTAAGTTAAAGGAGAGAAGAAAATATGAATTGTAGTTATCATAGTAATAGAGAAGTTGTTGCTGCATGTACTGAATGTGGAAGATTTATATGTGAAGCATGTAAAGTTGATATAAACGGAAAAGCAGTATGTAAAACATGTATAGAAACAGGGGTATTTAAAGGTAATAGAGGATATCAATATAATAATACAACAAATAATCAATGGCATAAGGCAAAAAACATTAGTTCTAAGAATTGGATAGTAACCTTAATATTAGCTATTTTTGTTGGGACGGTAGGAGTACATAGATTTTATGTTGGAAAAATAGGAACAGGAATATTACAGTTGTTAACCTTTGGTGGATTTGGAATATGGACATTAATAGATATTATATTAATTGCATGTAAGAAATTCACAGATTCATATGGTAATATAGTATCAGAAAGCTAGAGATAAGATATAAATTAAAATAATAAAATTGGAGTAAATTAATATGAATTGTTCAAATCATCAAGAAAGAGAAGCAATTGGAATGTGTATAGGCTGTAGTAAGCTTATTTGTGAAGATTGTGCAGTTAAGGTAGATAATAAGTATTATTGTAAAAATTGCATTTCAGATATGTATTCAAAAAATAAAAATAATATAAGAATGGAACAGGTTAAGGATTATACTGATAAAGTTGTTAATACCACAGTTGAAGTAGGTAATAATATATTAAATTTAGCAAAAGAATCCTCTGAAAGAGAAGAAGTAAAAAATGCTGTAGTTAAGATTAAAGATAATTATAAGGTAGTAAATTATATACTTGGAGTAATTGCAATAGTATTATTATTACCTAAAGCGATAAATGTATTAGAACAAATTCCATATATTTTTGAAGAAATTATATTTTCATTTAGATATTATGGAGTAATTAGAGGATTATTCTATATTATAAATATTATTACAAGCTTAATTCAACCATTAATAGTAATAGCATTAGCAGTACTGATGTTTAATAATTTTATGAATTTAAAAAGAAAAGTAAGAATTATAGCACCTATAGTAGTTGTTGGAGTATTTACATTAGTAAGATTTATTAGTGCAAATATAGCATTTAGTTATTCTAGTTTTCATATAATAGCAGATTTATTCTCATATATTATCCCAGTAGCATTAATAGCTATAGGAAGCTATATAGATGTGGAATAAATTTCAACTGTTATAAACAACGTTAGTATAAAATCTTACAGGAGGTAAGGATATTGAAAAAAATAAAAGTTTTAAGTGTTTTCGGAACAAGACCAGAAGCAATAAAGATGTGTCCGTTAGTTAAGACTTTAGAAAGCTATGATAGGATAGAATCCATAGTTTGTGTTACTGCTCAACATAGAGAAATGCTTGATACAGTACTTGAAATATTTAAAGTTAAACCACATTATGATCTAAATGTAATGTCTCATGGTCAAACAATAGTTGATGTATCGAATAAGGTTTTAACTGGTGTAGACAAGGTAATAAAAGAATGCAACCCAGATATAGTATTAGTTCATGGAGATACTTCAACAACATTAAATGGAGCATTAGCAGCTTTCTATAATCAAAAGCCAATAGGACATGTTGAAGCTGGACTTAGAACTGGAGATATTTATTCACCATTTCCAGAAGAGGCTAATAGAAAATTAACAGGAGCAATTGCAACTTTACATTTTTCAGCGACGGAAAGTAATAAGGCTAATTTAGAAAAGGAAAATATACATAAAAATATATACATAACAGGTAATACTGTAATTGATGCTTTACTTAGTGTTGTAGATAAAAATCATAAATTTGATGATAAAAATTTGAACCATATAGATTTTGAAAATAATAAGATAGTTTTATTAACTGCACATAGAAGAGAAAATTGGGGAGAACCAATGAGAGACATATTTGCTGCAGTTAGAGAGCTTGTTACTAAAAATGAAGATGTAAATGTAATATTTCCAATGCATAAGAATCCTTTAATAAGAGAGCTTGCAGCAGAAAGTTTCAAAGGAGTAGAAGATAAAATACACTTAATTGAACCTCTTGAATATGTTGATTTTGCAAATCTTATGGCTAAATGTTACCTTATAATGACAGATTCAGGTGGAATACAAGAAGAAGCACCAGCACTTGGTAAACCAGTTATTGTTTTAAGAACAGAAACTGAGAGACCAGAAGCAGTTGATGCTGGAACTGTAAAATTAGCAGGGATTAAGAAAGAGGTTATATTTAACCTGGCTGATGAACTTATAAATGATAAAGAAGCTTACAATAAGATGGCTCATGCAGTAAATCCTTATGGAGATGGAGAGGCTTGTGCAAGAATTGTTGAGCATATAGTGGAATACTTTAAAAATAAATAAATATTTATTGTAATACCGTATACAACATTTATAGTATACGGTATTTTATTTTACTTATTTAAAATTATGAGAATTATATCTGAAATGTAATAATTAATATATCTGTGGCAATAATTAAGATAAATTAATTTATCTATAAAGGAGCCAGGAAATTAATATGAATAAAATTTTTAGAATATTTATAGTTTCTTTTTTGATATTAAATATACCGATTATATATGCATATAGTGAGACCTTGAATTTAATAGAAGAAAAATTAGATAGTGTAGGAGTTCCAGAGGAATATAGTAATAATATTATTAACTATATTACTAATTTAAAACTTAGTGAAGAAGAAGCAAAAAGCTTATTAGATGACGCAAATAATGTTCTTTCAACACTAAAAGAAAAAGAGGATTATAGTGATTTTACATTTAAAGAACTACTTAATATTTATGGAGAGGTTTTAAATATAGCAGATTCATTAAATATTAACGTAGATTTAGAAAATAAAGAGGTTATGCTAAAAGATAAAGAGAGTAAATTAACATTGATTAAATGTGATATAGATGATGTGAAAAAATACTATGAAAATTATAAAAAATCACCACTTACAGCTCAAGATTATGAGCAATTGAAAAGCTATATAGCTAAAAATAAAATTATTGATAAAGGAAATATAAAGAATAGTGATAATAATTCCACTAGTATATCTGAAAATGATGATTATGATAATGAGAATTTAAATGATAAAGAAATAGCACAAAATATTGAAACAGACGAGGGTATTTATAATTCTAATGAAAATAATAATGAAGTTTTAAATACTGTTAGTTCAATAAAACGAAAGAATGTAAATAGAGTATTAAGTATAATATTCTTGGTTTTGTTTGCATGCGTAGTAGTTTCATTATTAATAGAATCAATATTTTTTAACAGAGAAAAATAATTTAATTTTCACCAAAGACAAAAAAATACAGAAAAAAACAAAAAAAACATATGAATAAAATGCATAAAATGTAAAAACAAAGAGATAAAAGTTTGAATTACCATTGGTTTATGATATAATGCATATTGCTATGAAATAAATGGTTAAATTCTTAAAGAAACAAAGTTATAATAAGGAGGAAATAATGAAAGATATATTTATAATTGGATCAAAGGGAATACCCGCTAAATATGGGGGATTTGAAACATTTATAGACAAATTAACTGAAGGAAAAGTTAAGAAAGATATCAAGTATCATGTAGCTTGTATGGGAGATAAAAACAATAAAGGTGAATTTGAATATAACAATGCAAGATGCTTTTATGTTAAAGTCCCTAATATTGGTGCAGCTAAAGCTGTTTATTATGATATATTTGCCTTAAAAGAATGTATTACATATATAAAAAATAATAAGATAAATGATGCAATCATATATATATTAGCATGTAGAATAGGACCATTTATAGGATACTATAAGACAAAATTAAAAAAAATGGGGATAAAATTATTAGTAAATCCTGATGGGCATGAATGGAAGAGAGCAAAATGGAATGCTGCAATAAAAAAATATTGGAAGATATCTGAAAAATTAATGGTTAAGCATGCAGATTTATTAATATGTGATTCTATAAATATAGAAAAATATATTAAAGATGATTATAAAAATTACAATCCCCAAACTACATTTATTGCTTATGGTGCTGATACTGAAAAATCTAAGCTAAATGACGAAGATGTAACTTTATTAAAGTGGTATAAGGATAAAAATGTTAAAAGAAATGAGTATTATTTAGTTGTTGGAAGATTTGTGCCGGAAAATAATTATAAACTTATGATTGAAGAGTATATGAAGAGCAATACCAAAAAGGATTTTGTATTAATTACTAATGTTGAAAAAAATAAATTTTATGAAGAATTAAAAATTACTACTAATTTTGAGAATGATTCAAGAATTAAATTTGTTGGAACAGTTTATGACCAAGAATTATTAAAGAAAATCAGAGAAAATGCATATGGATATATTCATGGACATGAAGTAGGGGGAACTAATCCATCATTATTAGAAGCATTGGCATCAACTAAATTAAATTTATTATTAAATGTTGGATTTAATAAAGAAGTTGGACAAGAAGGTGCAGTTTACTTTAATAAGGATAGTAATGATTTAGCAAATTTAATAGATAGAATGGATTTATTAAGTGTTAAAGAATTAAGTGAAATAAATGAAAAAGCAA
>NZ_JADNLK010000047.1 GCF_015555905.1 Clostridium sp. D43t1_170807_H7
CCACCTAAATATCCTAATCCTGCTACTATACCAATAAGTGCTTGAGCTACAATATTAATTAGTGATGCTAAAACAGAAACTACAGAATCAAAGATCCCTACTACGAAATCTTTGCAACCATTTAAAAAGTTAAAAAATCCTTCTTTTAAATCATCTGCAAATTCGTTAAGTCCATCCAATACTTCTTTACTTTTTGCAGTTACTTTATTTTTTAATTTTTCTATGGTATCCGGTATAGAATTCCAAATTTCATTAACTTTATTTTTCACTTTATCCAGTTGTGATTGAACTTTATCAACAACTACAGACACTATTTTATTAGAGGCTTTTACTACATTTCCTAAAAGGTTAATAGGTATAGCTGCTATTTTTAACAATGGCTTAATAACATTATTCTTTAATGGTTTAACGCCTGTAATATTCTTTATATCAAAATTAGATAATTTTGACAATGCTTTACCTATAAGCCCGCCTAATTCATTACCTTTTACTGCAATTATATTTGAAACTGCATTAATGGAAACTGCAGTGGCAACTCCAACCATATTACCTACTTTATTAGCATCAATCTTTAATATTGACTTAGCTTTATTTAAGTTGCCTAAAGCTTTTGTATTATTAGTCTTAAATGTTATATTTTTGCCTATAGGGTATGAACTTACTACATGTTGGTCTTTTCTAATGGAATTAGAAGCTAAATTCTTTTTCTTTATCTCTGCAAGCTTATTAAGTTCTTTTTCTTTTTGATCATATATTCTTATTGCACTATTTATACTTGTACATAAGTTTCCTAAGTCCCTAGATGTCTTATTTACAGCAGACCTTACATTATCTAAATCTCTTCTTGCTGACCATGTACTAACTTCTGAAACCCTTGCTAAAACATTATAGGTATTTGTAGTTTCCCTAAGTATTTTATCTATCTCATCTTTTATGTTACTTACCCTTCTAGCTTGTTGTAATAATTCATTACGACTAAGCTTTATATCTGCTATAAACACCCCTTTTATTCTTAAATACTATTAGTTTATACCTTTTATATTTATAGCAACTTTTACATCAATTATATATTTGTATTTATTGAAAATTTTACCATTGCACTAAATGTAAATCAATTGTAATAATCTACATATATTTAAAATCCGTATCTTTTCTTTTTTAATTTATAATTATTAAATCAATATAAAAAAATATGGACACTACTGTAGTATCGATATTTCTATTATACCTATACTTTCTTTTACTTTAGGTTAAAAGGGAGATAAGGTGGTAAATATTCTAGAAAGTATCTTTTGTTTCATCAACTATAAATTACTTTTTAATTTTATCCTACAATCTCTCCCCTTTATCCACGACTCATTTTATTATTAAAATTGCGCAGTATTACTTATCTTATCTTTTCATAGTTTTCATTTCATCCTAAACTATATAGTTTTATACATCTAAAATATTCTTAACACTATATCTTATTGGATATTACTTAACAATATCTTTTCCTATAATTTTTTCAGTTTCTATATCAAAGAAAAATCTTCTACCATAAAAATCCACCACTGAGTATTTTAGACCAATTGAACTTATTTCAAAATACAGGAATCTCAATTTTCCATCATAATTTTCATTCAAAGACTCTATTCTCTACAATATTTTCTATTATTTGGAATACAATATAAATCATCCAATTTACTGCATCCTAGTCCTATTTTTAATAAAACTAAGATTTTATCACCAACTTCTTGTATTTCTAAAATATTAGATTTTACAACATTATTAAAACTATAAATTTAAGTAGGAACATATTATTAATTTTATTATCTTAATATATAATTATTTCATTCTAAATTATAAATATGATTTAAATAATACTAAATTTATATTTTTTTTCATAATATTTATTAAAATTCTCGATATTTTTTAAAGGATTACTTTTCTTCATTCCATTTTCAAAAATTACCCCTTGAGATAATTCATCTTTATTTTTAGCTACTGCTTCTTTTATGCTTCGTCCTAGGATTTCTTTATTAATAATAAATGTTGCTTTCCCTAATTCCTCCTGAAAAATACAAGCATCAAAATATAAAATAGCAATATAAACATTGCAAGCATTTCCCTTTAACATATGTTGTAAACTATTTTCAAATAATTCATTTATTTTTTCTATATTTTTATACTGCTTATAAAAACAATTTACTAAAACTGAATTGATATCTGTAAGAAATACATCTGATGTAAACTTAGATACTTATATTCCTTACTAAGATACGTTGAAGGGTCTCGTCTACTATCTTTAGGTATAGCTAATATTTCATCTGACTTTAATTTATCTAAACCTGATTTTTTTAATATATCAGCTTTACTAACCCCTTTTACAGTTCCACTACTTACATCATCAACCTTACCAGTAATTTTTGATACAAAATCCTGTAACTTCGTACTAATCTTAGGAGCTCCCTTAAGTGTTTCTACTCCAGCAAATTCTAATTCATCACCATAATTAAATGCTCTTTTTAAGACTGTTGAGAGTTCATCACCTTTTTTAGCCATATTCATTAAGAGATCTCCACCATGTTTTGATAGCAAATTAATTCTTCTACTAATCCAATAACTTTATTTATTTCATCTTCACTTAAAGTATTTAATAATTTCGATACAAGCTTATTAACAAAATTAGGAATTAAATTCTTTCTTCCACTACTATCTATAATAAAATCCGTTTTATCTCCGTTTAAAAGCATTGCATATATAAAGTGATCATCAATTAGTCCTTTATTATCCCATTCAATTTGTTCTACTACTTTAATTATTCCTATATTGTTCATTAATGCAGATACAAAGTCACCTTTTCCTTGATATTCTATTACTTTATCTCCACTTAATAATTTTTCTATAGCTTCTTTATTATTTTTAATAAATTCATCATTAAATCCTGGAGCATTAAATGTTACACATTTTTTTATATATTCTAATAATTCCGGATCTGCTGTAACAGCCATATATAATGCATTATTACCACCTTTTGAATGTCCTGTAATATATATTTCTTTATATCCCTCTTCATGTCTAATTTTACCAACCACCTTTAGGAATTCTTTTGCAGATGCTTGCTGTGCTGTTTCACCTTGAATAGATATTTTAAAATTATCAATCCAATCTTCCCATGTAGGTTTAAGATTATTACTTACACTATCAGGAATCTCATCTTCTTCCCCATAGGGCATTTCACTTCCTCTAGATGCAATTATTATTTCATCATCTGGTGTCTTAATGGCATATCCCACAAATCCATCTCCATCATTTTTATTATCATATCTTATTATTTCATAATTACTATATGCTCCATTTTGACATTCTTTTAAAATTGAAATTATTCTTTGATCTTGTATATCATCATATTTAAATTTTCCTGGATTTTTATCACCTAAATAATAGTCTGCTAATTCTTTTATAGGTAAACTCTCTCCCTTTTTAAGTGATTTTGTTAATTCATCAGGAATATTTAAGTAACTTAAATCAGAAAAATCCGCTAATTCTTTATCAGTAATCCCCATATTCCCTCCTATACTTACTCAAAATTATCTATTGCTCCATTAATATCCTGTTCTAGTTTCCTATCTTTTATCCTAATATAGCTATTATTATAAGTTCTATTTTCATCAGAATAATACTCATACATCTCACCACTTAAATATGATAAATAATAACTTTCATTTACTTCATCATAAGTATCCTCTTTACAATACCAAAACCAAATTCCACTGTTTTCATTTAATCCACTCTCTAATACCATATTTGAAAAACTTAACATTTTCTGTGCTTCAGCATTTTTATCAATATTTCCATTAGAATTTATAAAAATATCTATAGAGTATTGTGGATATACATTATTTTTATAAAACTCTAACAAATCCATATCTAGATACTGATATCCATCATAAAAGGAATTAAATTTTAATTTTATATTTATTTCATCTTCAAATATTTTTTTTGCTTCTTCTTCTAACATTACTGCAAATCTTTCTTCCATTATCCTATCGGAGTAATCATCATGAACCTCTGTTTTGTCTGATTCCACTTCTACAAAACAATATGTGTTAGGATTACTTACTGGATTACATATTAATTTTTTTGTATTTCTTCTATATGCTCCAAAGGTTCCCCCTATTTGACTTAATTCAAATGGTTCACCATATCTTTCTTCTAATACTTCTAATGCTACTTCTGAATAACTTTTATTTTTATTTACATTTTCGTTATCGTTTCCACCTTTACCGTCACTACATCCAGTAATGATTAATCCTATGCTCATAATTAATATACCTCCTAAAATTCTAAACTTATTTTTTTTCAACATATTTTATATACCTCTCTTATTTTAATAAACCCTTATATGCTTCCTGGTGTTATATTTCTTTTTTGTAATTCTTCTTTTCTCTTTTTCTCTTCTTCCTTTTCTATAGAAATTATTTGATTATATATTTCTTTAATTTGTTTTTGTATTTTAGTAATAAGATTATTAGTATAAGTTTTTGCTAAATTTACCCTATCCCTACAACCATTGTTAATCTCTGAAGCATTTTTAGATATTTTATTTTTATTATCACTTAGAAAAGTACTATCTACTAATGTTCTAACCTCTTTTACATTACTATCAACTGTATCATTTATAGTTTCTAATGAATTTATTTTAGCCAATAATTGCTTTGCATTTGTTAAATCTTTAATTTTTTGTTCTTTTTGCTCATTTAAATAACTTTTCATAAATACATCATCCTATTAATTATTAAAATTTACTAACTATATATATATATATATATATTACCTTATCTTTCTTTTACTGTAAATTTTATCTTATTTGTGATTGTTAATAAAATAAAACTACCTCCGGGACATCCATATAATGGATGCTCCCCGGAGGTAGCCCGAATTTTGTCTTATGCTGTCACTTCTTCTGTATCTAATTCTGCTTTTCCAGTGTAGCAAGAGAGTGGCTTTGCCCCTCTCAATGACTCCCGGCAGACTGTGCGAAAACTCCAGAAATACGGTATAATAAGTATTATTAAACATTAAATGTTAGGAGATGCTTATTATGAATTATATCCATGGGAAAGATAGAAATCAAATGAGAATAGAAAGTTTAGAATCTTTTGCTTCATCTGATAGTGAAGTTAGAGTTATTGATAAAATTGTTGATGCCATGGATATAGAATCATTATGTTTTAAACTTGGCAATAATAAAGATTCTGGCAGACCGAAATTTAATCCTAAGGATTTATTGAAACTATATATCTACGGATATTTTAATGGAATAAGATCTTCAAGAAAATTAGCAAAACAATGTGTAATAAATAAAGAGGTTATTTGGCTAATTAAAGATATTAAACCTAAATATAGAGTTATAGCAGATTTTAGAAAAGATAATATTGATGCACTAGAATCTATGTTTAAAAACTTTGTTAATTATTGTATTAATTTAGGATTATATAGTAGAGAATTAGTAGCACTTGACGGTACGAAGCTGGAAGCTTCGGCATCGAAAAGAAAGCATTATAGTAGAAATAAATTAATTAAAATGAGAGAGATTGCTAATAGTAAAATTAAAGAATATTTGCATGAGATAGAAGTTGCAGATAGAGTAGAAAATCAAAAAGAATTAGATAAAGAATTTATTAATATTGAAATTGATAATCTGAAAGAAAAATTAAAATATTATGATGAATTAGAAAAAAATATGGATGAAGCAGATGTTAATGAGATTAATCTTACAGATAGTGATGCTAGAACAGTAAAATTTGGAGCACATCAAGGAACTGATGTTGGATATAACGTACAAGCAGTTGTAGACTGCAAGAATAAATTAATAACAACTTTTGAAGTAAATAATTTATCCCAAGATCAAGGGCAATTATATACTATGAGTAAAAAAGCTAAGGATATTTATAAAGTAAAAACTTTAGAGGTTTTAGCTGATAAAGGATATTTCCATTCAAATGATATACATCAGTGTGAAAAAGACGATATAGTTACATATGTTTCAAAACCTTCTTATTCTAATGGTATAGGAGATAGTAGATATTTTTCAGAGAAATTTAAATATGACAATGAAACTAATACTTATATTTGTCCTGAAGGAAACAGACTATATCTTATTACAAAGAAAAAAGATTCAAAGATTAAATAATATAATAATTCAGAAGCTTGTAATAGATGTTCTAATAAAAGTAAATGTACTAAAGCCAAAAATAGAAAAGTAATTAGAAGAAATGAAAGTAGTCAATCAGTTGACAATATGATTTTAAGATTAGAAACTTGCAAAGATGAGTATTCTTTAAGAAAAAGTATTGTTGAACATCCATTTAGAACTTTAAAAAGAAATATGAATTTTACCTATCTACTTCTTAGAAATTTAAAAAACGTAAGAGGTGAGATTAGTATTGCCTTTTTTATCTATAATTTAAAAAGAGTAATAAAAATATTAGGTGTAAAGGTAATATTAGAATCCCCTTATACCGTAACATTATTAACTATTAATATAAAACTAAATGTAATTTAAATAATTAATAAAGATGTATAATTATATATTCTTAATAAATTTTCATATTAAAATAATAACAGACTATTTAGGATATAAAAATATAGGAACACATTCATTTAGAAAGCTTTTTGCACATACTATTTATGAAGAATCAGGATATGATATTGAATTAGTTAGATATGTTTTAAATCATAGTGTTATCAAAACTACTATGAGATATTTAGGTATAAGTGCTAAGAAATTAAAGGAAGTAACAACAAAAATAGATTTTAGTTACATGTTATAATTTAATGTCTATCTATTGATAATCAATATCATTTAATTGAGAAAGCAATATTAATAAATTAATTTAATATTGCTTTTCTTTAAAATGGAAATTACCATAGCAAACTTTTAACGTCGTGATTTTTATCCTTATCTTGATAGCTCCAACGTTCAACAGGCTTAATTGTCATTATTGCATCATATCTTATATATAAAACCGATTCTGGATGATAATATTTATTATCATTATATTTTGGTTCGCCATAGTTTTTTATCATTAATCCGTCATTAAGAAATGTTATTTTTGTTTTAGATAATTTTTCTAAACGATACCTATAATCCCCATAATTTAATTTATTAGCGCTAAATATTTTACCTGTAATAAAATCTCCTCCTGGGGCTAAAAAAAAATCATCTCGTACATAAATAATATCATCTAAAGTTATGCATATATATTCATCTCCTACTTTCAGTTTAACAAGATAATATCCCTCCTCCTTTAGAGCTTCTAATATAACTTCAACATCATTCTTCATTTTGTTTATATTGCAATTATTATCTGATTGACTATTCCCCTCTTCTTCTTTCATATATTCAATGCAAGCAAAACTTGTTTTCTCTTGTTCCTTATATATATTTTCATTCAACACATTTTCTACTCTCCTATCAATATCTCATGTATATTTCTACTATTTTGCAAAAAATTATAGCAGTGTTTATTATATCATACATTAAAAAAAATACTAAACATGATAAAATTTTTAATGTATTTTTATTTATATTAATGCTAATAATCTCACTTAGAATCATAAAAATATTAAAATCAAGAGTATTTTTTAAATTATTAATTTTTTGATTTATTTCTTTTGCTTTAGCTAGTGAAATTATATAATGAAACCTAAGTGAATTTAGCTAACTGCGGAAGGAACTAAACATTATATATAAAAAAGATATAGGAGTTAGTATTGATTCATACTAACTATCCTATATCTACAATACTATATTTAACAAATGTACATCCTATTTGAATCGTATTAAACTAATCGCTGTTTTTATTTATTTATAACTTTTAATAACAACTATTTAAAATTTGTTTAGATAAGCTAATTTTATAGCTGCAAATGGACTATTATTAAAGATATTTGTAACATACCACTTAATCCATTATCTTTAAATAATTTCCTAGACAATTGTTCTTTTAAATCTTTATCGCTTAATCTTATTTTTTCCTCAATTAACCATTTTATCGCCTCTATCGATTTTTCTTTTCTCCAAAAGTTTTTAGGTACGACTTTGAATTCCCATTCCTTGTATTTATTAATATAAACTGAATTAATAGCTAAATAAGGACTGTTTGGTCTTATGTCAATATCTTGGACACAAAAAGTCAATTTTTTTATGCTGCACTTCTAGCTAGTAATTCACATTGATCTGGAGTCATGTAATTAATAGAAGAGTGTAGTCTTTTCCTGTTATACCAACCTTCAATATATTTAAATATAGCTATATTAGCTTCTTCGAAGGTACGGTATGTATTTCTATAGATTTCTTCCTTCTTTATTGAAGAATGGAAAGATTCTATGCAAGCATTGTTATATGGACAACCCTTTTTACTAAATGATTGTATAATATTAAGCTCTTTACATATCTCTTTTAAATTATTACTGGTGTATTGAGAGCCTAAGTCTGTATAGAATATTAGCTGTTTATTTTTATCAGGATTTTGGCTATAATAGGCATTTTTCAAAGCTTTAATAACTAAATTATTAGTCATTCTTTTACCGAAAGCGTAGCCAATTATTTTTTTAGAATGTAAATCAAGAACTGAAGCTAAATAGCACCAACCATCTTTGATAGTATGAATATATGTAATATCTCCTACCCATTTTTCATTAATAGAAGTAGTTATGAAATCTCTTTTTAAAACGTTTTCTAAACCTTCTGCAACTTTTTTATTTGAATAAGCTTTGTATTTTTTTACAGTTATTGCACAAAGACCAAGTTCAGCCTTTTTTCTTTGGACTCTCTTTAATGATACAGTAAAGCCCTCTGTACTCAGTATATGATGAATCCTAGGCGCTCCATATATACCTTTATTAGCTTTATATATTCGTATAATAGCTGCTTTTAATTCCTCATTTTCTACTTCTCTTGTAGATTTAGTTTTATCAAAAGATTTGTAATAGGTGCTTCTGGCTACGCCTAGAACGGTACACATAGTCTTAATATTATGGTTGTTTCTATTGCTATCTATGAATTCTATTACTTTATCTGTTTAGCACAGACTAATAGTATCCCAAATAATATTTAAAAATTCTTCCACCTAGTATTTTCCAATAATTATATACACATACTAAATGGTAATAATATGGTATATAAGGATGTGTGGAAGGTGATAAATTTGAATGAAAAACAAG
>NZ_JADNLK010000048.1 GCF_015555905.1 Clostridium sp. D43t1_170807_H7
TCTCAAAAGAATTGCTGGTTTACTTTAACTATATTCTGTTCAATTTTCAAAGACCATTTACTCTGTCGCACCGAAGCGACTTCCTTATCTTATCATTTCTTCCGACTACTGTCAACAACTTTTTTTTTAAAAGTTTTAGCTTTCATCATTTTCGAAGAAATTACTTTGTCACATCAACACTAACAAACATTTGTTTTGTTTGTTTTTGTCATCAGCGACGAGATTTATAATATCATTATTCTTTTTTTATTATTGTCATTTTTTATTGATTATATTCAAATATATTTAATATTACTTGTTTTTTCTTGTTTTTTCTCTATTTTTCTATTATTGATATACTAGGTAGCGTTTGTGTTATAATTATCTAATATTTATAGATTAATTAAAAAAACTGCATTTAAACAGGAGTGATTATAATGGCAAATGTATTAAAAAACGATTGGAAGGATCTTTTAGATGATGAATTTAATAAAGAATATTATCAAACTTTAAGAAACTTTTTAACAAATGAATACAAAACTAAAACAATATATCCTGATAAATATGATATATTTAATGCTCTACATTTTACATCTTATAAAGATATAAAAGTTGTTATACTTGGTCAGGATCCATATCATGGTCCAGGTCAAGCACACGGATTAAGCTTTTCTGTTAATCCTGGTATAAAAATACCACCTTCACTACTAAACATATACAAAGAATTAAATTCTGATTTAGGTTGTTATATCCCTAATAATGGATATTTAAAAAAGTGGGCAGATCAAGGAGTATTGCTTTTAAATACCTCTCTTACTGTTAGAGCTGGTGAAGCAAATTCACATAAAAGTATAGGCTGGGAAATATTCACGGATCGAATTATTTCTTTAGTTAATGAAAAAGAAGATCCTGTTGTATTTTTACTTTGGGGTAATAATGCAATAAAAAAGAAAAATTTAATCACTAATAAAAGACACTTAATTCTTACTTCTGCTCATCCAAGTCCTTTATCTGCATCTAGAGGATTCTTTGGAAGTAAGCCATTTTCAAAGATCAATAACTTTTTAATTTCTGTTAATAAAGAACCTATTGATTGGCAAATAGATAATATTTAAAAAAAGTTAGAACATTTTTCTTTGTTCTAACTTTTCTATTTATTAAATATATAAATTCAATTTGTTAACTTATTACTTTTTTAACTTTTCTATAATATGAGTATATAAAAGATAGAATAATTCCAATAACGCCTCCCAAAGCAAAACCGAAAATAACATTTTCTAATAATAATCCTACTAAAGTTCCTATTCCAACCCCAATTGCTATTCCCTTAGTCAAATATTCATAATCTTGATCTGAAAGTATTATTTTCTCTATCATATCTCTTCCCCCTTTTTATCTATAAATGAATTATATACTCTAATTATTAATTATATCTTAATTTAAACTTAACAATAAATGAAATTTTTATAGTTTATATTTTATCTTATATAACATTTTTTGTAAAGAGTTATTTATTACTTTTTAAAATATTTTTGTTAACTTTTTAAAAAGTTTATTTTAATCGCCTGTTTTTTCCACAACAAAAAAAAAAGCAACCTACTATAGTAAGTTGCTTTCCTGGTGGCTCGACCAGGAATCGAACCAGGGACACGAGGATTTTCAGTCCTCTGCTCTACCGACTGAGCTATCGAGCCTTGACAATTTAATTATACATATTATCTTATATTATGTCAAATACTTTTTTATAATTTTATATATTTATTTTATATACTTCATAATAGAGGAAATAAATTTAAGGTTATTTTTTGTTACTATTTCAATATAAATATATTATATAACATTTATTCTGGAGGTAACCTTGAAATATTTTATATTTTTAATACTCGTATTCATTATTATATTCATGTATTTTTATTATGAAAAAAAATTAACTATAGCTAAAAAAAGAATATTAAGAACTTCTAATCAATTTAATAATATTAGAAATGAATATAGAAATGCTTTAACTAAGAATCAAAATATAAATGTACAATTTTTGACTCCTACTTTTAAAAGAGCCATAACTAATAATAATACAACTGTTTTTCTAGCTCCAATTATAGATTCTCCTAAAATTAGAGTACTAGATATAAAAATGGAAGTCAAAATTTTAGATAGTGCAATTATAAATGATAAAACTTGGTTCTATGTAAGTTTACCTATTGATAGTAATTATAATTGTAGGGGTTGGATTAATAAAAATGATTTTTCATTTATATATCAACAATCTCCAAATACACCTTCTGTATATAATTAAAACTTATTATCACTTTAAAAGACCTAAGTAATTTTACATATGATAATTACTTAGGTCTTGTTGTTAAATATTAAAAAGATATTTAATTATTATTCCTGACATCATATATAGTAAGTAAATTATTATAATAACTACAAATGAAATATTAAAAACTCTTTCATTGCTTTTATTATATTTAATACTCAATTCATCTTTACTTATTATTCCTCTTCTAATATTCAAATCTGCTATTTTTTTAATTATAAAATATGCAACTATTCCAAATGCTAAAGCTATAAGTCCATAAAAAGTAGCCATAAATATCTTTTCTTGACTTTCTAAACTCATTAAACTAACTTCTGCAGCTTGATCCATAACTGAAGTATTTTCCGGAATTAAGCTTAATAATTTTTGTAATGTTATTGAAGTTCCATTAATCAAAAAATGTATTAATGCTGATGCAAATATTGAATTAGTTGTTCTCACTACTAACGCCAATATAAATCCTAAAACTGCTGCATATAAAAACTGTTGTGGATCTAAATGCATTATTCCAAATAATAATCCTGTTATAGCACAGGATAAATAAATATTCTTATCCTCATATCCGGATAAAACCACTCCTCGTATTGTAATTTCCTCTGTAATAGCTGGCAATACTGCTATAAGTAAAAGTAATATTATATATGGTGAATCTACTATACCTGTTACAAAATTTCCAATTTCATTTTCAAAAAAGAATTGTGAAATTAAAGAAAAAAATGTCATTATTGGCTGGCATACAAAAGCCAATAATATTATTAATAGTGCATCTTTGAAATAAAGCTTGTTTAACTTTAGTACATCTTTTGCAGATTGCTTTGTAATAATTAAATATATAATTGCTGGAAAAATAAATGTTACAATGTGACTAATTAGTAACATGAATTTAGTATCTGTAATATTAAACCATTTAAATATTAGATGTATTGGTAAAAATAGTTGTAATAATATAATTATCAAAAAATATGTGTTTGCTCTTAATACTTTTTTCATATATCTCTCCTTTTTTTTTAAATTTTATTTACTTAATGTATATTAATTTTAATTAATGACAATAATATAAATGAAGTTTTAAACTTCATAGTTAATCGCCTCTCCCCCATTTTATTTATATACAAAAATAATCCCGTTAATGCCATAGATATATTAATGGGATTATTTTTGTTTTCTTAAACTTATTTATAACCTTGATTTTCAAGCTCAACCTTAAGCATCTTCAAAGCATGGTTAGTTGCCGAAACTCTTACCTCTTCCCTATTTCCACTAAAATTACATTTTTCAATAGTTGTATTTTTATTTACATGTACAGCTATATAAACTAATCCAACTGGCTTTTCATTAGTTCCACCACCTGGTCCAGCTATTCCTGTAGTGGCTATAGATGCATTTGAACAACTCTCTTTTGCTATTCCTTCAGCCATTTCTTTAGCAGTTTCTTCACTTACTGCTCCATAAGCATCAAGTGTTTCCTTCCTAACACCAAGTCTCTTCATTTTAGCCTCATTAGAATAAGTTATTGCTCCTTCTAAAAATGAAGCTGATATACCTGGATATGAAATTAATTTAGCTGCTACCATCCCTCCAGTACAGGATTCCGCTGTTGAAATGGTTAATTTATTATTACATAATATCTCACCTAAAACATACTCTATTGAATTTTCATTAATTATATTATCTTGCATTTAATTCACCTCAATTTAATTCATATACAATAATTATAACGTCTTTATTATTATATTTACATATATTTCCCTTGATTTCTTTAATGAACTTTACAAACAAAAATCTCTAAAGTAAAAACCTTAGAGATTTTCTATTTATATTTATTAGCACTAATATAATAATCTCCTGAATTATTTATTCCTTCTTCTAATATGGAAAAATTACTTTCTTTTAACATGGAGGTAATTATATTTACATGTTGCCTATTGGAATTATCTAGAGTTATAGTAAAATTATCATTTTTATCTACTATACCCATGTAATCATAAATATCACTATATTCACTAAGACCTAATTTTCCTCTTATATCCATCTTATAGTCTGGCATTTTTACCCTCCTATTTATCGTTTTTTACCCCCATAAATAAAAAAAATTCTCCTAACTGCCATTATTTTATGTAAATATTTATAATTTTATTCTCTATATATTTAAAATATATATGCCTATTAAGAACTTATAAAAATATGATTCTTAATAGGCATATTAAATATTATCTCTAGGCTTCTTCTCTTAAATTTCTAACATCATCTAAAATCTTTCCAACTTCATTAGCCGGAACCTCATCATATCTTAAAAATTCGCTAGTAAAGTTTCCTCTAGCTTGCGTCATTGATCTTAGGTCTGTAGCGTAACTAAACATTTCCGCCATTGGAATCTCTGCACTAATTTTTTGAACCTTTCCTTCTGGTTCCATTCCTATAACTCTTCCTCTTCTCTTGTTTATATCTCCTATTACATCTCCCATATAACTATCAGGAACTAAAATTTTAACATTCATTATAGGTTCAAGTAAAATTGGCTTAGCAGCTTCTAATCCTTTTTTATATGCAATGGAAGCAGCAACTTTAAATGCCATTTCTGATGAATCAACTGGATGATAAGATCCATCATATAATGTAGCCTTTAATCCAACAACCGGATATCCTGCTAACACACCATTTGATATGCAATCTCTTAATCCTTTTTCAACAGCCGGAATAAAGTTTCTTGGGACAGCTCCACCAACAACTTTATCAACAAATTGTAGATCTAATTCTCCATCTTCTCTTGGTTCAAATTTTATCTTTACATCTCCATATTGTCCATGTCCACCTGATTGTTTTTTATGCTTTCCTTGTACATCAGAAGTTCCTTTTATAGTTTCTCTATATGGCACCTTAGGCTCTTGTAAAATAACATCTGCTCCAAATTTAGTTTTTATTCTACTAGCTATAACTTCTAAATGAGTTTCTCCTAATCCCCAAATTATAGTCTCAGCATTCTCAATATCTCTTTCTATCTTAAATACAGGATCTTCTTCCATTAATTTGGATAATGATAATGATATTTTTTCTTCATCACCTTTCGCTTTTGGTAGTATTGCCATAGGCATTACTGCATTAGGTAAGTTTATCTTATCATACATTACTTTAAAATCTTCACTACATAATGTATCGCCAGTTGCTGTGTATTGTAATTTAGAAACTGCACCAATATCACCTGCAACTATTTCTTGGGTTTGAATTTGATTTTTACCCTTCATGAAAAATAAATGATTTAATTTTTCTTGCTTTTCTTTATTCGGATTTAATACTGTTAATTCACCCTTAACTTTTCCTGTCATAACTCTAAATAAAGATATCTTACCTACAAATGGATCTGCAATAGTTTTAAATACTAAAGCTGAAAATGGTTTATTTTCATCAGTTTTTATGAAAACCTCTTCATTACTGCTTAAATTTATTGCCTTTTGAGGAAGTGCATGCTCTGGTGATGGGAAACATTGAACTATACTATCTATCATTGATTTTATTCCTATTACCTTTGAAGCACTACCACACAATACTGGTGCTATTTCACCTTGTGCGCATCCTTTTTTTAATCCAGAATAAATATCTTCATCACTTAATTCACCATCATTTAAATACTTATCTAACAATTCCTCATCTGTTTCTGCAACAGCTTCCATTATCATTTGCTTACATTCTTCAATTTTATCAACCAATTCATCTGGTATATCTATTGATTCTGATTTAAATGTTTTAGCATTATACTTTACTGCGGTTTTAGATATGACATCAACTATACCACTAAAACTCCCCTCTTTTCCTATAGGATATTGAATAGGA
The DNA here is from genome assembly GCF_015555905.1 of Clostridium sp. D43t1_170807_H7. Classification (GTDB taxonomy): domain Bacteria; phylum Bacillota; class Clostridia; order Clostridiales; family Clostridiaceae; genus Clostridium. Next base: position 6,128 of record NZ_JADNLK010000048.1, read on the forward strand.
ACTATACTCATTCCAAAACTATTTTTCATTTCTTCTAAAGTTTTATCAAAATCAGCATTCTCTCTATCCATTTTATTTATAAAGAATGCTCTTGGTAATTTTATTTTTTCACAATAATCCCAAGCTTTTTCTGTTCCTACTTGTACTCCTGACACAGCACATACTACGATTGTAGCTATATCTACAGCCCTCATGCCCTGAGACATCTCCCCTTGAAAATCAAAATATCCTGGCATATCAACTATATTAATCTTAGTATCATTTTCTTCAAAAGAAGCAACTGAAGTTGATAGAGATATTCCCCTCTTCTTTTCCTCCTGTTCATAATCCATAACCGTATTACCCTCTTCAACTTTTCCTAATCTATCAGTATTATTTGTATAAAATAATAAAGCTTCTGCTAAAGATGTTTTTCCTGTTGCTCCATGACCTATTAAACCTACATTTCTAAGTTTCTTATAATTATAGTCTTTCATAACGTCACGATAATACTATTTTAGTATTATCATTCACCCACCTTTCTTTATATAGATTATTTAATTATCGTTTTATTGGTAACTATTATTTTAAAGTTATACTTAATCTTTATGAACTTATACCTATAAATAGTACTTAATTCATCTCATCCTCTTATTCTTAAATTTTTCGCATTACTTAAAATTATTCCAATTAATTATAGTTTAACCATATAAGATATTATTTTATTCTAACTTATATCTATATTGTATAAATAAGGTGCATACATTTCTCCAATTCATTGAATATTAACTAAAACCATTTATCATTAATTAACTTTAATATAAAATAAGACTTATACTAAATTTTTAATCTTTAGTATAAGTCTATATAATTTTAAATTACATTTTTCCATTTACTACTTAATAATAATTTAAAGGAATATTAAATACCTAATTTAACATTCTTATATTATGTTAAAATTATATTTTCAGTATTTAATCTATAACTTCTTCTCTATAATTACAATTATTTCTCTTATTAAATTTAATTTTATAAATAACTATATTAACTATAAAACCTAAAACTCCACCTGAAAAATCAATTGCCACATCTCTAATAGCCATTTCTCTTCCTGGTATAAAATATTGATGAATTTCATCACTAATTGCATAACCTAATACAATAAATAAACAATAAATTCTTGCTTTTTTTATATCAACATAATGTTTACAAACAGCAATAGAAAAACAATATAATATAAAATACTCTGTAAAATGAGCAGCTTTCCTTACAACAAACGAAGCAATCTCTCCTAAATGATTATTTAAGTCAATTCCTATAATAGAAAATAAATTTATTGCTAAATCGCTTTGCTTATTAGAAATATCTGCTGGTTGATTTGACATAAAAAATATCAACAACATCCATCCAATTAACAAGCTCCAGCTAATTATAAGTCTTTTGTTCTTCATCTTCTTCTCCTTAATTTATACATGAGTTAAATAAAAAAATATTTAATTCTTTTCAACTAAATATCTATTTATATAAGCTAATGACTCCTCCAAGATCCCTTGGCTACTTTCTAAGTCTTGTAATTTTACTTCTAAATTACATATCCTTTGTTCTAATAAATACATAAGCTCTTTTATATCATTTAATAATTTAGCCTCATAAGATACTTGAACTCCATCTGAATCTATATATATTTTTTCTGGTGTTGAACCACATTCTACACACTTTGCATATATTCCTTCTTTTTCTGTATCTCTAAATACTTTAAAAGTGTCATTATTACATTTAGAACAATTAGATAGTATGATAAAATCATAATAACTTATATCAAACTCATATTTGCTTTTACAATGTGCACATGTTAAAAGTAAATTATTTCCTTGAGTTTCTATAAAAAAAGTGTTTCCTGAACAACCTTCCTTTTCGCATACCACTGTTCTTATCATAAATATTACCTCCTATATTTAAATAGAAATATACTTCCCTCAAAAATTATTATGATATATTTTTATATAATATGCTTAAAGATTATATCTAAAAAATTTATTTTACTACAGATAACTTATCTAACTCATTTTTTATATTGTCAATTTCCTCATCTATCTTGCTTGTACTTTTTCCAGCTAAGACTAAATCTCTTTTTTCAAGTTTCAACTGAATAATTTTTTCCTCTAAGTTTATTTTCTTTTCCACGCAATCACTCCCATTCTTATATTATGATAAGAATACTTAATAAGTTTTTATATAATTCTAACTTCTTAAATGTTATAACACTATTATATAATACTTTATTAAAATGATAACAAAAAAACAATAACAAATTTAAATTTATTTTCCGACATAATATTGTATATTTTGTATTAATCGCCATTTAATCTTTTTTGTTTATATTAGTTTTTATATAAATAAAAAAATCATCCTCTCATAATAATAGAAATTATATAAAAGAATGATTTTATATTTGTTATATCTTAAATTACAATAAAATAAAAAAGCCACGATTTATATCGTAGCTTTTGGTGGAGGTAAAGGGATTCGAACCCTTGACCCCTTGCGTGCAAGGCAAGTGCTCTCCCAACTGAGCTATACCCCC
>NZ_JADNLK010000049.1 GCF_015555905.1 Clostridium sp. D43t1_170807_H7
ACAAAAAATGGCTGAAAGCTAGATTTTATCTAACTTTCAGCCATTGAAATTTTTATACTTTCCTATACATTAAAAAAGCACCTAAACATAGATGCTCTTTTTTAATATCAATTCCTTATCATACTATTAAAATATTCATTAATATCTGTTGGACCTTCTAATATATCTCTTCCAATATATAACATGCCATCTTTATCAGTCTTTATACTCCATTTTACTAATAATATATATCCATCTAATATTTCAATGGCTGTTATACATCTTGGATGAACACAACTTCCATCATTGAAATATGGCACTTCACCAACATCCGGAAACATAGGTCGATGAGTATGCCCTGCTATAACAATGACATTTTCTCTTACTGCCCATTCACTTAACCTCTTGTCCACTTTATTTTTCTCTTTATAACTTTTAGCTGCCCTAGTAGGATCCTTCACTCCAAAATTTTCTAGCGGTTTCCATAAATACCTAACGAGAAATCTACTTAACTTCCATAAGCTATCATTTAGTAAATCCCCCTGATGCCCGTGTAATAAAAAAATCTTTTTTTCACTATTATTATATTTTAAGATTATTCCCTCATGAACACAAAAATCCTTAAAAAGTGGCTCATATCTTACCCCTTCTCTATTTAAGCATTTGCATAAACACTTTTTAATAAACTTCTGTTCCTTTTTAATCATATCATGATTTCCATAAATCATATGAAATCTTCCAGAACAGTATAATTCATTTAAAATCCAAAAAACATTATTATGAATTTCTAAAATATCATTCATCCTTTTATTTTCCCAAAGTTCATCTCCATCACCTAATTCTATATAGGTATATCCATTCTCATAATAATTCATCAATGCACTAAAATAAATATTTTGATTTTTTAGAAATGTGTCACTCCAATCACCAGTTCCTCTATGACAATCACTCATCAATACAATTCTTGATTCATTATCAAAAGATATTTCATAAGCTTCTTTAAAAACTTTAGATATTCTTTTAAAGTGATTCATTTATACTCTCCCCCCAAATTATTTAGTATATTTTCTATGAACTCCCTATAAAAATACTTAAAGGACAGAAATTAATTTATTAAGTAAATTAATTTCTGTCCTTTTATTAACTATCTTTAGTTAATTTATATAAATTGTATAAATCAATTATGCATTTCCATCTACCAATATTCATAATTTGTCCATATAGTAATGGTGATTGTTGCTTTACAGCATTAATCTTTTCATCATAATTTTTATATTGTTTAGTTATACTATTATAAACATTACATAAATCTTTATTTCTTCTTTGCATCATATAGTTTAAAAGTTTAGTATTCGTATATGGTTGCTCTGTTTTTGGTTTATCAAAGAATATCTCTACACTGTTCCCTTTTATTTTAATTTCTTCATTGTCATATCCAGCATAATTTAACCCTTGTATAAATGCATCTCTCATTTCTTCATCTATTAACGTTATATTTATATCTACTGATAACTCATTTGGCTCAGAAAATTCTCCAAGAATAAATCCTGTTAACCACCAATGTTTATCTTTTCTTTCGAAAATACCTTCTCCATTTTTCCTAACAACAATGGAAATATCCAAGAATTCTTCAGGGCTTATTTTATCATAAAATATATTCTTACTATCCATTCTTTCATTATATATAGTTATTTCTGAAGCATACACTCCAACTTCAACCCCTGTGCAAATTCCGTACTGTCCTTTCCAAAATTCAATAAGCCATCTCTTATTATTGTAGTTAAAATAAATAGGTTCACAATCAAATATCATGCGTAATGGCGCAGAACATTCATCATAAAATCTACAATAACCGTAATCATGTTGCCATGCATCAATCATTGAATAAAAAATTCCTTGCTCATTATCATAATCAAAACCTGCTTGGTTTATAGAATCATATACTACTGATTCTATTCGTCCACTTGAATCAATATAATTTTTTAATTCTGATATTGATTTTTTAAAATTTTCATCTCCATAAAAGTTATTAATAGAATATATTTTTAGTATTAATTTTAAAAGTATATTATTCAAATTATCAATTTTTTCTAAAAAATTATCATTTGTAGCCACAAAACCCACCTCATATTATTTATACTACATAATATTCAAAATGAATTTTTATGTTAATACTTTTTGCTACAAATTTATTTAATCAACTCTTTTCTTAAAAATGAGTTTTTACCAACTTTAAATGGTACTTTAACTTTACACATCATTCCTGGATGTGGGCATCCTTCTATAGCTTCTCCATCTTCGTTATAAAGTTCTTCAACAATAAAGCTTTCTCCAAATTCACCTGGAGTTAATATTTCCACCTTATCTCCCTTTACAAATTTATTCCTTTGCTTACATAATGCAATTTGACTTTCTTCATCATATTCATGAACTATAGCAACTACATCATACTCTCTAACATGATCATTTGTATGATAAATTATTGCATCACTCTTAGGTTCACTAAAGAAGAATCCAGTATTATATTCTCTATGACTAACCTTGTACATTTCATCCCTTAAAACTTTAGGTAATTTATAATTTTCTGGATCTTCATAATATAAATCTATTGCCTTTCTATAAGCATTAACAACTATAGCAACATAATATTCACTCTTATTTCTACCTTCAATTTTTAAAGATGAAATTCCAGCTTCTAAAAGCTCTGGTAAATGCTCTATCATACATAAATCCTTTGAATTCATTATATATGTACCATGTTGATCCTCTTCAATAGGGAAATATTGATTAGGTCTCTTTTCTTCTACTAAAGAATACTTCCATCTACAAGATTGTGCACAAGCTCCTCTATTAGAATCTCTTCCTGTCATATAACTTGAAAGTAAACATCTTCCTGAATATGACATACACATAGCTCCATGCACAAAAACTTCTAGTTCTAATTCTTCTGGTATATGCTCTCTAATTTCCTTTATTTCCTTTAATGAACATTCTCTAGCTAAAACTACACGTTCTGCACCTAAATCATGCCACATATTACATCCTTCATAATTTACTGTATTGGCTTGTGTACTAATATGTATTGGTAAATTAGTATGCTTTTGAACAGTTCTAAAAACTCCAAGGTCTGATACTAAAACTGCGTCAACTTTAGCTTCTTCAAGACTTTTTAAGAATTCTGGTAACTTTTCTATCCCTTCATTTCTTGGCATTACATTTACTGTACAATATATCTTCTTTCCTAAACTATGAGCTAATTCAGCACCTTCCTTTATCTCCTCAAATGAAAAATTTTGTGCTGCTGCTCTTAATGAAAATGCTTCTCCACCAAAATAAACCGCATCGGCTCCATATTGAAAAGCAATTTTTAATTTTTCTAAGCTCCCTGCAGGAGCTAATAATTCTGGCTTTTTATATTTTGTTGTCATAAGAATTCATCCTTTTACTATATTTATAATTTATGCTTTTATTATATACTACTATTTATTTAATTCAATCTAAAAACTAATACAATACTACCAAAATAGCTATTTCAACTATCATAGTACCACTACTGTTAAAATTTATATTATCAGTGGTACTTATCATTTTTTAATATTTTTATTACAATAATAGTAAGATATAAAAAATTTGAGGTGTAGTTATGGAAAAGATAATGAGACCCGTATGGGCTGAAATAGATTTAGATATACTTGCAAATAACATGAAAAATATAAAGAAATTAGCTGGAAATAAAGAAGTTATGGCTGTCGTAAAAGCTGATGCATATGGGCACGGTGCTTTAGATGTAGCCCCTTGCCTTTTAGAAAATGGTGCTTCTAGACTAGCTGTTGCAATGCTTACTGAAGCAATTGAACTTAGAAATAATAACATTACAGCCCCTATAATGATACTTGGGTATACACCATTATATTTAGGTGAAGAATTAATTAATTATGATATAGAGCAAACAATTTATGATTTAGATTATGCAAAGGAATTATCTACTTTAGCAAGAAGCCTTAATAAAAAAGTAAAAGTTCACATAGCTATAGATACTGGTATGGGTAGAATTGGATTCCTTCCTAGCGATGAAAGCTTCAAGTCTATTTGCGAAATTTGTGCTTTAGATGGTTTAGATGTTATTGGAATATTTACTCACTTCTCTAGTTCTGATGAAGAAGATAAGGAGTATACTCAATATCAATTTAACCAAATTTATGATTTTATCAATAATCTAGAAAAACAAGGAATTAATATACCTTTAAAGCACGCATCTAATAGCGCTGCAATTATAGATTTACCTAATACCTATTTAGATGCTGTAAGAGCTGGAATTATTCTTTATGGATATTACCCTTCAAATGAAGTTAAAAAAGAAAACTTATCAATTAAACCTGCTTTAACTTTAAAAGCTAAAATTGCTCATGTTAAAGAATTAGAAAGTGGTATGTATATTAGTTACAATAGAACTTTTAAAACATCTAGAAAAAGTAAAATTGCAACTATTCCTATTGGATATGCAGATGGATATATTAGAACATTAAAACACCAGGCTAAGGTTATTGTTAATGGTCAGCTTGCTCCTATAGTAGGTAACATTTGTATGGATCAATTTATGATTGATGTTACTGATATAGATGATGTTAAAACTGGAGATGAAGTTATATTACTAGGTGAAAGTAATGGTATTAAATTTAATGCTGATGACCTTGCTAAATGTATGGATAGTATAAATTATGAAGTTCTTTGTTTATTAAAAAAGAGAGTTCCTAGAGCTTACATTAAAAATGGGCAAATAATTCATGTAAAAAATAATGTTTAATAATTAAATTGCGAACTAAAGCGTTAATGCCGTGATGACGAAAATTAATGATATAACCTCCAATAAGTCATATAATACTTTCTTCCGGTAATATCATTAATTTTTCTCTATCACTGGCTTCAAAACTTAGATCTACAATTTTCTGCATCCCCCTTAAAAGTTAACTATTTTAGTCTATTGCATAACCCCCAAAACCTTGTTTTGGTGCGGTTTTACAAACTCATTTTTTCAAGTTTTCCCCCACCAA
>NZ_JADNLK010000004.1 GCF_015555905.1 Clostridium sp. D43t1_170807_H7
TATGGTATTTACAGTTATATTTCGTATGTGATAAACTATTGTTATCCATTATATGGATCCTCCTTTTGTCTATTAAATTTGGCTGCGAACCTTTTTTAATTATTGACAAAAGGAGTTTTTTTATATACTCAACGCTTAAGCTAATCTGAACATACCTGCACAGCAGGTAGTATTCATTTATACAAAAAAAATACATTTTGTAATTGTACAAAATGTATTTTTTATTTATTTAGCAAAATCCACAGCTCTTATTTCTCTTATTACATTAATCTTAATTTGCCCTGGATACTCTAATTGTTCTTCAACACTTTTAGCTAAATCACGAGCTAATTCAATAGAACCAGCATCGTCTAATTGTTCTGGTTTAACCATGATTCTAATTTCTCTTCCAGCTTGAATGGCATATGACTTATCTACGCCCTCATAAGAATTTGCAATTTCTTCAAGTTTCTCTAATCTCTTAATATAAGCTTCTAGCGTTTCTCTTCTTGCACCAGGTCTAGCTGCTGATATTGCATCAGCTGCTTGAACTAAAACAGCTTCTAAAGACATCATTTCAACATCACCATGGTGTGCTGCAATAGCATTAACAACTAAAGGTGATTCATGATACTTTTTAGCAAAATCCCCACCAATTAAAGCATGAGGTCCTTCTTGTTCTTGGTCTATTGCCTTACCAATGTCATGCAACAATCCAGCTCTTTTAGCTAAATTTACATCAAGACCTAATTCTGAAGCCATTACGCTTGCTAAGTATGCAACTTCTATTGAATGTTTTAACACATTTTGACCATAGCTAGTTCTATACTTTAATCTTCCTAAAAGTCTTATAATTTCAGGATGTAAACCATGTACACCTGTTTCTAAAGTCGCTTGTTCGCCTTCTTCTTTAATATCATTTTCAACATCTTTTTTGGCTCTTTCAACCATTTCCTCAATTCTAGCTGGATGTATTCTTCCATCTACAATCAATTTTTCAAGTGCTATTCTAGCTACTTCTCTTCTTATAGGATCGAAACTAGATAAAATAACTGCTTCTGGAGTATCATCAATTATTAAATCTACTCCTGTTAATGTTTCGAGTGTTCTTATGTTTCTACCTTCTCTTCCAATAATTCTGCCTTTCATTTCATCATTTGGTAATGCAACCACATGAACTGTTGATTCAGATACATGATCAGCTGCACATCTTTGAATTGCAGTAGTTATAATTTCTCTAGACTTTTTATCAGCCTCTTCTTTAGCTTTTGATTCAATTTCTTTAATCAATAAAGCTGCATCATGAGAAACTTCCTTTCTAACTTCTCCCAGAAGAATTTCTTTAGCTTCTTCTGATGTTAAATTTGAAATTCTCTCTAATTCTTCTCTTCTTTTTGCATATAACTGCTGAACATTTTCTTCCATTTGATCAATTTCTTGCAATCTCTTATTGATAGTTTCTTCTTTCTTTTCTAAAAGATCACTCTTTTTGTCTAAAGATTCTTCTCTTTGAAGAATTCTTCTTTCAAGCCTTTGAATTTCATTTCTTCTCTCACGAGAATCTCTGTCTAAATCATTTCTTAGTCTGTGAACCTCTTCTTTAGCCTCTAAAATAGCTTCCTTTTTAGTCGCTTCAGCTTCTCTTTTAGCTTTTTCCACTAAATCATCAGCTTCTTTTTCTAAAAATAAAACTTTCTTTTGTGTGGCTTTTTGTATAGCTTTGTATACGATAAAACCGAATACTACTAATAATAAAATATCAACCAATATCATTGGTAATATATTATTCAAATTAACACCTCCTCGCATAAATCTCTATTTATATTTGAATAGAGAACGTCTAGGTGCCATATTATTCTCACTGTCCCTATGAATATGATAAACCAGTATTTGTTATTATTTTACCTTAAAAACAAAATTATGTCAAGATTAGTTGATTGTTATATACCTATAAGAAATTATAGGTATACACTTCTTTTTTTAGTATTCCCTATTTAAATAGATATATTAAAGGACTATATAATTAATATTAATTATATAGTCCTTTTAATTACTTATTTATTTTCTTTTTTATCTATTTTTTTACTTTTATCTTCCATTAACGGTAATTCATATTTTGCTCTTATCTTATTTTCAATTTCTAATGCAATTTCTGGATTCTCTTTTAAATATTGCTTAGCGTTTTCTCTACCTTGCCCTAATCTTATTTCTCCATAAGAGAACCAAGCACCACTCTTTTGAACAATATTTTCTTTAACACCAACATCAACAATATTTCCTGTTCTAGAAATACCCTCATTATACATTATGTCAAATTCAGCTTGTTTAAATGGAGGAGCAACTTTATTTTTCATTATCTTAACTCTTGTTCTGTTACCAACAATTTCGTCACCTTGCTTTATTGAATCTATTCTTCTTACATCCATTCTTATACTTGAATAGAATTTAAGTGCTCTTCCTCCTGTAGTTGTTTCCGGATTTCCAAACATAACTCCAACTTTTTCTCTTAATTGATTTATAAAAATAACTACACATTTAGACTTATTAATTGTACCAGTTAATTTTCTTAACGCTTGAGACATTAATCTAGCTTGTAATCCAACGTGAGAATCTCCCATTTCACCTTCTATTTCAGCTCTTGGAACTAAGGCTGCAACGGAGTCAACTACAAGAACATCTATAGCTCCAGATCTAACTAAGGCTTCTGCAATTTCAAGACCTTGTTCTCCTGTATCTGGTTGAGATACTATAAGATTTTCTGTATCTACTCCTACATTTCTTGCATAACTTGGATCTAAAGCATGCTCAGCATCTACGAAAGCTACTGCTCCCCCTAATTTTTGAGCTTCTGCAGCTACATGTAATGCAACTGTTGTTTTACCTGAACTTTCCGGTCCATAAATTTCTATTATTCTTCCTCTTGGAACTCCACCTATTCCTAAAGCTATATCTAAATCAAGACAACCAGTTGAAATTGAATCTATATTCAAAGTACTGTGCTCACCTAACTTCATTATAGAACCTTTACCAAATTGCTTCTCAATTTGACTCATTGCATTCTCAATTGCTTTTAACTTATTTTCATCTATATTTGCCATAAAATAACCACCCTTTCATGAACATTTGTTCTTCTATGACTAAATTATAATTTATATTTAATTTATAGTCAACATTTATTATATTTTTTATACATTAAAAGTTCCTACTATAAAATATAGAAGGAACCTTTTTTAAAAATTATATCCACTTTAGCTATTATTAAACATCTATTTCATAGAAATTACATGTCTATTCTTTACAAAATAATCAATTCCTGAAATTATTGTTATTAAAACAGCTATAAACATTATAGTTTCTGGTACATACGTAAAGAAACCACTTAGGAAGCTATTATTATTTACAAAACTTATTGCATTTGCAGATGTATTAATATTTACCTTTAATAATAATATTATTATTGCTATCATCTGTGTTACTGTTTTAATTTTCCCCCACCAACTAGCAGCAATAACTATACCATCAGACGCAGCTAATGTTCTTAATCCTGAAACTGCAAATTCTCTTGCTAAAATTACAACTACAGCCCAACCTGGCACTAACTTTAGTTCAACTAAAGAAACTAATGCTGCTGTTACTAATAGCTTATCTGCTAATGGATCCATAAATTTCCCAAAATTAGTTATTTGATTTCTACTTCTAGCTATATACCCATCTAATTGATCAGTTAGCGATGCTATAATAAATATAACAGTTGCTATTATTGATCCATAAGGAATATCTTTTACTGTTATAAAAACCAAGAAGACAGGTACTAAAAAGATTCTAATCATTGTCAATTTATTTGCTAAATTCATCTAAAACCTCTCCCATTAAATCGTACTCCATAACATCATGAATCTTAACTTTTACTATATCACCTAAATTTAATGATTTTTCTTTTTTTATGTAAATAAGACCATCAATCTCAGGCGCCATCTCATAGCTTCTTCCAATGTAATATTCTCCACTATTTCCATCTATAATAGTATCATAAATATTTCCTATTTTCAATTTATTTTGAGCCTTAACTACCTCTCTTTGAATTGCCATAAGTTTCTTTTGACGTTGAATCTTAACCTCTTCATCAATTTGACAATCCATTTTAGCAGCTGGAGTATCTTCTTCTTGAGAATATGCAAACACTCCAACATTTTCTAGTTTATAATCCTTTAAGAAATTCTCTAACTCTTCAAAATTTTCCTCTGTCTCACCAGGGAACCCAACGATTAAAGATGTTCTTAAAGCTATTCCAGGAACTTTGCTTCTTAAAGTATCAATTTTACTAATAATAGCATCTTTATTAGTTCTTCTTCCCATTTTCTTTAAAACATCGCTACTTATATGTTGAATTGGTAAATCTAAATATTTAACAACTTTTTCATTTCTAGCAATTTCTTCAATTAATTCATCTGTAATTTCTTCTGGATAACAATATAATAATCTTATCCATTCAACCCCATCTATCTTAGATATTTTAGATATTAAATCATGAAGCATTCTTTTACCATAAATATCCACTCCGTAATCAGTTAAATCTTGGGCAATTAAAATTATTTCCTTAACTCCATTATTAACTAACATATTTACTTCATCTAAAATATTTTTTTCTAATCTACTTCTAAACTTTCCTCTAATTTTAGGAATTATGCAGTAAGTGCAGAAATTATTACATCCTTCAGCAATTCTAACATATGCAGTATGCTGCTTAGTTGTTAGCAATCTAATTCCTTCATTAATCCCCTCATCACTATAGGTCGCTGATGAAATTCTTTTTTGATCCTTTATAAAGTCTAATATTAATCTGTGTAATTTCATATAATCATTAACACCCATTAATATATCTATTTCAGGAATTAAATCTAATAGTTCATCTCCATATCTTTGAGTTAAGCATCCTGTAGCAATTAACATTTTACATTTATATTTATTTTTATATTCTGCCATTTCTAAAATTGTATCAATAGATTCTTGTTTAGCACTTTCTATGAATCCACATGTATTAACAATAATTATGTCTGCTTTCTTTGCATCATTAGTTATCTCATAATGTTTGTTTATTGACCCCAATATTAATTCTGAATCAACTCTATTTTTATCGCATCCTAAGCTGACCATTCCAACTTTATATTTTTCCAAAATAATTTCCTCCTAAGTTCAAATAATAATATTTATTGTAATTTAACTATCTTATATTTACAAGTGTTTTATACTATTGACTATCATACATATCTTCTTTTTCAATTAATACTTGTCTTGGTTTACTTCCATCCTTTTCAGAAATCACACCACGTTCTTCCAACTCATCCATTATTCTAGATGCCCTATTAAATCCGACTCTTAATTTTCTTTGTATAAAAGACGTTGAAGCTTGTTGATATTCTACAACTATTTTCATAGCCTCTTCTAATAACTCATCACCTTCATTAGTCACTATAGATTCAGTACTTACTTCATTATTTATATGATTTAATATATCTTCCGAATAATCAATATCTTCATCAGATTGCTTTATAAAGTCAACTACATTTTCAACTTCTTCTTCAGAAATAAATGCACCTTGAACTCTAACAGGTTTATTCTCGCCTATAGGATAATATAGCATATCCCCTCTGCCAAGAAGTTTTTCAGCTCCAACCTGATCTAGTATAGTTCTTGAGTCTGTTCCAGATGAAACAGCAAAAGAAACTCTAGAAGGTATATTAGCCTTTATTACTCCTGTTATTACATCTACAGATGGTCTTTGTGTAGCTATAATCAAGTGCATCCCTGCCGCTCTAGCCATTTGTGCTAACCTACAAATATAATCTTCTACATCATTAGGACATGCCATCATCAAATCTGCAAGTTCATCTACAATTACTACTATATAAGGTAATTTTTCTTGTATTTCCCCTTTATCAAAAAGATTATTATATGATTCTATATTTTTCACCTTCATTTGAGAGAATAAATTATATCGTTTGTTCATCTCATTAACTGCCCAATTAAGAGCTCCTGCAGCCTTTTTAGGATCTGTTACAACAGGGATTAATAAATGTGGTATTCCATTATAAACACTCAACTCAACAACTTTAGGATCAACCATAAGAAGCTTAACTTGATCTGGAGAGTACTTATATAATAAACTTATTATAAGGGAGTTTATACAAACAGATTTTCCTGAACCAGTGGCTCCTGCAATTAACATATGTGGCATTTTACTCAAATCACCGACTATACATTTTCCAGTAATGTCTTTCCCTAATGCAAAAGCTAAATTTTTATTAGTACTTGTAAACTCTTTAGAATCAAGAACTTCCCTTAGAAATACAGGTGACTGCTTTTTATTAGGTACTTCAATACCAATAGCTGCTTTTCCTGGAATCGGCGCCTCCATTCTAACTCCATTTGCCGCTAACCCCAAAGCGATATCATCTTGTAAGTTAACTATTTTGGATACTTTTACCCCCGGACTTGGTTGCAGTTCAAATCTAGTAACAGAGGGTCCTTTAGTAACTTGGACTACTTTAGCCTCTACTCCAAAGTTAGAAAGAGTTTCTTCTAATTTATTTGCATTTTCAATTAAATCTTTTTTATCTTCATTTTTTAATTTAAGTTTAGAGTTTACATTTAGTAAATCCATAGTAGGGAATAAGTAATCTTTTTTAACTGTTTCACCTACTTCATTTATCGAATGTTCTATCTCCTTACTTACAACTTCTTTATCTGCATGAGATAAATTTTTACTATGTCTTCTTGAGCTACTCACACTATCAGACATATTATTTCGTTCGTAAACTTCAGTATTCTCCAAATTAAAATTTTGAAGGGGATTCATATCTTGTAACTCTGAGTTTTTCATGAAATCAAGTATTTGTATTTTATTATTTATCCCTTTTATAAATTCATCCTCTTCATTCTTTCCATCAGGAACTATAACTTCAATAGTATCATTATTAATATTTTTTTCTTTTCTTTTTCTAACTTTCTCTTTTTTAACTTCATTTTTAGAAAAACCAATTCCTATAAATGCAGTTATCATCTTCTTTCCCTTTACATATATATCATATAAAGTTATATCCATTAACAATATCATTCCTATTAAAAATAAAGTACTATATAATATATAACTTCCTATATAACCTATTAACTTTGATAATGGATATGCAATCAGAAAACCAAAAAATCCACCATGAAGAGAATAATTATTTGAAAAATGCATTTTTTTAATCATTTCTAAAAAACTTTCATTGTTATATGCAGAACCGCTGGCAAACTGAATTGACATCGTACTACAAAATAACCAAATAACTATAGCAATTACTGTAATACTAAAAAATCTCCTAGAGTATTTTATCGTCCCCTTAGACCTTATTGTATCTATGCCAAAATAAACAAGGTATACAGGCACAAGATATACTATAATACCAAACATATTATACATTGTTTTTCTAGATATTACTGATAAAACTCCAGCTAGATCTGTATAAGTTGAAAATGCTAGTAATATTCCTATTGCAATATATAATACTGCTTTAACATCCCCTTTCTTCTCATCAGATTCATTACCTTTCTTTTTTATATTCCTTTTTTTACTCCCTGTTCCCATTAAATCACCTCTATATTAAAAAAACATCATTTTTAGCAAATTTTATTATATTATAGCTTATAAATATTTTAAACACATTTTAAATAAAAAAGAAACTCCTTAATCGGAATTTCTTTTTTATTTTACTTTATTTATCCTTTTCTTGATTATTTCTTATAAGTTCATCTAATTTATCTAAAGCATCCTTTATTCCACCAACATTATCTATTAACCCACATTCTACTGCCTGTTCTCCAATTAAAATAGTTCCCATATCATTTAATAACTCATCTGATTTTAACATCATTCTTTCTAATTCATCCTTATCTATTTTAGATGTTCTAACAATAAAGTTATTTATACGTTCTTGCATCTTCTTAAAATAATGGAATGTTTGCGCTACTCCAATTACAAAACCATTCATTCTAACAGGATGAACTATCATAGTTGCTGATGGAGTAATAAATGAATAATCTGCTGAAGTAGCTAAAGGAACTCCTATAGAATGCCCACCACCAATTACAATAGAAACTGTCGGTTTTGATAAAGAACATATCATTTCTGCAATAGCCAAACCTGCCTCAACATCCCCACCTACTGTATTTAATACAATTAATATTCCTTTTACTTTATCATTTTGCTCCATAGAAATTAATTGTGGGATTATATGTTCATATTTTGTAGCTTTAGTTTGTGGTGGTAAAACTACATGACCTTCAATTTGACCAATTATCGGCAAAATTTGAATACTTTGATCCGGTCCTGACATATTACTAGTTCCTAATTCTTTTATTTCAGAAACCTTTGCTTGTTCCTTTTTTAATTTTTCTTCATCATTGTTCTCTGTTTTTTCTTCTGCATTTATATTTTCACATTTTAACTCTTGATAAATATTTTTTTCATAAGTTTGTTCATTCATATTATTTTCCTCCGTATATAACATTTAATTTCAATACATACTTTTTAATATATATTAGCCTCTAATATCTAAAACAACTGCATAAAGTATTTTTCCATTTTTATATGTACCTTCAACTCCAACTACTATTTTCTTATCTAATTGCGGAACTTTTATAGTACCTCTTTTCATTTCCAACTCTTTAATTTCATCACCCCAAATATAAGCTCTAACTTTAATAGGTTTCTCGCTAAATTCAAAATTTATTACTTCTCCAGCCCTAACTTTCAAAGAAGGTTTTTTCAAAAGTATTTGATAATCATCAAAATTAGTTTTATCAAGTTCACTTTCAGTATTATCATCTTCTATAACAAAGTGATATGAACATAAATATTTAGCTGAATGTTTCCCTCTCAACCTCACTATTAATGATGGTATATATTCATTTTCTTTGCTCTTTTTAGCTTCACTTTTTTTCTTTGCATTTTCATCATTTTTTTCTACATTTTCAGTTTCACCTAACTCTTCTCTCTTTTCCTGCTCTTTCTTTCTAATTTCTTCTAACCTTTGTTGATCTATTTGCCTCCTTTCCTCTTTTAATTCCTTTTTTAACTCTTCTAAAGTTTTGTATGGCTCATTCTCTATCTCTTCATTCTGTTCTGTACTTTCATTTGGTTCTGCATATGCCATATTACAATTTAAGGTTATTAGCATAATTAATATTAAGTTAAATAGAAATATATTTTTTCGCATCTAACAACACCTCTAGAGTTTCTTTCTAAAATAGTTTCTCCATAATCCTATAAATAAATTTATGATTAATAAAAAAGTGCACCAAAAATTTGATACACTTTTTGGTACACTAAGCTATAAATTACCAGCAACCGCCACCGAAGAATAATAATAAAATTATCCACCAAGCCCAGCCACCGCAGCCGCCACCAAAGCCGCCACAATTGCCAAAGCCACCGCAATTACCAAAGCCACCACAATTACCGAAACCTCCACAGCCACCGCAATTATTAAAACCTCCACAACCGAAATTATTACAATTGCAAGGATTACAACAAGTACAGCAACAATTGTTTTGGCAGCAATTGTTTCTTCTACAACACTTCTTTGACATGTTTCCCATCTCCTATCATTGGTACTTTAATATATAGTATTCAATTTTACTTTTTTATGTTCACTAATCTAAATATAATTCTTTATAATTAGACATCATTTATTTTTTTTGTTATTATAATCATATATGGTAATCTAAGGAGTGATACATGTATGAATGCCAATAGAAATAGACTTATAGCGCCTAGAAATGTTGTAAACACAAAAATGTTATATTCATTTTATATATTAAAGGAATTATCAAAAGGAGAAGTTATATTTGGTAATAAAGTATTAGAAGCATTTAAAGATGTGTTTCAAAATTCAAACTTACCTTTTCCAGTATCATCAAGTACAATTTATGAAACTTTATATGATCTTGAAAGTAAGGGCTATGTAATAAGCAAATGGACAGGCGATGATTTTTTAAACAAACGAAGCAAAAAGATTTATTCTATTACTGACGATGGTGTTTATTATTATAAACATCATATAGCAGATTACATAGATAATTTAAAAAAGACTAAAAACACTTTAGATTTAATGATTGAAATGTTAAAATAAAGCAAAAGATGATGAGTAATATCCATCATCTTTTTTATTCATGTTCTATATTGCAAATTTCATCTAAAGATTTAAGAATATTTCTATATCCCTCTTTCATTAAACAATCGCTATATAATTCTTTATAACTAATATCATCAATATTTTTAGATAAAATTTTAAGATAATTATCTCCATAAATCTTTTCTAATACATTCTTATAGGAATTTCGCACAGCAATATTATCTGGCGAACCGCTCTTCCAATAGAATTCTACCATTTTAGAGCATTCTTCTAAAACACCATATAGCTGGTAGATATAGCTTAATTCTTTTAAAGAATAATCACTACATAAAGAAGCAACTATTTTATGATACTCTTTATAAATAGGTATGGAACTATAAAATCGATACTTTTCCTCCTTTTGCAAATATCTTATGCTTTGATAAATTGCGTTGCAAAAATCTAGTCTAATAATATTTGCATTAATATATTTTTCCTGACATTTACACTGCTGTTGATAGTTTAAATTTTCTTTTTGGATTCTTTTTTGTTCATTCAAAGAAAATTTACTTACAAACCAGCTACAAATAGCTCCAATTACCGAGCCTAATACTAATCCTCCAGCTGATATTAAAGCAGTAACAAGTGCAATAGGCAAAAAAACTCACTCCTTACTCATAATATTAATATTAGTATTATCATTATCAAATAAAATATTATTTTTATAATTTTAATATTTTATATCTATTTTTAAATTTTTGCATAATATATTTATTAATAATAATTTTATAGGAGAGAATATATTGTCATTTGCAATGAATAATTATATTAAGTCATCATATATAAAAAAGATTTCCCTAGAAAAATGTATTAAAAACAATAATAAATTAATCCTTTATTTTCTACCTAAAGATTATGAACACTTAAACTTTTCAATGATAATTATTAAAAATACTAAAAATAGAGAGGAGTTTATTTGCCCATTCACAAAAGAACTCCCAAATACAATAACACTTGATCTAAGCCCTCTTTGTTCTTACTTTACAGATTACGAAGGCTCTATTTTTATAAATACTCAAAATAAAATAAATGATACAATATTAATTCCTATACTACCAGAAAAAAGCATAATAAATTTTGAAAATAATTCAAATAGTACAAGTTTTAAATGGTTTATAAGAATTTTAGATAACGGTGAACTACGTCTATCTAGTATAGTTAATAAAAAACACTAGGGTAACTCCCTAGCGTTTTTTTATTAACTCTTCTTTGTATTTGATTGGTTCAAAGTTAACTTTAATTCATATAATTCATCTTTTAATTTACTAATGATATTATTTGCTTCTTTTAACTCTCTAGCATTTATTTCCTCACATTCTCTTAAAGCTTGATTTTTTTCATTATTAAGCCTTGCTATTTCATCAGCTTTTTCAAGTAAAATCTCTTGTATTTTATTATTTAACTGGTTGCTATACACTTTATATTCATTCTTTTCTTTTCTCAGATCCGAAATTTCAGCAATATATCTTTCATTATCACTCTTTAGATATTCAAATCTCTGGAACTCTATTTTAGCCTCGGTTAACTGCGACTCTAATAATTTTATTTTTTCTCTTAGTTCACTATTTTCTTCCTTAACAGCTTTATCCTCTTTAGATATATCAGAAAGTGATGCTATATGTAATTGCAGGTTTTCAATAACTTTAGACTTTTCATTCAACTCTTTTTCAACAGTAGTTAACGCTAAGTTAACTCTAGTAAAGCTTTCTTTTGTTTCTTCCAGTTCCTTGCCTTTATTTCTAGTTTCTATTTCATTTTCTTTTATTTTTTTATTTAAAGAACTATTTTCCTCTTGCAACAAGGCTATAACTCTATCCTTTTTCTTTATTTCTCCCTTCATTTTTTCTGTACATTTATCTTCTATATATGTAGCCATCTCTAAAGAGTTTACAAAGCATCCCTTTATAGACTCCATAAGAAAATTAAATCTGTCAATTTCTCCTTTTCTATCTGCAAATTTATCGTTACTTTCAAGCTTAAAAATCTCATATTGATTTAACAATGCTACTACCATACTTTCTGCATCATCAAAGTTTGCTTGAAGTGAATTTAATCTTTCTTTTGTAGATTTTTTTAGCTTTAATCCCTTAGTCTCTATCTTATCTCTATTTTCCTGAGGCAAATCAAAAGAATTTACTTCGTTCTCTAAAGCTTTTTCACTACTATTTTCAGCTATTATTTCTTGATTTTCATTTATTTTATCATTATTTTTCATATTCTTAAAACCTCTTTCATTTTAAACCCAGTTAACTAAAGTTAACTTAGTTAACTTTAGTTAACTTAATAATGCAATTATAACATATAAAAAGTTCAAATTCTATAAAAAAAAGCAATATTACTTTTTTTAAAAAACTGCGCACATTCCCGAATGTGCGCAGTTTTTTACCAAACCCTTGATTTTAAGCCGTTTTACTGATATTATAAATATATAAAAACGCAAAATACGCAGTTTTAAAATATAAAATGCGCAGTTTTATTTTTGGTAAAAATCGATTTGTACGAGAAAGGAAATTTTAAATGAATTTAAATGATGAGATGATAGAGATGATGAAATTCTACGAATTTTATAAACAAATGAAAGCATATGAAAAAAATAATGAGTTTACTGAAAAAACTCAAGAAAATATCATCAAAACAGAGGGAGCAAATAATATTTCTAAAAAAATAGCTCAAAAAACAGAGGGAGCAATTTTAAATGATAAAAAATTATATAAAAATGATGAAAATATAAAAGAAGAGGGTAAAAAAAAAATTATAAAGCCACAAGACCATTAGAGGTGGAAGAGTATGAAACTATAATTAAACTATGTAAGGAAGGTTTTACTTATTTAGATAAAAACACAGGGAGAGAAAAAAAGTTTAGACCAAATTCACCTTTAGCTTTTGCATTAGCACTTCAGGCAACATTAGGATTTAGAGCTTCAGATATAGTTAATTTGAAGGTTTCAGATTTTAATAGAAGTAAATTTGCCATTAAGGAAATAAAAACAGGTAAATGGCAAAATAGAGATTTAAATGATGCAATGTATAATAAATTATTAGAATATGCAGTTAATAATAATTTGGATAAAGATGATTTTATTTATCCTAATAAAGTAAGAAATATGCAACAGCAATTAAAAATAATTACTGACTATTTAGGTTATAAAAATATTGGTACTCATTCATTTAGAAAACTTTTTGCGCATACACTATATGAAGAATCAGGACATGATATAGAATTAGTTAGACATGTATTAAATCACTCTGATATAAAAACAACTATGAGATATTTAGGTGTAAGTATGAAGAAGTTAAAAGAAATGAGCAATAAAATAGATTTCTCTTATGCACTATAAAACAGATGGAGCATTCTAAAATTTTTATCTCATACAAAAATACCGTATTATTCAAATATGAATATACGGTATTTTTAATATATTAATATAATTAAATAAAACTATTATCCTTGTGAAAGTTGTTGTTTAACTGTAGCAATTTCAGTAGGTGTTGCTTGTTGAGCAGGTATATAATATCCCTTTTCTTTAGCTATTTTAAAAAGAGCATATTGACGAATCTCATCTTGATCCCTCATAAGCTGAATTGTAGAACGTAATTCTTCATTTTCACATTGAGAGATTATAGTACCATACCCTGATAAACTCGCATTTAAACCAGCTAGATAATCACTTATCATTTCTTTTTCTTGCATACTATTATCCTCCTATTCTAAAAAGAACATTAATTTTTCCTTATTAATTTTTGCATCTTGTGCATCTTTAGCCAACATATTTTTTAAGGTTGGATCAGTGCATTGTTTAGAATAAAACTCTAACTTTTTTTCAATAGTACAATGAGCTCCAATTAAATGACGTAAATTTTGTAATTCAACTTGATTTAAATTTGCCATTATTTATTCCTCCAATATAACAATTTCAATAATTAATATTATCTTCTAGGATTTTCAAATGAAGGTGGTGTTGGATTAGGAGCTTCATGCTTAGGCCCTGGTGTTGATAAATCAAAGTATAATTTAGAATCTTCAGTAACTCCAAAATCTTTATTTGAACCACTCTTTTGCACTTTATTTAAAGCTTCTCTAAATAATGCATTATGTGCCTCTTCTCTATTAAGTAAAAAATCTATAGTTGCTCTAACTTCTTTATCTTCTATTTGTCTATAAAGGTATTCATAAACAACTTTTGCTCTTTGTTCAGATGCTATATTTGATAATAAATCTGCAACTAAATCGCCAGTAACAGTTACATAATCAGCAGTCCAAGGAGCTCCTGATGAATTTATAAGTACTGGTGATAATCCACATTGTACATGAGTTTGAATTTCACCATTGCAAACTTCATCATTATTAACATCATGACCATTTAATAAATTAATAGTTTGTGCAACCATTTCCATATGGCTTAATTCTTCAGCTCCGATATCTAAAAATAAATCCTTAATTTCAGGATCCTTTATTCTAAAACTTTGAGAAATATATTGCATTGCTGCTTTAAGCTCACCATTTCCACCACCTAATTGTTCTTGCATTAATACTGCATATTGCGGATTAGGTCTTTCAACCTTTACTTCATGCAATAGTTGCTTTTTATGTTCAAACATTATTTTACCTCCAATCAATTTAATAATTTTATTATTTGAATTTTTAATTGTTAATATTCAAATATTAAATTATTAAAATTTAAAGGAACATATTTTATTTTTTAACCTATATAAAATGGACTATATCTAAATTTATAAGATATAATCCATCTACACATAAACTATCATTTTCTTTTTAAAGCTGCCAATACCTTTTCACAAGTTACTGGCAATTCATAAAATCTAACGCCAATAGCATCATAAATTGCATTTAAAATAGCTGGTGCCGTTGGTAACATTGCTGGTTCACCTAACCCCTTTGCACCAAAAGGTCCAGTAGATTCATTTTCTTCAACAAAATATGATTTTATATTTGGCATATCCATAGAAGTAGGAATAATATAACTAGAGAAATTTGTATTTTTAATTTTCCCTTTATTTAAATTAATTTCTTCCATAAGAGCATATCCCAATCCCATTAAACATCCACCTTCTACTTGCCCTTCTGCTAAAGTAGGATTAATAATTTTCCCCGCATCATTAACTGCTATAATTTCTAATATATCTATCTTACCAGTTTCAGTATCTACTATAACAGTAGCTCTTTGAACTCCAAATGTATATGGCCAATAAGGGTTTCCTTGCCCATCTTTTTCATTAATTTTTGATGTATTTGCTTTAAAATAACCATCTTCACATGTTGAAATATTATTTTTATTCATATCATGAAGTATCTTTTTAATCTCATCTGATGAAGATAGTTTTTTTGTTTTATCAATAACGGTATTAATATTATCTCTTAATTTAGCACAAGCATTTAAAACAGCATTACCAGTATTATAAGTCTGTCTACTAGCAGCAGCAGTTCCTGAGTCCTTCATGTTATTAGTATTTGTATTAATTACTTTAACTAACTTTTCATCTATATTCAAAGTTTTAGTAGCAATTTGCCACATTACACTTTTTCCACCAGAACCTACATCTGATACCTCAACATAAATATTAATGGTTCCATTACTTTCTATTTTAGCTGTTGCTCTTGATTCATCGGGAAATCCATTACCATAACCAGTACCATAAAAAGTTGAGGAATATCCAATACCTTTCTTTTTCATTTCAATTACTCCTTACAAATCAACCCCATCAATAGAAGCTAATTTTTCTATACACTTCTTGACTCCAACACTTTCTTCTAACTTTTGCCCTGTTGCAGTATAGTCTCCACATGTAAAAGCATTAATATTTCTAAATTTTAGAGGATGAATATTAAGCTTTTGTGCTAAGATATCCATTTGAGACTCACAAGCTATTGGAACCTGTGCTGCTCCAAAGCCCCTCATTGCTCCACAAAACGGATTATTAGTATAAACAGCATATGCTTTTATATCTACATTAGGAATTTCATAAGGTCCTGTAGCATGTACCGCTGCCTTTCTTACAACATTAATTCCCCAAGATGCATAAGCTCCAGTATCAGCATATATTCTAGCCTTTAGTGCAGATAATTTTCCATTACTATTAACAGCTGTTTTATAATACATTTTCATTGGATGCCTTTTACTATGAGATATAGTAGATTCTTCTCTTGAATAAATTATCTTAACAGGCTTTTTTGTTAAATAAGAAGCAATAGCTGCATGGCATTGAGGATTTATATCTTCTCTTCCACCAAACGCCCCTCCAATAGACATATTAATAACATTAACTTGCTCTTCCTTTAAATTAAGACATCTAGCAACTTCTTCCCGATCATAATGTGGATATTGTGTTGCAACATATAAATCTAATTCATTATTAATTTTATAATCTGCAATAGCTACTTCTGGTTGCATAAAAGCATGATCAGTCATTTGCGTATAATAATTGTTAACTGTAATAAACTTAGAATTTCTAAAAGCCTCTTCAACATTTCCTTTTTTAATTTCTATATGATATAAAATATTATTTTTATCACCCAATATAGGTGCATCACTTTTCAATGCATCTTCTATTGTAAATATCCCCTTGTACTCTTCATACTCTATATTGACTTTTTCTAAAGCACTTTCTAAGCTTGCTTTATCTTTTGCTATAACTAATACTATACAGTCCCCAATTCTTTTTATAATATCTTTAACTAAAATAGGAATATCTTTAAAAACTACACCATGAGTAATTTCACCTGGTATATCTTTATAATCTATAACATCAATTACACCATCTAGCTTTTTAACTTCATCTATATTTACAGACGTAACTTTTCCATAAGCAATAGAACTTCTCTTAACACCTGCATAAAGCATATTTTCAAATTCTAAATCATCTGGAAAAATTACTTTTCCTAATACTTTTTCATATGCATCTGGTCTTATTACACCTTTACCAACCAATTTTTCACCTCCAAAAGTATTAGAGCTATTTGTTATTTAATTTGTCTTTTGCTAAAATTACAGCTTGTATTATTTTTTTATATCCTGTGCATCTACATAGATTTCCAGATAAAGCTTCTTTAATTTCCTCTTCATCTGCATTTGGTTTTTCATCTAAAAGTGCCTTTGCACTTAATATCATACCAGGAGTACAATAACCACATTGAACAGCTCCAACCTCCATAAAAGCTTCTTGTATTGGATGAAGTTTATCTTTATCTGAAACACCTTCAATTGTTATTACATTTTTTCCATCAGCAGAAGAGGCCAACATTAAGCAAGAATTAATTGCTTTCCCATTAACAATAACTGTACATGCACCGCATTCTCCTTCGCCACAGCCTTCTTTAGTTCCTTTTAACTTTAAATCCTCTCTTATAAAATCAATTAGTCTTGTTGTTGAATCAATATTCTTAGTATAATTTATTCCATTTACATTAATAGAAACCTTAATATTAAACACCTTCAATCTTTAATGCATTATATAAAGCCTGCTTATATACACCCTTAACAGCTTCTTTTTTAAACTCTACAGTATTTCTTCCCTTTATGCTATTATATACTGAATTTTCTAAAATATTTAAAATTTCATTTTCAAATAGAGCTTCCTTTTTTTCATTTATTATAACTCTTTTAACATCTGTAACTTCAAATGGTACTTTGCCTGCTGCACCAACAACTACACTTATATCTTTTACTATATCTTCTTTTAAAGTTAATCCTACAGCTACACTTATTCTAGCTATAGATAAAGAATTTCTTTTTCCAAGCTTATAATAACCACTTATACTATTCTTTTTAGGAATAATGAATTTCGTTATTATTTCTCTTTTCTTTAGATGCTCAATATTGTAGTTTTTAAAATAATCTCTTAAACTAACTTCTCTAACACCATCAATAGATTCTAAAATTATTTTACTATATAAAGACATTAAACAAGGTATAGAGTCTGCTGCTGAAGCACTATTTGCTACATTCCCACCTATAGTAGCAACATTTCTTATATGTGGAGAGCCCATAGTCTTACTACATTCATATAAAGAGTTACATCTATTTTTTATTATTTCACTTTCTTTAAGTTCACTAAAGGTTACCCTAGCCCCAATAGATATACTATCATCATTTTCTTCTATATTTTTTAATTCTTCTATATTACCTATATCTAATAAACTATCTAGTATATATTTATTTTTTCTAATATCAATTATTAAATCCGTACCACCAGCTAATACTTTAATATTTTCTTCACTATTTAATATTTTCTTTGCTTCATCTAAAGTTTTTGGTTTAAATATATCAATCAAAAACTCACCACACTTTATTTTAATAAGAATTTAATTTTAAATTATATAATTCTATAAAATAGGTTCATTTATAAGCTTTCCAGAAACATATCTTTCAATTATATTATTACAATTACCTATATATAATAACTTTTGTAATCTTTCTTCTATTGAAAGATTATTTTCAATCAGTAAATTACTATCATCTATAACTAAAGCATCAAATTCATAATCTTCTTCAAAACTACCAACTTTACCAAAGAATTTTCCTCCACCTTTAGTTGCCAGATAAAATAGTTCTGCTGTTGTTAATTTTTCTTCAACCTTACTACTATTAATCCATCTTAGATTTGATACTTGTGCTGAAGAGGTTATAACTTCTCGCATTGATAACGTATGCCCACCTGATATATCTGAAGCTAATCCAACATTAACTTTTCTTTCAATTAATCTTCTAATTGGAGCTATCCCACTAGATAAATTTAAATTGGATGTTGGGCAATGGGCTACAAATACCCCTTTGTCTCTTAATAGATCTATTTCTGTTTCATTTACTAGTACACAGTGAGCCATTATACTCTTATTTTCCCTTAATAAATTTGCTTTATCATATACTTCAGCATAGTTTCTACATTCAGGATGAAGTTTTTTTACTAATTCTATCTCACCTAAATTTTCACAAAGATGAGATTGTACTGGTATATCATATTTATCTGCTATCTCACCTAATTTTTTTAATAATTCAAAACTACATGTTGGAACAAAGCGTGGAGTTATTATT
This sequence comes from Clostridium sp. D43t1_170807_H7, assembly GCF_015555905.1. Classification (GTDB taxonomy): domain Bacteria; phylum Bacillota; class Clostridia; order Clostridiales; family Clostridiaceae; genus Clostridium. The sequence continues at coordinate 19,244 of NZ_JADNLK010000004.1, forward strand.
GGCTTTACTAATTTATACTTATCTTTATACTCCATTACTAATTCTATAGTTTCCAAAATTGATTTATTAGTATCTTCTATTAATTCATCTGGTGATTCTCTATCCATGTTAACTTTTCCAATATATGCACCTAATCCAGATTTATTAAATAAATCTAAAAGTAACTTTGTGCTTTCCTTATGAATTGTATTAAATATACAACATCTAGTAGTACCAACACTCCATATTTTTTTTATTAGCTTCTTATATACATTTTCAGCATATTGTAAATCATTGTATTTTGCTTCTTCAGGAAATGTATATTTATTTAGCCATGGCATTAACTCCTTATCTAAACCTAATCCCATATTAGGGAATTGTGGAGCATGTAAGTGCAAATCAATGAATCCAGGAATAATTAATTTATCTCCATAGTCCTTTATATTAATACATTTATACTTTAATGGCAATTCATTATAAACGCCTTTAACTCTTTCATCTTCTACTACTATTATTCCATTATTTATAACTTCATATTTTCCAAATATTTTTGTATATATTACATTTCCTTTTATGCCATAAAGTTCTTTCAATTTAAATCTCCCCTTAGTCAATATTTAATTATTTTTTCTGCAAAGACTTTTTAGTTGCCTTAAATATTTTTTGGTATCCTGTACATCTACATAAATGTCCTGATAACTCTCTTTTTATTTCTTCATCTGTATATTCTTTTCCACTATTAACTAATGCTGTTGTTGTTAAGACAAGTCCTGGTGTACAAAATCCACATTGAATAGCACCTTCATCTATATAAGCTTGTTGGACCTTACTTAATTTCCCACCTTTTGCTACACCTTCAATAGTTACTATTTTCTTTTTATCTGCCCATATAGCAAGATAAATACAGGAATCTACTGGTACGCCATCTATAAGGACTGTGCAAGCTCCACATTCACCTACAGAACATCCTCTTTTTACTCCAGTTAAAAAAAGTCTATTTCTCAATACATCTAGAAGAGATTCTCTAATATCAACTTCTATGTTATATTCAGTATCATTTACTATAATATTAATCTTTTTCATAATAGAATCATTCATCCTACTTTACCTCACTTTTTATCAAATCATCACTTAATATTCTTTTGATTAAAGTACTTATAAGATGTAATCTATAATCTCTAGAACCCCTCCATGAATTCCTAGGATTAGAATCAATTTTTGCTAATTCAGCAACTTTATTAATAACTTCATTAGTTACACCTTTTCCTATAGCAAAGTTTTCAGCAGTTCTACATCTTATAGGTGTTGGAGCTGCTATACCTAAAGAAACTCTTAAATCTTTAAAAGTATTATCTTCTATCTCATATAAAAGAGCTACTCCTAACATTGATATATCAAGCGCTTTTCTATTGGCAAACTTAATATATTTACCCTTCTTATTTTTGTAATCTTCTTCCTTTATTAAAATTTCAGTTAATATTTCATTTCTTTCAATTTTAACTTTACCTGGTCCATCATAAAACTCAGTAATTTTAACTATACGTTCATTATTTAAACTCTTAAGCTTAAGTTCTGCATTAAGTGAAAATAAAGCTGGTGCACTATCTGCTGAAACTGCTCCATTACACACATTTCCACCTATAGTTGCCATATTTCTTATCTGTGGTCCGCCCATTAATACAGCTGCTTCACTTAATATAGGAATATTATTATTAATTACTTCACTTCTAAAAATATCGGAAAATGTTGAATTTGCTCCTATTGAAATTGTCTTATCCTCTAGAATCTTAATATCTCTTAATGTATCTAAATTCTTTATACTTAAAAGCTCTACATCACTAATTTTACCATGATGTAATTTTATTAATACATCTGTACCTCCACTTATTATCTTTAATTTAGTATTACTATCTAATACTTTTAGTGCTTCATCTAAAGATTTCGGCTCTTTTATTTCCTTTATATCAAACATATAGACCTCCCCCTTAAATTAATCCAACTTCTTTAAATTTTTCAAAAACACTTTGTGGATTCATAGGTATTTTATTAAATGCTACCCCAGTTGCATCTAACACTGCATTTCTTATTGCTGGAGCAGGTGAAATAGTTGGATTTTCTCCTAAAGATTTTTGTCCAAAACTACCCGCTGGATCTGCCTCTTCTACAAAATCTACACCAATAGTGGGAGTGTCTAATATTGTTTGAACTTTATAATCTAATAAATTATTATTTAAGGGTTTACCTGATTTTTTATCAAATAGCAATTGTTCTGCTAATGCATAACCCAGTCCCATACTTACTCCACCCTGAACTTGTCCTTCTGCAAGCTTATGATTTAATATTTTACCTGAATCATGGATATTGTATATTTCTAACACTTCAATTTTTCCAGTTTCAATATCTACTTCAACTTCTGCAAAAGTTACACCATAGGCAACTGCATTGATCCTTACATTTTCAGATGTATCACTTGTTATTGGTTTTGCATTTATCCTATCATAATAAGAATATAATGCTATATCTCCTAATGGACATAGTACATCTCCTATTTTTTTCTCAATTATATTTCCATCCTCAATATCTAGTTCCTCAATATTTAAACCATATTTTTTGCTTGCAATAGAAAGAACTTTTTCCTTTACTTCTTGTGCTGCTTTTTTAACTGCTGCACCTGTAACAAAGCTTTGTCTTGAAGCATATGCACCTGTATCAAATGGAGTAATATCAGTATCTTGAGTTGTAATAATATGAACATCCTCTATACTTATTCCTAAAACTTCAGCTACCATTTGAGAAAATACAGTATCACTACCTTGTCCTATTTCTGTTGCACCTACTTGCAATTGAACAGAACCATCTTGATTCATTACAATTCTTGCACCAGCCAATTCTAGAGATACAGGATGAGTGCCTGAGAAATAACTAAAACAAGCCACTCCTAATCCCCTTCTTTTATTTGAAGTCTGGTCTTTATATATTTTCTTTTTTTCATCCCATCTTATTAATTCTTTTCCTTTTTCAATACATTTATCTAATTTAAAAGATCTTACTTTAATTTCATTTAAAGGATCAATATGACCAAGTGATATAAAATTATCTTTTCTAAATTTTATTGGATCTATATTTAACTTTCTTGCTATATCATCAATATGAGATTCTAAAGCGAAGCAAACTTGTGGAATTCCATACCCTCTCATAGCTCCTGCCGTTGGTAAATTGGTATACACAGTTTTGGGTTCAACCCTTATAGATTTAAAATTATATAGTGGTCTAAATTTACTTGCTGCACTCATTGCAATGGAATGTCCATGAGAAGCATAAGCACCGTTATTAACTATATTTTTCATATAAATCCCCAATAATTTACCTTCTTTTGAAACTGCACTTTTAATATTAAATTTCATAGCATGTCTAGTTCTTGTATCAATAAACACTTCTTCTCTACTTAATGAAAACCTAACAGGTCTTCCATTAACCTCTAAAGTCATAGCTGCAGTTAATGGTTCTATTATCACATCCTGTTTATTTCCAAAACCACCACCTATATATGGTTTAATAACCCTAATACGTCCCCACGGTATATTTAACGCCTGACCAACTATTCTCCTAACTATATGAGGTATTTGAGTTGATGTAACTATAACTATTCTATTGTCACTATCAACATAAGCATATGCTGTTTGATTTTCAAGCTGACAATGTTGAACTATACTGGTTTCATATTCACCTTCAAATATAAAATCTGAGTTTTTAAATTCATTTTCAATATCTCCTATATCTATAACAGAAGAGGCGAGTATATTATTTTTTCTATCTTCATGAATTTTAGGTGCATCATCTTCAGCTGCTTCTTCTACATCAAATACAGCAGGTAAAATCTCATAATCAACTTTTATTAACTTTAATGCTTTTTCAGCTATTATTTCATCTTTAGCTACTATTGCTGCAATTGCGTCTCCTACTAATCTAGCTTTATCTGTTAATATTAATCTATCTTCTACATCCCTATGAGTAGGATCTAATGAATAGGGATGCCCTGCTGTTGCAAACTTTATTTTAGGTAAATCCTTAGATGTAATTATTGCATATACCCCTTCTAACTTTGATGCCTCTTCTACATCTATATTTTTAATATAGGCATGAGCATAAGGACTTCTAAGCACTTTTCCTACAAGCATATCCCTTTCCATAAAATCATCTGTGTATTTAGCTCTACCTGTTACTTTTGCAAAAGCATCAACCCTATTAATATCACTACCTAAAATTTTATAAGACATTAACTCACCTCTCACTATTTATTTTTTATCCTCATAATCCTTGTAACTTATCTCAATATATGTTATTTCAATTATAATACAATTAAGTTAATTGTTAAATACTACATAATTTTATAGTAGTGGTCTTCTAATAAAAAGTCCTTCAGATTTGAACATATCCATAACAAATCTTAAATCTATGCATCCAAAATCCATAACCTTGATGCACCATGAATTTATTTCTATTCCAATTTTTAATTCATTAAATATAATATCCATTCTCTTTTCTGGAACAGATAAGTTATAAATTACATCATCTATAAATCTATTTAGATCGTTATTATAAGGTTCAAAAGACAAACTATCTCCCTCTTCATGTACCAATTTAAAAATATGACTATCATAAAGATATAATTTGCTCATTGATAAAACAAACTTATTTAAAACATTATAACTGTTATTTTTTAAGATAATATTTTCAAAGTCACTATATTTTCCTATATTAGCCACCTTTCTAGGAAGTATATCAATTACATAAATATCTCTATACTCCTTTTGTTTATAGCTATCATTTATTAATTTTTGAAATAATACCTCAATTGCTTTAGTTTCCTTACCATTATTTTCATTCATAAAAATCACCTCTATTTTTTAGCTTTTATTATATGTATATTATTAAAAAAACTAAAATAATATTTATAACATTATTTTAGTCCTTTTTATTGTTTTATATTATAATCAATTATTTTTTTTATAAAAAAAATGAAAGTATTTATCTAGCTTGGTAGCTATAAATACTTTCACTTATATTATTATTTATATTGTTCTTTTAATAACTCTATTTCATTTTTATATCCATCTAACTCATTAGGAGTTTCTAAGAAAAATGGTAAATGTCTAAGCTTAGGATGATTTATTATTCTACTTATTCCTTCAAGACCTAAAGTTCCCTCACCAATTTTTTCATGTCTATCCTTATGACTCTTAAAAGGGTTTTTACTATCATTTAAGTGTATAGCCTTTAATCTATCTAAGCCTATTATTCTATCAAATTCTTCTAGAACATTATCTAAATCATTTACTATATCATATCCAGCATCATAAACATGGCATGTATCTAAACATACACCTAAATGATCCTTTAACTCAACTCTATTTATAATTTCTGCTATTTCTTCAAAGCTTCTTCCTATTTCAGTCCCTTTTCCAGCCATAGTTTCAAGTAAAACAGTTGTTGTTTGCTCAGGTTTTAATACTGTATTTAACATTTCTACAATATAATCTATTCCAACATCGACGCCTTGTTTAACATGACTACCTGGATGGAAGTTATATAGATTGTTAGGTAGATATTCCATTCTAACTAAATCATCTGCCATCATTTCAGTTGCAAATTTTCTTGTATTTTCATCTGCTGAGCATCCATTTAAAGTATATGGAGCATGTGCTAATATTTTAGCAAAATTATTTTCTTTCATTATTTCTAAAAGTCCATTAATATCTTTTTCATCTATATCTTTAGCTTTTCCACCTCTAGGATTACGAGTGAAAAATTGAAAAGTATTAGCTCCAATAGATAAAGCTTCTTTTCCCATATTCTTGAATCCTTTTGTAGTAGATAGGTGACATCCTATGTTTAACATGTGTAGCCCTCCAATATTGTATAATATTTACACTAAGTAAAATTCTAAATCTTTTATTTAGTAAATTAAACTTACACTTACAAATGCATATAAGTAACGTGTTTTATTACTTTAAATATACTACAATATTATAATACTATCAATAGATAATAATTATTATTAAATAATTCATTCTTTATTTATTTCTTCATTTAATATTGTGACTATAAACTCTTCTATTGAATCATAGCCATAATCATAAGCTAAATTTCTTAACATATACTTTTCATCTTCATCTATTTCTAATAATATCTCTGTTTTATATTGATCATCTATTTTTTCTTTTATTCTTTTTTCAATTTTATTTTTCTCTTTAATATCAGAATAAAATCCATAAATTATAATAAGACTATAAAAAACAATAAATAACTTATGTAATATACTCCCACTTATAAAGTCCATATTCTTCTATTCCTCATAATTTTCAATCCAAGGATCATATATACATATCTGCTTTATATATTCAGTTATGCTTTTATTATCGCTTATGGCTTTATCTCTAATCTTTCTCTCATCATTTCTTGATAACTTTAAAATTATAGTCTCTGTTCTATTTCCCATAAATCTCCACCCCTTTAATTGAGATTCTAACTTTATAATTTAAACTTAATATATTTTATTATGTATACTAATAAATTATTACTAAAATAATAAAATGGATTATATCAAAACAAATTATGATATAACCCATTAAACTATTATTCTGCGTTTATCCTTTCAATTAAATAGCTTATCCTATTTTTTTCATTTATCGTGTATGTGTACCTTTTGTATCTTTCATGAAGAATAGCAACTCTATTAAACTTTTATGATAAGGTATAAAAGTTTCTTCATCAATCATCTTTAATATTTCTTCCTTTGAAGCCCATTTAACTGCTTTAACTTCCTCATATTGCAAGTATAGATCTGATATTTCTATATCTTTTTTAATTAAATACATATCGTCAAATCCATCTTCAAAGTTTATTGTAAGAGCTGGTCTTATTCCATCTAGAGATAACTTATATCCAATCTCTTCATAAACTTCACGCTCTGCCGCTGATTGACTTGTATCACCAGAAATAGCACTACCCCCAACAGTAACATCCCACATATTGGGCCAACTACTTTTAAAAAGTTGCCTTTGTTGAATTAACATCTCCCCTTGAGAATTGAAAATACATACATGAACTACTAACCTATAAAAACCTTTAGTAATTTTTTCACCTCTCACCATTGTTTCCTCAGTTTTAATTCTATCCTTAGTATATAAATCCCAAATCTCCATAATATATCTTCCTTATAAATTTCTATTTCCCTATATGTTTATACAAATCTCATCCTCCTTATTATACCATATAATAAAAATACTGTATGTTGTTAAGTTCGTACTTTATCTTAATCAATAACTATAAATTACTAATAATAAGAGCAACACATTTATTTAATTGTAAAAAAATCTCTCCTATTACTAGAGAAATAATTACAAATATATTTTCAAATTTTACATTAGTACTTCATAATCAAAATATTTTTCTTGAAATTGTACTTGCTTTTCTATTTCTCTAATAGTAAATTTCATCCCTTTTGGAGCCACTATCCATTTATCTTCAATATCATTTTTTCTATGAATAATTGCAATTATCTCTCCTGTGAATGACTCTATTGGTTCTTCAACTCCTAAAATATATGCATCCTGTTCTTCTCCATCTGGTGCTATTATCCCTTCAATATATCCATAATTAATTGGATAATAAATTTCTTTATGTTTAGGATGATATGTTCCCTTTTTTCTATCAACTGTGACCGTCACTATCTTTCCTATCATATTTATTTTTTCCTTTCTATTCTTCCTTATAACAAATAATAGGAGTTCCTGGCTCTATATTTTCATATATTTTTTTAGCCAAATACTCAGGTGCATTTACACATCCATGACTACCATCTGTCTTATAAATAGAACCTCCAAAAGATCCTCTCCAACTAGCATCATGTATACCAATATTACAGTTAAATGGCATCCAATACTTAACATTTGAACTATATCCAGCACCTTTTAATGTCGCATTTTTCTGTTTATAATTTAATATATAAGTACCTTGTGGAGTTGCATTTCCTCTACTTACATTTCCTGTTACAACATCTCCTTGTACAATTAATTCTCCATTCTTATAAAACCATAAAGATTGATTAGTTAAATTTATTTCAACATAAGTATTACCAATATCATTTTCTCTAGTCCCCCATGCCTTTTGTATATATAATGGTTCCTTTTTTATAGTTTCACCATTTTTTATATTATTAATTAATTCATCAAATTCTTTAGTTTTATCAATTTTCCACCCATAATTTCCCCCTACTACTTCGACCGTTTTTCCAGTAGTAGTTTTAAAAGTACGAGTTTTTCCATAAGTGTCATATTTAAGACTTAAATCATTTAAATATTCTTTAATCTTCTTTTCATTAAGTACAACATTCATAGATTGGTCTACTTCTAACCACTCATTAATTATACTTCCATCTAAAATTTCTATTTCATCATCAAAATTATAATACACTGTAGTTGATACAAATGTATTTAACTGTTTTTGAGCTTCTATAACCTTCTCACTTGTTGATGTAAAATCTGGATATTCGTAAGCATTTATCTCTTCCAAATCAATAGTTTCTGTCCCTATTAATACAGAATTCAATATATAAGCATATAAATAATTTTTATTAACTTTATTTCCATATACTTCTTTAATTATTTCATATTCAATACCATTATAATGGAAACAAGCATCTAAAGGTTCAATAACATTCTCCTTAGCAAAACATGCTAATTTATTAAACTCCTCATCAAGTAAAGTTTTTTCATATGAATAAACATTATTTATATTATATACATTCTTGGTGAATAAAACCTTAGGCCATAAAAAACCATTTTGTTTTTTCTTTAACTCATCTATTTTATCAGTTCCCTTATATTCAAAATTAATTTTATCTCCTTCAATATATTCTATTACATCATTTCTTTCTTTTATTTCTAGAACATAATTATGTGATGCATTTAGTAATTTAGCATCAGCCTCTTCTACAGTTTTAAAAGATACATTTACACCATTTATATATGTTCCTATAAAAAAGTGATTATTAAAATAAATAGAAATAAAAAAATATATTATTAATAAAGCAAAAATAGTAGTAATTACAATAAAGGTTATACTATTTTTTTTATTATTAACCAAAATAACCATTCCCCCTCATGATATTTATAAAAATGCTTGTACATTCTATTATTATGTAATTAATTTATCTTTTAAAACAAATAAAAAAAATAATAATGAAGGAGTTATACTCTCTCATTATTATTTCAAATTAATTTCTTACATTAATGGCGCAATTAATTTTAAAAGTCCTCCGCCAATTTTATAAAAAATATTTAATTTATTATAATCTTCTATAGTTATCAGCTTACACGCTGCTAATGTATTTTGAAAATCATTTTCTACATACTTTACAGTGTTAGTTTTATAAAAGAATGTTGCACATTCAAAGTGAAGGTATAGGCTTCTAAAATCTAAATTTATAGTTCCTACTACAGCTTTTTCATCATCACTTGAAAATACTTTAGCATGTACAAAACCTGGCGTATACTCATATATCTTAACTCCTGCCCTTATAAGCTCTGGATAATATGTTCTTGCTAACATAAAAGCACTCTTTTTATCAGGAATACTAGGTAATATTAATTTTATATCAATACCTCTTTTAGCTGCATATGTTAATGCTATCATCATTTCATTATCAATAATTAAATATGGAGTCATAATATGAACATATCTTTTAGCTGTAGCTAATATGTCTAGATATACATTTTCTCCAACATTCTCATTGTCTAAAGGACTATCACCATAAGGCATTACATAGCCAATAGAGTTTTGTTCTTCTTTTTCTATAGATATATATTTTTCAAAATCATCATGATTCTTTTCATTTATATTCCACATTTGTAAAAACATCAAAGTAAAGCTTTTTACTGCATCTCCAGTTAACATTATTGCAGTATCCTTCCAGTGTCCATACTTTTCAATACGATTTATATACTCATCCCCTAAATTTATTCCTCCATTGAAAGCTACCTTTCCATCAATAACAAGTATCTTTCTATGATCTCTATTATTTTGAGCCGTTGATAGAACTGGCTTAATAGGCGAGAACATTTTGCACTTTATTCCCTTCTCTTTAATAAAGTCAGGATAATTGTATGGTAATAATGATAATGAGCACATACCATCATACATAAATCTAACTTCAACACCTTCTTTAACTTTTTCTTCTAATAATTCTAAAATAGAATTCCACATATAACTTTCTTCAACAATAAAGTACTCCATAAAAATAAATTTTTGAGCTTTTTTTATTTGCTTTTTCATTTCTTTAAACTTTTCTTCACCTAAAGAAAAGTATTCTATATCTGTATTTTTATAAATAGGATATCCACCTATATTAACCATATATTTAGCTAAATTAGCTACCTGCATGTCCACCTCTTCTAATTCAGCAATAACTTTCTTATCTTGTGATAGATATTGTTGTGTTTCATCTATAATTTTTAGTAATTTATAGTTAATAAGCTTACTTTCAACTTGAAACTTTACAAATAAATAAAATAATGCCCCAAAAACAGGTGATACAACAAAAAGTACTATCCATGCTAATTTAAAAGATGGATTTTCATTTTTATTTAGAATATAAATAACTAAAATTGCTGTAAGTACAGTAAATCCACCGTATATATATGGAATGTCTTCACTTAACCACATAAATGCAAATCCTAATATTGTAATTTGTATAACTAATAGAGCAATTATCATCAGTACTCTTCCATATATAACATTAAAAGCTTTTTTTCTACCTGATTTCATAAATTTCTCCTTATATATATTTTAAAATAAAGACAGTAAAAATTCTTTATGTCTTTACTGCCTTTATTTATTAGATTAAATTAAATTATCATTTTTTAGTAAGTTATATAATGTTGGATTAAAATTAAATGTTTCAATTAAATTGTTAACTTCTTTAATAGATCTTTCTCTTTTTTCCTTTGACACATTTGATTTTGAAGCTCTAATTAAAATATTTTTTGGGGAATGTGAAATATCTATAAATTCTAATAATTGAGTCTTATATCCTGCACATTCCAATAAGTTTGCTCTTACACTATCAGTCATTAAAGCAGCTACTCTTTCTTGAACTATACCATACTTAGTTAATATTGATAATTTATCTGCTTTCATTTGAGCATTAAATTCATGCTGACAACATGGTACAGAGAAAATCATCTTACTATTCCACTTAACAGCGTTATATAGTGCATAATCTGTTGCTGTATCACAAGCATGCAATGTTATTACCATATCAACCTTATTATTATATTTAAATCCATTAATATCACCTAATTCAAAGTGTAGGTTCTCATATTTATATCTTTGTGCTATTTCATTACACTTTTTAATTACATCTTCTTTTAAATCTAAACCAATCATTTTTACATTTATATTTTTTATTTTAACAAAATAGTAATATAACACAAATGTTAAATATGATTTACCACATCCAAAATCTAATATTGTTAACTCTTTATAATTATTCTTTTTAATTTCATCATCAATTATTTCAATAAATCTATTTATTTGCTTATATTTATCGTATTTAGAATTAATAACTTTACCTTCTTTAGTAAATACACCTAAATCTATAAGAGGTTCAATTATCATCCCTTCTTTTAATATATAATTTTTCTCTTTATTATGTCCTTTTTTAACAACCTTAGAATTATCACTTTTCTTTTTTCCTAAAAATACTTTTCCTTTTTTTGATATTTTAATATCATATGTACAATTCTCTGACCATGCTGAAAATTGTTTATAAGCTCTATTTAAACACTCATATACTTTCTCATTAATTCTTTCTATATTTATATTTTCATGAAAAACTTGCTTATCAGTAAATTTTTCTATTTGATAAAATCTACCTTTATTTGTTTCCTTTAAATTAACTGCTATTTTATTGTATTTAATTTCTTTATTAAGCTTATTACTTATAACAATTTTTATTATGTCATCCTTAAATACTTCATCTAATGCTTTTTTTAACTCTTCCATTTACATCCACCTTGTTTATGTATAATATAATATCATTTTAATTTATATAATATCATTTTTCTATTATTAATTATATATATTAAATTGAATTATTCAATTTTTTATTGTTTTTTTGTATATAAAAAATAAATAGCTAGTATATGTTATATACTAGCTATTTATTTTTTAATAATTTTCTTTTATATTTTGAGCTTTTTTACCTTTTCTATGCTCACATCCACAATTATTCGCCTTTTTTTCTTTTTCTTGTTGACTTGAACAACAACAGCTATGTTTTTCACCCATAGTATTATTCCTCCTATAAGAAAATACATTATAATGTTCTTTCACATTACAAAGTTATTTTACTCATTTATAGATATATAATGCTATGTAATTACAGTACTAATTAGTATTATTATCTAATGTTAGCTTTATACTATAAAGAATCCGGCTGCAATTATTAAATATACAGCAACTAACTGAGCTCCTTCTAACCAATTAGACTCACCATCACTAGCTACTTTATTAGCTATTAAAACCGAAACAATAAGAGCAATTAGCTCAAATTGATTAAATATTATGGTCATAGGTGTAAACATTAGACTTAAAAATACAAGTACTGGGGCAACAAATAATATTATTTGCAAACTTGATCCTATTGCAATTTCAATTGCAACATCCATTTTATTTTTTAATGCCATTACAATTGCAGTAGTATGTTCTGCTGCATTTCCTATAATAGGAATTAATATAATACCCACAAAAGATTCACTTAAACCTAATTTACTTGTTATTCCTTCTACTCCACCTACTAAAAATTCACTTTCGATTGCAATAAAAATAGTAGATACTATTAATATGATTATAGCCTTTTTTAATGACCACTTTGCCTTTCCTTCTTCCTCATAATTAACTGCATATAACTCCTTATGAGTAAAGAAAGAAAATACTAAGCTTAATATGTATAGTATAAACATTATAACTGCTACTGCTATGCTTAACCCTTCATATTTAGTATTTAACAAATTACTAGAAAAAGTATGAGTAAATACTGCCGGTACAGATAACCCTATAACTGCAAATAGTAGCATACTTGATGTTACTTCTACTATATTTCTATTGAATTTTTGACTTTTATGCTTAAGTCCTCCTATTAGCATACTAGCCCCTAACACTAATAGGATATTTCCTATTATTGATCCAGCTATTGAGGATTTAACAACTTCAAATAATCCTTTCTTTAATGCAAAAAATGATATTATTAATTCTGTTGCATTTCCAAAGGTTGCATTTAAAAAACCTCCAATTTTAGGACCTGAATAAAAAGATATTTCCTCTGTACCTTCTCCCATTAATCCTGCAAGAGGTATAATTGACAAAGCTGCCAAAATAAACATAACTGCAGGAGAAAAGTTCATAAATTTTCCTATTATGCTGATTGGAATAAAAATCAACATATATTTTAGAATTTTCATATATATCACATCCAATTCATATCAATATCTGTAGTATTTTCCCCATTAAACTAAAATATTATTATAAAAAAAACTATCTATGAAAAATCATAGATAGTTTTAATAATTTATTTTATATTTAATCCTAATAATCTACTTAAATCTAAGGCTTGCATTGTTGTTACTGTAGTTCCATATATATTAGGAATATCTATATCAATACCTGTAATATCACAAGTAGTTAAGTCTATTTTCCCTAGGAATGTTTTATTAAAAAATCCATTAGTTAAATCACAATTTTCAAATACACTTTTCTCTAGCTTAACATCTTGTAATACTGATTCCGTCATATTACATTCTACAAAGTTTACATTATTTATCTTAGTAAAAGAAAAGTTAGAATATTTTCCTAATACATTTTTAAACAAAACATTTTTAAAGTTGCATTCATCAAATCTTGCTCCAATTAGTTTACAGTTTATAAATTGAGTTCTATGTATACTACTACCAATAAAGGATACATTAGACAAATCACAATTTTTAAATATTGTATCTATTAAATCAACTCTTTCAAAACTACAATCAATAAAAGTTACATTATTAAATATACAGGAATCTATAGTAATACCTATATCATTCTTACTTTCAAGATCTATATTTTCTATAAGTTTATTTTGTATTTTTTCACTATATATAAATTCATCTCTTATATTTATAACATTTTCAACATCCTCAATAAATTTAGGATTTTGTATTTTTATTAATTTAGGCATTAAGCTTTCTCCTCACTTTTATATCATATTATGTATATTATATAATACATTTACAATATATCATATACATTCTAACTTAGAAGAGGTTACATTATTTTTAAATTTCTAATTTAATATCCTAACAAATAAGGACTTAACCTTTTATTTGCTGGGGTTATTACATATATATTACCTTCATATGGTGGTAAATCCGATAAACAAACACATGTTCTAACCCCGATAAAACTATCATTTTTTATTAATTTTAATTCTGAATTTGATTTAATTATAGAAACCACTTCACTTCCTAAAATTGCTTCTCCACCTAAATTAACATATCCATACACCTCAGTTTTCTTAAATATCACTTTATAATACTAAAAGGCTATATTATTTTATTTTACTTTAACTTAAAGTCTTTTAAATAAATTAATATAGCCCCTTATAATCCTATTTTTTAAAATTATTTATATTTTTTAAATTACTCAAATTTATATCTAGTATATTAATTCCAAATTCAAGACATCCATTAGTAGTATTTAGTGTACTAATATCTAATTTTTCCAATTTAATTCCATATGTGTCAGTACAATAGACTTGAACTATTTTTTCAATATCTATTGTTAAAACTTTATCTTTTAAATTCATTCCTTCTATATCATTTATAGACTTAGTCAAAAGCGCTATAGATCCTTTAACTAATGGATTAGAAGAACTTTTCCCGGAAATTTGAAAGTTATTAATATCAATATAAATTATATTATTCTTAAAACTAGATATTGTCATTGATGTATCAAAATCAATATTTAATCCAACTAACTTATAAATTCCACTTGCATTAATTGTATTTCCCAGCTCCAATTTTTTAATTATTGTTTTATCTTGTAAAGCAATTAAATTTAATATATCCTCTTTTGATAAATTTAATACTAAATTTTTTAATTTCATATATTTCATTCCTCTAAATAATAAAATTTTATTCATAAAATTATATTCTCTAGTTAAAATTTAATTCCTATATTTTTATTAATATATAGTTACACATCTTTATAAGATAAAAATAAAATATTATATATACCTTTTTCTTTTTAAACAATAAGGGGATGATAAATTGGAAAACTTTAAAGAATTGACCCTAAATGATAAAGATTTATTTACTGATTATTTGAAAGATTTCAACAATAAATCTTATGAATACTCCTTTACTGCTTTATATTTATGGAGAGATTTATGTAAAACTAAATACTCTATAATAGATAATTGCTTAATAATAAAAAAGAAAACTAATGATGGAACATTTTTTATGATGCCAATAGGCTATAACAAATCAATACTTCAAGAGTTAATTCTTAAATTAAAAGACTTATCTACTGATGATAATATTTATTTATTAGGGGATATAGAAGATAATTTTATTTATGATTTAAAAACATTTACTAATTTACCTTTTAAAATCATTGAAAATAGAGATACCTTTGAATATATATATTTAACAAATGACTTATTAAACTTAGAAGGTAAAAAGTATCATCAGAAGAAAAATCATTATAATTCTTTTATAAACTCCTATAACTACGCAATTACTTCTATTGATAATGAAGAAAAAATAAATGACTGTTTAGAACTATTATCAGACTGGCAGTCGAAAAGAGTTTCTCTATGTAAAGAACTTCAAATAGAAACTAAAGAGATAACTGACTTACTGTATAATCTTAAATATCTAAATTTATATTCTATTGGTGTTTATGTTGAAAACTCCTTAGTTGGATTTTCAATTGGAGAAATTCTAAAAGATACTGCTATAATCCACATCGAAAGATGTAACATTAATTATAAAGGCATCTATGCATTCATAAATAGAGAATTTATAAGAAAAGATTTTTCAAAAACAATATATGTAAATAGACAAGAGGATTGTGGTTGTGTAGGTTTAAGAAAATCTAAACTTTCATATAAACCATTGTATTTACTAAAAAAATCTTTAATAGTAATTTAAACGGAAGCTGATATTTTCAGCTTCCCTAAATATATTAATTATCTTAAAACAGCACCTAATTTATGTTCTAATGCTTTAAGAATTTTATCATGTACTTTAGATATATCTTTATCCTCTAAAGTTTTCTTTTCATCTCTATATGCAATTGCATAAGCTATAGATTTCTTTCCTTCTGGTATTTGAGCACCTTTGTATATATCAAATAATTGAACTTTTTCTACTAAGTTTCCACCAGCTTTTCTTATTGTTTCTTCAATTTCAGCAACTAATATAGAATCATCACAAAGTAAAGCGATATCTCTAGTTACAGCTGGGAACTTTGGTAATGGCTTATAAGTTTTTACTGTAGTTGAAGCTTCAAATAAAGCATCTAAATCTAATTCAGCTACATAACAATCTACATCTATTCCATAGTTTTCTATTACATCTGGGTGAACTTCTCCAAATACACCAGCTTTCTTATTTCTTACCATAAGAGCAGCTGTTTTTCCAGGATGATAGCTTGGATTTTCGCTTTCTCTAACATATTTAGCTTTAGCTATTCCTAATCCATCAATTATATTTTCAACTATTCCTTTAAGATCTAAGTAATCACAATCACCATAAATACCTATAGTTAAAACATTCTTTTCAGTAGGTAATTGTTTTTCATCTTCATTTGGTAAATATACTCTACCAATTTCAAATAATCTTACATAATCATTATTTCTTGAATAGTTTCTTCCCAAAGATTCCATTATTGAAGGTAATGTAGTTGTTCTCATTACACTATAATCTTCTCCTAGTGGATTCTTTATTTTAACAACATTTCTAAGTTCACTATCTGCTGGTATATTAACTTTATCAAATACCTTAGGAGATACAAATGAATAACTAATAGATTGGTTAACACCACTACCTACCATTATTTCTATAACTTTGTCTGTTAATATTTCATTCTTATATTTTGGTTCTCTTTCTGTTGAAACCTTAAATATAGTAGTAGGAATCTTATCATATCCATAAATTCTAGCAACTTCTTCTGCTATATCTTCTTTTATAGCAATATCTATTCTAAATGTTGGAATAGTTATAACTAAATCATCACCTTCAACATTTGTCTTTAAATCTAAAGCGTCTAATGCTTTTTTCATTTCTTCTTTTGAAATTTCAGTTCCTAAGAATTTATTTATCCAATTAGAATTTACAGTTATAGAACCTTCTTCTTTTACATTGTTGTAAACATCTATAGTTCCTTCCATAACTTCTCCACAGCCTAATTCGCATATTAAAGCACATGCTCTATCTATTGCAAGCTTAGCTAAGTTTGGATCTATATCTTTATCAAATCTTGAAGAACTTTCTGATCTTAAATTTAATTTTTTAGAGCTAACTCTTATGTTAGTACCTTCAAAGTTAGCAGATTCAAATATTACTTCTGTAGTATCATCTTGAATTTCTGAGTTTAATCCGCCCATAATTCCAGCTATAGCTACAGACTTAGAACCATCTTTAATCATTAATATACTTGAATCTAATTCTCTTTCTATTTCATCTAAAGTTGTGAATTTTTCTCCATCTTGAGCTCTTTCAACAACTATAGTCTTACTTTCTATTTGTCTTGCATCAAAGGCATGCATTGGTTGACCTAGCTCTAACATAACAAAGTTAGTTATGTCAACTATATTGTTTATAGGTCTAACCCCTGCTTCTAAAAGTCTTTCTTGCATCCAACCTGGTGATGGTTCAACCTTAACGTTCTTAACACCTTTAGCCATGTATCTTCTACATAACTCATCTTTAACTTCAACTTTTAACTCATCATTAATATTTTTTGAAGATTTAACTTCGTAGTTGAAACTTGGCATTTTATAAGATGTTCCAAGTGTTGCAGCTGTTTCTCTAGCCATTCCTATCATACTTAAACAATCTGGTCTATTAGATGTTATTTCAAAATCTAATATTGCCTTATTTAATCCTAAGTATTCCTTAATATCCATTCCTAATGGAGCATCAGCTGGTAAAATCATTAATCCATGAACTGGTTCATCTCCAGCAATTCCAAGTTCTTCTTCAGAACAGAACATACCGTTAGATACTACACCTCTCATTTTACCTTTTTTAATTTCAGTTCCATCAGCTAAAATAGATTTATGAAGAGCAACTGGCACTATATCTTGTTCCTTCATGTTAGTTGCAGCTGTAACTATTTGTATTTCTTCTTCTTGCCCTATATTAACTTGACAAACATTTAATCTATCTGCATCTGGGTGTTTTTCTATTTTTGTAATTTTACCAGTAACAACATTTTTTATATTGTCACCTTGTATAATAACCTCTTCTAGAGCTGATCCTGAAAGAGTTAATTTATCTCCTAATGTATGTGGATCTACGTTTACTTCAGCGTAGTCCTTTAGCCAATTATATGGTACTTTCATCTTACTTTACCTCCTAATTAAAATTGATTTAAAAATCTCATATCGCTTTCGTATAATGCTCTTATATCATCAATACCATACTTAAGCATAACCATTCTATCTACACCAAATCCAAAGGCAAATCCGCTATAAACTTCTGGATCAATTCCACAATTTCTTAAAACATTCGGATGAACCATTCCACATCCTAATATTTCAATCCAACCGCTTCCTTTACATACTCTACAACCTTTTCCTTCACAAACGAAGCAAGTTGCATCCATTTCAGCTGAAGGTTCAGTAAATGGGAAGTGGTGTGGTCTAAACTTAGTTACAACCTTATCCCCAAACATTTTTTTAGCAAATAACTCTAATGTTCCTTTTAAATCTGCAAAAGTAACTCCCTTGTCAATTACTAATCCTTCCATTTGATAGAATATTGGTGAATGTGTAGCATCTACAGCATCTGATCTATAAACCTTACCTGGAGATATCATCTTTATTGGAGGTTCTTGATTTTCCATTGTTCTAATTTG
The DNA here is from genome assembly GCF_015555905.1 of Clostridium sp. D43t1_170807_H7. Lineage (GTDB taxonomy): Bacteria > Bacillota > Clostridia > Clostridiales > Clostridiaceae > Clostridium. The sequence continues at coordinate 38,405 of NZ_JADNLK010000004.1, forward strand.
AATTGGAGAAGTTTGAGTTCTTAAAACTATATTATCATTTATATAGAAAGTATCTTGCTCACTTCTTGCTGGATGATCCTTAGGTATATTTAAAGCTTCAAAATTATAATGATCTAACTCAACATCAGGACCATCTTCTACTGTGAATCCCATTGAAATAAATATCTCTTTCATGCTTTCTAGTGTTAAATCTAAAGGATGTCTCTTACCAATAACATTTCTTTTCCCCGGAAGAGATATATCAATAACTTCACTTGCAAGTTTAGCATTTTTTTCTCTTTCCTTTATCTTTTTAACAGCTTCCTCTAGTTTTTCTTCAACTTCGCTTTTTGCTTCATTAACTAGCTTACCAACTACCGGTCTTTCTTCTGGAGTTAATGATCCCATTCCTCTTAATATTGTAGTAAGTTCACCTTTTTTTCCAAGGTATTTTACTCTTATTTCTTCTAATGCTCCGCTGTTTTCTGCAGCAGCTATTTCATTAAAAGCAGCTTCTTTAATTGCTAATAATTTTTCTTGCATTTTTGTTCTCCCTTCTTATTAATTCTTAATTTTAATGGGCCTATTTCATTTGATATTACTGATACACAAAGCATAATGTAATAATATTTTCCAATCATTAATTAACATTTAAGTATCTTTCTGAAATTTGGTATAAAAAAAGGATATTCAGCCCCATAAAGGGACGGAATATCCGCGTTACCACCCTAATTGGTATTATATTAATAATAAAATACCCATCTTAATTAAATAACGGTTTTAACCGCTAACTACTACTATAATTTCACAGTTAGGACTCCTGAGGGAACTTCAATATAACTTTATATAAAAAGACTTACAGTCTAAGGTCTTTTCTCCCTGTATACTCTATTATATCTACTTTCTCATTCACTGTCTTTCAATATTTATTTACAACTTATTATACAAACAACCAATATTTTTTTCAATACCTTATTTAAAATTTATTTTATAATAAACTTTGTCTTACTTTCTCGAATAATATTATAGAAGTTGCAACCCCTACATTTAATGATTCTGCTCCGCCTGGCATAGGAATTTTCACTTTTTTGTCTGAAAGTTCAAAAATCTCTTGGCTTATACCATTTCCTTCATTTCCAACAGATAATATAACCTTTCCACTTAAATCTTCCTCAAAGAAATTTTTTGACTCTTCTAAAGATGTAGCTACTAAACTAAAACCTTCATCTTTTAACTTTTTTAATAAACTTAAATCATTATCATAGATAATTGGTATATAGAATATAGAACCCATTGTTGATCTAATTGTTTTATCATTATATATATCAACTGTGCCCTTTGTTAAAATAATTGCATTTACTCCTGCTGCATGAGCAGTTCTAATAATAGTCCCTAAATTTCCAGGGTCTTGAACCTTATCACATAATAAATAAAAGTCTCCATTTATATCACTTATTGAATTATTTATATTAGCTACAGCAACTATACCTTGAGTATTTTCTGTTGAAGATAATTGAGAAAATAGCTCATTCTTCATTTCATACATCTTAATATTATCCATGTATTCACTTAAATAATCTTCTAGTTTCTCTTTTCCACTTTCATTTACTATTATATACTCTATATTACACTTTGCCTTAAAAGCTTCTTGAACTAATCTAAATCCTTCTATAATATACTTATTTTCTTTTGTTCTATGCTTTCTTTCCTTTAACTTCTTTGTATATTTAAATAATGTGTTGTCTTTACTTTCAATGACTATCAAATTTTCACCTCTTATTTTTTTCTAATTAAAATATCTTCTAAATTACTTAAATCATCAGCAGAACCAATAGCTACTATAATATCATCTTCTGATAATCTATCTTCAGCTTTTGGAGAAATATCTATATCCTCACCTCTTTTTATTGCCATAACATTAATTCCGTAACTACTTCTTAATTTAAGCTCTTTTAATGTCTTTCCATTCCATTCATTAAGCACTCTTAACTCCATAATACTATAATCAGGAGATAATTCAATAAAATCTAATATACTAGCTGAAACTAGATTGTGTGCTACTCTTACACCCATATCCTTTTCAGGTAATACAACCCTATCTGCACCTATCTTATATAATACCTTTGCATGTAAATCACTTTGACCTTTTGCAATTATATACTTAACACCTAATTCTTTAACTAATAAAGTTATCATTACACTTGCTTGTATATTAGAACCAATAGTAACTACTGCAACATCAAAATTTCTTAATCCTAAAGTTTTTAATGCACTTTCATCAGTTGCATCCATTTGGACTGCATGTGTTACAGAATCTGCAATTTCTTGTACAGAATCTTCATCCATGTCAATTGCCAAAACATCATGTCCTAAAGAATATAAAGTTTTAGCAACTGACTCTCCAAATCTACCTAATCCAATAACTACAAACTGTTTATTATTTGCCATGTTTCTTCCCCTAACCTATCAATATTTTTCCTTCTGGGTATTTAATACCTGAATTTATTTTTTTTCTTGTTATAGATAATACTACAGTTAATGGACCAACTCTACCTAAATACATCATAAAAATTATTAACACTTTTCCTATACTACTTAATTCAGAAGTCAAACCTAAAGTTAATCCTGCAGTTCCAAAAGCTGATACTGTTTCGTAAAATAATGATATAAAACTTGCTCCCTTTTCTGTATAAGATAGTAACATAGTAACAACTATTACTAAACTCACTCCAATAAATATTAATGTAAATGCTTTATACACTAAGTCCTTACTAAATCTTCTTTTAAATACCTCAGCATCTTCTCTTCCTTTTATTACACATACTATAGTTACAATCAAAATTCCTATAGTCGTGGTCTTTATTCCACCAGCAGTTGAGCCTGGTGATCCACCAATAAACATGAGAATTATAGTTAAAAACTGTCCCGCTGTAGTCATCCCATCTGTAGGAATACTATTAAATCCAGCTGTTCTTGGTGTAACTGATGCAAAAAATGAATTCATAATTTTATCAACAAAAGACATATTACCTATAGTATTAACATTATTATTCTCAAATAAAAACATTAATAAAGTTCCACCTAAGACTAACACTATAGTCATTAATATTACCATTTTTGAATGAAGGGAAACCTTTTTTAAACTTTTACTACTATATACTTCACTCCATACAGTAAATCCCAAGCCACCAATTATAATTAATGCTGATGCCACCATTATTACAACAGCATTAGAGTTATAAGATGTTAAGCTGCTAAAATTACCGAAAATATCAAATCCTGCATTACAAAAAGCAGATATAGAGTGAAATATACTATAAAATGCCCCTTTCCCTAATCCATACTCAGGAACGAATTGTGTAGAAAATAATAATGCACCAAAAAATTGTACAGATACTGTAAATACTAATACATACTTAACCATCTTTACTAGCCCTTGTATATTAAAAGTATTCATAGCATCCTGTAATATTAATCTCTCTCTTAAAGTAATCTTTTTTCCTAAAATAATAGCAATTAATGTTGTAAAAGACATAAATCCTAATCCACCAATTTCTATTAATATCATTATAACCGTTTGTCCAAACGCATTCCAATATGTACCTGTATCTACTACTATTAATCCCGTAACACAAACGGCTGATGTAGCAGTAAACAACGCATCTAAGAAGTTAGTACTTTCTCCACTAGTTGTAGATATAGGTAAGGTTAATATTAATGCTCCTACTAATATTAACAATAAGAATCCTAATGCTAAAATTTGAACTCCCCTAAGTTTAAAGTTTCTTTTAAAGTTCCAATTCATTGCATCACCTCCTAATTACAATAACTCTCATATTATTTTGTTCTTTTTCTCATTTTTTTATTATAATGAAGTTCACCATGTATTTTACCATCTTTGCATTAATTTTCATAGATATTCCATATTAAAATACACAAAATTTTAATATAGAACATTAAATTATAAAAGGGTTGTTTATAAATCATAACAACCCTAGTTTTTTCAAATTCATTATATTATTTAAACTTTAATTTTTGATTGCATACAATTTGCACAACCTGCACAGTAAAATACTCTATCACCAAAGACATTAACTATAGTTTCGATAAACTCTGTATTTATGCAATTTTCTTTGCGATGTATTATTATTTGCCTTGGTGCATTAGTTATCAATCCACTTATTATTATATCTTCTACCTTAGCTTCAGTATCTATTCTACACTCTGATAACTCCTTCATAAAGTCACCAAAAACATCATTCCCATAACCATCTTTTAATACATATCCTCCACCTTCATGAATATAAATATTGATTTTTTCTATTTTGCTTTCCTGAATATCAACAAAATATTTTAATAACTTTACAAATTCTTTATACTCTTTTTCAACCATATATTCTTCTACAACTTTATCAATGATATCCTCTATATCTTCTCTAAGCTCTTTCATCCTAAAAGTTATAAAGCCCCTTATGTTTATTTCTTCATTTTCTTCCAAGCAAGTTTTTATTTTTTCTATTATAGAATTTATTTTACTTATACAATATATCATTTTTTCATCTTTTAGATTTTCTTCACTTCTTAGAACTTTCATAATCATATCTTCTACTTCTATTATTTCATCTTGCTTTAAAAAGAAATAAGTTTCAGTTAAAAAATTAAAAAGTTCCTTTTTCCTATATTTTTCAATTACTATATTGTATAAAATATTGCTTATATATAAATATATCATTCTTTTAACTTTTTCATTATAACAATCTTTTTCGCACATAATTTTTATTAAATGTGAATCACCCTCACCACTCTCTACAAGACCAATAATAATATTTTTCTTCTTTAATAACTCTCTAAGCTCTTGTAATTCCTTTACTAAGTCCAAGTCATTATTATGCACTAATCTTATCACAAGCATGGATTTCACTCCTTTCTTAATATTAGTATGTATTAATTTTTTTTCTATATACTTACCTGTCTGTACACTTATTAATAAAATGTTGATTTTTTTATGAATATTTTATATGTTATAAGAAATATATTTAAAGGAGGAGAAGATTAATGATATGTTTTATTGACTATAGAACTAGTGAAAATGAAATAAATTCACTAAGAAAATTAAATTATGACATAATAAAAATTCCAAAGGATAATAATCTTTATGAAGCAATAAATGGACATACAGATATTCAGCTAAATATACTTAATAAGCATACCAAGGCTATAATTATTAATAAAAATATTAATTTATCCTTTAAAGAACTTCTAAAAGCAAAAAATATAAATTTTATAGAAAGTGATAGTACTCTATCCTCTAAATATCCTAACAATATATCACTTAATGCATATATTACTGATAATTACTTGATACATAATTTAAAGTTTACTGATAAAAAAATTTTGGATTACTGTAAAAATAAAAAAACTATACATGTAAAGCAGGGTTATACTAAATGCTCTATATTACCGGTACAAGAAAAAGCAATTATAACTAACGATAAAGGGATATATAATACGTTAAAAAATGAAAGCTTTGATGTTTTACTATTACCCTTCGGAGATATAGAGTTAAGTGGTTTTAATTATGGATTTATCGGTGGTGTTGGAGGTATGATTTCAGATAATTCCATGGCTTTTTTTGGCTCACTAGATAATTATATTTTTGGCAATGAAGTAAAAAACTTTTTATATAAATACGATGTTAAACCAATATATCTTAATAATACAAAACTAATAGATAGAGGAAGCTTACTTGTTTTTTAACCCCTTATATCATACGTATCTATTAAGTAATTGTTGATTAGTATTTATATTTTTTTATTTAAGTATTAACTAACTCAAAAAAAGTAGACTAACTTTTACAGATAGCCTACTTTCTTTTTATATTTTATTTAGATTTATTTGAATTCGCTAATAATTTACCAATTTCCTCAGGAGTAAATACATATGTCTTATTACAGAAGTGACATTTTAACTCTTCATTTTTACCGTCTTCATATATTTCTCTTAAATCTTTTTCACCTATAGAAATTAAAGCTTTTTCAACTTTTTCTCTTGAACAATTACAAGTAAATTCAGGTTTAATTTCCTCTAATATTTTTAAGTCCATATCACCAAAGATATAATCTAATATATCATCCATGCTTTTTCCCTCATCTAACATAGTTGTTAAAGATGGAATTTCCTCTAGTCTATAAGTTATTATATCTGCTAAGAACTCATCAGCATCTGGTAACATTTGAATTATAAATCCTCCAGCGACTTTAATTGAATAATCTTTATCAACTAAAACACCTAATGATACTGCTGATGGAGTTTGTTCAGATACAGTAAAATAATAAGCTAAATCTTCTGCTATTTCTCCTGAATGTATTGGCACTTGACCTACATAAGGGTCCTTCATTCCTAAATCCTTTATAACCATTAAATTACCATTTTTACCGATGTATCCACCAACATCTAATTTGCCTTTTGAATTTAAAGGCATATCTCCATATGGATTTCCGATATATCCTTTAACTTTAGCTCCTTCATATGCAGTAACAACTACTCCATTGGCATCTCCACCACCATTAATTCTTAAAGTCATTACTTCATTTGATGATTTTAAAGTAGCTCCTAAAAGAGCTCCAGCTGTTAACATTCTTCCAAGTGCTGCTGATGCAACTGGAGTACATTCATGTATTACTCTAGCATCCTCAACTAAATCTGTTGTAATCCCAGCTATTATTCTTACCATTCCATTTTTTGCAACCGCTCTAATAATCTTATCGCTCATATTTTCCTCCAACTATTACTTTTTCTTTATTACATATACTATTCTTTCAGTATTTGCTTGTACATAATTTTTAGTATATCCATCAAACTTAGCTAGAACTTCTAGGTTTGCATTTTCCAATTCCTTTTCTAACTCTTCTTCAGTATAAGCTCTTTCAAGATGTTCTTCTTCAAATCTTTCATAGAGCTCCCCTTTCTTAACAAAAAATGTTAAGAACATAGATAGTAAATTATCTTCAAAAACATTTTCCCAAGTATAAAAAACTTCTTCCTCACTATATGTATAGATATTATTACCTAATATTTCAGATAATTTATAATATGAATTAACATCAAATATAAATAATCCATTTGATTTTAAATGAGTATGTACTCCTTTAAAATAGTTTTTAAGACCATTTAAATCTGTTATATAATTGGTAGAATCCAATACAGATGTTATTAAATCAAATTCCTTATTAAGAGAAAGCTCTGTCATATCTTGGCAAATTATTTTTCCTTTTATTCTTGCTTCTTTAAATTTATCAAAGGCTTCTCTTAACATATCTTCTGATAAATCAACTCCATAGATATTTTTAAAATGCTTAGCTACTCTTATAGTTACATTTCCAGTCCCACAAGCAATATCTAAATAATCATTTAATTCTACATTATATGAGTTACAAATTTCTAAAATACGCTCTACCATTTCATCATAGTTAATATCTTCATTTATTAACTCATCATATATTTTTGCGAATTCACCATACGCCATTATATTCCCCCTATCCTATTTTATTTTTAAAATCGAAAAAATCTAAATTAATGTAGTTCTTCCTATACTGAAATAAATTTCTAAGTTTTATAATACTATGTAATAGAATATTAAGTCAATCTATTATTTTCTTCCTAAAATTTGGTCGTTAGTCGGTAACTTTAACTCTTTTTTACGTTTAGTCATTATCCCTCCTATTCGACCTGTTTCTTCTGCTGTTAATCCTCCCCATCCATATGTGTCTACCTTATCACTTAATCCTAACTCCTCTGCAATTTCATATTTAATCTTTTCACGCATTTTCTCTTCAGGTGTAAGTTCCTTATTAGTCTTTATTTTTGATTTTATTATTTTTTTTAATGGTGTTTTACTCATAAAAATTCCCCCTATTGAGTTTATATAAATATTTTCTCCTATATTTTTATATTTATACCAAAAATACTTTGTTACACTTTTCACCACTATTCATATAATAAAATCAAGTATATAATATTATTTTTATAAATATTCCTTGAAAGTTTGATACATACAGAGTATAATCATAACCATATAGATTTATAAATAGATAGAGGTGCGATACTTATTAGTATTATTATGGATTAAAGCGTGTTAAAATAATAAGAAAGGATTTATCGCCGAAGTATATAGCTTAAGCTTTACGGCTATATAACTGGGGGTATACATAATATGTATATTTCTGTCACATAATTTATGTGGTGAGCTATCATTTAAGGATTCTTTATATATTTTGATGTATATATACCTTGAGTGATAACTCAAGGTTTTTTTAACATTATATTTAAATTAAACATTAAACTATACATACAAATTTAATTAGAAATTTAAATATATTCACATCATATTATAAAACAGAACATTCTATAATAATTAAATTTATAAAATCTATTTATTTAAAGAATAAAAAAGGGGGAACCAATATGTATAATGTAGCAATAGTTGGTAGTACAGGTAATGTAGGTAGAAAATTTTTAGAAATTTTAGAAGAAAGAAACTTTCCAATAAAGAATCTTTATCTTTTTGCTTCAAAAAGATCTGCAGGTTCTTATTTAAAATTCAAGGGGCAAGAATATTTAGTTGAGGAAACATGTGAAGATACTATAAAAAATAAAAAGATAGATATTGCATTATTTTCTGCAGGTGGAGATACAAGCTTAAAATTTGCTCCAATATTCTCATCTTATGGAGCTGTAGTAATAGATAATTCAAGTGCATGGAGAATGAATAAAGATGTTCCTTTAGTAGTTCCTGAAGTAAATCCAGAAGACTTAAAAGGTCATAATGGAATTATTGCTAATCCAAATTGTTCTACAATTCAAGCAATGGTACCATTAAAGGCTTTATTAGATAATTATGGAATAAAAAGAATTGTATATTCAACATACCAAGCAGTTTCAGGAGCTGGAATGCAAGGTATTAAAGATTTAGAGGATGGATTAAAAGGTTTAGCTCCTAAAAAGTTCCCTTACCCAATAGCTGGGAATTGCCTTCCTCACATAGATGTATTTCTAGAAAATGGTTATACAAAAGAAGAAATGAAAATGATTGAAGAAACTAAAAAGATACTTCACTCAAGTGATCTTAAAATCACTGCTACTACTGTAAGAGTACCAGTATTAAATAGTCATAGTGAAAGTATTAATGTTGAATTAAACAACCCATTTGAATTAGAAGATATATTTAAATTATTTGAAAGAACAGAAGGATTAACAGTTTATGATAATGTAAATGAGTTAAAATACCCAACTGCATTAGATGTTTCTGGAAAAGATGATGTATATGTTGGAAGAATAAGACGTGATTTCAGCTTAGATAATGGTTTAAATTTATGGGTTGTTGCTGATAACATAAGAAAAGGAGCAGCTTTAAACGCTGTACAAATTGCAGAAGTTTTAATAAAAAATGAATGGCTTTAGGAGGATAAAATGTCAATATTCAAAGGCTCTGGTGTAGCTATAATTACACCTTTTAATGAAAATGGTATAGATTATGAAAAATTGAGAGAATTGCTTGAATGGCATATAAAAGAATTTACAGATGCTATTGTTATTTGTGGTACTACAGGTGAAGCTACTACAATGACTGAGCAAGAAAAAAAAGATGCCATTAAATTTACTGTAGATGTTGTAAATAAGAGAATACCTGTAATTGCAGGAACTGGCGGTAATAATACAAAAACATCTATTGAAATGAGTCTTTATGCTGAAAGTGTTGGTGTAGATGGAATTTTAGTTATTACACCATATTACAATAAAACAAATGCAGAAGGTTTAATAATGCATTTTAAAGCTATAAATGACGCTGTTAAAACTCCTATAATTTTATATAATGTTCCAAGTAGAACTAATATGAATATTACTCCACAAACGTTGTTAAAATTAACAGAACTTAATAATGTTGTTGCTATTAAAGAAGCTAGTGGTGATATGAGTCAAATTGCTAAAATGAAAGCTTTATGTGGAGATAAAATAGATATTTATTCTGGAAATGATGATCAAATAATTCCTATTTTATCTTTAGGTGGTATTGGAGTTATATCTGTTGCTGCTAATATAATTCCTAAAACAGTTCATGATATGTGTGATTTATATTTAAAGGGAGATTGTTTTAAAGCAACTAAATTGCAACTAGATTATTTAGAGTTAATGAATGATTTATTTATAGAAACTAACCCTATTCCAGTTAAAACTGCTATGAACGTTATGGGAATGAATGTTGGTGAATTAAGATTACCACTTTATAAAATGAACGATAAAAACAAAGAAACTTTAGTAAATGTACTAAAGAAATACAATTTAGTTTAAAAGGAGTTTATCATATGGTTAAAATACTATTAAGCGGTTGCTGTGGAAAAATGGGAACTGTTATTTCAAATTTAGTTAGTGAATTTCCTAATTTAGAAGTTATAGCTGGTATAGATAAATTTCCTAGAGAATTAAATTATCCAGTATTCACTACACCTGATGATGTAAATATAGAATATGATGTACTTTTAGATTTTTCTAATGTAAGTACATTACACAAACTTTTAGAATTAACAGAAAGGACAAAAAAACCACTAGTTATCTGTTCTACTGGTTATTCACAAGAAGATTTAGATTTAATTAACGAAAAGAGTAAAACATTACCATTATTTAAATCTGCTAATATGTCTTTAGGTATAAATTTAATTAATTCACTTTTAAGAAAAGTAACTCCATTATTATATGGAAATTATGATATAGAGATAATAGAAAAGCATCATAATCAAAAGTTAGATTCTCCAAGCGGTACTGCACTTCTTCTAGCAGATACAATAAAAGATGCTATTTCTGAAGAAACTTATTATGTTCACGGTAGAGATGGACATAAAAAGAGAGATAAAAATGAAATAGGTATTCATGCTGTTAGAGGCGGTTCTATTGTTGGTGATCATGATGTTATTTTTGCTGGAACTGGTGAAGTTATTGAATTATCACATAAAGCAATATCAAGAGATGTCTTTGCAATTGGTGCATTAAAAGCATGTGAATATATGGCTACAGTTAAAGATGCTGGACTTTATAATATGGATGACGTATTAGGACTATAAATAGAAAGAGAGCTTAAATGCTCTCTTTTTTGCTGAGAATATTAAGAATAAATCTATATAAAAAGTACATACTAAAATTGTACATTTTTATATGTTAGGAGGATTTATATAATGCCAAAAGATAGTCAACCAGATAATAAACAAGCTCGAATGGAAAAGTGCAATTATCAAACTCCAATAACTGAAGAAGGTCATAATCATAATCCAAACGCTAAGCATAAATCAATAAAAAGACAAGGTGTTTCTAGTGAACACTATAACCCTGCTGGAAATTAATAAAAGAGAGTCAAATTTGACTCTCTTTTATTAATTATTCTTTATATGCATGTTTGAAAGATATTTTTCCTAATGTAGAAATTTGAACACCTTTAACATTTTTATTTGCAGCTGTTACTGTAGTATAGTAATAGATTGGTAATACTGGCATTTCATCCATTAATATATCTTCAGCTTGTCTTAACATTTCAAGTCTCTTATCAGAATCAGTTTCAACTTTAGCAGCAGCAATTAACTCATCATATTCAGCATTGCTGAATCCACAGTCATTATTTCCACCATCAGTAACCCATAAATCTAAGAATGTCATTGGATCAACATAGTCACCAATCCAACCATGTCTAGCAATTTGATAATCACCTTGTTGTCTAGTATTTAAGAATACAGCCCATTCTTGGTTAGTTAATTCAACATTAACACCAATTTCTTCCCAGTTTTGTTGGATAATTTGACAAATATCTTTATGTGCACCTTCAGAGTTATACATTAATTCAATTGTTGGAAGACCTTTACCATTTTCGTATCCAGCTTCCTTTAATAACTCTTTAGCTTTTTCTTTATTACCTTCCATATCTGATGGATCATAATATTCTTTTGAAGCAAATTCATTACCATTTTCATCAATAATACCTTGTGGAACAAAACTGTATGCAGGAACTTGTTCTGCCTTACCAACATTATCAATTATTTCTTGTCTATCAATAGCAAGATTTAATGCTTGTCTAACTAACTTATTACTTAATGCTTTTTTAACATCTTCGTTTAATGTATCTTGTTTTCCAACATTAATTGCAAAGTAATATGTTCCTAATTTAGAATTAACATGAACTAATCCTTCTTCTATACCTGGTTCAATTTCATTTGTTGGTACAGAATTAACCATATCAAAGTTTCCTGCTTTTAATTCTGAATATGCAGTAGTATCATCTGAAACTAATTTAAAAGTTAAAGTATCTAATTTAACACTATCTTTATCCCAGTAGTTTTCATTTTTTTCGAAAACTAATTGATCTTTCATATCCCATTCAACTAATTTGAATGCCCCATTAGAAATATAAGTTTCTGGCTTAGTAGCCCATCCTTCTGGATTAGCAGATACTATATCTTCTCTTAAAGGAACATAAGTTGTAAATGCACATAATTGTAAGAAATATGATGTTGGAGTTTCTAAAGTTACTTCTAATGTATAATCATCAATTACTTTAATTCCAACTTCTTCAGCTGAAGCTTCACCATTATAGAACTTTTCTGCATTCTTAATGTAGAATAACTGATAAGCATATTCAGCTGCAGTTTCTTTATTTAATGCTCTTAACCAAGAATACTTAAAGTTATCAGCTACTACCGCTTCTCCATCTGACCATTTACCATCTTGTCTTAATTTGAAAGTGTAAACTAATCCATCTTCTGAAACTTCATAACTTTCAGCAGCACCTTCTACTGGTTGATCATTTTCATCAAGTACCATTAAACCTTCAAAAGCATTTAAAATCATTGTTCCTGCCCCTGAAGAATTGTTTAATGTTGGATCCATTGTTTCTGGATCTTCCCCTAAATTAAATACTAAATCTTGATTTGATACTGAACTACTTCCACCACTAGTTGATTTATCACCACAACCAATAAATAAAGAAGTAGCTAATGTTGCAGCTAAAACAACTGCACATAACTTCTTTAATTTTGAACTTTTCATTTCAATTTTCCCCCTAGTTTTTTTATTTATTTAAATTGCTTAATGCAATTAATAACTTAACTTTTAAATCTTAATTTAAATAACAAATTTCTAAAGATTCTTGTGTTTTTATATTTTTAACGTAAGTAACTAAAACATATTCCTTAATCTGACTATTATTAGTCAGATTAAGTTAACTATTTATATAAGTGACATGCAACAAAATGTCCTGGTTCAACTTCTTTAAGCTCTGGATTAACTTCACCACAAATCTTCATTGCTTCTTTACATCTACCTTTGAATCTACATCCTGGTGGTGGATCTATAGGCGATGGAATATCACCTTCTAAAACTATTCTCTTATTAGATTTTGCTATCTTTGGATCTGGTATTGGAACTGCAGATAATAACGCTTTAGTATACGGATGTTTAGGTTTCGTATATACATCATCGGCTGGTCCTTTTTCAATCATTTGCCCTAAATACATAACTCCTATATGAGTTGATATATGCTTAACCATAGAAAGGTCATGAGCAATAAATAAATATGTTAATCCAAATTCTTCTTGTAACTCTTCAAGCATATTTATTACTTGAGCTTGAATAGATACATCTAAAGCTGAAATTGGTTCATCACATACTATAAAATCTGGTTGAACTGCAAGTGCTCTTGCAATACCAATTCTTTGTCTTTGTCCACCTGAGAATTCATGAGCATATCTATTGATGTGACTTCCATTTAGTCCAACTTTATCTAATAAATATCTTATTCTCTCTTCTCTTTCTTTTCCTTTGAAAAGACCATGAATATCAATTGCTTCACCAATAATATCTCCAACGGTCATTCTTGGATTAAGAGATGCATATGGATCTTGAAAAATCATTTGCATACTTTTTCTTAAAGATACCATTTTCTTTTCACTTAATCCTGTAATATCTTGTCCATTAAAAATTATTTGACCTGATGTTGGTTCATATAACTTTAATATAGTTCTTCCAGTAGTAGTTTTACCACAACCTGATTCCCCTACTAACCCTAAAGTTTCTCCCCTCTTAATAGAGAATGAAACATTATCTACTGCTTTAACAAAGCTCTTCTTAGAAAATAATCCTTTGTTTGCAGGGAAGTATTTACAAAGGTTTTTAACCTCTAAAATAACGTCATTTTTATTTTCCATTATTCTTCCCCCTTTATTGGTGATTCAACTTTTGGTGCATTTTTATGACATAGCCAACATGCGGCTCTATGACCTTCTGCTATTTCAAATAATGGTGGTTGTTTTTCTTTACATATTCTCATAGCATAATCACATCTTGCTGTAAATGGACATCCAACTGGTGGTTTTAATAAATCTGGTGGTTGACCCTCAATTGGAATTAATTTTTCTTTTAATTCACTTTTAGGATTAGGTACGCTTCTTAATAATCCCCATGTATATGGATGCTTTCCTCTATAAAAAATATCTTCTGTTGTACCTTCTTCAACAATAACTCCACCATACATAACATTAATTCTTGAACATAAATCTGCAACTACTCCAAGATCATGTGTAATTAATATAATTGATGTATCTAATTTTTCTTTTAAATCTTTCATTAAATCTAAAATTTGAGCTTGAATAGTAACATCTAATGCTGTAGTAGGTTCATCTGCAATTATAAGTTTAGGTTCACATATTAAACTCATTGCAATCATAACTCTTTGTCTCATACCACCAGAAAATTCATGAGGATATTGTTTTAATCTCTTTTCTGGACTAGGTATTCCAACCATATCAAGCATTTTAATCGCTTTTTCTTTTGCTTCCTTCTTAGATATTTTTTTATGTTTAATTAGGTGTTCTGTTAATTGATCACCTACTGTAAATAATGGATTCAACGATGTCATTGGATCTTGGAAAATCATTGACATATCATTTCCTCTTATAGTTTGCATTAATTTTTCAGTAGGCTTAGTTATATCTTTATTATCGAATGTAATAGTTTCTGCTTCTATTTTTGCATTCTCACCTAATAATCTCATTATCGTCATCATTGTAACTGACTTACCACATCCAGATTCACCAACAACTCCAAGAGCTTCTCCTTTATTTAAATGAAAGGATACTCCTCTAACAGATTGAACATCTCCAATATGAGTCTTAAATGATGTTTTTAAATTTTTAACTTCTAATAATTTACTCATCTGTTTCTCCTCCTATTTTTGATGCTTAGGATCTAAAGCTTCAGTTAATCCATCACCAAATAAGTTAAATGCTAAAATGATTAAACAAATCATAGCAGCTGGGAATAATAATTGATAAGGTTGTGTTGTTAATAAACCTTTAGCATCATTTGCTAATGTTCCTAGTGATGCAAGTGGTGCATTTAAACCTAAACCAATATAACTTAAGAATGCCTCAGTAAAGATGGCTGAAGGTACAAATAATGTCATTGTTACTATAATTGATCCTAAACAATTAGGAATTAAATGTCTTAATAAAATTCTTGTTTTAGAAGCTCCTAAAGTTTTTGCAGCTAAAACGAATTCTTGTTGCTTTAATTGAAGTATATCTCCTCTAACTATTCTAGCCATACCAACCCAAGATGAAATTGCCATTGCAACTATAATAGCAAACATTCCACTTGAACCTTCTGTCTTTAATACATTCATTAATAAAACAACATATATTAATGTAGGAATAGAATATAATATATCTACTATTCTCATCATTATATTATCTACTTTTCCACCTAGGAATCCTGCAATTCCTCCATATAAAACTCCAATTACAAGATTTAATACAGATGCAGCAAATGCAATAATAAGCGAATATCTTGCTCCATACATAACTCTTACAAACAAATCTCTACCTAAATTATCTGTTCCAAACCAGTGTTGTGCATTTGGCCATAAATTTGATGCTGTTTTATCTGTAGATTTATATGTAAAACCAAAAAGTTTTTCAACTATAATAGGCCCTAATATTGCAAAAGCAATAATAACAATTATCATAACCAATGAAAATAATGCAACTTTATTTGATTTTAATCTTCTCCATGCATTAGCCCAATATCCCACACTCGGTCTTACTATCTCATTAGATTTTTTCTCTTCTGAACTTAAAGGAGAAAACAATTCACTATCTATATTCAAATCTAAATTTTCTACAACTACGTTTTTCAATTAACTCTCCCCCTTTTATCCTTCTAGTTTAATTCTTGGATCTACTAATACATAAACTAAATCAACTATTAAATTACAAATTACTATAAATGTACAGTAGAACGCTAGAACTCCTAATAAAGCTGTATAATCTCTATTTGTTATTGTTAATGTAAATTCATTACCAAGACCAGCTATTGCAAATATTTTTTCAACAACGAATGACCCTGTAAGTACACCTGCTGTTAAAGGTCCTAAATATGTTACAACTGGAATTAATGAATTTCTTAGTGCATGTTTAAATATTACCTTTCCACCACTTAACCCTTTAGCTTTTGCTGTTCTTATATAATCTGATTTTAAAACATCAATTAACTTATTTCTTGTTAATCTTGTTATAAATGCCATTGAACTTCCTGATAACGCTATTACAGGCATTATATAGTTTGAAGGTTTGCTAAGACCTGTTGCTCCTAGTACACCTAATTTTACTGTAAATACGAATATTAATAAGGATCCTATTACAAAACTCGGTATAGTAATACCCAACGTGGCTATTATCATACATATCCTATCCGGCCACTTATCTGCATTTAATGCTGCAACTACTCCTAATAAAATACCAACTACTACAGATGCTACAATAGCTACTGCTCCAACTTGTGCTGATTTTGGAAATCCATTTTTTATAGTATCAATAACTTGTCTACCTTTATATTTCATAGATTGTCCAAAGTCACCTTTTAATAAACCTTTCATGTAAATAACATATTGTTCTCCTACTGGTTTATCTAGCCCATATTTTTCATTTAATACTTCTTTCATCTCAGCAGTAATTTTTTCTCCTTCAAAAGGTCCTCCTGGCATTATTCTTACAAGAAAGAACACAATTGTAATAACTGCCCAAATTGTAACTATACTAGTTAAAATTCTTTTTCCAACATACTTTAGCATTTGTGTACAACCCCCATCTCATTTTTTAACGCTAAATGTTAATAAATTTATATTAATTATAATACATTTAGCTTTTTTGTCAAAATACATCGTTAATATTAATTGTATATTTTTAATATTTTATTAATTAATTACATATATTTTTCTCAATATGTTAATTAATTTTTTTAAATTAGTTAACGTTTACATTTACTATTTTAGCCATTTAATCCTCTTTAAGGCATGATTTATTTCCAGTTAATAAATTACAAATTAACTTAACAATTTATTAAATAAATAATTTTATCCTTAATATTCCAAACGAACATTTTTAAAATTTTGTATCATCAGCCACGGACATTTTATAGTAAAAAAAGAAATATATATTATCACATTGTAATAATATATATTTCAAATAAATTTTTTAAAGTTTTGCTATAAATTTTTCTATTCTTTTTAATGCTTCTACTAACTCATCTTCTGAATAACAATATGATATTCTTAAATATCCTTCACCACCAGTACCAAATGCAGTTCCTGGTACACAAGCAACTTTTTCTTCATGTAATAATCTTAAAGCAAACTCCTCAGAAGGAATATTAAATTTTTTTATTGAAGGAAATACATAAAATGCACCTTGTGGAATAACAACATCTAATCCTATATCTTTAAGTTTATTTACAACAAGCTCCTTTCTATTATTAAAGACCTCCTTCATATGATTTACATCCTGCAATCCATATTTTAATCCATTATAAACAGCCCACTGACAAATAGATGGAGCACAAGATACATTATACTGATGAACCTTTATAATCTCATTCATTAACTCTTCACAACATGCATAATATCCAACTCTCAATCCAGTCATTGAAAACATCTTTGAAAATCCACCTACATAAATTATCTTATCCTTAATTTCCTTACATTGAGCAACACTATAATACTCATCATAACATAAAGATTCATATATCTCGTCTGTAATAACTACTATATCATTTTCTTTAATTAGCTCTACTAACTGTTTTTTCTCTTCTTTTGATAATATTGCTCCTGTAGGATTACTTGGTAATGATAACACTAAATACTTTATATTCATATCTTTTATTTTATTTTTTATATCTTCTACATTAATTTTAAATTCATTATCTAAAGAATAATTTACTACAGATCCACCCAATATTGTAACTATACTTTCATACGCTGGATAAGCTGGTGTTGGAATTAAAACCTTATCCTCTTTATTTAATAATGCTGTAAAGATATTAAATAAAGCTTCACTACCACCAACAGTAACACAAATCTCATCAGCTCTATAACTAATATCTTTATTTAAAAGATATTTACTTATTTCTTCTCTTAATTCAACTATACCTAAATTACTTGTATATGTAGTTTTATTTTCCTTTATTGCACTTATTAAACCTTCCTCAATAGACACTGGTAACTTAAAATCTGGTTGACCTAGAGTTAATGAAATTGCTCCATCTACCTTTTGTACTTCATTATAAAATTTTCTAATTCCTGATATTTTAACACTATTTAAATTTTCGTTCATCTTTATTGCCCCCTTAATTTGTTATTAAATCTCAATTTACTCTCAAGTAATTTTATAGTAAATGTAATATTCAGTAAAGTTTTTTTCTACAATTTTACTAATGTCTCTTTAAAATGCCTTATAATTCTATTATAATATAAATGCTTAAATAAAAAAATTGGGGCAAATGAAGAAAGGATGATTTTATGAATTATAATTTAACTGATCCATATGAAATCGCAAGATTTATTAAAGAATCAAAAAAGACAACTCCAGTAAAGGTATATGTTAATGGAGACCTAAGTGATGCTTCACTAGATAATATTGAACATTATGGAGACAATAATTTTTACATATTATTTGGAGAAAGTGATGTAATTACTGAAATAATATTAGAAAACAAGCACAAAATAAATTCTTTCAGAGTTGAAAATGATAGAAGAAACTCTGCTATACCAATGCTAGATCTTTTATCAATAGACGCAAGAATTGAACCAGGTGCAATAATTAGAGATAGAGTTTCTATCGGTAAAAATGCTGTAATCATGATGGGTGCTGTAATAAATATCGGTGCTGAAATTGGTGAAGGTACTATGGTAGATATGAATGCTGTAATTGGAGCTAGAGGACAATTAGGTAAAAGAGTTCACTTAGGAGCTGGTGCTGTTGTTGCTGGTGTTTTAGAACCACCTAGCAAGGAACCTTGCCAAATCGGAGACGATGCTATGATAGGTGCTAATGCTGTTATCTTAGAAGGTGTAAAAATAGGAGCTGGTGCTGTTGTTGCTGCTGGTTCTGTTGTTACTGAAGATGTTCCTGCTGGTGTTGTTGTTGCTGGTTCACCTGCAAGAATAGTTAAAAACGTTGATGATAAGACAAAAGATAAGACTCAAATCTTAGATGATTTAAGAAAATAAAAGGACTCCCTATTGGGAGTCCTTTTTTTGTTGTTAGTTACTATACTGCACCTTCTTCATGGTTAGTATTAGTATTGTGTGAAGTTTCTTCTGCAGATACTTTTTCCATCTTAGAAATGGATACTTCATAAGCGACCTTTTTAACTACTTCAGTTTCATTTATCTTTTTTTGATATTCTCTACTTTGTAGTCTTCCCCATACTCTAATATTATCACCAACTTCTAACGTTTGACAGAATCTTGAATTTCTTCCCCACGCAATTGTTGGAATATAATCTGACTTATTGTAAGCTCTATTTACCGCTAATAATACATCTGCAATTTCTCTTCCAAATGGTGTTTTTCTGTATACTGGTTCTTTACATATATAACCATCTAAGAATATTTCATTTGGATTTTTACTCTTTTCTATGCATGGTTCTATGTTTCTAGCAAAAACTGTCAATATTAACTTATTTGCTCCATCCACAAACTTATTATAAGATCTTAATTGACCTAATACTACTATTTCTTTACCTATAGATAAATCCATATTACTAATAAGTCTTTCAGATACCGTAATGTTTAATAAATCTACAGAATCACTTAATCTTGTTACCTCCATTAGGAAAGTATAAAAACCTTCCCCATACATCTCATGACTAAACTCCATACCACTTACAATTTTTCCTTCAAGATAAATCTTGTTATTTAACATCAAATTGTCCATCTTTACCCCTCTCTCCCTTAGTAATTAATAAAAATTCTTATTGCTGTTATAAAAATATCAAGGATTTATTTCCATTATAATACAAAAACCTCATAACTTTCAATATTTTTCTAATATTTATTTTTTTATTTGCTCACCTTTTTCATCTATATAGTAATTATCATCATAAATCAACTCGCTTACAGTAACGAATTCATAGCCTTCCTGAGTTAATTGACTAATAATTTTATTTAAATTTTGCGGTGTATATTTTGCATTATTATGAAAAAGAACTATCGATCCTTCTTTAATATTTTTCATAACTCTATTATATTCAACTTCTGCACCTGATTCTTTATAATCTATTGAATCAACATCCCACTGAATACATTCATACCCTAAACTTCTAACATACTCTAAAGCATCTTCATTATAATCTCCACTAGGAAATCTAAATAATTTAATTTCACTACCTGTTGCAGCATAAACAATATCTTCTGTTTTCTTTATTTCATCAGCCATTCTTTCATGACTAATCTTAGTAAAACTAGGATGAATATAGCTATGATTTCCTATTTCATGCCCACCTTCATTTATTTTCATTAGCTTTTCTCTATTTTCATCAGAATAATTTATCCATCCCCCCATAACAAAAAAAGTACCTTTTGCATTATTTTGATTTAATACATCTAATATATCGTATATGTATTCATTTTCTGCCCAATTTACATCAAAAGTTAATGCTACTTTCTTTTCTTGAGTTGAAACTCTATATATGGGAACTTTCTTAGCTTCACTAGCTATGGTATTTTGAATTTTACCACTATAGATTATAGATACAATAATTACCATAAACATTATAAAAATATCAATATTTATTTTTTTGCTGATTTTCATTATATTACTCCTAAACTTAATTTTTATTAATTTATATTCTTAATTTATAATATTATGACTACAATATTCCATCTAACAAATTTTATGTTATAATTAAATAGACACTTTCATATTGGAGGTTTAATATGTACGAAAATTCAGCTGAACTAGCAGAAAATAAACTTTTAGTATTATACGTTATAAAATCCTTAAGACAACCTATTTCTAAAACACAACTTACTGAAATAATTCTTGAAAATAATTTTATTAATTACTTTACTCTTCAACAATATATTAGTGAATTAGAGACTGCTGAATTTGTTGAATATATTGAAAAGAATGATAAGAAATTAATAACTATAACTACTAAAGGAGAGAATGTTCTTTCAATATTTAATGATAGAATTTCTCCAATAAAAAGAGATATAATCGACAATTATATCTCCAAAACAATAGACAATATAAAAAAAGAATTAACTATTCATAGTGATTACACTATAGAAAAGAACAACTCTTTTATTGTTAATTTAAAGGCTCTTGAGGATGAAACACTACTTATAGATCTTAAAATTTCTGTTCCAACTAAAAAGCAAGCAACGTCACTTTGCAATAGATGGAAAGAGAACCCTTCAGATATTTATACTAAAATAGTTCAAGTACTTTTTTCTGATGAAAACTAAAATAAAATCATGGCATTGGGTTCTGACTCGATTGCTATGATTTTTTTTATCTTCTCATCCTCAACAACAATCAATCTTCCCTTTAAATAATCACCTATATAAATTTTATTATCCTTTTTCAAAATCCCCTTTGGCATTCCGCCTATATATATGGTTTTAACTAATTTAAATGTTTTTTTATCTATTACGCTTATACTACCTTCAGTAAAATTTGAAACATAAATATTTTTATTATCTTCATACATATCAATAGGTGATGTACCTACTTCAATTCTTGCCACTCTATCAAATGTTTCTATAGAAAATATATCTAAGTAACCATTATCATCACTACCTAAATAACTTTCACATATATATATATTTTTTTTATCATTAGATATCTTTACTTTTATAGGATATTCTGGAGTTAAGAGGGTTTTAACAATTTGATAATCATTTAAGTTTATAATTTTAGTGCAATTTTCTTCTAAATTTGATACAAATAATAATCTTTTCTTATCATAATAATCAATGCTATGAGGCCAATTACCTGTATTAAGCTCCCATAACACTCTATTCTGATTTAAATCATAAGCAACTATAGCATTTGATTCACCACAAATTGTATAAATTTTATCCCTCACTTTAACTACATCATTGGGTTTAGGTCCAATCTTAATATTTCTTACTTCTTCAAAAGTATCTCCTGAAAAAATAGATATAGAGTCACTATAATTATTTGCAGTTATAATTTCATTATCATATTTTCTTATTCCATGAGGTCCAACTGGTTTTTCAGATAACTTAAATAGTATTTTTTTTACCTCAAATGTATCTAAATCAATTTTAGAAAGTGAATCTGCACCTGTATTGCATAAAACAATAGAGCTCATTAACTACACACCCCCTTAAAACTTCTATGTATTTTAATATATGCAGCTTTCAATAAGTTGGATACTAATACATTATTTCTTATTTTTCTTTATTTTTCTACAAACTCAATATATAATTAATAAGTAAATTATTACTTATTAATTAGGAGGAGTACAAATGTTTGTTTATAAAACATCTGGAGTATGTGCTACAGAAATACATGTAGAAGTTAAAGATAACGTTATTGAAAATGTTGAATTCGTAAGGGGATGTCCTGGTAATTTATTTGGTATTTCACTTCTTGTAAAGGGCATGAATATTGATGAAGCAATTCAAAAATTAAAGGGTATTGATTGCAGAGGAAAAGGAACTTCTTGCCCGGATCAATTATCAAAAGCTCTAATAGAGTATAAAAACAATAATAATTAATAGTATTGTTTATAAAAAAATGACAAGCTTTTGCTTGTCATTTTTTTATCTATTTAATTAATTCTAATGCAATTTCCATCATATCTGTGAAAGTATTTTGTCTTTCCTCTGGTGATGTTTCTTCTCCTTTGAAGATATGATCTGATATTGTTAATATAGATAATGCTTCAACATCATTTTTTGCTGCTAATGTATATAATTCTGCAGTTTCCATTTCTACCGCTAAAACTCCATAATCAGCCCAAGTTTTTAATGAAAAATGATTTGTATCATCATAGAATAAATCACTTGATAACACATTTCCTACCTTAACATTAGCTCCCTTTGATTTTGCTACATTATATGCGTTATATAATAAATCAAAATTCGCAGTTGGTGCATAGTCAAGACCATTAAATCTTCTCTTATTAATTCCTGAATTAGTAGAAGCACTTTGAGCAAGAACTATATCTCTAACATTAACATCATCACTACAAGAACCTGCTGAACCTATTCTTATAAGTCTTTTAGCTCCATAGAATTGAATTAACTCATTTACATAAATTGAATGTGAAGGTAATCCCATTCCAGTTCCTTGTATAGAAACTCTTTTTCCTTTATACGTTCCAGTATATCCATACATACCTCTAACTTCATTATAGCAAACTGCATCTTCTAAAAAGTTTTCTGCTATAAATTTAGCTCTTAATGGATCTCCTGGCAATAATACTGTTTCTGCTATAGCCCCTTCTGGCGCCATAATATGTAAATGCTTTGACATAAACATTACCTCCTTTATTTTGTTATTTATTAGTATAGTATATTCTTTAATAATAGTAAATGATTAGCTTTTCAATAAATTCAAAAATTTAGGTTGTTTTCTTTTTTATTTAATCATCATTTACGAGTATTTTATTTTAGTGTATACTTTTTTGTTTTATTTATTCTTGGTTTCAGCAACAAGCAAAATAAAAGAGCCACATACAGTGACTCTTTACTTAGTTAAAAATTTATTAATTATTTTCCTCATATCTCCAATCATATATAATGATCCACTGGCCAATATAATATCATTTTCCTTGGCATTTTTTAGTGCTTCTAAATAAGCTTCTTCATATTTATCAAATGATCTGCAATTTTTGTTGTATTTAACTATTTCATTTTTTAAATCTTCTGCTAATTCAGCTCTTATTGAATTAGGAGTAACAGCATATACTTGTTTCGCCATAGGCGTTATTATTTTAACCATTTCCTCAACATCTTTATCAGCTAAAATACCTAAAATTAAATATAACTTCTCATATTTAAAATACTTCTTTATATTTTTGCTTAACGTTTTTATCCCTTGTATATTATGAGCACCATCAATAACTATATAAGGACTATTTGATAAAACTTCTAATCTTCCTTTCCAAGTAACATTCTTTATACTTTTTATAATGCTTTCAATAGATATATCTACTATTTTTTTATTGTTTAAAACTTCAATAGCTTGCATTGCAACACTTAAATTAATTATTTGATGTTCTCCTAGTAAAGGAAGTAGTATATCAAATTCTTTTTTATATTTCAATAATTGATATGGCTTATCCTCATTTACTACATTTACAAACTCTAATTTATCATCAAGTGCAATATAAAGTTCTGAATCCATTTCAATACATTTATTCTTAATTACTTTTAAAGCTTCTTCTTCCTGTGGATATATTACTGTAGGAATATTTTTCTTAATAATCCCCGCTTTTTCTCCTGCTATCTCTTCTATAGTATTTCCTAACAAATTAGTATGATCAAAACTTATAGATGTTATGACCTGAAGTATTGGTGTAATAACATTAGTTGAATCTAGTGTTCCTCCTAATCCTACTTCTATAACTCCAAAGTCTATATTTTCTCTTTTAAAGTATAAAAGCATTAAAACAGTAATTATTTCAAATTCTGTAGGATGATTATATCCACCTTCTATTACTTTATCTACTGCCTCCTTAACTTCATCCATTAACACTGCTAAGGTTTCTTTTGGAATATTATTTCTATTAATTTGAATTCTTTCTTCAAACTCTTCTATAAATGGAGAAGTATACATTCCAACCTTATATCCTGCCCCCATTAAGATTTCTGTTATCATTGAAGTTGTAGATCCTTTTCCATTTGTACCTGCAATATGTATAAGCTTTAAATCCTTTTCTGGATTACCTAGGTACTCTAATAATTTATAAGTTCTTTCTAATCCATAATTCGATCCAAAATTTCCAACACCTGTTATGTATTTCATTGCTTCTTCGTATCTCATAATTTACCTCATCTTATTTTACTTTATACTATTAAATATAAATTATATTTAATAAAAAATCAAAATTTATAAAGGTAAATCCCAATAATACTTATTATTAGAATTTACCTTTATTCTAATCTACCTATTCTTGTTGCACTATTTTATAATAAACATTTGATGTAATTATATATACAATTGCATAAAGTACAATAAATACTATTGTAGTTATTATTATTGATATTAAAAATACATTTGTATCAAATAATCCAAATAACCCAAGCAACTTTGATATTAGTTTAAATGCAAATACTGTATGAATTACTGCAATTCCTATAGGGAAGAAAAATACCATAAGGACTTGTTTATTAATTACTTTTTTAACTTCATCTTTACTCATTCCAACTTTTTGCATAATTTTAAACCTATTACTATCATCATATCCTTCTGATATTTGCTTATAATAAATAATTAGCACTGTTCCTAGAATGAATAATACCCCTAAAAAGCATCCCAAAAATATAAAACATCCATTTGCAATATAAGACTCTTCTCTATCTACATCAATACTACTAATATTGGCTGAATCTAAATTTGCTAAATCATTACTTATAGAGTGACAAAACTTTATTTTATCCTCTTTATTTCCTTCTAAGTTAAATCTCATTTCATAATCTGTAAACAATGAACCTGTATTAACTACATCTTTACATATATCATCTATTAATTTTTGATTTTCAAATATAATACAATACTCATTAACCATATTATTTTCATTTTTATTTATCAATTTAAATTTATCTAACTTTTCTACAATATTAAACTTATTATTGTTAATAGTTATTGAATCATATTTATAATTCTTAGCTACCGAAAATATTAAAACTTCATTATTATTTAAACTTACGTTTGTTCCTTGAATTTTATTATAATCATCTAGTGAGTATAATTGAATAATACTTATATTATCCATTTCAACATTTTTAAAACCAGTTGCAATTTTTACATTTTCACCATTAATATTTACAATTAACTCATTTGCTCTGAATTCATTTAAATCATGTAATGTTACTTTATTATCATTTGCTCTATCTATTAAACTTCCTTTTAAATTATCATAAATATCTTTTTGTGAGATTGGAATTACTACCTTTGTATCGTATGGATATGAAATTTTTAAGCTTCTTTCTTGTCCTAAATATAAAGAAACTGTTGTAGATATTGTAATCAATACTGCTGTGCATAATATACATATACTAGCAAGCCCTGTTGCATTTTGTTTCATACGATAAATCATACCTGATACTGATATAAAGTTTCTTGATTTATAATAAAATCTTTTATTCTTCTTTAATAATTTTAAAATCATAATGCTTCCACTTGTAAATAAACAATAAGTTCCACCAATTACTAATATAATTGCTATAAACAATACTGAAGATGCTTTTAAAGGATTATTTGTAGTAATAGCTATTATATATCCTGATAATAAAAATATAAATGCCATTATTGCTGAAATCCATTTTATTTTTGGTTCTTTTTCTCCTTTTTCTCCACCCTTTAAAAGCTCTATTGGATTATTAACTTTTATCATTATTACATTTTGAAGTAACACTATAATAAAAATAGGAATAAATAAAAAAATTGTGCTTTTAATTGAAGTTAACGATATAGAAAACGTACTTGAAATATTAATATCAACCTGTAATAAATTAATTAATATTAAAAATAATAACCTTCCGAATATAACTCCAAACATAAATCCTAAAATTAAACTTCCAAAACCAATTAATACAGTTTCAATTATTAAAATTTTGCTTATGTGTCTCTTTTCCATACCTAAAACATTATAAAGTCCTATTTCTTTTTTTCTTCTTTTTATTAAAAAGCTATTTGTATAAAATAAAAATATTATTGAAAATAATCCTGTTATATTAACTCCAATTCTAAGAAGTGTTTTTAAATAATCACCTCCACTTATAGACGCTAAACCTTCATTTGTTGCTATACAATCTATAATATAAAACATCATTATTGTGCCTATACATGCAAAGATATAAGGTAAATAAGTTTTCTTATTTTTTAATAAGTTATTTTTGGCTATACTAAAATACATTGAATTTTTCATTTTTGTTTCCTCCTGTAGCAAGTATAGCTAATGTATTTGATATTTTTTCATACATATCATCATTATTCATATTACCCCTATATATTTGGTTGAATATTTTTCCATCCTTAATAAATAAAACTCTACTAGCATGACTAGCTGCTAAAACACTATGAGTTACCATAATTATTGTTTGACCTAAGCTATTAATTTTAGAAAATAGCGTTAATATCTCTGCTGTAGTTTTTGAATCTAAAGATCCTGTTGGCTCATCTGCAAGTAATAATTCTGGATTGGTTATTATTGCTCTTGCTATGGCTGCTCTTTGCTTTTCTCCTCCTGATACTTCATATGGATATTTTTCTAATATTTTTTTTATTCCAATTACTTCTGCAATAGCTCTTAACTTTTCTTCCATTTCTTTATGATTTTTTCCTGCTAGTACTAATGGTAAAAATATATTATCTTGTAAAGAAAAATTATCTAAAAGGTTAAAATCTTGAAATACATAACCAAGATGTTTTCTACGAAAAGCTGCCATATCCTTTTCTTTTATATTAGTTATATTCTTTCCTTTTAATAAAACCTCACCACTAGTTACCTTATCTAAAGACGCTAAAATATTTAAAAGTGTAGTTTTACCTGAACCTGATTCCCCCATTACAGCTATATACTCACCATTTTCTACTGAAAAAGAAATATCTCTTAAAGCCTCTATTTTATTAGTACCAAATCTTGTACTATATACTTTTCTTAAGTTTTTAATTTCTAATATTGTCATTTAAATACCTCCAAAATTCTCACTTTTTGCTTTTATTTATTTTCTATATATTAATCATAATAAAAAAAGAAAGGCCTTGCCTTAACATGACCTTACATTGCTTCATTTTAACCTTACAGTTATGTAAGCTTACTTTATTTTTATATTATTAATTGAAAAATCTATATAAACCTTAGTACCTACTCCTACCTTAGAAGTAGCATATAACTTATGTGAAAGCCTTGTAGCTATTTCTTTACATAAATATAATCCTATTCCCGTAGATTTTTTATCACTTCTTCCATTGTATCCAGTAAACCCTTTTTCAAAAATTTGTGGTATATCTTCCTTTTCTATTCCTATACCTGTATCTTCAATTACTAATGTATTATCACTATCCTTATCTAAATAAATAGAAATACTCCCTTGAGTAGTATATTTTAAGCTGTTAGATACGATTTGCTCAATTATAAATGTAGTCCATTTTTTATCAGTAATAATCTTACAATTTATTTCTTCTAATTTTAACGCTATCTTTTTATATATAAATGTTGCAGAATACTTTTTAATAGCAGATTGTATAATATCTTTTAGCTCATATTCTTGTAGCTTTAAATCATAATTTAAAGTATCTAACCTTATATAATACAAAACCATATCAACATACTCATTAATTTTAAACAATTCTTGTTTCATCATAGCCTTTTCTGGTGATGCATCCATAGATTGAACAATCATAAAAAATGCTGAAATAGGTGTTTTTATTTGATGAACCCACATTGTATAATAATTTACTATATTCTCATACTTAAAATCTAAGTCTGTTTTTAAATTTGTTTTATTTTTATATAGAGCCTTTATAATATTTTCATAATCTTTATAAATTAATGAGTTACTTTTTGATAACTTGTCCATACTAAACTCTACTTCATTTAATACACTAACTAAAATTTTATGTTTATTATAATAATTATTAAAATCATATAAACTAAATAAAAAACCTAATGTAACAACAAGAAGTGATGCATATAAAAATACACCTAAAGGTAGATGATATAAACTATATACTATAAAAAATATCCCAATAAAAACAATAAACTTCATAATAATACCTAGCTTATCTTTATAATAGCTAATTAGTATATCAATTTTTTTATCATTCATATTATTCACCTATTATATAACCAATTCCCTTTTTAGTTTTTATAAAATCATTTAAGCCTATTTCCTCAAGCCTTTTCCTAATTCTAGTTACATTAACAGTTAAGGTGTTATCATCAATATAACTTTCACTTTCCCAAAGATAAACCATAATTTCTTCTCTAGATACAGCTTTATTTTTATTTTCTAATAATATTTGAAGAATTTTAAATTCATTTTTACTTAAACTTAATTTATGATCTTTATATGCTAATGTAATTTCTTCTAGGTTAAGTATTACTCCATTACTTTCTAAGACATTCATTTTAACTTTAAATGAATAAGTTCTTCTAAGTAATGCTTGTACCTTTGCTAAAAATATATTTAAATCAAAAGGCTTTACTATAAAATCATCTGCTCCCATATTTATAGCCATAATATAATTCATATTATCGCTTTCTGATGATATAAATATTATTGGAAGTTTTGATATTTTTCTTATTTCTGAACACCAATAATATCCATTATAAAAAGGTAAATTAATATCTATAAGTACTAATTCAGGATTAAAATTTTTAAACTCATCTATTACATTTTTAAAATCTGAAACACTACTTGCTTCATATCCCCATTTACACAAGTTATTTTTTAATAATTCTGAAATAACAGTATCATCTTCAATTATTAATATTTTATACATATTTCACCTCCACATTAGAAATACTTTGAACTTATGATTCTATTTTATTTATCAAAATCTATACTAGATAAAACTGCTATTATAATTGATATAACAGCTATAGAAATATCAGATACTGATACACTAGTCATAAAATAATCAACTAAACTCATTATAAACATTGTTGACATTGTATCTAATATAATAAATATTATTTTATAACATCTAACAGTAATTTTATCTAATGATAATAATGCCTTAGGAATTGCTTTTGCAAAAATTTCAATTGGAAACCCTATTATTGCTTGTATCATAAAAAATATTATAATATCTTTAATAGAATTATATTGAAATCCAAATAACTTCATTATTGCTCCAGCAAATATTGACATAACACCAATAATAAAAATTAAAATTATAACTACAATTCCATAAATCATGATTGAACCTAATGATTTCTTAAGTTTATTCATAGTCTCCTCCCCCTACTTTAAAAAAGGTTTATCTTAAAGTATACTAATTACTTAATTTTATAATATGTAATTTAATTTTACATTTTTTACTTATTATAACATATGTATTTTTATTCTTCTACAATATATAACATATACATCTTATATTAATAACATTAAGCATCTGTTATCTAAATATATAAAAATAACGTCCAATAAAGCTTAAATTATCTTTATTAGACGTTATCTTTATAATTTATTTTAAATTTTAGTCTTCCTTAGCCATAGATGATAAATTATTTCCTTCTGTTCCATCTGGCTTAGTTCTTAAATATTCTTCACCTTTTCTAGAATGAGCAACAATTACTCCTTCAATTTGGCCATTCTTAGCCATTTCAACACCTTGTGCTTTTTCTACTGTTTGACCATTTTCTAGTACATATTGTGTTATTTCACCACTACTATTTTTGATTGTTTCTACTATTTTACTCATTTTATTCACCTCTTAAGAGTATTTTTCACAAAATGAATATTTTTATGCATATTTCCGATTAATATAAGATATTAAAAATGACAAGTAACAAAGTATAATCAACTTGTCACTTGCCACTTTTAATTTATTATAAAATTACTTATGACTATTTTAAAGTTTCAATTCTAACTAAAACTGCATCAAGCATTTCTTGATACTTAACTAGCTTTTCTTTTTCACCGTTAATTACTGCTTCTGGTGCTTTAGCTACAAATCCAGCATTAGAAAGTTTCTTTTCAATTCTTGTAACTTCACCTTCTAATTTCTTCTTTTCTTTATTTAATCTTTCAAGTTCCTTATCCTTATCAACTAAGTCAAGTAGTGGCATGAATAATTCTCCACCTTTAACTACTAATGATACTGCATTTTCAGGAACTAAAGTTGTATCAGCTATAAATTCAACCTCTGAAGCTGAACCTAGCTTTTCCATGTAAGGAATACCAGCAGTAAATGCTTCTTTAGCTTCTTCAGATATATAGCAAATTACTTTTGCTTTTCTTGAAGGTGGAACGTTCATTTCAGCTCTAACGTTTCTTAATCCCTTAACAGCTTCAATAATGAATTCCATATCTTTTTCAGCCTTGTTATCTGCTAATGCTTCAGAATATTCTGGCCAAGTTGAAATAGCTATAGATTCTCCTTCTGTTAATGTAGTGTATATTTCTTCAGTTATATATGGCATAGCTGGGTGTAATAATTTTAATCCTGTAGTTAATACAGTGTTTAATACGTTATATGCTACTCCCTTAGCTTTTTCATCATCACTGAAGAATACTGGTTTAACAAGTTCTATATACCAGTCACAGAATTCAGTCCACATAAAGTCATAAACCTTTTGATTTGCTATTCCAAGCTCATATTTTTCTAAGTTTTCTGTTACTTCTTTAACTACAGTGTTCATTCTTGAAAGAATCCACTTATCAGCTAAGCTGTAGTCTGTGCAATCAGCATATTTATTCATTAATTCTTTATCAAGGTTCATCATAACGAATCTTGAAGCATTCCATATCTTATTAGCAAAGTTTCTTGCAGCTTCAACTTTTTCTGGAATATATCTTATATCATTTCCTGGTGTGCTTCCTGTAACTAGCATGAATCTTAATGCGTCAGCACCATATTCTTCAATTACTTGTAATGGGTCAACACCATTTCCTAAAGACTTACTCATCTTGATACCATTAGCATCTCTTATAATACCATGCATTAATACTGTATCAAATGGAGTTTTATCCATATTATATAATCCTGAGAATATCATTCTTGCAACCCAGAAGAATATGATATCATATCCAGTAACTAATACATTACCAGGATAGAAGAAATCTAAATCTGGAGTTTTTTCTGGCCAACCTAAAGTTGAGAAAGGCCATAATGCAGATGAGAACCATGTATCAAGTACATCTTCATCTTGTCTTATGCTTTCAGAACCACATTTTGAACACTTACATGGTGCATCAACTTCAACCATGATATGATTACAATCATTACAGTAGAATACAGGTATTCTGTGTCCCCACCATAATTGTCTTGAAATACACCAGTCTTGGATATTTTCCATCCAGTTAAAGTATATTTTTTCAAATCTTTCTGGAATAATCTTTGTTTCACCTTTTCTAACAACGTCGATAGCTGGTTTTGCTAAAGATTCCATCTTTACATACCATTGTTGTGATATTATAGGTTCAACTACAGTATTACATCTATCATGTGTTCCAACGTTGTGAGTATGAGGTTTAACTTTAACAAGTAATCCTTGCTCTTCTAAATCTTTAATCATTTGCTTTCTAGCTTCGTATCTATCTAAACCTTGGTATTTTCCACCTAATTCATTGATTACACCGTGGTCATCCATTACTCTGATTATTGGAAGGTTATGTCTCTTACCAACTTCAAAGTCATTTGGATCGTGAGCTGGAGTTATTTTAACTGCTCCTGTACCAAATTCGATATCAACATATTCATCACCAACTACTGGTATTTCTCTATCAGTTAGAGGTAATTTTAATGTTTTACCTATTAAGTGCTTAAATCTATCATCATTTGGGTTAACAGCAACTGCAGTATCTCCAAGTAATGTTTCTGGTCTTGTAGTAGCTATTTCTAAGAATCCAGAACCATCAGCTAATGGATAGTTAATATGCCAGAAGCTCCCTTCTTTTTCTTCATATACTATTTCTGCATCTGATAAAGCAGTAGTACATTTTGGACACCAGTTAGTTATTCTGTTTCCTTGATAGATTAATCCATCATTATATAATTTAACAAATACTGTTCTTACGGCTTTGTTTAAGTTTTCATCCATTGTGAAAGCTTCTCTTGTAAAGTCACATGAAACTCCTAATTTCTTAAGCTGAGTTCTAATAGTACCTTTGTACTCTTCAGCCCATTTCCAAACTTCATCTAGGAAAGCTTCTCTTCCCATTTCTTTCTTAACTAAACCTTGCTTTAATAATTCATTTTCAACTTTAACTTCAGTCGCAATTGAAGCATGGTCTGTTCCTGGAAGCCATAAAGTGCAATATCCTTGCATTCTTTTAAATCTTATAAGCATATCTTGCATTGTATTATCTAATGCATGACCTAAGTGAAGTTTACCAGTTATATTGGGTGGGGGCATCATTATTGTAAATGGCTTCTTTGTTTTATCAACAACAGGAGTGAAATATTTTTTTTCTTCCCATGTTTTATAGATTCTTTCTTCAAATTCTTTTGGATTATACGTTGTGGCTAAATTTTTCTTTTCTTCCATCAATAAAACCTCCTGAATAATTATTTTTATATTTAAAGTTCTTATATTAAGACCACTTTACTAATTAATAGTTTTCTTTATTTATGCTTTCCATAATATTATTTTTAAGTCAATGATATAATTTTGATTAACTTTTATGATATTACTATAACGCAAAAAAGAGCCTTAGTCCTTAAAAAAGGACGAAGACTCGCGGTACCACCTTTATTCCTATTCTACAGACTTTCTCTGCTTTTATAGGCTCTTAATTCAAATAACGACTTAGACAAGCCGTCTTTAGCTACTACTACTTCACTAAAGAAACTCAAAAGCTACCTTCAGGATATTCAATATAGAAGGCTTACACCCTAGACCTTCCTCTCTTAATATTTCCTATTCCTTACTCCTCTTTATCACTGTTTTTAAATATTTATTTGTTCTTATATTATGATATTTTTATATCTTTGTCAACAAATGTACTATAATTTTTATTATTTAATAAAGTATAACTATAAAATTATTTTTAAAAGTAGCACTTACTATTACCACTTAAGATAAAAATAAATGCTACTTCATAACTTAAAACTATTTATAAAATAAACTTATTTTTCTATACTTTCAACAAACTCATCATAAGTTTCTGGCTTTCCATTTCCAAAGATAATCTTAAACTCATTAGTTTCTGGATTTCTATAATTAATATATGTCTTATTCATATTTAATCTAGATGTATCACTAAAATTAAACATTTGTAAAACTTGTTCTTCACTTAAATTTTCACCTAATGTTCCTGATTTAGTTACTCCACTTAAAGTTACTAATTTATAGGCACCACAAGGCTTTAAGTACTCTACTTTACTTGTATTATCATTTTCATTATCTAGCTTTTGCTTATTATAATAATATCCACAACAAGTACAAACTTTACTAACTCCATAAGAGTTATTTTCTATTCTCACTAACCCAGAACAAATCTTACATTTCTCAATATTTAATACGTTATCCATTTTTCCCTCCATATATTTAAAATTATATTATTTATATTATTTATAACTAAAATATATGAAGGTATTTAATAACTATCTAAAGATTTATTTATAAATAAACTTATTATCTATAACATTAATTTCTATTTCTCCACCATTGCTTAGCCTTCCAAATAATATCTCATCAACTAACATAGGTTTAATTTCCTGATTTATTATTCTTATTATTTCCCTTGCTCCATACTCTTGAGATACTCCCTTTTTAGCTACAAAAGAAACACACTCATCACTAAAGCTTAATCTAACATTTTTATTAGCCAATTGCTTACTAAATTTATTTAATTCATTTCTTGCAATATTTAATGCCATTCCTTTATTTAAATGATTAAATACTACAACCTTATCTAATCTATTTCTAAACTCAGGAGTAAAGAACTTTTTAACTTCATCATTTATAGCCTCACCATTAATTATTCTTTCTCCAAATCCTATAACTGATTTTCCTATATTTTTAGCACCTGCATTAGAAGTCATAATTAAAACTACATTTCTAAAATCAGCTTTTCTTCCTTGATTATCACTTAATGTAGCATAATCCATTACTTGAAGTAAAACATTTAATATATCTGGATGTGCCTTTTCAACTTCATCAAGTAATAAAACACAATATGGATTCTTTCTTATTGTATCTGTTAAAAGTCCACCCTCTTCATATCCAACATATCCTGGAGGAGCCCCTATAAGTTTTGCTGCTGCATGTTTTTCAGCGTATTCACTCATATCAAATCTTATAAGCTTAACACCTAGATTTTCTGCTAAAGTTTTTGACAGTTCTGTTTTACCAACTCCTGTTGGACCTACAAATAATAAAGAGCTAATTGGCTTATTTTCTCCATTTAATCCTGCTCTTGACATCTTAATACATCTGACAACTTCATGAATAGCTTCATCCTGTCCAAATATATTTTTTTCTAAATTACTTTCTAATTCTTTTAGTGATGTAATTTCATCTTTTTCTACTGTATTCTTTGGTATATGACATATCTTTGATATTACATCTTCAATTATTTTTTCATTAATAATTATCCTTTGTGAATCTTTCCTATTCATAGAAATATATGATCCTGCTTCATCTATAATATCTATAGCCTTATCTGGCAAAAATCTATCATTAATATATTTACTACTTAATTCAACAGCTAATTTTATAGCTTCATCAGTGTATTTTACATTATGGTAATTTTCATAATTACTCTTTAAGCCTTCAATAATTTTTATTGTTTCTTCAACTGAAGTTTCTTTAACCTCAATAGTTTGAAATCTTCTAATTAATGCTTTATCTTTTTCAAAATACTTTTTATATTCATCAAAAGTAGTAGCCCCTATAAATTTTATCTTTCCTTCCATTAAATATGGTTTTAAAAGATTAGATGTATCTAGCGATCCACCCCCAATAGAGCCAGCACCTACTATTGTATGTATTTCATCAATATATACTATTGGATTTTCATGATTCTTAATCTCATTTAATACCTTTTTTATTCTTTCTTCAAAATCTCCTCTATACTTAGTTCCTGCAAGAGTAGCTCCAATATCTAAAGAAAAAATTTCTGCATTTTTTAACTTTTCTGGTACTTTAGCTTCATTTATAAGTCTAGCTAAACCTAAAGTTATAGCTGTTTTCCCAACCCCAGGCTCACCAATATGAATAGGATTATTTTTAGTTCTTCTACAAAGGATTTGTATAGTACGATTTAATATATCTTCTCTTCCTATAAGTGGATCAGTATATTCATTTTTTACATACTCATTTAGATTACTAGTTAACTTTTGTATAAGAGTTTCTTTATTACTTTCTTCCTTTATCTCTTCTACTTCTTCACTATACTCTTCTTCAGAATCTACATAATAAGTATTTTCTACTCCTCCATGACAAAGCTTATATAGTAAATCTGTTTTTTCTATTCCCTGTTCAGCTAAATAATATACAGCATAACTGTGCTCTAACTCATAAATAGATGCTATTATATGCTCTAAAGAAATATTAGTGTTACTTGAATAAATTGCTTGCTCACTTGCTCTTAATATTGTTTGTTGGAAATTATAGCTTTCTTGAATTTTACCACTTTCATCTTTATCAATATGATTATCTAAATACTCTAATAAATTTTCTCTTAAAGCTTCTATATTACCTTCTAATTCTTCTATAACATCGATAAATCTTTCTTCAAATGTTATTGCATATAATAAATGCTCTGCAGTAACAAATTCATGATTATACTTTTTAGCCACTTCATAGGCTTCAACTAAAATATTATTTACTTCTCTTGTTATCTCCATATATTAAGCCTCCTCAATAGTTATATTAAAGGGAAAGCCTTCTTCCTTTGCCATTCCTAATGATATAGCAACTTTTGTGGCTGCAATATCATAAGGATATATTCCAACTATTCCTCTTCCAACCTTATGAACATCCATCATTATTTTATTTGATGTATTTATATCTTTCTTAAAAATTGTCATTAATATATTAACTACAAATTCCATAGTTGTAAAATCATCATTATGCATAACAACTTTATATTGTTTCGGCTTTTTTATTTTAACTTTTTCTTTTTTTTCTGCTATGATTTTAGTTTCCATTATTATCCCACCTTAATTTTAAATTTAGACAAGTATATATTTTAGAAATTTTCAACTTATCAAAAAAATTTCTCTCTATATTTCATATGTTTTATATGGTAATTATAGTAATGAAACTTTATAATATCAAGTTTTTAATTTTTATAATACAGCTTTTTTATTGTATCTTCATAATATAATAAATAAAAGGCTATACATTTGTTTTGTATAACCTTTTTAACTTTATATATGATTTTTATTTATCTTGCATCCATTCATAGGTTTTATAGTTCTTTTTATTATGTGCATGAGCACCTATTCTTTCTCCATTTTCTATTCCAA
This sequence comes from Clostridium sp. D43t1_170807_H7, assembly GCF_015555905.1. Taxonomy (GTDB): domain Bacteria; phylum Bacillota; class Clostridia; order Clostridiales; family Clostridiaceae; genus Clostridium. The sequence goes on from NZ_JADNLK010000004.1 coordinate 76,102, forward strand.
CTTCTGAATTTCCAGTTGGGTCAATTTTTCTTAACTCATTTTTAGACTTAGGTCTATCCTTCATTCTATTTTTATTATTATCCATAAATTTTACCTCATATTCTAATAATTAAATTTACTTTTTACTGCATTAAATACAGTTTTAAAATCCTCTTCATTTTCATCAAATAATTTAATTAATTCTTCCTTGGCTTTAATATATTTAGGGTCATTTTCTTCATATTTTACAATGGCCCCAGATTCTTTATGAAATTTCATAAAAATTATAGGATGTTTTTTAGCAAAGTGTTCCATTTCATCAATATGACGTTCTGGTTTTGATGCATTTTTTAACCATCTAAATATATAATCATATTTATCCATATATTTATAACTCCTATTTAAATATTAAAGTCAGTTGGGTCATATGTTTTTGCTTTAGGTTCTGAAAAACATGCTTTTACACTTTCTACTTGCGGATTATGATTTACATTTTTATGTTGATGTTTTATTTTTTTCATCTTGTTTCCCATAATATCACCTCATTAATATTCTTTCCTTCTTATTTTCTATTATCCTATTAGATGTTTTCCATTTGTTCTTGTTTTTAGTTTAATGCTCATTTACGAGTATATTAAATAAAAGTATAATTTGTATTTTTTCTTATTAATCACTATTTCTATCTATAATCATATTATGTACTATGTGGTATTTGAACTAATGATTAAACTAGGAGATGGTAACATGTCAAAATGTGAAGAAGATTTTTATAACTATTCTTCTTCATGCCTTAAAACTGAAATAAGAACACAAATTACTATTTTATAAGATTCACTAGATATGTATTCTTCATATTATGCTCAAAGAAAATGTATCTATATTGAAACATCAGACAATTGTAAAGCTATTAAGATAATTAATTCATTAAATTAATATGATAAAATAAACCACAGTATATAAATTTAAATTTTTATACTGTGGTTTTATATTTATTAATTGCTTTTCTTATAAAATTCATTATATATTTCTTTTGTATATCCGTAATCAATTAATACTAATCTATTTTTTATCTTACCCCAACTTGTAAATTTATATAAATCTGCCCAAACTAAATTATGTGTATCATGAATTTCTTTAATAAATCTATTATTACTTAATTCTCTTTTATTTTGTATTTTAAAATAATTTAAAAGTTCTTTTTCACTTTTAATATTATTAGCTTTTTTCATAATTAAATATCTATAATCATCAGATACAAAATAAACTTTTGCAAGTAAAGGAGAATCATCATCATTTGAAATTAAAAATTCAGCCCTATTTTGTGCAACTCCTTTAATATTTTTAGCAATTTTTATTACAAATCCATTATCTAAATCATAAACCTTTCTAGCTGAACCTGCACCTATATATCTATACATTCCATTTTCTATTCCATATAAAATATGATAAATATCAATATACATACCAAGCACCTACTCTTTTGTATAAAATTAGAGTACTTATTAAAGTACTCTACATATTTATGTTATTCAATTACTACTTAATATGTTCTTATATTATTAATTGGTGATTATCAACATATTCTCACTAATATTTCACCCTCTGGCATATTTATTATTCTTCTTCCACCAATATTAGTTTTTAAATATAACTTATTCTTCCCATCATTTATTGCTTCTCCCAATAAAATGGAATCTTTTCCCGCCGAGTTCTTTCTCATTATATTTAACACATTATCAGCATCTTTCTCATCTACTATTACAACTAACTTACCTTCATTAGCAATAAATAATGGATCAAGACCTAAAATTTCGCACATAGCAGCTACTTCAGGCTTTACAGGTATAAAATCTTCTTCTATTTCCATACTAATATTACTATGTTCTATAATTTCATTTAAAGTAGTTGCTAATCCTCCTCTGGTAGGATCTCTTAAAACTCTCACATTATTGCTAACAGATAATATATCTTCAATTAATTTATTTAATAAACAACAATCACTTTTAATATTACTTTCAAATCCCAAATTTTCTCTTTTATTCATAATACACATACCATGGTCACCTAAAGTACCACTTATTATTATTTTATCACCACCTTTTACTTTATCTCCACCTAAGTAAGGTTTATCCTCTTCAATTATACCTATTCCTGTAGTGTTAATATAAATTTTATCACAACTACCTTTTTCCACTACCTTTGTGTCACCAGTAACAATTTTAACATCAGCTTCATTAGCAGTTTTAGCAATAGATTGTACAATTTTTTCTAGATCATTAATAGATAATCCTTCTTCTATTATAAATCCAACAGATATATATAAAGGCTTTGCTCCACTCATACATATATCATTTATAGTACCACAAACTGCTAATTTCCCTATATCTCCACCTTCAAAAAATATGGGGTTTATTACAAATGAGTCTGTAGACATAGCTATTTTCCCATTTATAGCTGGCAAAACACTTGAATCATTCTTTTGTGATAAAAATTCATTATTAAAATATTTATAAAACAAGCTATCTATTAATTTATTAGTTGCCTTACCTCCACTACCATGTGATAAAGTTATTATCTCCATATAAATCACCTCTTATATTTATATAATTTATCTATATTTATAAAATGCTGAACAAGCTCCCTCTTCCGATACCATACATGCTCCAATAGGATTTAATGGAGTGCATACACTTCCAAATAATTTACATTCAGTTGGTTCTTTAATTCCAATTAACACATCTCCACAAGAGCATCCATTATTTACACAATTTTCTTTCATACTCATTCTAAATTTAAATAATACATCAAAATTTCTATATTCATCTTTTAATTCTAATCCAGCATTATTAACTTTTCCTAAACCTCTCCAAGTACTTTCAGTTGAAGTAAATATACTATTTAGTAACTTATTAGCTTCTTTATTTCCATCTTCTTTTACTAATCTACTATATAAATTTACTAATCCATATTCATTCCTTTCTCTCATCTCAATTAACATATATATAGATGCTAAAATATCATTTACTTCAAACCCACTAATAACCATTGGAATTTTATACTTATTTGATATCTCTACAAATGGTTTTTCTCCTATTATAGTTGCAACATTGCCTGGACATAAAAATGCATCTATATTAACATCTGGATTTAAAACTAAAGCTTTCATTGCCTCTGGCATTGTCTTTAAACTATTTAATATTGAATAATTTTTTATATCTTGATCTTTTGCTATTTTTATACTAAGAGCTATTATAGGTGCAGTGGTCTCAAATCCAATGGATAAAAACACTACTTCTTTATCACTATTTTCCTTTGCTATTTTTATACTATCTAAAGGTGAATATACAACTCTTATATCTCTTCCTTTAGCCTTTTCTTTCGCCAAGTTGCTCTGGCTCCCTGGAACTCTAATCAAATCACCAAATGTAGTTATTATTACATCATTTCTTTTAGATAACTCTATAGCAGTATCTACATATCCCTGTGGTGTTACGCAAACTGGACATCCCGGACCATTTATAAGATTAATATTATTCGTTAAAATGTCTTTTAAACCACTTTTTAATATTACATTTGTATGGGTTCCACAAACCTCCATAATAGAAACTTTAAAGTTAGCCTTACTATTTATATTGTTTAATAAATTTTGAGATATATTATTATTTTTCAACTCTTTTAATATGTCCATTAAAATTACACTCCTCTATAGTATCACTTAGCTCCTTAAATATATCTAAAGTTTCTTTTGCATAATTTTCATCAATTTTTTGAATTGCACATCCTGCATGAACCAATACATAATCTCCTATCTTAGGATTTTCAATAAACATTATATTTACTTTCACTTTAACTCCATTATAATTTACAATAGCATCATCTTCTAATATCTCCTCAATCTTTGCTGGAACTGCTATACACATGACTTTCCTCCCTTAATTCTTCTTTTACTAATTCATTAGCAATTATTAACTGCCCTAAACTTACACCACTATCATTGCAAGGAATTATTTTATGAGTTACTACATTAAATTTATATTCCTCTAATCCCTTAACAACACCTTTAAATAATATTTCATTTTGAAAAACACCACCACTAACAACTACAGTATTGATATTTGTCTTTTCCCTAATATATAAAATCATTTCAATAGTACTTTTTATTATAGTATTATGAAACTTCCTTGCTATAATGCCAATATTGACTTTACTACCAATATCACAAATAATACCTTTTATAATATTATTAAAACCTAAAATAAATTTTTCTTCATATTTTTTAATTTCAAATTCATAGTTATCATCATTTTTTTCAGTACATATATTTTCAAGTCTAATAGCTGCTTCTCCCTCAAAAGTAATTGCTTTATTAAATCCTAATATAGAAGAAACTCCATCAAATAATCGTCCCATACTAGATGTCTTTGGTGAGTTTATTTTTCTATCAATCATAGTTCTAATTATGTTATATTCCTTACCTTGTAAATATTGGGGTATGAATTTATTAATTTCTTCCTTAAAGGTTTTATAAATTAATGAAATACCTATCCTCCATGGTTCTTTAACTGATTTATCTCCACCTGGTAAATAAAACTCATCTAAATGTCCAACTCTTTTAAATTCTCTCTTATTACATATGAAGAACTCTCCTCCCCATATACTTTTATCTTCACCATATCCAGTTCCATCAAATGCAATTCCAATAACATCTGTACTTATATTATTTTCAGCCATACAACTTACAATATGGCTATGATGATGTTGAGTCTCTATTACTCTAATATCTTTATTTATATTTAAAATTTCTTCTAACTCAATTTTCTTATATCCAAAATCTGGATGCTTATCATATACTAAAACATTTGGAATAACATCATATATTCTACTAAAATGTTCTATTACTCTTTCTAAAGAATTTATCGTTTCAACATTATTTAAATCTCCTATATATTGACTGATAAAAATGTCATTTTTATTGCTTAAAGAAATTGTATTTTTAAGTTCTGAACCTAATGCCAATATTTCTGTAACTGTATTTATATTTAATGTATATGGCGAATAACCTCTTCCGAGCCTAATAACCCTCTCTTCATCTAAAACAACCTTACTTACTGAATCATCAACACTAATATAAATATCTCTATTATGCATTAAAAAATAGTCAACAATATTATTTAATTTTTTAAGTGCATCACTATTTTTGTATATAATTGGTTCTCCACTAATATTAGCACTGGTCATAACCAAACTATCTAATTCATCATCAAATAGCAAATAATGTAATGGCGTATACGGTAACATAACTCCTATCTTTTTATTATTAGGTGATAAATTTTCTGAAAAGACATATTTATCTTTTTTATCTAAAAGTACAATAGGTCTTTTATTGCTTTTTAATAAATCCTCTTCATCTTTACTTAAAATACAATACTTTTTTACAGTTTCTATATCCTTTATCATTACTGCTAAGGGCTTATTAGGCCTATGTTTTCTTTCTCTTAATCTTTGGATTGTTTCTTCACTTTTACTATTGCAAACTAAATTAAAACCACCAATTCCCTTAATAGCAAATATATTTCCTTGTTTTAGTAACCTTATTACTTCATTGAAAGAATCATTAGTCTTTATTTCGTTATTATATTTATCCGTAATATATACTCTTGGTCCACATTCTGGACATGCATTTGGTTGTGCATGAAATCGTCTATTAGCTGGATTCATATATTCTTCTTTACATTTATCGCACATTTCAAACTCACTCATTGTAGTGGAAATTCTATCATAAGGTAATGACTTTATTATTGAAAATCTTGGTCCACAATTTGTACAGTTTGTAAAAGGATATCTATACCTTCTATCATTTTTATTAAATATTTCACCCTTACATTTTGAACATATTGAATAATCTGGTGAAATATATGTTGTTGCACTTAAATTATCATTACTTTCTTTTATAAAAAAATCTTTATAATTTATAACTTTCTTATCACTTATATTAATTGAAGTAATTTTTGATAAAGTAGGTGGGTTATTCTTTAACTCATATATAAAATTATTAATAAACTTTTCATTACCTTCAATATCTATCATTACACCTTGACCTGTATTATTTACCCATCCAACTAAATTATTTAATTTTGCTAATTTATAAACAAATGGTCTAAAACCTACTCCTTGAACTATTCCTTTTACCTCAATAAACTTTCTATTCTGGTTCATATTACCTCATCCTTTAATACTTCAGCTTAATTTCTAATTATAGTTACAAAATAATTATATCACTTTTTTGATATTTTTACATTTTAAGGGAAATTGGCTGTAAAAAATAAGACCTATTAGTTATCATACTGGTTCTTAAACTTTTAATGATATCTAATAAGTCTTATTATTTTTTAGTTTTCTCTCCACTTTGTTCTATTAACTAAGTCTTCAACTAATTCATGACTAATTTTCGGATTTATTGTTTCCTCATGAGTAATTGTTATTATTGACATGGCAACTGAATATTTAAGTGTATCCTTAATATTTAAGTTATTCATATATCCATATCCTATTCCAGCTACAAAAGAATCTCCAGCCCCAGTTACATTTTTTACCTCTATTGCCTCACAACAAGCTAATGTTCCTTCTTCACCTTCACTAGTTATATAATATATTCCATCTGCATCTAGACTAATAAATACATTTTTCACACCTTGTTCTATAAAGAATCTACCTGCTTTTCTTAAATCATCATTAGTTTCAATTTTAAATCCACATAAAGCTTCTGTTTCAAATCTATTTGGCTTTATAGTATGGAAGTATTTTATTAAATGACGAATCTTTTTTGCTTTCTTTGCAGATACAGGATCTAAGATAAATTTACTTTTACCTTGGTATTTTTTTAATATGTACTCTAATAAAGCTGGATTATCTGAATCAACAATTGTATATTCAGCATTTTCAAAAACTTCATGCTTTTCATCTACAAATCTTTCATCCATCTTATTTAAACTTTCCATATCTACAACTGCAGATTCCATCTCCCCTTGATGGTTTAAGATTGCTAGATATGTAGGAGTGCTTTCCCCTTCTAAGAAAAGAGAATTCTCCATATTATATCCAAATTTTTTAGAGTGCTCTAAAATACTCTTTCCATTTTCATCGTCTCCTAAGGTAGAAATAAACTGTGTATTTACTCCAACTCTTGCTAGATTTTCAGCAATATTTCTACAAACGCCCCCAAAAGATATTTTTATATGCCCTGGAATTGAATCTCTTTGTGCATAGCTTCTTCCACAAAAACCAAAAATATCAACTATTGATGCCCCTAAAACTAATATATATGGATTATTATCATTCATACTATCTCTCCTGCTACAAATTTAACGTATTAAAATATAAATACATTATATTAAAGACAAGAAAAAAAATAAAGAGGAAAATAAAAAAATGTCGAATTTTTTATTTCTCTTTATTTTTATACTTCGTATTCTATATATTATTAGTTCTTAAAGTATTTATATCTATTTTTATTTCATCACTACACTTATATCCTGATTGTGTTACATTCATATTTTTAAATGCAACCGACATCATTAATTTAATTCTATTTAATTGATTAACCTCTGATGCTCCCGGATCATAATCTATTGCAATAATATTAGCAAATGGATATTTAGCCTTTAATGCTTTTATCATACCTTTTCCTGTAACATGATTAGGTAAACAAGCAAATGGTTGAATACATACTATATTATTTACATCACTTTCAATTAATTCAATCATCTCTCCAGTCAATAACCATCCTTCACCAGTTTGATTCCCTAGTGAAACTACTTGTGATGCCTTTTCTGCAAGATTACTTATGGAAGTTGGATGTCCAAATCTTTCGCTTTTTTGTAATTCCTTTATTACAACTTTTCTGAATGATTCAATATAAGTAGTAACTATATTACTTGCTGTTTTAACAATATTACTTTTAGATAGATATTTAGTTTTAAATTCAGAGTTATAACAACAATATAAAAAGAAATCTAATAATTCAGGAACTACAACTTCTGCTCCTTCACTTTCTAAAATATCAACAATATTATTATTTGCTGTTGGGTGATATTTAACAAGTATTTCTCCAACAACTCCAACTTTAGGTTTTATAACATCATTTATTTCTAATTTATCGAATGCCTCTACTATATTTTTTATATTTTCATTCATTTCTCTTTTATTTCCATTAGAAACATTTTCAAATGCTTTTTCTCTCCAAAACTCATATAATTCATTTGCAGATCCTGGAACTTTTTCATAAGGCCTTACTCTATAAAGTACTCTCATAAATAAATCACCATATATAATTCCCATCATAAGCTTTTTAATAAAAGGATAGCTTATACTAAATCCCGGTTGTTTTTCCATTCCTAGTACGTTTAATGATATTATAGGTACATATCCAAAACCAGCTTCTCTTAACCCTTTCTTTAAAAATCCTATATAATTAGTTGCTCTACATCCACCACCAGTTTGACTTATTATTACAGCAGTTTTTTTAGGATCATACTTTCCAGACTTTAATGCATTTATCATTTGCCCTATTACTAAAATAGATGGATAACATGCATCATTATTAACATACTTTACTCCTTCTTCAATGGCTTCTTTATCATTTGCAGGTAATACATCAAGATTGTATCCTTCTTCCCTAGCAGCCTTTTCTATAAACTGAAAATGTATTGGAGACATTTGTGGAGCGAGAATTGTCCAATCTTTTTTCATTTCTTTCGTAAATAAAACTTTATTATATTTGTTATCAATAGTCTTAAGTTCTATTTTATTTTTTTCTCTTTCTTCCATAGCAGCTTTTAAAGATCTAATTCTAATTTTTACTGCTCCTAAATTACTTCCTTCATCTATTTTTATTAATGTATACATCTTACCTTTTGATGCTAATATTTCTGAAACCTGATCACTTGTTACAGCATCTAATCCACATCCAAAAGAAGTAAGCTGTACTAATTCTAAATCATTTCGCTCCTTAACAAAAGCTGCTGCTCTATAAAGCCTAGTATGATACATCCACTGATCTACAACCCTAATAGGCCTATCTAAATTTCCTAAGTGTGCTACACTATCTTCAGTAAATACAGCCATGTTGGATGAAGTAATTATATCTGTTAAACCATGATTTATCTCTTGATCTATATGATAAGGTCGACCACTTAAAACTATTCCCTTCATATTATTTTCTTCGATATATTTTAATGTTTCTTCACCTTTTTTTCTTATATCATTTATTACATTTTCTCTTTCATCAAATGCAGCATCTACAGCCTTTTTAGCTTCTTTCATAGTTATATTATAATCTTTAAATACATCATAAATTCTCTTATATAACTTTTGCTTATTATCTAGAGATAGAAATGGTGAAATATATTTTATATCTTTTACATTCAACTCATCTATATTATTTTTTATAACTTGAGGATATGATGTAACAACAGGACAATTATAATGATTATTTGCTTTATTATCCTCTTTATACTCATAAGGTATACAAGGATAAAATATAGTCTTTATTCCCCTATCTATCAATGACATTATATGCCCATGACTTAACTTTGCTGGATAACACACTGATTCTGATGGTATTGTCTCTATTCCTAAATTAAATATCTTCTTACTTGAAAATGGAGAAATTATAACTCTAAACTTTAGTTCTGTTAAAAGTGTAAACCAAAATGGATAATTCTCATAAATATTTAAAGCTCTTGGTATACCAATTTCCCCACGTGTTGCTTCTTCTTTTGGTAATGGTTTGTAATTAAATATCCTTGATAATTTATATTTATATAAATTAGGAACCTTTAAATTTTTACCACTATTGCCCAACGGTCTTTCGCATCTATTTCCAGTAATATATTTTTCCTCATTATCAAATTCATTAATAGTTAATAAACAATTATTTCCACATCCCCCACATCTAGAGCAAGTAGTTTTAAAATGAAACTTTTCTAATTTATCCTCTCTTATTAAAGTAGATACTTCTCCTTCTTTATAATTTTCCTTACTAATTAATGCAGCTCCATAAGCACCCATTAATCCAGCTATATCAGGCCTTATAACATTAGCTCCTGTTAACTTTTCAAAACTTCTTAATACACCATCATTATAGAATGTTCCACCTTGTACAATTATATTTTTACCTAATTCATCAAAATTTCTAATTTTTATAACCTTATATAGTGCATTTTTTATAACTGAATAACATAATCCAGCCGAAATATCTCCAACACTAGCCCCTTCTTTTTGAACTTGCTTTACTTTAGAGTTCATGAATACCGTACATCTAGAGCCTAAGTCAACGGGTTTTTTAGCTTTAACTGAAAGCTTTGCAAATTCATCTATGGAAATATTTAATGACTTACTAAATCCTTCTATAAATGAACCACATCCTGATGAACAAGCTTCATTTAATAATATATTATTTATTACGCCATCCTTAATCATTAAAGCCTTCATATCTTGTCCACCAATGTCTAAAATAAAATCTACATTAGGCATAAATGATTTTGCACCTTTAAAATGACAAATTGTTTCTATTTCTCCTATATCTACTCCTAAAGCAGCTTTTATTAATCCTTCTCCATATCCCGTTACTGTAGCCTTAGCTATAGTTATATTCTTGTTAAGTTTTTTATATAAATCTTTTAATATATCAATTGTTTTATTTAATGGACTACCTTCGTTATTATTATAGCTAGAGTATAATAATTCTTTATCTTCACCTATTACTGCTAATTTAGTAGTTGTAGAACCTGCATCTATTCCAATGAATACATTTCCTCTATAGGTTGATATTTCACCTCTTTTAGCCCTATTAGATGAATGTCTATTTAAAAATTCCAAATATTCTTCTTCATCTTTAAATAGTGGTAATAAATTATCTTGTATTATATCTTTATAATTAACCTTATCTAAATTATCTATTAGTTCAGCTAAAGTTATAGTTTCTTCATTTTCTGCTAATATTGCTGCACCAATAGCAACATATAACTCCGAATTTTTAGGTATAATATACTCTCCTTCTTTTAAATTCAAAGTTTCTATAAATCTTCTTGTTAGTCCATCAAGGAAGTGTAATGGACCTCCTAAAAAAGCTACATTTCCACGTATTGGTTTTCCGCATGCTAGTCCACTTATAGTCTGATTTACAACAGCTTGAAAAATAGAAGCTGCAATATCACTTCTCTTTGCTCCTTCATTAATAAGTGGCTGAACATCAGTCTTTGCAAATACACCACACCTTGATGCTATTGGATAAATAATAGTTGCCTCTTTAGATAATTCATTTAATCCCTTTGCATCTGTATTTAATAATATTGCCATTTGATCAATAAATGCACCTGTCCCACCTGCACAAGTTCCATTCATTCTTTGATCTACTCCATTTTTTAAGTATGTTATTTTCGCATCCTCACCTCCAAGTTCAATTACAACATCAGTTTTATGTAAAAACTCCTCAACGGCTTTTGTACATGATATAACTTCTTGTTGAAAGTCAACTTTTAACCATTCTGATGCTGCAATTCCTCCAGATCCTGTAACTGTTACTCTTAGATTAACATTACCAATTTCTTCAATACACTGTTTTAAAGCTTGTTTTAAAGTAGTTTTAATATCTGAAAAGTGTCTTTTATAATCACTATATATTACTTTATTATAATAATTTAAAACTACGACTTTTATTGTTGTCGAACCTACATCTATTCCTAATTTAAAACATTTCATTTTTACCACTCTTCCTAAATTTTATTATACAAAGAATTATACCATATTTTTCCTAAAATTGTATATTATTTAACATAAGAATTTTTTATGAATAATATTATATTTTATAGACAATAATTAAAATAACGCAGTAAATACTTAGGAGGGTATTATGAGCTACTTTAATGAAGGAAATAAATATTATAATAATAAAGATTATTCTAAAGCGATTGAAAACTATATAGAATCAATTGAAGCTGGTGAAAACGAAAGTTGTGCTTATTATAACGCTGGTGTATGTTATATAAAACTTAAAGATTTTAATTCAGCTATTGATATGTTAAAAAAGGCGTTAAGCATACAAAAGGAAAGTAAATATTATTTTAATTTGGCATACTGCTACGCAATGCTAGAAAATACCAATAAAGCATTAATTTATTTTAACAGAGCATGGGCTCTAGATGCTTCAGATAAAGATTGTGAAAAAGCAATAAATTTAATAATGTCTAAAAATAAAAAAGCGCTATAAAAGCGCTTTTCTTTTACCATTCTCCTGCAATACTATCTATAATATGATCTTCATAAAAATCATCATTATTAAAATAATTACCCGCTAAGTAAAAAGTAGTATCTACAGGTACCCACTTTTCTATTTCACTTATATATACTTCATTCCATGCATGAGGACCATATTGTGATCCATCATATGCACTTCCTGTTAATAATCTAACCTTTAAGTTTACTGCTCTTGCCATCGCTACATAAAGACATGAATAATCAAAGCAAATTCCACTTCTATTATTAAAGGCTGCTATTGCCCCACTATCTTCTACCTTTTCATTATTCAATGCTTTTTCTGCTCTATCATAATCATACTGCAAATTACTACCTATCCATGAATATAATATTCGTGCTTTATCCATATCATCAGTAACATTTTTAGTTAACTCTCTTGCCATAGCATCAATTTCATCAGTAGACTTAATACCCTCTTCTAATGTTACTCCATTATAATATATTACTATATTACTAGCTGGAAGAAAGTTCTCAACTATTTCTTCTGTAAGTTTACTTGTATTTCTTTCTAATATATATGATAATTCAGCATATATTTTATTTTCATTAAAGATTTCTACTTTATTATAAATTCCTATTGTATTATTATAAGTAATTATACCCACAAAAATAATTGATAAAAATATAATACTCTTTATATTTCCCAAAGCAGATGATAACACTACTAATAAAACACTATTTTGTCTATTTAACTTTGAAAAAATAGGACTTAAAATTAACTTTAAAACCTTGTATAAAATAATTTGAATCATAAAGAATAAAACTACAAGTAATGCAATTTTAAAAATATCATTATATACTCCACTTAGATTAAAACTTACCATGGATATCTTTGTAATACCTTCAAGTATTATATCTATTTCCAAAGCTATCAACAAAATACTTACCAATATAGAAAAATAATAAAGAACTCTTTCTAATGAAAAATTTACTGTTCGTCTTTTAAGCGTCTTTTTAACACTACTAGTAATACCTAATATTATTATAAATAAACATATAGCATAAGAGAGTATTTCCTTCATTAAGATTTCTCCTTTATTCCAAATCTTCTGATTTGACTATAGATTTAACAACATCTTTAATCAAATCATAATCATACCCCTTCCCCATTAAAAATCTATACAATTTCTGTGATAATTTATAATCATCACTTTCTCTTTTACATAAAACCTTGTATTTTTTTAACGCCATCTCATGTACAACTTCTTTTATTTCATCTTTATCTAGTTTCTCTAGTTCTTCTTCAATTATATTTTCATCTATTCCCTTTTGCATAAGTGTATATTTAATTTTCTTTTTTCCTTGATTTTTAGACCTATCTTTTACATACATCTTTGCATAAGTAATGTCATTTAATAAATTATACTCTCTTAAGAAATTAATTGTTCGTTTAATTATATGGTCTTCATATCCCTTTAATGCTAATTTATCTCTTAACTCTTTTTCACTTTTGTAGCTTCTTTCAATTATTCTAAGAGCTGAATTTTTACACTTTATATAATTATCTTCATCCGCTAGTTTTTTCAAACTTTCAACATTAATTTGATCCTTAACTTTTAAATTTTCCTTATAAACTAATTCTGCACTTATAGAAAAAGCATATTCCTCATCAATATAAATATTTACTCTTTCTTTATTTCTTTTACCTAATTCAATTTTAGTTATTATATTCATAATTATTGTCACCTTATGAAGATTTTAGTATATGAATAGTAGGATTATTTAATACTTTATTCGCTACCTCGTATATTTCATCAGCAGTTATTGTATTTAAACTATCCATATCTTTTAAAAATTCAAATATATCTTCACCTTCTAAGCTTTGACTTAATATATAGCTACATAACTCAACTGAATCTTCTAATGTGGATATAACTGCAGTTTTATGAACTTTCTTCATTATATTTAAATCATTCTCTCCAATTATTATCTTTCTAAACTTAATATCCTTAAAAATTTCTTCAATTGCACTAGCAGCATCATCAATATCTTCTTCATCAACAGCAGTATATACATATAAAGTTCTTACATTTTGAGTAATATCTAAATGAGAATATATATCATATGCTAATCCTCTATTTTCTCTTACTTCTCTAAATAATAAAGAGTTAGCACTTTCCCCTAGTCTGTGATTTAATATTCTTAAAGGTAATTCATACTTTTTATCTAGGTCATAAAATGTAAATAAATAAATTATTGTACAAAGTTCTATATTATCTTTAGTTGTTACCTTTTTTATGTGTCTATTTTTTTCATCTTTAACTACTAACTTAATACTTTCCTTTGCTTCCCACTTACTAAAATGCTTTGATATTTCCTCAAAAGCTTCTTCATGAGATAATGATGATACCATAGTTATCAATGCATTATTAGGTATATAATATTTTTTATAATACTCATAAAGCTCTTTTCTAGTAAAAGATCTTACATTTTCATCTAGCCCTGCAACATCATATCTTAATGCACTTTTCTTAAATGCTACTTCATTTATTTTTTTAAAACTAAAATCTTCTACGCTATCTTTACTTGATCTTATTTCTGCTAATATTACTCCTCTCTCCTTTTCAATCTCTTCTTCTGGAAACTTAGAGTAAATTAACATATCACTTAATATTTCTATAGCTCTTTTTAATTCTTCTTCTAAGCAGCTTATGGAGTAAACTGTTTGAGAAAAATCTGTATAGGCATTGTATTCTCCACCTAAAGCTTCTAAATCATCATTTAACTTTTGGAATGTTCTATTTTCAGTCCCTTTAAATAACATGTGCTCTATATAATGAGAGATTCCCTTTTCACTTAAAGTCTCATTTAAGGCCCCAACTTTTACACCTATGTTAATTGATGAGATTTGGGTATCTTTCTTTATTGTTATCACTTCTAAACCATTTTCTAATTTATGCTTTTTCACATCAAAATTTATTTTTACCATCGCGCCTACCTTCCCCCATCTATATAATTCTATCTAGAATTATAATATAATATGTTTGATATGTAATTACAACCTAATAATATTTTTACACTCCATATAATTCTTTACAATATAGTTTTTATATGAATTATTTTATATCATAGTTTATAATTAAATAATAATGTTTTATAATTTATGTAATAAACTATTTTTAAAGGAGGCATTATGAACAAAACAATATTAATAATAGAAGATGAATTAAAAATAAGATTTCTTTTAAGAGATTATTTAAAAACAGAAGGATTTAATGTTTTAGAAGCTTCTGATGGTGATGAAGGATTATTTGTTTTTAAAAGCAATAAAGTTGATCTTATACTTTTAGATATAATGATGCCTAAAATTGATGGAATAACAGTATTAGAAACTATTAGAACAGTATCTAATCTTCCAATAATTTTATTAACAGCTAAAGGGCAAGAAGAGGATAAGCTATTTGGATATGAAATGGGTGCCGATGATTATGTAACAAAACCTTTCTCACCTAAAATACTAATTGCAAAAATTAAAGCTTTATTAAAGAGAACTATTTCTGATGAAGATGATTTTAATCCTACTCAAAACTATAATGGTTTAACTATAAATAAGTTAGCTCACGAAGTAAAAATTAATAATGAAACCTTAACACTTTCTCCAAAAGAATTTGAACTTTTAGTTTACTTATCTGATAATATGGGAATAGCTTTAAGTAGGGATGTAATACTAGATAATGTTTGGGGAATAGATTACTATGGTGACTTAAGAACTGTAGATACAAATATTAAAAGACTCCGTGAAAAACTTGGGGAAAAATCTAATTATATTGTAACAGTTAGAGGAAGTGGCTATAAATTTGAGGTTCAAAATGAAAAATAGTATTTCAAAAAGAATAACATTAATAACCTTCGGGCTTATATCAATAGTATTTTTACTTACTTTTCTATTTCAAAATATGTTTTTTGAAGAATTTTATTTGTCAAAAAAGACTGAATCATTGATATTAGATGTTAAACGAATTAAAACCTTATATTCTTATCAAAATTTCAATACAAATAATTTAAGTAATGCTTTATTAAACTATGAAGAAAAAAACAACTCACGTATTGCCATCTTTTCTTTAGATGGTAGTATTGAATATTTATCATATTTTGATAAAAATAATATTGAAGATATGAAATCACTTACGGATTTTTGTTCTGAGCTATTATCTGATAATGAATTAATTCAAGAAGTTTTATCAACTAATAAAATTCAAAGTACTATTTTTACTAATAAATATAGCACTTATAAAAAGATAGGTATAATATCATCAATGTCTCTTCAAAGTGAGAATGACTCTATACTTATTTCAGTATCATCTGTTCAACCAATAAAAGAAGCAGCTAGTGTAATTCGTAGTTTTTATCTTTATTTATTTATAGGTTTTTTGATTTTAGCTATTTTCTTATCTAAAATCTATTCAAAATTAATAAGCAAACCCCTTATTAATTTAAATAATGTTGCTAAACGAATGTCTACTCTTGATTTTGATGCTAAATGTGAAGTAAATTCTGATGATGAAATCGGAAACTTAGCTAACACACTTAACTTCTTATCGTCAAATCTTGAAAATTCACTGCAAACATTGCAAGAAAAGAATAATCAATTAGAAAGAGATATTGAAAAAGAAAGAAACCTTGAAAACATGAGAAAAGACTTTGTGTCTAGTGTTAGTCATGATTTAAAAACACCACTTGGAATAATTAGTGGTTATGCGGAAGGTTTAAAAGACGGAATTGTTTCTGGTAAAGATGCAGAAGTGTATCTTGAAACAATAATAGATGAGGCAACTAAAATGAATCTTCTATTAACAAACATGCTTGATTTATCAAAACTTGAATCAGATACTATTAATCTAAACTTAGAATCATTTAATATAGTAAGACTACTTCAAGGTATGGTAAAAAGATTTTCATTAGAATTACAAAATAAAGAACTAACGATTACATTTAATTTACCTGAATATGCATATGTAGAAGGAGATATTATGACATTAGAAAGAGTTGTTCAAAATCTACTATCTAATGCAATAAAATATACTCCTAGAGGAAATGAAATTATTATATCTGTTATTGAAAGTGAAACACTGTATTTAATTTCATTTGAAAATAAGGGAATTACTATTCCTACTAATGAGCTTGATAATGTTTTTGCAAAATTCTATAGACTTGATAAATCTGGTGATAGAACTAAAAATAGTTATGGTCTTGGATTAGCTACAGTAAAGAGAATCTTAACACTTCATAATAGTGATTTTTCATTAAATAATGGTGAAAATAGTGTTATATTCACCTTTACACTAAAAAAACAAGACTTAATAATATCCGACGACTTTGAATAATATTTTTCATCAAGTGAAGCCAAAAAATAATGATATAACCTCCAGGAATGGTGTAATTTACGTTAAGAATTTATATTGTTTTTTCCGGAAAAGTGCTAAAGCTTCGAAAGTCACTTTGTTTCCTCAGCTTTTTAACGCCCTATTTCCTCCAAAAACAATTAAATTCTAAAACTTAATTACAATATTCCTTCCGGTAATATCATTATTTTTTTCTCTTCTACTTGATATCCTCCGCTTCTCACTTAAAACATTATTTTTTTCTCTTCTACTTGATATCCTCCGCTTCTCACTTAAAAGTTAACAATTTGTGCTATAAATTATTCTGAGAATATAGTTATCTTTTTAATTAAGTATATTGGCTTTATTTTAAAATGATATGAAAATAGGTATAACATAAAGGATGTCTAATGGACATCCTTTTAAATCGCAATACTTTAAATTTATTTACCATTTAAATATAGACGCGATCTATTTTTTTGAATATTATTTCTTTTTTAACATCTAATGTTTCTCTATCTATCTCTACTTTAAATATATTAGGACAACCTTCTTCTCTCCATTTTCTCATAAATTTTGCATTTGCCTCTAAAATATAATAGTAATTCTCATCAAAATCATCTGAAAACTCTAAATATGCTAATTTACTATATCTATCTAATTTTATATTACTTTTATCTAAATTTTTAATAATTGGTAGAAAATATTTTAATGGAATTTCATATTTGTATGTACCCTTTATTTCTTTTCCTTCAATTAAAGCTCTTTTTAGAAATCTATTTTCTTTTTCATCTAACTCTTTAAATCCAAGCTTAAATATTGGTTCATTTGCTCTATTTTTATCTATTTTTATCTTTATCATATTAATCACCACTTTTACTTTAGCTATATATTATAAAAAGCCACCATCAACTCTAATAATTTGCCCTGTTAAATACTTACAGTCATCTTTACATAAGAAGATAACTGCTTTTGCAATCTCACTTACATCTCCAAATCTATTCATAGGGATTTCATCAACTAATTGATTTTTCTCTTCTTCGCTTAAAAAATTATTCATTTCTGTATTTATAACACCTGGTGCTATTGAATTCACTCTTATTCCAAAAGGAGCAACTTCTTTAGAAAGAGATTTTGTAAATAAGTTTAATCCACCTTTTGTAGTTGAATATACTACTTCGCAAGATGCTCCCGCTTCACCCCAAATAGATGAAATATTAATTATATTACCATTTCCTTTTGAAATCATATAATTTAATGCATATTTTGATAAATACATAGGAGCTAGAAGATTTGTATTTATTAGACTTTGGAAATTTTCATCATCAACGTCTATAAATAATCCAATTTCTGATTTTGCTGCATTATTAATTAATATATCAATTTTTCCAAAGGTATCAATTACTTCTTTTATGAGTTCTTGACACTGTTCTTTCATTGCTATATTTTTTTTAATTACCTTAGCATACCCTCCTAACTCCTTTATCTCTCTTAATGTTGAATTAGCACCTTCATCATCTTTAGAATAATTTATAATAACACTTGATCCATTTTTTGCAAGTTCTTTTGCTATTGCCTTTCCAATTCCACGTGAAGCACCAGTAACTAATGCAACTTTTCCTCTTAAATCACTCATTATTTTCTCCTCTCTAGCTTTATTTATATTATAATTTATATTTATATTTATATCAAAATAATATATTATTTATTTCTTCTTAATCTTTCTTCCTTAGCATATTGTAAGTATGCTGAAACTTCTGCTGGTCCTGCAATACTCTTTCTAGTTACCCAAAGTGAACCAGTATCTTCTGTATCAATTACCCACTTTACTAATTTTATTTTTCCTTTTTCTATTTCTATAGCTGTAATAGCTGCTGGATAAACGCAACATCCATCATTAAAGTATGGTGGGTCATATAAATCTGGGAATCTACTATTATGTGTATGTCCACAAATAATCATTGTACAATTATCTCTAGCCCAATTTTGCAACTTAATATCTACCCTACTTCGCTTTGTTTTGCTCTTAGCTGATCTAGTAGGATCCTTAAAACCAGCAACACCATTTAAAAACCTCCATATATATCTTACTAAAAATTCATTTATCCTCCATATTTCATTATTCCAAAAATCTAGTTGGTGTCCATGAGTAACCATTATTTTTTCTTTAAGAGGCTTATACATTAAATTTATTCCTGCATAATATTCATTGTTATTTATAAACTTTATAAATTCATCTCCATAATCTGCACCTATTTTTCTTAAAGCTTTTTCTTGCCTTTGCCTAAAATTTTTTTGCCTTTTAATAAGATCATGATTTCCATAAATACAATAAATATTATTCTTCTTACTAAATTTATTAAATATTTTATATATATCATCATAAAAATAAGCTATTTCATTGAAATTCTTATTTTTCCATAACTCGTCCCCATCACCAACTTCTATATAAGTATAATCATTTTTCAAGTAATATTTCAATGCTGTTATATATATATTTCTATTAGGTAGAAGTGAATCTGAATATGTTCCATCACCTCTATGCACATCTGAAATTAATACTATCTTACTTTCATCATCAAAATCTAAAATAAATCCATTTTCATAAATATTATTTAACTCTTTCTCTGACATACTCTCTCCAGTTTTTAATATTATATATTTATTTTATGAAAATAATTTAATATTTGATAATTTCTAATATTTATTTTGTATATAAAATTTAATATCATGGCACAAACTATAATAAGACCTATTTACAAACTAATTTAATAAAATAACAAATGATAAGTAAGGAGTAATGAAAATGAATAACTTATTACTAAAAAAGAATCAATTTTTATATAAAATAATTTTATTTATTTTAATTCTATCAAGTTTAAGTACTTTAACAGTAAGTGCATTAGAATCTCCTGAAACTAATATATCTAATATACAACAAGACTTTACTGATGTTTCTAGTGATAACGATAATAATGATGAATTAAAACAACAATTTCAACCTTTAATAGAAAATATATTTTCAAATAGAAATTCTGCAATTTTAACTAGAGATTGTGAAGGTTTAAAAGTATTTTATGATTTGAATAAAAACGTTGGAAAATGGGCTTATGAAAATGAAGTTACTAAAACAAAATACTTTACTAATTGGTGTGAAAAACAATGTGTTTCATTTACGAAAATAAACTCTATAATTAAAGTTTCAAAGGTAAAAGAGATTGAAAAAGATGTGTATAACGTAATTTGCTATGCTTGCACAAAATTTTGTTATAGCTATGAGGATGAACCTAATATTGAAAATTATTTTAAACTTGGCACTTGCCATTATATAAATCTTAGAAAAGATGATGATAAGTATATAATTATAAAAGAATGGTATACTGATCCTTTAGCTGATTCTCTTGATCTTAATAATATAGAATGTACTGAAATTAAAAACACTATTCTTTCTCATAAAAAATTTGATTTCACAATAGACGAAAGAACTCAAAAAGCAATTGACTATGCTCATGAATATTGTGGAATTAGTGATAATGAAGAACATTTATTTAAATATAATAAAGAATATAAAAACTTTAATCCAGATGGTGGTGATTGCGCTAATTTCGCCTCTCAAATTATGTTTGAAGGTGGTGGCTTTAAAAAAAATAGTACTTGGAATTATTGCAATAAAAGTGCTACAAAAGCATGGGTTAATGCCCAAGGATTTAAAAATTATTTAATAAATAGCGGACGTGGTTCTTATATAGCAAAAGGTTATTATTGTGACACTTATAAAGATGCTTTTAACCTTAGACCTGGAGACATAGTAGCTTATGAAAAGAGAGGAAGAATAACTCATGTTTCCACTGTTACTGGTTTAGATTCTAAAGGTTATCCATTAGTAACTTGCCATAATACCGATAGAATGCTTGTACCTTATGATTTAGGATGGAGTAATAGTAATATAAAGTTCCATTTTATAGATGTACATTATTAAAAAAAGCGAAGACAAAAGTCTTCGCTCTTTTTAGAAAATATGGAAAGTCAATATTACCATACCAAATACTATTGAAATTATAGACATTAACTTAATTAATATATTGATAGCTGGTCCTGAAGTATCTTTAAAGGGATCACCTACAGTATCTCCAACTACAGTACCTTTATGACACTCTGAACCTTTACCACCAAAATTACCTGCTTCGATATGCTTTTTAGCATTATCCCAAGCTCCACCAGAGTTTGACATCATAACTGCTAAAACAAATCCACATATTGTTGCTCCTGCAAGTAATCCTGCAACTCCATTAGGCCCTAAAATTATTCCTACAACTAACGGACTTATAATAGCTATTGCTGCAATTACAAGAAGTTCTTTCTGAGAAGATTTTGTACAAATATCAACACAAGAAGCATAATCTGGTTCTGCTTTTCCATCCATTAAACCTTTTATCTCTTTAAATTGTCTTCTTACTTCAACAACTATTTTACTTGCAGCTCTACCAACTGCACTCATTGTACAAGATGAAAATGCAAAAGTAACCATTGCACCAATAAATGCACCAATTAAAACTTGTGGATTTAATATTGATAAGTCAAAATTAAATGCTATATTATTACTTGTTGCCATTTCTTCAATTGAATTCTTATATGCCGCTATAAATGCTAATGCTGTTAATGCAGCTGATCCAATGGCAAAGCCTTTTCCTGTTGCAGCAGTTGTATTACCTAAAGAATCTAATGCATCGGTTCTATCTCTTACTTCTGAAGGTAATCCTGCCATTTCTGCTATCCCACCAGCATTATCAGCAACTGGTCCATAAGCATCAGTAGCTAAAGTTATACCTAAGGTAGATAACATACCCACTGAGGATATTGCTATACCAAAAAGCCCTATATTAAAATTATTAAATCCACCAGAAGCAATAAAACTAATTAATATAGAGCATCCTATTATAATTACAGGTGCTGCTGTGGATTTCATTCCAACTGACAATCCAGTAATTATTACAGTTGCAGGACCTGTTTCTGATGACTTTGCAATACTTTTTGTTGGTTTATAATTATCACTAGTATAATACTCAGTGAAAAATCCAATTAGTAAACCAGCTACAAGCCCACATAATATTGAGAAATAGATACCAATATTTTCTCTGCCTAAAATATTATTTACTACAAAATAAGATGCTATTGCAATAATAATTGCTGAAAAATATGTTCCTCGTCTTAATGCACTTAATAATGCTTTTTGTGATACATCTTCTTTAGATTTAACAAAGAAACTACCAACTATTGAAGCCATTACACCTATAGAAGCAATAACTATAGGAACTGCAGCACCATTTACTGAAAGACCTGCAGATACAGCCAATGCACAAGAAGATAAAATTGAACCTACATATGATTCATAAAGGTCTGCACCCATTCCAGCAACATCACCTACGTTATCACCTACATTATCTGCTATAACAGCTGGGTTTCTTGGGTCATCTTCTGGAATACCAATTTCAACTTTTCCAACTAAATCTGCTCCTACATCAGCGGCTTTAGTAAAAATACCACCACCAACTCTTGCAAAAAGAGCCATAGATGATGCACCCATACTAAACGTTAACATTGTAGCTGTTATTATTGTAATTCTTTGGTCTATCGGCATCGCTCCATAATACCAATTTAAAATAAAATACCAAATACTTAAATCTGCCAATGCTAGTCCTACAACAACTAGTCCCATAACTGAACCACTGGAAAAGGCTACTCTTAAACCACTATTTAAGCTTTTAGTACATGCATTTGCAGTTCTACTATTAGAGTTTGTAGCAATTTTCATTCCTAAATATCCACTTAACCCTGAAAAAATTCCTCCAGTTAAAAAAGCAAATGGCATAAAAATACTTACAAACTTAAATTGAGCCAGTATAAATAAAATAATAAACATAATTACAAAAAATATTCCAACACCCTTGTATTGGCGTTTTAAAAATGCATTAGCCCCTTTTCTTATACTTTCAGCAATATACTTCATCCTGTCTGTACCTTCATCAACTTTAAAAATTGTGTAGGTGTAGAACGCAGCAAAAATTAATGCTAAGCTTGCTCCTACTGGTGCAAAAACCATTAAGCTCATAACCTTTTTCCCCCTTATTTTAGAATAAATCTTAAATAAACCTTTGTTTTAAAAATATTAAAAAGCAATATAAAATATACCATTATAATAAAAAATAATATATTTCATATTGCTTATAAAATCTATTTTACTTTTTTAAAATCCTTTTCTCTTAGCCTCAATACCACTTTCATTAAGTGCAGGTTCCTCTATTGTTGTTACATATTTATTTTTAGGATTATTATTTTGAGATTTTGTTCCATTTTTTAAGTAATTTTCTTTAGTATATTCTCTTTGATTTTTCATTATTCTCTCCTTATTTTTTATATAAAATCTATTAGAATTTTGGGTCTATTTCATCTCTTTGTATACGTTTTAAATCCTTTAATCTTAAATGAGTTGTCTCCATTATTTTATCCCAAGGTTCGCCATCAATAATCATTTTTTTGGCAACATCTCTACTTAAAAGTGTATCCAGCTTCTTCATTTTAGAACCTCCTTTTATCTTTTTGTTACTATTATTTTATGGCTTTTTATAAAACTTATTCGAGTTATTAATTTCAAAAACTTACATTAAATTAATTAAATTTAGAGTAATAAAAATTTTTTTACTAAATATAATGTAACATAATGAAAGGAGAGATGAAAAATGAGTAAACAAAAACGTGGAAAATACATTAAAACACTTCCTAATTGGAGAGGAACTTGTCCTATTTGTGGTAGAAAGAGAGTTAAATTAGTTTGGAACAAAAAGGATGAGAATGGCAATACTATTAATGTTTGCAAAAAATGCTCTCTTACTTAAATATTTTAAATATTTATTCATAAAAAAGGTATAGTAAAAATTACTATACCTTTTTAGAATCTTATTTATTAACGGATTCTACTATTTTTTCCTTTTTTATTTTTACTATTTTTAGCATTTCTAGAATCTCTATTTTTCTTAGAATTACTATTCTTCCCTCTACTTGAAGAATTTTTATCCATTTGCTTTCCATTTTTTCTTGAAGAACTCTTTCCCTTTGAGTTCCCTTTAGATTTTGGTCTAACTAATCCATGGGCTTCTTTATATCTTTGTTCCTTTGATTTTATTAAGCACTTAGGTCCATTTCCTATTAAGTCTTCTCTTCCCGCTTTCATTAATGCATCATAAACTATATTATAGTTTTTAGGATTGCTAAACTGTAATAGAGCTCTTTGCATAGCCTTTTCTTCTTTACTCTTAGGAACATATACAGGTTTCATTGTTATCGGATCTAATCCAGTATAGAAAATTGTAGTTGATAATGTCCCTGGTGTTGGATAGAAATCCTGTACTTGCTCTGGTTGATATTTTATATCTCTTAAATATTCAGCAAGCTCGATGGCTTCCTTTAAAGTACTTCCAGGATGACTTGACATTAAATATGGAATAATGTATTGTTTCTTTCCTAGTTTTTCTGTTATTCTAAAGAATTTTTGTCTAAAATCTTCATATGTTCTTCCTGCCGGTTTACCCATATGCTTTAATACTTCTTCTGATACATGCTCAGGCGCAACTTTTAATTGACCACTTACATGATGTTCTACTAACTCTTTAAAGAATGTATCATCCTTATCAGCCATTACATAATCATATCTTATACCTGAACGCACAAATACCTTTTTTATTTTAGGTAAACTTCTTACGCTTCTTAATACATCTATAAACTCCTTATGATCTACTTCCATGTTTTTGCATACACCTGGACTTAAGCATTGCTTAGTCTTACATGCACCTATAGTTAATTGATGCTTACATGCAGGTTTTCTAAAGTTTGCTGTAGGACCACCAACATCATGAATATAACCTTTAAAGTCTTTCATTTCTGTCATTTCTTTAGCTTCTTTAACTATAGATTCTTTACTTCTACTTTGAACTGCTCTACCTTGATGGAATGTTATTGCACAGAAAGAACAGTTACCAAAACAACCTCTTGATCCTACTATACTAAACTTAACCTCTTCTAATGCAGGAATTCCACCCATTGGTTCATAACTTGGATGATATTCCTTTGTAAATGGTAAATCATAAACTGCATCTAACTCTTCTCTATTTAAAATTACTTCTGGTTTATTTACTACTAAGAATTTATCCCCTTGATCTTGAACTATAGTTCTTCCTCTTATAGGATCTTGTTCTTGATATGTAACCTTAAATGCCTCGCAATATTTAATTTTATCAGTAGAAACCTCTTTATATGATGGAATAACTATATGCTCTTCATAAACTTCATCTAAACTATCAGCTAAGTAACATGTACCAGGTATATGTCTTATATACTTAGCATCAAATCCTTCATTTAAATAATGAGCAACTTCTACTATTTGCTTTTCACTCATTCCATATATTAAAAGATCAGCTCCACTATCAGTTAATATAGATTTTCTAACCTTGTCTGACCAATAGTCATAATGTGCAAATCTTCTAAGACTAGCTTCAACACCACCAATACAAATATTAATATTTTTATATGCTTCTCTAATCTTATTGCAGTATACTATAGTAGCTCTATCTGGTCTAAGCCCCATTTTTCCACCTGGAGAGTACAAATCCTTTTCTCTAACCCTTTTACTTACAGTATAATGATTAACCATAGAGTCCATATTTCCTGCATTAACTAAAAATGCTAGTCTAGGTCTTCCAAGCTTCATAAAATCATCTGTACTATGCCAATCTGGTTGAGCTATAATACCAACCTTGTAACCAGCATGCTCCAATACCCTAGATATTACTGCTGTACCAAAACTATGGTGATCAACATATGCGTCTCCTGTTACAATTATGAAGTCACATTGTTCCCAACCTCTCTCTTCCATATCTGCTTTACTTATAGGTAAAAATTTATTATTCATTTAATCACATCTTTCATTTTTTTCTTTACGCATCTATTTAAAATACATTTTCTTATAATTCGACATCTATTAATATACCATCTAATTTTACTCTTGTTAATACCCCATATAAATTTACCATAATATTTATTTATAACTTAATTATTTCCTAAAATATAATTTTAAACCCTTAAATTATTTTTATGACTAACTAAAAAAATAAACCTTGATTTAAAGTGGCAATTACAATATTGTATCACTTTTCTCAAGATTTATTTTATACTTTCATACTAACTACTTAAAACTCTAAAGTATTACTTAAATAAGTTCCCAATCTTTTTAACATAAAAGGATTTTTATCTATACCATCAAATAATGCTAATATTTGATTTTTATTTAAATCCATATGGCTTTCTAATTCATCAAGCATATTATCATCCTCAAACTCTTTTACAAGTTCTTTTCCTATTTCATTTACATTTTTAAAAAACTCAAGCTTACTAAATATACCAAATGCTACATTACCTCTAGAGTTTGTTATATTAATAAATCTCTTCAATTTTTCTAATGTAAAATTATTTTTTAAACTTTTAATCATTTCATAATCATGTCTGATTTCTCTTAAAATATCATACTTTTCACGATTCTCATTTTCTTCAATAAGGTCTATGGTTTCATAATCATCTAATGCATCTAAAAATATTGTATTTTCTTCTCTTCCAAAAGCTTTTGTTATATATGTTGATGGTATTACAACAAACCTAATAAATCCTATAAGTTCTTGTGGTGATTTAAAAGAATACCAATTACAAAAAAAATCTCTACTATATGAATTTACTAAAGAGAACTTTAATACATACGCATCAGGTTTAATATCTATATTATCTTGATTCATTAAATAATTTTGCCAATAGTAAATTAAATCATATTTTTTCAAAATTACACCTCCTAATACCATACCCTATTGCTTATTTTAGCTTGTACATTAATATTTTCAAAACTGCTTAAATTTTAATATATTTATGATTATGTTTTATAACATTATTTTATCCATAATTTATATTTTTATTACTACTAAATACTATAAGCCTTCCCCCTAAAACTTAACCTTAGAACCATAAAAAATATATCTATAATCAGTTTGTTAAAACTTCTTCACTATACTTATCTATAGATTCTGTTACACATCTCATTAAAAGCTTTTGATAAGTAGGATCTGATAACATTTGATCTTCATTATAATTACTCATAAATCCCATTTCTAATATAACAACCGGTACTCTAGACCAATTAAATCCTGTTATATCATTTCTCTCAAACACACCATTAACCTTAACATTATTATCTTGTAATGTTTTCTTTAATATCTCTGCATACTTATTACTTTCACAATAAATATTTTTAGTATACTGACAATCCTTTGATGGAACTAATATAGTGGCCCCTGTTTTTCCTGAATCATTAATACTATCGCAATGAATTCTAATTGTAATATCTGCATTTGCATTATTAGCAATTTCTGCTCTTTCTACATTACTAATATTAACATCAGCAGTTTCTCTAGTCATAACTACATTGTAATTCTTTTGTATTAATAAATCTTTTAATATCATTGATGCTTCTAAATTTACAACATGTTCGGCCTTCTTCGTTGCAATTCCAGCTGTTCCTGCTGATACTCTTGCTTTCTTATTTGTAGAACCTGGTGCAACCGGCTCTCCTTTTGGATCGCCTTTTCCTTGATGTCCTGGATCTACGCATACAGTAAAACTTTTATTTGAGCTTTCACTTTTCTCATCTTCTTCATAAGCACTTGCTAAAATTGGAGTAATTAAATTTAACATAATTAATATGCTCATAAATACTATTAATAATTTTCTAATCATTTTTTCCTCCGTTCTTTCTAATTAATAAGAGGCCAATACAAATTGTATCTAGCCTCTTAATTTACTTATTATTTAGGATACATATTTAATAATATTAATGCTCCTGGTATCCATGCTGTAACAATTCCATCGAAAATTGATAAATATGGAGTAAATTTACCCAAGTCTTTTTTTAGTACTAACTCAATAAATCCAGTTAACCATAACAATCCCCATAATAACCATATAACCATCCAATAAATATTTCCTGTTGTAAATTCTATAAATCTTAATGTATTAGCATCGATAAATGCTAATGGCACAGTATTTATTGCTACAAATAGACAGTACCAGCCATATAACCTTAAATCTAAATTAAATATATTATTTGCAGCTATAAATAAATAAGTAAATCCAAACAATAATCCTGTAGATGCACCAAAATAATCTCCCCTAGCTGCTTCGATGACATTTAAAACAAATGACAAACCTCCAGTAAATATATTGAATACTGCTAAAGTTTTACCATTTACATTATATAGTCTTCCTATTCCATTTAACATAAGAACTACGCCTACGTAAATCAATATTTCACCTAACATTTTTTCCTCCTTAGTGTTAATTATTACTATGTATTTTAATGTAAGTCGCTTTCATAATGTTCTCCAAAGAACTCTTGATCTAATCCTTTTTCTTGAATTTCTTTACTTACTTTTATTGTCTTTATCTTATCTATAACTTTAAATATCAAGAATGTTACTAATACAGAATAAACTCCGATAATAACAACTCCAAGAAGTTGAATTAAAAATTGATGTAATCCTGCAGTAACTCCATTTACTCTAGGATCTGCAAATATTCCTACTAATAAAGTACCTAATAATCCACCCATTCCGTGAACACCCCAAACATCTAATGCATCATCCCACATTTTTCTCTCGAATTCAACACAGAAAAAGCATACAATTGCTCCTAAAGCACCTATAATTAATGAACTTATTGTAGTAACATATCCTGAAGCTGGAGTAATTGTTGCAAGTCCTGCAACTGCTCCTATTATTGCTTCTAAAAAAGATGCTCTTTTTTTATGCATTGCATATAAAATAAGCCATACAACCATACCTGATACTGCTGCAAGACCTGTATTAGCAAAAACAATTGCAGCTATATCCGCAGCTGCTATTGTGCCTCCAGCATTAAATCCATACCATCCAAATAATAATAGTCCAGCACCTATTGCTACTAACCCTAAATTAAAGGGACCTTTTTCATTTTTAACTTTTCTTTCACCTAATACATAAATACCACCTAAACATCCAAAACCTGATGTAATATGTATTACAGCTCCACCGGCGAAATCTACGAATCCTAATTTACTTAAGAATCCTCCACCCCAAACCCAATGTGCAACTGGGAAATAAATTAATATCATCCACACTATTAATATTTTTATCCATCCACTTACAGTTAATCTGTTTGCATATGCTCCTGTCATTAATGGTGCAGTAATAATTGCAAACATCATTTGATACATAAAAAATAGTATAAATGGTATTGTTTCACTATATCTTAAATCTACAGTAAAAACTACATCCCTTAATGCAAAAAATTGAAGTGGATTTCCTATAATTCCACCAATATCATCTCCAAATACCAGGCTAAACCCTCCAAATACCCATAATAAACCTACTATACCAATTGATATAAATACTTGAAACATAATGGTTAGAGCATTTTTTCTTTCAACTAAACCTCCGTAAAAAAATGCTAATCCTGGCGTCATAATTAAAACAAGCGTTGTAGCTAATATCATAAAAGCTACGTCACCATGAATAATCATAGAATCACTCCCTTAACTTTTCATTTATTTAATTTAAATAAAGCTATTTAGTACTTTCTTATAATTAAATCTTTAGATGATAAAAACTTCTTTCTTATATAATTATGACAAGTTCCCATAGCTAGCTCTATATGTTGTGTTAAATTACCTAATACTCTAAGAACAAGTCCATTAACTTCTAATTTTGATATTCCAAAATCTATAGGTAAATTTAAACTTTTAATTATTTCTCTCAAGTCATTTATAACAATATCATTAATGTTTTCATTAATGACAAGTAATGTTCCCAAGTTTGAATATTCCTCAAAAAAGCCTAGCTTTGTTACATCATTTTCATCAGGTTTTACAATTAAATTATCCAATAATACAAGTTTGTTATTTACATAAATATTACTTTTTAATTGAACACTATTATATGTAAATTTATCTCCTTCTGGAGACCATCCTGCCGTAATTCCATCACTATAAATCAATGTTGAACTTTTATCTAAATATATATTATTAACCTGCTTATATATAGCACCTTTATATAAAATAACACTATCTGTTATATATTCTAAAACACTATTCTTGCCTAAAGTTATTTCTGTTTCTTGTTCAGTGGTTATATTATTTAAACATTTATAAACTTTTGTAGATGCCTGAGTAGTTATTATTGCTCTTGCTTCATTATTTAATTTAAATATATTTTTATATTTCTCTCCTTCAATATATCCACCACCAAGTTGTAAAAGATAAAATGTAGGTATATTTTCTCTATCCATTTTAATAGTTGGAGATACTTTTACTAATCCTTCATAGTATTTTTTAGTTGCAATTGTTTTGTCATTTTTTTTATCTATAACTAAATCTATAAATCCTGAATATTCACTTTTAACTTTTGTTTCCTTGAACATATTATGCTATTCCTTCTAACAAACAATTCTTTTTAATCCAACTAATAACACTTTGTATACCTTCATCAGTTTTAAGATTAGTAAAAATAAAACTATTTTCATCTCTAAAAGCTAATGTATCTTTCCTCATAATATCTAAATTTGCTCCAACATATGGTGCTAAATCGATTTTATTTATTATAAATAAATCACTCTTTATCATACCTTGCCCTGCTTTTCTTGGAATCTTTTCTCCTTGAGCGACATCTATAATGTATATTGAAAAATCAACTAAATCTGGACTAAAAGTTGCGGCTAAATTATCTCCACCACTTTCTAAAAAAATAATATCTAAATCATCAAATCTTCTTTTTAATTCTTCTAATGCTTCAAAATTCATAGATGCATCTTCTCTTATGGCTGTATGTGGACATCCTCCTGTTTCAACTCCAATAACATGATCTTCACTTAAAACAGAATTTTTAACCATAAACTTAGCATCTTCTTTTGTATAAATATCATTAGTTATAACAGCACATTTATACTCATTATTCATTACCCTAGTTAATCTTTCTATAAGTAATGTTTTACCACTACCTACTGGACCTCCAACTCCTATAACTACTGGTTTCATATTACAACACCCTTTCAATAAATATTTAATTTATTTTGAATTATGAATGAGAAAACTTATTCATAATTCAAAATAAAACTTAATTATAATTATTCTTCCTTTAAAAATTTTCACATAATTAAGACATAAATAATCTGAATTCCATAACCTCATGCTTAATTTGAGATAATTCCAATCCCGGGCTAGTAGCTCCAAAATAATCATCATCCAAATTAATAAGAGTTTTATATATATTTTCAAATTGTTCACTAAACTCTTTCAATAATAACTGACCATCTTTTTGCCCTAAAGGAATTGTTCTTACAGCATTACTAATAAGAGTCGAAATAGTACTATACATATGATAAATTATAGCTTCTTTTAAACTAAAACCTAGAGAATACATTAACATACCAAATACTATTGCTGGATGTCCAAAGGCTTCTTTATTAACTAATTTTCTATTATATTCTTTTAATAAATCAGAATCATATAAATCCATAAACAATTTTATCATTCTACTTGCAACTAGTTTTCCACCATTTCTAGTTTCAATTGCAACGGTCTGAACAGTAATACGATTATCTAAATCCCATATACTTTCTAAATCATGGTTATTTAAATATTCATATAACATTTTTATAGCTAAACCATCACTAAAAATAAATTGTTCATTTAAATATACCTTTAACCATTCTCTAAAAGTTTCTGTATTATAAACTTTTTTCAACCTTAAATATGTCTCCATACCATAGGAATGATTAAATGATCCAATTGGAAAGTTAGAATCACATATTTGAATAACCTTTAAAACATCCAAAATATTATTGTTAATTGGCATGTGTATGAGTGTGCCCAAATTCTACGTGCCTAAATGCCTTTTTAAGCTTTAAATTTTCTCTAGAATAGTTTATATTATCTCGCTTTAATTCACCTTCTACTAAAGCATCATATTGAATTATCATTTTTCCATCTTCAAACTGTGCTTGTAAATGTCTATTTCCAAGACTATGTGCTATAATTCCCATATCTGTCATAGAATTTGGTTTTATAACTAAGACATCATCACCTTTAATTTTAACTATTATTATATTTTTATCATCACGATAAAGTATATCTCCATCTTTTAATTCAACATTTTCAGATAATGCTATACCATATTCACGGTTATGATCTGAATTAACTCTCATTATCCTTTTTAATGAATCTTCACTAGATATATATATTTTCTCTATATGTAAGTTATTTAAATCATTTATGTCATTTATGTTTCCTAATACTTGATTAAAAATCATATAAACCTCTCCTTAATATTAGAATAAGAAATATCTTTGGGCTAATGGTAATTCACTTGCTGGTTCACAAGTTATTAATTCACCATCAACAGTTACATCATAAGTTTGTGGATCCACTCTAATTTCAGGAGTAGCATCATTAAGCTTCATATCTTTCTTAGTTAAGTTTCTTATTCCGCTTACTGGTAATACTGTTTTCTCTAATCCTAATTCTTCTTTAATGCCATGTTCATAAGCATATTTAGAAACAAATGTAATACAAGTTGATTCCTTTGCTTTACCAAATGCACCATAACAATCTCTATATACAACTGGTTGGCATGTTGGAATAGATGCATTTGCATCTCCAATTATTCCTCTAATAGCCATACCACCCTTAATTATCAAATGTGGTTTAACTCCAAAATATGGTGGTTCCCAAAGCACTAAATCAGCTATTTTACCAACTTCTACTGAACCAATATATTGATCCATACCTTGTGCTATAGCTGGATTAATTGTATATTTAGCAATATATCTTCTAACTCTATTATTGTCGTTATATTCACTATCTCCTTCTAAAGTTCCTCTTTGTTTCTTCATCTTTGAAGCTGTTTGCCAAGTTCTTGTTACAACTTCTCCAATTCTTCCCATTGCTAATGTATCAGAACTCATAATGCTAAAAATGCCCATATCTTGGAATATATCTTCTGCTGCTATTGTTTGATGTCTAATTCTTGAATCAGCAAATGCTATATCTTCTGGTACTTTTGCATCTAAATGGTGACAAACCATAAGCATATCTAAATGTTCTGCTATTGTGTTAACTGTATAAGGTTTTGTTGGATTTGTTGATGCTGGTAACACATTTATTTGAGATGCAACTTTCATTAAATCTGGTGCGTGACCACCACCTGCACCCTCTGTATGATATGTATGAATTACTCTTCCAGCAATAGCTTGAATTGTATGTTCTACAAAACCACCTTCATTTAAAGTATCACTATGTAAAGCAACTTGGATATCATATTTTTCAGCAGTTTCCAATGCATAATTGATAGCTGATCTTGTTGCTCCCCAGTCTTCATGAACTTTAAGTCCAATTGCTCCTGCTTCAATTTGTTCAGCATTTACATCAATATTAGCTCCACTACCTTTTCCTAATAAACCAACATTTACTGGCCATCCATCTGCAGATTGTAACATTTGTTTAATATTCCAAGGACCTGGAGTTGAAGTAACGGCATTTGTTCCATCAATAGGTCCTGTTCCTCCACCAACTAATGTAGTTATACCATTTTCTAATGCAACTTCTGCACAACCTGGATGAATATAGTGAACGTGAGTATCTATTCCACCAGCTGTTAAAATTCTACCTTCCCCTGCTAAAGCTTCAGTTCCAACGCCAACTACAAAGTCAACGTTATCCATTGTATCTGGGTTGCCCCCCTTACCTATAGCAAGGATTTTACCATCTTTAATTCCTACATCTGCTTTATATATTCCAGTGTAGTCTACTATAGTAGCTCCTGTTATAATTAAATCTGCAACTTCTGGATTTTTACTAGTCTGTGTAGCATTTTGACCCATACCATCTCTAAGAGTCTTTCCGCCACCAAACTTACATTCATTACCATAACCTGTATAATCTTTTTCAATTTTTATAAAAAGATCAGTATCCCCTAATCTGATACTATCCCCTTCTGTTGGTCCAAACAATTCTGCATATCTATGTCTATCAATTTCAAAACTCATTACTTTTCACCTCTCCCTTTTGACATTCCATCTAAAAATCCATCGCACATATTTCTAATTCCATAAACTCTTCTATATCCACCGATATCAATTAAATTTACTTCTTTTTTATCTCCAGGTTCGAATCTAACAGCTGTTCCTGAAGGGATATCTAATCTTTTTCCCCAAGCTGCATCTCTATCAAAACTTAAAGCATCATTTACTTCATAAAAATGATAATGTGAACCTATTTGTACTGGTCTATCTCCTGTATTTACAACTTGCATTTTAATTGCTTCTTTTCCTGCATTATACTCAATATTTCCTTCTTGTATTTTTATTTCACCTGGTACCATACTAAATTCCTCCTTATTTAATTGGTTCATGTACTGTTACTAATTTTGTTCCATCTGGGAAAGTACATTCAACTTGAACAGTATGAATCATTTCTGGAACTCCTTCCATTACATCATCCCTAGATAATATTGTTGTTCCATAATCCATTAAATATTCAACAGTTTTTCCTTCTCTGGCCCCTTCCAGCATTTCATCTGTTATTATTGCCATAGCTTCAGGATAATTTAGTTTTAATCCTTTTTCTTTTCTTTTACGAGCTATATCAGCTGCAACTGCAACCATTAATTTTTCTTGTTCTCTAATTGTTAAATGCAAAATAAATTCCTCCTTCTTCTTGTAATAAAATCCAAAACATATTACACATTTATTATTTTTCCAACATTTTTATATTTTATTCTTTTTATTTAGATTTTTTTATTCATAAAAAGTTACTTTTCCACCCAAATCATAATAAGCTCCTATAACTTTAACTTTCCCTTGATCTATTAATAATTTAATTGACTCATCTTCAGATACTTCTTTTACTACTGAATCAATATTATTATGAATTGCATCATCTACTGTTCCATTCTTATTAATACTTGGTGTTATTTTTTCAACAAATGATTCCATATTTCCTGTAACTTTTTCACCTTTAACTACTTCATTATATGTTGCAGTTACAGCTCCACAACTTTGATGTCCCATTACCACTACTAACGGTGTATTTAGATGCTCAACCGCATATTCAATAGATCCTAAAGCATCATCATCTACAACGTTTCCTGCAAGCCTTACATCAAATATTTCCCCAAGACCAGCATTAAAAACAGTAGTAGGGGTTACTCGTGAATCTGAACAAGATACAATTACTGCATATGGATTCTGACCACTCTTTAAATAATCTCTTCTCTCTTGACTTACATTTCTTAATATAGATGTATCTGTAAGAAATCTAGTATTACCATCCTTTAACATTTACAATGCATCATCATTAAATTTCTATTCATAACTTTTGCTCCTTTTCTTTGCATAATTAAACTATACACATACTTTAATTATGTATGCTAAGTATAATATGAACGAAAATTTAATAACATATTCATTTAATTCAAAATAAATAACCACGAAAGATAACAAAAATACTTCTGTTACCTTTCGTGGTTATGATAAATACATTTTAAACTTATTACTATTTATTCTATTTTATAACTAATTCAACAGGACAATGATCTGATCCTAGAATTTCAGTATGTATTTTAGCACTTTCTAATTTACTTTCTAATGCTTTAGAAACTATAAAATAATCTATTCTCCATCCAGCATTATTCTTTCTTGCATTAAATCTATATGACCACCAAGAATATGTATCTTTTAAATCTGGATAAAAATATCTAAAAGTATCTATAAATCCACTTGATAATAAAGTCGTGAATTTTTCTCTCTCTTCATCAGTAAATCCAGCATTTTTTCTGTTTGTTTTTGGATTCTTTAAATCAATCTCTTTATGTGCAACATTTAAATCTCCACAAACTATTACAGGCTTACTTTCTTCTAATGACTTTAAATAATCTCTAAAATCATCTTCCCATTTCATTCTATAATCTAATCTTGCAAGTTCATTTTGTGAATTAGGTGTATAGACTGTAATCATAAAGAATTCTTCAAATTCTAATGTAATTACTCTTCCTTCTTTATCATGCTCTTCAATACCTAATCCATATCTGACAGATAAAGGTTCTTTCTTAGTAAATATAGCAGTACCACTATACCCTTTCTTTTCTGCATAATTCCAATACTGATTATATCCCTCAATCTCAAGGTTTATTTGTCCCTCTTGAAGCTTACTTTCTTGTATACAAAAAATATCTGCATCAACTTCTTTAAAGAAATCCAGAAAACCTTTCTGTACACAAGCTCTTATTCCATTTACATTCCATGATATTAACTTCATTTTTATCCTCCATCATATCTAAAAAAACTGCATCAAAATTTCATTATAAACACTCAAATAATATTATAAAAAATTTAAAAATTAAGATTTAAACTTAATTCATCTAGTTTAAATCTTAATTTATTAACAAAAATTGTTTTACAATTTATTTATATTTCACAATATATTTCTATTAATAAGTATTCATTTTTTACTCACTATATAAAGGGTATTTAGCACAAAGTGTTTTTACTCTTTCCCCTAATACCTCTAAATTTGAATTTCTATTTTCTATAGCATCATTTATTATACTTGCTATTTCCTTCATTGCTTCAATATCAAATCCTCTTGTTGTAACTGCTGCAGTACCTATTCTTACTCCTGATGTAACAAAAGGACTTCTTGTTTCATTTGGAACTGTATTTTTATTAACAGTAATCCCAATAGAATCTAGAAGATTTTCTGCTTCTTTTCCTGTAATATTCTTATTAGTTAAATCTACAAGAATTAAATGATTATCTGTTCCATTAGAAACCAACTTAAAGCCATACTTAACTAATTCCTCACCTAAAACCTTGCAATTTAAAACTACATTTTTCATATAATTTTTAAAGCTTGGTTCTAATGCTTCCTTAAAGCATACTGCTTTAGCTGCAATTACATGCATAAGTGGTCCACCTTGCATACCTGGGAATATATTCTTATCTAATGCTTTAGCATATTTTTCCTTACAAAGAATTAATCCACCTCTTGGGCCCCTTAAAGTTTTATGAGTTGTTGAAGTTACAAAATCAGCATAAGGAACTGGTGATGGATGCTCTCCAGCTGCTACTAATCCTGCTATATGTGCCATATCTACCATGAAATATGCTCCAACCTCATCACAAATTTCTTTAAATTTTTCGAAATCTATAACTCTTGAATATGCACTTGCTCCTGCTACAATTAATTTTGGTTTATGCTTTAACGCAAGTTCTCTTACATTATCATAATTAATTCTTTCAGTTTCACTATCAACTCCATAAGAAACAAAATTAAATAATTTTCCTGAGAAGTTTACTGGTGATCCATGAGTCAAATGCCCACCATGACTTAAGTCCATTCCAAGTACTGTATCACCTGGTTCTAATATTGTAAAGTACACAGCCATATTTGCTTGTGATCCTGAATGTGGCTGTACATTAACATGCTCAGCTCCAAAAAGTTCTTTAGCTCTATTTCTTGCTATTTCTTCAACCTCATCAACTATTTCACAGCCCCCATAGTAACGCTTACTAGGATAACCTTCAGCGTACTTATTAGTTAAATGAGATCCCATAGCTTCCATCACTGCTTGTGATGCAAAGTTTTCTGATGCAATAAGCTCTATACCTTCTCTTTGTCTTTTTAATTCTTTCTCCATTAAGTCAGAAATCTCTCTGTCTTCCTTCTTTAAATTCATAAAATCCATTTAATCACCCCAATTATCTTTTTATAAAATTATATATATAAATAATAATTAATTCAACTACTTTTTAATATAAATATACATTTTTATAATCTCTTATGGTATAATACATAAAAAATTTAAAAAATATAGGGGTTTTGTATTATGAATGAAATACTTCAAGTTGCAATGCTTGCTGGACAAATGATTTTAGAAAATGGTGGCGAAACTTATAGAGTAGAAGAAACTATATGGCGTATTTGCAAAATATATGGTGCTGCAGAAGCTGAAAGTTTTGCTACCCCAACAGGAATTATGGCTTCAATTTGCCACGAAGGTAAAATATACTCCTTGACACGTCGTGTTTCTAATAGAACTGTTAATTTGAATAAAATTGATAAAGTAAATGATTTATCTAGAAGTATATTGTCAAAAAATTTATCTGTTAATGATTTAAAGCAAGAATTAATTAAAATTAATAAGGAAGATATTTATCCTCTTCCTGTCATTATAATCTTCTCCGCCCTAGGGGCAGGTTCATTCTCAGTATTATTTGGAGGAACCTTTAAAGATGTTTTTGCTGCATTCCTAATTGGTTTAATAATTAAATCTCTAACTATAAAATGGTCTGAAATAGGCATAAATTCATTCTTTATAAATAGTATATGCAGTGGAATTGCAGCTCTTTTAGCCATAATCCTTTATAAACTTGGCATTGCAAGTCAAGTCAATCAAACCATTATTGGTGCTATAATGCTATTAGTTCCAGGATTAGCCATTACAAATGCCATTAGAGATACAATTTCAGGTGATTTATTATCTGGTATAATAAGAGCTGCTGAAGCATTTTTAGTTGCTATATCTATTGCTGTAGGTACTGGTGCAGTATTAAGTTTCTGGATATCAAACTTTGGAGGAATTTAAAATGATTATTTGGGTTACACTTGTATCTTTTTTTGCAACATTTGGCTTTTGTATCGCTTTTAATATACGTGGCAAAAAAATATTTTTCGCTGCCCTTGGTGGAGCTATAAGTTGGTTTTTTTATTCACTACCATTGCAAATGGGATTATCAGAGATTTCTTCACTATTTATTTCTTCTGTTATTTTTAGTGTTTATAGTGAAGTTCTTGCAAGAATTTTTAAGACACCTGTTACTACATTTGTAGTTTGTGCTTTAATTCCATTAGTGCCTGGTAGTGGTATGTACTATACTATGCGTGAAGCGATTTCAGGTAATATATCTAAATCATTAGAATTAGGATTAAGCACACTAGCAAGTGCCGGAACATTAGCATTAGGAGTTTTATTTGTTTCAACACTTACAAGATTACTTCTTAGTGCTAAACGAAAAAAAGAAATAAAAAAATTTGCTCAAAAATAATATAAAAATAATCTCAACTATTTATGTTGAGATTATTTTTATATACTATTTCATATTCTATCTTTTAGCTTTTAACTTCTTATACAATTTAGCATTTTCAACTAAATCTTTTAAATCTTCTGCCATTTCCATTATAATACTATTCTTCATTTTTGCTTTACGCATCTTTCTATTCATTTTTTTCATCATTTTGTTTTTCATAGTGACTCCTCCTTAGTAAATATGTATAGAGTACTTACAGTATTATTTTAATCAAATTGATGCTTTTTATCCTGTTAAATATTATTACAATTGCAAATGACAAATATAATATACATAAAAAAGTCAGCTATTGCTGACTTTTTCATAATATAATTATTCTTTATCTTCTGGCTTTATTATTAAACCTAATTCATCAATTTGCTTTTGATCTACAACATTTGGTGCTTCGCTTAAGTAGCAATAAGCATTTTGGTTTTTAGGGAATGCTATAACATCCTTTATATTTTCAGTTCCAGCTAAGAACATTACCATTCTATCAAGACCAAATGCTAATCCTCCATGTGGTGGTGGACCAAACTTAAATGCATCTATTAAGAATCCAAATCTCTCA
The DNA here is from genome assembly GCF_015555905.1 of Clostridium sp. D43t1_170807_H7. Taxonomy (GTDB): domain Bacteria; phylum Bacillota; class Clostridia; order Clostridiales; family Clostridiaceae; genus Clostridium. The sequence goes on from NZ_JADNLK010000004.1 coordinate 116,530, forward strand.
TAAGCTGACTCTTCAGTAAATCCTAAAGCTTTAAACATTCTTGTTTGAAGTGCAGAATCATGTATTCTTATAGATCCTCCACCTAATTCTTCACCATTTAATACTAAGTCATATGCTTTAGATCTTACAGCTCCTGGATTAGATTCAAGCATGTCTAAATCTTCATCCATTGGTGATGTAAATGGATGATGAGCAGCATGATATCTATCTTCTTCTTCATTATATTCAAATAATGGGAATTCAGTAATCCATGTAAAGTTAAATTCATTTTTATCTTTAATTAAATCAAATTGTTTAGCAAGTTCTAATCTTAATGCTCCTAAACTTTGGAATACTACAGAGTTTTTATCTGCAACGATAAGTATTGCATCTCCAGTTTCAGCTCCCATAGTCTTAATTATATTTTCAGTAACATCATCAGTTAAGAACTTAGCAATTGAAGATTTAACTCCATCTTCCTTAAGTTGAATCCAAGCAAGACCTTTTGCTTTATATCCCTTAACAAAGTCAACTAACTTATCAAGAGGTTTTCTTCCTAAATCTGCTCCACCTTTTAAGCATAATGCTCTAACACTTCCGCCCATTTCTAAAGCAGATTTAAATACTACAAAGTCCATGTCTTTAACACAGTCAGTAATATCAGTAATTTCCATACCAAATCTTAAATCCGGCTTATCTGAACCGTATTTTTCCATAGCTTCTTTAAATGGCATTCTCTTAATTGGAAGCTTAACTTCATGACCTAAAACTTCTTTAAATACATGAGCAATTAGCCCCTCATTTAATGCCATAACATCATCTTGCTCAACAAAACTCATTTCTAAGTCAATTTGAGTAAATTCTGGTTGTCTGTTAGCTCTTAAATCTTCATCTCTGAAACATTTAGCAACTTGATAATATTTATCAAATCCTGATACCATTAATAATTGCTTAAATATTTGAGGTGATTGTGGAAGTGCATAGAACATTCCTGGATAATTTCTTGATGGAACTAAGTAATCTCTAGCACCTTCTGGAGTACTCTTATTTAATATTGGAGTTTCTATTTCTAAGAATCCATTATTATCAAGGTAATCTCTAACAGCTTTTGTAGCTCTATTTCTAATCATAAAGATTTTTTGCATATCTGGTCTTCTAAGATCTAAATATCTATATTTTAATCTTATATTTTCAGCGGCATCTAATCCTTCTTTAATATATATTGGTGGAGTTTCTGATTCTGATAAAACTTTTATACTTTCACATTTTAATTCTACCATTCCAGTTTCCATAGCAGCATTTGGAGCTTCTCTTAAAACAACTTCTCCAGTAACAGCTATACAATACTCTGGTCTTACTGCTTTAGCTTTTTCAAAGCTTTCTGCATTAATTTCTTCACCAAAAACTATTTGCATAATTCCAGTTCTATCTCTAAGGTCTATAAATTGAAGACCTCCAAGCTTTCTATTTCTTTGAACCCATCCCATAAGAGTTATTTTTTCTCCTACGTTTACTTCTCTTGGTTCACCACACATCATGGTTCTTTTTAATCCATTTAAAGCCTCACCCATTGGTAAACTTCCTCCTAACTATTTAATAGCTTTAGCTATTTCTTGTATATTATCTAAACTTACCTCAAATTGTTCTCCATCGCTCATTCTCTTAAGCTTTATCGATCTATTTTGAAGTTCGTCATCACCTAAAATTGTTGTAAATGCAGCACCAATTTTATTAGCATATTTCATCTCTGCTTTCACACTTCTACCCATATGATTTACTTCTGTTTTCACACCAGCTTCTCTTAATTTGTTAGCTAAAGTAAATGCTTCAAATTTCGCATTATCACCTCTAGCACCAATGTATAAGTCAAAAAGATTCTCATTAGGAATTTCTATACCTTCTTTTTCTAATATCATGATAAGTCTTTCAATCCCCATACCAAATCCAACTGCTGGCATTTCTGGACCACCTAATTGTTCTATAAGCTTATCATATCTTCCACCACCACAAACAGTAAATTCATCGTTTAAGATCTCAAAGATTGTTTTAGTGTAATAATCTAAACCTCTTACGATTCCTGGATCAACTGTAAATGGAATATTTAATGCAGTTAAATACTTTTTAACTGAGTCAAAATGAGTATCACACTCTTCACACATATAATCAAGTATTATTGGTGCATTTTTAGTAATTTCTTTACATTTTCTTTCCTTACAATCTAAAATTCTCATTGGATTCTTTTCAAATCTTGATTGACATAGTGGACATAAATTATCATAGTTTTCTTTTAAATAATTCTTTAATGCTTCATTGTAATTTGGTCTACATTTAGAGCATCCTAAATTATTTATATTTAAGCTTAAACTTTGTAATCCTAAAGTTTTTAAAACTTGCATTGCTAATGAAATTACTTCTGCATCCATAGATGGTTCTTTTGAACCATATACTTCTGTTCCAAATTGATGGAATTGTCTAAATCTACCCTTTTGAACATTTTCATATCTAAAGCATGGAGTTATATAATAAAGTTTTGTTGGCTGTGCTTCATTAAACAATCTACTTTCTATAAAAGCTCTTCCTGCTCCTGCTGTTCCTTCTGGTTTTAACGTAATACTTCTATTACCTTTATCATTAAAAGTATACATTTCCTTTTGAACTATATCAGTTGTGTCTCCAACACCTCTTGCAAATAATTCAGTATGTTCAAATATAGGAGTCCTAATTTCTCTCATCCCATAATATTTTGCTACATCTCTAAATGTTTGCTCAACAAAATGCCATTTATACGCATCCTGCGGTAGCATATCCTTCGTTCCTTTTGGAGCTTGCATTTCCATTTAATTATTCCTCCTTATTTAAGTAAAGGGTATCTAATAATTTTTTCTTTCCCTCTACCATTTCTTCTATTCTATTACAGTATTCTCTAACATCCTTGATATTTGCAAACCTATCTATTCTGCCTTCCTCTAAGAAAACAACTTTAGAGACAGCATCTGCACCTAAAGCAATAATAGTTTGCTTATCTTCTATCATTTGAATATTATAAATACATTCTGCACCTTTTCTAGAATAACCTAAGTTCTCCATATTTCCAACCATATTTTTTTGACGATACATATAATATGGATGTAATCCTAATTTTTCAGCTAAAATTCTACTTTCTTCATACATATCAGCTAACTCAGTTTGTTTTTTAACTTGAATTCCCTTTTTAAGGATAAAGTTTTCATAAAGAATAGAAGCTCTCTTTAAAGATAATCCATGAACAGTTAAACTATCCGGATGTAATTTTAATATCTCTTCTTTTGTATGAAGAACTTCTTTTATTCCTTCTCCAGGAAGTCCTATAATCATATCCATATTTATATCATTAAAGCCCATACTTCTTGCTAGGTTGAACTTTTCTATTACATCATTAGAATTATGGCCTCTTCCTATCATTTTTAATGTTTCATCATTCATAGTTTGAGGATTTATACTAATTCTTGTTACATTAAACTTTTTCATAGTTTCAAGCTTTTCTTTTGTAATACTATCAGGTCTTCCACATTCCACTGTAAATTCCTTTAATCCTTTACCTTTAACAAAAGCATCATAAGCTTCTTGCATAATAAGTTCAAACTCTTCATTATTTACTGCTGTAGGTGTACCTCCACCAAAATATACAGTTTCAATGTTTAAACTTCTTTCATCAACATATTTTTTCATTTCTCTAATTTCATATATTAACGCTTCTAAATATGGATTTACTAACTTTTTATTTCCCATTATTGGATTAGCAGCAAAAGAACAATAAAAACATCTTGTAGGGCAAAAAGCCATACCTATATAAATAGCTATATTTTTAGAATCATTATTTACAAAACTTACTTCTGTTTTTGCAATTTCTATGCAAAGCTTAGCTTTTTCTTCTGATGCTAAATGCTTTTTTTCAAATATTTCTATAATTTCTTCTTCTGTTTTTCCTTCTTCTAAATACTTAAGTGCAATTTTAGAAGGTCTAATACCAACTAAAATTCCCCATGGATATTCTTCTTTTGTAATATCTTTTAATGAAGAAAATACTAATCTCTTAATGTCTTCTTTAATATTTTCAGATATTTCAGTTTCTTTATAATAATTACTATTAATAAACTCTACTTTATTATCTAAAATATTAACAATATAATCTCCATCATCTAAAAATTTAATTTCATCTAACGGAAAATAAATATTAAACATTTGATATACGTCATATCTATACTTCATGTCGTTTAATTTAATTTTTATTTCCATGATTTCTCCTTTTATTAAAAAATCTCAAACTCATCTTGTAAGAATGGATTTCTTAGTTTTTCATATCCAATAGTTGATGATTCCATATGACCTGGATATACATTTATATCATTATCTAGAATCATTAATTTCGTCTTTATTGAATTTATTAACTCATTAAAATCTCCACCTATAAAATCACTTCTACCTACTGAACCTTTAAATAAAGTATCTCCAGTAAATATAGCATCTTTGTATAGATAACACATTCCACCTTTAGTATGTCCTGGAGTATGAATACATTTTATAATATCATCACCAAAAGACAAAGTATCTCCATCTTTCAGTAGATTATATTTCTCTGGAATATTTCCAAAAACAGTTTTATCTGTTTTCATAAAATTCACTTCATTTTCATTCATATATACAGGCGCTTTAAATCTTTCTACCACTTCATTTAAAGCTTCTACATGATCAAAATGCCCATGAGTTAGTAAGATATATTTAATATTACATCCTAATTCTTCAATATTTTTAATTAATAAATCACCATTTCCACCTGGATCTACTATACAAGCATCTTTTGATTTTTCATCTACTAAAACATAAATATTTTCTTCATAAATACCTATAGGATATGTTTTTATTATCATAAATTCACCTCATTCACTATTTCTATTTAAAAATTTCTACTGCTATCTAAAAGTATTGTAACAGGTCCATCATTTTTAATATCAACTTTCATATCAGCACCAAAGATTCCTGTTTGAACCTTTAATCCCGTTTCTTTCATCATTTCAATAAATTTATCATAAAATTTCTTGGCTTCTTCGCCACCTAAAGCGTTCATAAAATTAGGTCTTCTTCCTTTTCTAGCATCACCATATAGTGTAAATTGTGAAATTAATAATAACTCCCCTTTGATATCTAATAAAGATAAATTCATTTTATCATTTTCATCACTAAATACTCTAAGATTAATTATTTTATCTTTAATATACTTCATATCTTCTTCAGTATCTTCTTTAGAAATACCTAAAAGTACATTAAATCCTTTATTTATTTCGCCTACAATTTCACCATCAACTTCAACACTAGAATATGTCACTCTTTGTACTACTGCTCTCATTTATACCATCCTCTAAGTAAAACTCCAAATTTTAATTTTATAAGTCCAACTTACTCCTTGGACGTTAGGATAGGGAGTTTCCTTTAATTATTCATTCTATAAACATCCATAACACCAGTTAACTTTCTTATTTTTCTCATTAACTCTTTTAGCTGTTCTATTGTATCTATTTTAACTTTTATATTTACATATGCTAAATTACTCTTAGCACTCTTCGCATTTAATGCATTAAGAGGTAACTTACTTTCCATTATAACATTCATTATATCAGAAAGCACACCTGATCTATCTTCACTCTTAACTTGAATTTCTGCCATATAAGCCACTCCCTTAGCAGTTCCCCAAGCCACATCAACTACCTTTTGTGAATCTTCTTCAATTAAGGTTTGTAAATTGCTACAATCCTTTCGGTGAATAGATACTCCACGTCCTTTTGTTATATATCCTAAAATATCATCACCTGGAACTGGGTTACAACATCTAGCAAATCTAACCATTAAGTTATCTTCACCTCTAACTGTAACTCCATAATTATTTTCTTTTTTTCTTTTTTTAGTCTTTGAAATATTCTCTTCAATAGCCTTGCTTAAACTTTCTTCCTTAGCTTTTTCATCTTTAGATAGGCTTTCTTCTTTTAACTTAGAAATAAATGAAGATGCTACTATAGCTCCAAGACCTACTAAAGCATATAAATCATCCATACAATTTATATTATATCTTTTTATAAATTTATCATAAGCTTCACCCTTAGCAATATCTGCATAGTGAACTCCTTGTTTCTTTAATTCTTTTTCAAAAACTTCTTTTCCTTTTGTAATATTCTCTTCTTTTTTAGCTTTCTTAAACCATGCTCTTATTTTGCTTTTTGCTTGATTACTTTTAGCAATGTTAAGCCAATCCATATTAGGACCCTTAGAGCTATTAGATGTTAAAACTTCTACTATTTGGCCAGTTTTAAGTTGATAATCAAGTGGAACTATTTTACCATTAACCTTAGCCCCAATACATTTGTTACCAATATCAGTATGTATTCTATAAGCAAAATCTATAGGTGTTGCTCCATTTGGTAAATCTATAACTACACCTTTTGGTGTAAATAAGAAAATCTCATCTGTGAAAAGATTAATTTTAAATCCTTCCATAAATTCTTCTGCATCAGAAGTTTCCTTTTGCCATTCAAGCATATCTCTAAGCCATACTAACTTATGTTCAAAACTCTTTTCTTTACTATCAGAAGTATCACCCTCTTTATACTTCCAATGTGCAGCTATACCATATTCTGCCGTTTTATGCATTTCAAAAGTTCTTATTTGAATTTCAAATGTTTTTCCTTGAGGTCCTATAACTGTTGTATGCAAAGATTGATACATATTTGGTTTTGGCATTGCAATATAATCTTTAAATCTTCCTGGTATTGGCTTATATATAGTATGAACTATCCCTAATACTTCATAACAATCTTTTACGGAGTTAACAAGTATTCTTATAGCAGTTAAGTCAAATATTTGTTCTATACTCTTATTCTTAGTAACCATTTTTCTATAAATGCTATAAAAATGCTTAGGACGACCATCTATATCTGAATCTATTCCAGCTTCTTCAAGTTTTCCATATAAATCTTTAATTATTTGTGCAATATACGTTTCTCGTTCTACTCTCTTTTCAGCTATTTGATTTACTAACTCATAATACTCTTCTTCATGTAAATATCTAAAGCATAAATCTTCAAGTTCCCATTTTACCTTAGAAATACCTAATCTATGTGCAAGAGGTGCATATATGTCTAAAGTTTCTTTAGAAATTCTTTTTTGTTTTTCCTTAGGCATATATTTTAATGTTCTCATATTATGTAATCTATCTGCTAATTTAATTATAATTACTCTTATATCATTAGCCATAGCCAATAACATTTTTCTAAAATTATCTGCCTGTTGTTCTTCTTTAGATTTATACTCCATTTTAGTAATTTTAGTAACTCCACTAACTAGATTAGCTACTTCTTCACTAAAAATATTTTTAATATCTTCATAGGTATAGTCAGTGTCTTCTATAACATCATGAAGTAAGCCTGCAACTATAGTACTTGTATCCATACCTAATTCAGCCAAAATTATAGATACATCAATAGGGTGAATTATATAAGGTTCTCCAGATTCTCTTTTTTGCTCCTTATGAGCTTCAAAAGCTAAATTAAATGCTTTATTTACAACATTTAGGTCAACATTTGTGCAATTTTCTTTTATTTTTTGTATCAATACCTCAACCATTCAAATCCTCCCTTTAAAAATTTTCTAATATTATACTTTTCCCATAATTTAAATTAAAATCAATGGCTGGTTAAATCAACCAGCCACCTTTACACTAATTATATATTAAAATTTAAGGTATTTCAATAAATTAAATATCGTATTGAACAAGTGACATTACTTCGTATCCTTTTAATTTATCTCTTCCCTTTAACTCAGTTAACTCAATTGCAAAATCTAAAGCAACAACCTCTCCACCTGCAGACTCTACAAGTCTAGTTACAGCTTCAATAGTTCCTCCTGTAGCAAGCAAATCATCAACTATTGCTACTCTTTGGCCCTTCTTAATTGAATCCTTATGAATTTCTAATACATCTGTACCATATTCTAAATCATAACTAACTGATACTGTTTCAAAAGGTAATTTTCCTTTTTTTCTAACTGGTACAAATCCAACTCCTAAAGCATATGCAACAGGTACTCCAAAAATAAATCCTCTTGCTTCAGGTCCTAATATAACATCCACATTTTTATCTTTAAGATGCTCAGCTATTGCATCTATTGAATACTTAAAAGCTTCTCCATCTGCTATTAAAGTAGTGATGTCTTTAAAACTAATTCCCTTCTTCGGAAAATCTTCCACTATTCTTATGCTTTTTTTTAGATCCATAACAAATCCTCCATATCAACTTATTCTTGTATTCATTATAGTCAAATTTCTATATAATTATATTATACATTTTCTTTAGACTTATTTAAATACTTTGTTATTTGTTCTGCTCTTTCTTTTCTATTTGTTATTAACAACTCAATTATTATTCTAGCGTTATCTGTCATAGTTACAACATTAATAGTTGGAGTAATAACATCTATAATTTTATCAACACTATCCTCATTTATATTAACCATGTTATAAGCATCCATAATAGATCTTAATCCATGATTATTTGTATTAATTAAAAACCTCATACCTTCTTTTATAATAACACTATTCTCACCCTTTTTAGGTGATTTAGTGCATTTTTCACCTATTAGTATTAAGTCTAGATACTTATTTATACTTTTAACATTATAGTAAATTGCTATTGCTTGCATTAACTTAAATGTTAACCCACTTATTGATAAATTTTTATATCTATATTGACAACCTTTTTGATTAGGATTTATGTATATGTACTCATAATCATAATTTACGTCTCTATTTTCTATAACTATCAAATCTATCCCAAGATTTTTACAAAGCTTTTCTTCTTCTTCTGACTTTAAATCTATTCCTAAAGCTATAAGTAATTCTCCACCTAAAAAATGAACATTATTTATTATATCTTTAGATGAAATTTTAGATTTACTTGAAGAATCATCATGGACTACGTATTCAATATCGGCATTTAAATATTTCAAAACCAATATAAGGGATGAAATAGCACATAATCCATCTACATTTGGTATCCCATAAACAACAATTTTTTTTCTATTATTAATTGCTGATACCATACGTTCTATTGCTTTATTCATATCTTTAAGTATAAAGGGATTATATCCAGTTATGTAATTAGGACTATATATACTTTCCCAAAACTTACGCATGATAAACTCCTCCACAATAATAAGAAAACAGTTATATTATAATAGATAAATTGATATAATACAAATGTTTTCTTCATTTCCTAGCAAATTATCCTGTAAAAATATCTATTTTGAGAATTACACCTACTTATTTTATCTTTTTTGGATATAATATACAAAAGAAGTGGTAATTTCTTACCACTTCTTTAATCTTATATAACATTACGCTGTTTTTACATTTTTGTTTTTTGGTTTTCTCTTTTGTAATAATACCCAAATTGGTGATGCTATGAAGATTGATGAATAAGCTCCAGCAGCAATACCTATTAATAATGGTAATGAGAATTCTCTAACTGTTGGTACAAATATATTAACTGCTCCAATAATTATTAAAGTAGTTAATGAAGTATTTATAGATCTAGCTAAAGTCTTATTAATACTTGTATTTGCTATTTCAGCTGGAGTACTTCTTCTCATACTATGGCTATTTTCTCTTATTCTATCAAAAATAACAATAGTATCATTAATTGAATATCCTACAATTGTTAACATCGCAGCTATAAATGAATTATTTACTGGAATATTAAATATTGCATAAAATGCTAAAGTTATTAAAACATCATGTACTAAAGCAGTTATTGCTGCTATACCAAAATTAAATTCAAATCTTATTGCTATATAAATAAGCATTGCTACACAAGCTACTAATACTGAAATAATAGCATTTCTTGTTAACTCTTTCCCAACCGATGGACCTATTTGACTTTGTGAAATTAAAGCAGAATCCTCTAGTGAATACTTTTCCTTTAATGCATCAAATAATTCTGCTGTTTTAGTCTCATCTAAGTCCTTTGACTTAATTTCATATTGAGTGCTTTCTACAGTTTTTGTTACTGCATCATCTGCATATTCTTTTACTATTCCATCAGCTTCTACCTTATCAAAACTACCTCCAAAATCAACAACTATTTTAGTACCACCTTTAAAGTCAATACCAAAATTTAATCCTCTAGTTGCCATTAAAACTACACCAACTAATATAATTGCTAGGGATATTGAAAACCAAATCTTTGTCTTTTCTATTATCTTAAACACCTCACTACCCCCTCTTCACTCTAAACTGCCAATTAGACTTTAACATTCCCATATCAACGGCCCACTTCATTAATGTTTTAGTAACAACTACAGCTGTAAACATACTTACTGCTATACCTATCATTAATGTTACAGCAAATCCTTTAACGCTACCTGTACCTATAAAGTAAAGTACAAGTGCAGCAATAATAGTAGTTACGTTTGAGTCAATAATTGAAGATAATGCATTGTTAAATCCTTTATCTACTGCTGCCTTTACAGACATTCCATTCTTTAACTCTTCTCTAACTCTTTCAAATATAAGTACATTCGCATCAACTGCCATACCAACAGTTAAAAGGAATGCAGCAATACCTGGAAGTGTTAATGCCACATCCGCCTCAACAAATACTAGTAAAACTAGGCATACATATAAAGTTAATGCTATACTTGCAATAATTCCTGGTATTCTATAATAAAGAATCATAAATACAAATATAATAGCTATTCCTATAAGCCCTGCCTTTACTGCATTTGGAAGTGCTTCAGCTCCTAGTTGAGCTCCAACATTTTCTATTTGTATAGCTTTAACGGTTACAGGTAGTGCTCCCGCATTAATTAAACCTGCTAAATTCTTAGCTTCATCTAAACTTCCACTACCTTCTATAATAGCATTACCATCAGTTATAACAGCATTTACTGTTGGACTTGATATTTCTTCATCATCCATATAGATTGAAATTGTTTTATAAAGATTTGCTTCAGTTGCCTCTGCAAATTTTATAGTACCTTCATCTGTCAATTTTAATGAAACTACTGGCGCATTAGTACTACTATTAATAACTACGCTTGCCTCAGCAACATCTGTACCATTTAAAACTTCATTTCCATCAGCATCTTTAAATGTTAAATTACCAGTTTTAGATAAACTATCAACCAAATCTTTAGAGTCATATTCTCCTGGAATTTCAACTCTAATTCTTCTATCTCCTTCTACTGTTACTGAAGTTTCAGCAACACCTAACTTATTAACTCTTAAATCAATAAGCTGTCTTGTCTTTTCTAAGTCATCTTTTGTTACATTCTCATCTTGTATCTCCATTAACACAGAAACTCCACCTTGTAAGTCAAGCCCCTTAGTAATAGCTTTATTGAATGATTTAAATTCCCATCCCGCTACTTCAACACCTCTACCACCAGCATAGGCAAATGCAACTATAACAACTAAGGTTAGAATAAATAATATAGCGCTTCTAACTTTTGTTCGTCCTTTTTTCATGGTTTTCCCCCTTCTGTACTTTTTATCTCACATTAATTATATTATGTATACTTTCCAATATCAAGTAAGATTAATATTTTCTCCATTTTTTACATTTATTTTTCACATATTATTCGTTTAATATTCCTTTAGCTACAAAGTTATTAAAAAAAATTGTAGTTTCCTCTAAAACAAAGGCGAAGCGAAAACACACCTTAACTCTGAATTTTATAACTTCGCCATTATTATATATATTATTTAAAATTCTTCAAAAGTTCTGCAAATGGATTATCATTTACTTCCTCAGCTTCTTTTTGCATCTTTCTCATTATTCTTTGCGTCTCTCTCTTATCCACTTTTCCTTTTTTGTCAAATCTTTTTTCAAATGCAGATGCTTTTTCTCTAAAATTACAATTAGCTCCAGTACAAACATAAATCTTACCTTCACCTTGACCTCTAAGCTCTAACTTTTTTTTACATTCAGGACATCTTGCATTTGTAACTCTAGCAACATTTTCTCTATATCCACATTCTCTATCTTGACATACATTCATTGTTCCGTTCTTACTTTTAACTTCTAAAAGGTATTTACCACAATTAGGGCATTTCTTTCCTGTCTTATTGTCATGAACAAATTTACTATTTGCACCTTTTACATCTTCTACAAGAGCAACAGAGTAATTTTTCATCTCTTTAATAAAACTATTCCAATCTCTCTTTCCTTTTGCTATCTCATCTAGTTGACTTTCCCATTTTGCAGTTAATAATGGAGATTTTAATTCTTTAGGCACTAAATCTATAAGTTGTTTTCCTTTTGATGTAGGTAAAATCTCTTTTCCTTTCTTTTCTATAACGAAAGAATTAAATAGTTTTTCTATTATATCAGCTCTAGTAGCAACTGTACCTAATCCACCTGTTTCACCTAAAGTCTTAGCTGCATCTTTTCCTACATTAATATACTTATGAGGATTTTCCATTGCAGATAATAAAGTACCTTCATTAAATCTTGATGGTGGTTTAGTTTCTCCTCTATTTAAAGAAACATTTTCAACAACAAACTTATCTCCTTTATTAACATTAGGTAATACCTGCTCCTTAATATCATCTTCTGATGAATCTTCTTCTAATTTATCGTAAAGCTTTTTCCAACCTTTAGATATGACTATTTTACCCTTTGCTATAAATCTTTCCTCATTAACTTTTGCTTCTATAGTCGTTTGAACATACTCGAATGGCGGAAGTAATACACTTAAAAACCTTTTTACTACTAAATCATAAATTTTTCTTTCTTCTGAGCTAAGATTTGAAAGATTAGGTTTTTCTTCAGTTGGAATTATTGCATGATGATCACTTACCTTAGAATTATCTACAAATCCTTTATTACCATTTATCTTTGTTTTTAATAATCCATCTGCAGTGCTTCTATATTCCCCTATTGCAATTGCCTTAAGTCTATCTGGAATAGTTGCTACAATATCAGTAGATATATATCTTGAATCTGTTCTAGGATAAGTTAATATTTTATGATTTTCATAAAGTCTTTGCATTATATTCAATGTTTGTTTTGCTGAATACCCAAAAATCTTATTTGCATCCCTTTGAAGTTCTGTTAGATCATAAAGAGCAGGTGAAAATTTCTTTTTATTAGTAGAATTAATATTAACTATTTCACCTTCTGCTCCTTTTATTTTAGAAACAATTTTATTTGCAAATTCATCATCAAAAACTCTACTATTATTATCTTTATTTATCCATGATAAATTATAGCCTTTTGTTTTTGCATTTATTGTGTAGTATGTCTTTGGTTTAAAGTTTTTAATTTCCTCTTCTCTTTGAACTATCATTGCAAGTGTTGGTGATTGAACTCTACCTGCTGATAATTGAGCATTATATTTACAAGTTAGTGCTCTAGTTACATTAAGACCAACAAGCCAATCTGCTTCTGCTCTACAAACTGCTGCTCTATAAAGATTTTCATACTCTTTTCCATCTTTTAAATTTCTGAATCCATCTAAAATAGCTTTATCTGTTTGTGATGAAATCCATAATCTCTTAAGAGGTTTCTTTACTCCAGCCTTTTCTATAGTCCATCTTGCAACAAGTTCACCTTCTCTTCCAGCATCTGTTGCAATAACTATTTCGCTAACATCATCTCTATTCATAAGCTTTTTAACTTCATTAAATTGCTTACCTGTTTTCTTTAATACAACTAACTTCATATGCTTAGGTAACATTGGAAGTGTTTCCATCTTCCACTCTTTATATTTATTATCATACCCTTCAGGATCCATAAGTCCTACTAAATGTCCCATAGCCCAAGTTACTACATACTTGCTTCCTTCTATATATGAACCTTTATTATTATTGCACTTTAAAACTTTTGCTAAATCTCTACCTACTGATGGCTTTTCTGCCAATACTAAAATTTTGCTCATATTTTCTCCTTTTTCTTTAAGATTTTCTACTAATTATATCATAATTTCCTACAAATTTAATCTTAATATTTTTATTATTCTTTTTATTATGCTACATTATTGGATTTTTTTTCATTAAATAGTATAATAATCTATAATACAATGTTTAAGGAGGTCTATATGAAAAGCTTTAAAAATATACTGTTATTTCTACTATTAATTCTAATGGTTATTTCAGTTTCCTGTTCAAAAATCAATAAATATGAAGAAGCATTTAATACTTTTAAAGAGAAATGGATTAATAGCGATTTTTCAGGTATGTATTCTATGTTAACTAATAGCTCTAAAGAATATATTGACGAAGAAACTTTTGTAAATAGGTATACAAATATATATTCAGCAATAGACTTAAAAGATTTAGAAATCGAAATTTTGGGTGATATTATAAAAAATGAAGATTACTATACTGTTCCATTCTCTTTAAAATGTAATACTATTGCTGGAGAATTAAATTTAACTGATTACAAAGTAAACATTTATAAAGTAGATAAAGAATATCTTATTAATTGGGATGAAAGTTTATTATTTCCTAATATGATTGAAGGCGATAAAGTTTATGTTAGAACCCTTAGTCACACCAGAGGAAAGATACTTGATAGAAATGATAATATTTTAGCAGAAGATGGGACAATCTCTGTTGTTGGAATACATCCTTCTAAATTTGATACTGAAAATCGTGATGCTAAAATAACTGAACTTGCAAATACTTTAGATATAAGTGAAGATACTATTATAAATAAATTAACTGCAAACTCAAATCCTGAACATTTTGTTCCAATAGTAGATATACTTTCAAGTGATGAAAAACTTTCAACTTTAATTAATAGAAATGATGAAGGCATAATTATCAACGAAAAGACATCTAGAGTTTATAATGGCGGGGAAGCCTTTGGAAGATTAATTGGATACGTTGGTGCAATTACCGCTGAAGAATTAGAATCTAAGAATGATAAAGGTTATACAGAAAGTAGCTTAATTGGTAAAGCCGGTATTGAACAAGTTTATGAAGATACATTACGTGGTGAAGATGGTGCTGAAATTTATCTTAGTAGAAATAATGAAGAAATTTCAATTTTAAAAAAAGAAGTTATAAATGGCACTGATGTTAAACTTACTATTGATTCAACATTACAAATCAATTCCTATGAACAATTAAACGGTGAAAAAGGTGCTGTTACAGCTGTTGATCCTAAAACTGGTGAAGTATTAGCTTTAGTTAGTGCTCCATCTTATGATTCAAACATGTTTACAACATATGTTACAAAAACCAAAGCTGCTGAAAGAGAAGCAAATGATTATACAGATCAAATCAACAGATTTAGTAAAACATATGCTCCTGGTTCAACTATGAAACTTATAACTGCTTCAATTGGTCTTAATACAGGAGTATTAAATGCTGATGAAACTGTTACTATTGACGGTTTGAGTTGGCAAAAGGATTCAAGTTGGGGAAATTATAATATTACTAGAGTTCATAATACTACTACTCCAATGACACTTAGAGAAGCAGCTAAATATTCAGATAATATATACTTCGCTCAATTAGCATTAAAAATTGGTGGTGAAAATTTAATTAATGGACTTAAGGGATTTGGTATAGGTGAAGATATTACCTTTGAATATCCTATGACTAAATCTAGTATTTCTAATAATGGCGCTTTAGATAATGAAATATTATTAGCAGACACAGGATATGGACAAGGTGAATTAATGGTAACCCCTTTAAATATGGCATTAGCTTATAGCGCTTTAGCTAATAATGGTGATATTATGAATCCAACATTAGTTTTAAGTTCCAATACCTCTCCAACTCTTTGGAAAGAATCTGCAATTAAAGCTGAATATTTACCTACATTAATAGAAGATTTTTCTGCAATGGTTAATGATGCTGATGGCGCCGCTCATGAAGCTCAAATTCCTGGATATAATATAGCTGCTAAAACTGGAACTGCTGAAATAAAAGCATCTCAAGATGATACTACAGGAACTGAAAATGGCTGGTTCGTAGCCGTTGATACAACTAGCTCTAAACTTGCTATAGCCATGATAATAGAAGATGTAAAAGATAGAGGCGGTAGTAGTATTCCTATTCCAAAGGTTAAATCAATAATGGAAGAATACTTAAATAGATAATAAAAAATAAATATTTCTATGTATTTTTATCTAGTAATATGGTCATACTATAATTGAAGAAAAGATTCCAAAAGCTTCTTTTCTAAAAGATAAAATACTATCACATTGCTCTTATGATGATAGTATTTTATCTTAAATCTTTATATAGTAATTATTTAAATTTTTAAAATATATAGGTCATATTTTGTGGCTCAAAATATGATAATCCATGTTTTTTTGCAATTTGAGGAATTACCTCATTTAAATGTTCCGCATCCTCAAAACTACATCCAATTATTATAAATCCCTTTCCCTTATTTATTTCAATATTAAATTTTTTAGAATTTAAATCTTCATAAAATTCATCAATTAAATCTATCTCTCCAACAAGTGAAGTATCACCTTCACAAAGCATTTCATATAAAACCTGTGCTCCAACTGCACTACTTACGCTATCACTATTCCATACTGCACAATACCAATCCATTTTTTCTTCTCCTTTATCTTTTAAAAATTTTTTATAATTTTACCATAAAGCTTAAATAAATAATACTTTAACTATTCTCTTATCATAACTTATAGATAAAAATAGAGCCAACATAAACTATCTCAAAAAAATAGGATTCACTTAATATAAAATGAATCCTATTTCTATACACTTAATTATTGTTCTTCATCATTATTAACTATTTTTGTTTTAGCCTTTTTATTCTGCTTAGGCTTTTTTTCATTTCTATTTTTAGCCAAACTCTTTTCACCTCTCTTTTTAATATACAACTTTAATAAAAAGTTATATATAGTTTGTCTTTAATCAGTTAAAAGAATACTGGCAATTATATGGACTAACCCCAACTTATGCTTCTTCTAATTGAAAATCTCTTGTAACATTTCTTACCCATTTTCCGCTTAATACCCTTATAGATGCAATTATTGATTTAATAATCTCATCACTTTTTACAACAAAAAATACTGCTGCAATGGGCCATCTTAATACGAAGGCAGTTAAAAATCCACATGGAATTGCTACAAGCCATAAGAATATAATATCATTTACTAATACAAACTTGGCATCTCCACCACCTCGTAAAACACCCATCATTAAGGTAACTCCAAAACTTTGGAATACTACTATAATTGACATAGAGCCCATAATTTGAATTGCAATATCTTTAGTTATTTGTGATACATTATAAAAATCTACTACAATAGGTCTTATTAACAAAATTACTCCTGCAGCCATAATTCCCATAATAATGCTTAATACACCTACTGTTCGTGAATACTCCTTAGCTTTTTCATTTTTACCTTCACCTATAGTATTTCCTATTATTACTGCTGTGGCATTTGAAAGCCCAAATATGAATACTGTTACAAACTGAAATACAACATTACTTATACTGTTTGCTGCAACGGTCTCTGTTCCAAGCCTTCCTAATATTATGGAAATCATTGTTGAACCTGTTGACCATAAAAATTCATTAAATAATACAGGCGTACAATTAGATAAAAAGTCTTTTAATATTAACTTGTCCACTTTTAATAAATGGATCATCTTTAAATTTATCTTATTTTCATACTTAATCATAAAAATTAGTACTATAGAAAGCTCTGTTATTCTTGCTATAACAGTTGCAATAGCTGCACCTTTTACTCCTAACGCCGGTGCACCAAACTTACCAAATATTAATATATAATTAAAAAATGCATTAACTATTAAAGATGCAGTATATACAACTAACGAAATTTTAACTGTTTTTACTGAACGAAGCATCATTATAGTACAATTTGTTATTGCATAGAAAACATACCCAACTGCTATAACTCTTAAATATTTAGTTCCTTCTTCAATAACTCTTATATCTGTAGTATAAATTTTCATAAACCCTGATGGAAAAATTATTGCAATAGCTATAAATATTGCTGCAATTATTACACAAGCTCTATACATTATTGAAAGTATTTTATGTATTGTCTTTACATCACCCTTCCCCCAATATTGAGATATTAATATATTTGAACCACCAGCTAACCCAAAAATTAGTATGGTTAAAATAAAGAATAAATTATTACTTATTGAAGCTGCTGATAACTGTACTTCTCCTAACGAACCTAGCATCATGGTATCAATCATACTTACTGCAAAAGTAATTAGATTTTGAACTGCTATTGGTAAAGCAATACTTAAAATCAATTTATAAAACTTTTTCTCTTTGCTTATTAGCATTATTTTCTCCTTCTTTCTTTTGTAAATTTTATTTCTTTATAACCTATATCATATTTCTAATAATTTCTCTAGTTTAATTTAAAATTTATATATTTTCTTGAATAAATTTAGATATATCAAAAGTTCCAAATTCCTTATTAGCTAATATTGTTACCTCTAAATTCTCCCTTGGATATATTGATGATCTAAAATCTACTCCTGGATCATTTACTGTTATATAATATTTGTATATTTCATCATCTTTTTTTTGCATCCATATTCCATATCCATAATATATTTCATTTTCTACATTAACATGTGGCATAAGTAGTTCATCTGTTATTTCTTTATTTAATATTTTATACTCTAACAAACCGTTCCATAACTTACTCATATCGTGTGCATTTATAAATACACCACCATCACCACCACCTATAACAGGTATGGAATATATATTACTCTTAAAGCTTCCATCATCATTTCTTATATATCCATTAGCACAATTTTCTGGTAGCATGTCCAACGCAAAATATCCTGATGAATTCATATCCAATACACCAAATATATATTTTTTAATAAATTCTACAAAAGGCATATTACTTACCCTTTCTATAACCATAGCTAAAACTATAAAGCCACTATTATTATAAGAAAAAATTTCTCATGGTTTACTTTTCATTTTTCCCTTAAATAATAATTTTTTAAAATCACTTGGTTGTCTTAATAAATACATAGGATTTTCTATCCATAACTCACTAAAATCATCCATTACCTCTTCATCAAAATAATCAGGTATGCCACTTGTATGAGTTAATAAATGTTTAATTGTAATATCATCACTATAAATTTCACTACTTACAAAACTCTTTAATAAATCATCAAAACTTATCTTGCCCTCTTCTACCAATTTACATATTCCTATTGACGTTAATAATTTTGCACCTGAAGCAATTCCAAATCTAGTATTTAGATTATTCTTTCTTTCATTAGCAATATCCGCATAGCCAAATGCTTCTTCAAATAAAATATGTTTATTTTCCTTGATGCTCACAACTCCAGAAAAATTCTCTATAGAATTTATATATTGTCTAACCATATTTCCCTTCATAAATAAAACTCTCTCTTAAACCAGTTATTATTCTAAAAACATTATCTCTTTATTATATCATTTACACTATTGTTTTTGTTATTTTCTTATTATAATTATTAATATATAAATATTTCTAATAGTAGAGGGGAAATAATATGAAGAAGACTATAAAACTAACATCTTTAACTAAAAGTTCTGGTTGTGCTGCAAAAATTGGTCCAGCTGTCTTAGATTCTGTTTTGAATAATTTACCTAAATTTGAAAATCCAAATCTATTAGTAGGCTTCGATAAAAAAGATGATGCCTGTGTATATAAAATTTCTGATGATAAAGTTTCAATACAAACAGTAGATTTCTTCCCACCAATGGTAGATGATCCATATACTTTCGGACAAATTGCTGCTACAAATGCACTTAGTGATATTTATGCTATGGGGGGCGATCCTGCTGTTGCTATGAATTTACTATGCTTTCCATCATGTTTAGATCCATCTTTAATGCATGATATATTATCTGGTGGCTATAGCAAAATAGCAGAAGCTGGAGCTGTTGTTGCTGGTGGACATACCATTGCCGATCCAACTCCTAAATATGGGCTTTGTGTTACTGGCTTTGCTCATCCAAAAGAAATTCTTACAAATAGTAATGCTAAAACTGGTGATGTACTTGTTTTAACTAAGCCTATTGGTGTAGGAATTTTAAATACAGCTACAAAAGCAGAATTATTACCACCTGAAAAAATCAAAGAACTAACTAATGTTATGACTACATTAAATAAGTATGCAAAAGATTCATTTAAAAATTTAACTGTTAATTCTTGTACTGATATAACTGGCTTTAGTTTAATTGGACATAGTTATGAAATGGCCAGTGGTAGTGATAAAACTATTAATATATTTACTGAATCTCTTCCTATTCTTAATGATGCCTTAGAATATGCTAGAATGGGAATAATCCCTGAAGGAATGTATAATAATTTAGAATATCTTCAAAATCTATTTACATGCTCTAATAACATTTCACAAGAAATGAAAGATATCCTTTTAGACCCTCAAACTTCTGGTGGACTTTTACTATCAATGCCAGAAAAAGATGCATTAGAATATATGTCTCGTATGGAATTATATAATCCTTGGACAAGAATCATTGGCGAAGTAACTGATAAAAAAGATTATTCAATTATAATAAAATAATTTATACTAAATAAGGTCAAACATATAAATTGCACTATCTTTATTATTCTAGATAGCTATATTTATTATGTTGACCTTATATACTATAAAGTTCATTTACTTGTAATAATTATATAGTTATAACTTTTGAAGCCTCTTTCATAGCATTAGTTATCTCATACATATTACTGATTTTACCCACCTCTAATTTATCTTCTAATCCATAAAAATTAAGGCAAGCTCCACAAACTAATAATTCTACACCCTTATCTTGTAAAACTTTTAAATGTTCTATCCCTTGTTCATTTAAGCTAGGAACTTTTACTCCACCATTCATAAATAAAATTGACTTAGGTAAATCCTCACCTTCTGAAATAGTATAAATGAACATTTTCATTAAAGATTGTCCAAGCTCCTCATTACCAGCACCTATTATTTCTTTATTAATAAATATACTCCAATTACCTAATGGCTTTTTTCCCTCAACCTTAGCTAAAACCTCTTCACATTCTTCACATCCATTTGAAAAGTTAACTTTAAAATTGCCATCATTTTCTTCAATAGTAGTTGTAAAACCTTGACTATTTGCTAACTTTTTTAAATTTTCAACTGCAATCTTGTTATCTACCTCAATGTCAAAAAACTTTACTCCTGTATCTATTTCCTTTTTTGCCATTATAACAGGCATTGGGCAAGCCTTTCCTTTTGCATCTATAACTTTTTTCACTTATATTCCCCCTTTTATATATTTAATTATTCTAAGTTTAATTTTTTGTTATTCATATATAATATACCTTCTAAAACTCCACCACCAATTGATCTAGCTTTGTCTGATATAGTAAAACAATGATTCTTTTCACATCTAGGATCTATATCGCCGCTTTTCATTCCTTTAAATACTTCTATACCGTCTTGTAACATTCCTCTTATTATTCCATCTATTTCTGCTAAAACTTCTACACCATCTATATAAGCAACTACATCTCCCTTTTTAACATAATCACCTATTCTTGCTACTGGTTTTATTTTACCTTCACTTGATGCTCTAATAATTCTTTCTTTTGTATATCCGCCTATATCTCCTGGAATTCCAGTATTAGGTATTGCACTTCCTTCTTCTATTACCTTTCCCAAATAATGTCCTCGTTTAGTTTCAACTACTAAATGACAATCTTTTTTAGCTTCAAAACCTGGTCCAACTCCAATAACTATTGGTGCATCATTAATACTTGTTCCTAAATTTTTTTTAGCAATTATAGCATCCACCACAACATTTGGATTTAATTCTTTTATAATATTTGCCTTTTCATCAATTATTATTGGTATATTACCTTTACTTATTTCTATATATATCTCATCAATATTATTGACCTTAATTCCCTTAATACCCTCAATTTCAATTTCATTATCAAATACTGCTTGTGAAAATGCCACAGTTCTTCTTACTGTAGTTGGATTATTAATTTCTGTCATAACAATATCAAATCCACTTTTTTTTAATCTATAAGCTATACCTGTAGCTAAATCACCTGCACCTTTTATAAGTACTATCATACATCACCTCTAAAATTTAAAACTAATTTTTATAACTTGTAATAACAGCCTGTACATCTTTTTCTTTCAAATACTTACATATTATTTCTGCATTACATAGTAATTCTTCATCATCAACCTTATTAATAATAGCTCTATACTCTGCATTATTACATTTATCTATATGCTTTTTTTGTCCACTTTCACTACTTAATAAAGTTGCAATATCTTCTTCATTTATTGTGTCGTAATCTTTTTTCCTAAGTATATTGCATACTTGTTCTGGTCTATGGCATATTTCTTTTATACTTTTTCTTAGAGAGTCTATTCCAGCAACTCCAACGATCATAGTTGTATTACTTAAAATAACTGGTTCATGACTAGCTGGTGCCTTTAATGGCAACATTTTTGATCCATCTGCTTCTATAAGTAAAAAATCACATAGTTCTATTAATATTTCTGCAATTTCATTACCTACAGATGATATTTTTTCATCTTTATCCTTAATACCTACAGTAATTAAATTATTACCCTTAAATCTCTCTTTTATTTCATTTATGTCACCCTTGAAATTAATATAATCCTTTGGCATATGCATATGTGTGGTGGTTGTAACTAATACTTTTTTCCCTAAATTACTTAATTCATTTGCTAAAGTATATATTGATGTTGTCTTCCCCCCTCCACCTACAAATGAAATTATATTTTTTTCATTAATATTAATGCCTAGTGACTCATATAAATATCTCTTTTGATTTATCTTATTATCTTCATAACAAAAAACTTTCATATTAATTCCTTATACTTAATTAATTTTTCTAAACTTACAATTTAATAAAAATAAATTACTTACACTATCAAATTAGTAAATCACTTCCTTATTAATTATACAGACTTTTTCTACTTTTATAAATACTAATATATATATTTTCCTTTAATTTGCGAATATTAATCGCATTTTATCAATTATCGTTCTTTAAGCTTATAAAGAAAAAATGTTATATTATAAATAATTAAAATTAATTAACAATTATTATCTTTATATTAATTATCATTCATAATATTTTAAATTGGAATTGGACAAAAGGTATCTCTATGCATATCTAAAAAGGCAAGGTAACTCTACGCGCTAAAATAATGTACCTTTTAAATCTTTACATAAGTATTGTTCTTATTTTGCTGTTGGACTTATTTCAATACATTTTATATTACATATAAAGTATATACTACTATCTTTAAGGAAACTCTTTACAAATATTAGTGATAAAAATGTTCGTATAACATTATCTCAATTTTTAATAATTATAGTTTTAATAGTAAGTATAAAAAAAGAACTCTTTTGAGTTCTTTTTTTATCATCACTACAAACACACATTGAGTGTTGTAGCTCTATATATTCTTCTTTACCTAAACTTTTTAAATATTTATCATAGTGTTCTTCATTACAAAACTTTCCTATTTTATTTTCATAAAATTCTTTTTCTAAATTCTTTTTACAAAATAAACATTTATTCATTAGTTTATACTCCTTAAAATTGAAAATAACTATTAAATATATTATATATATCTAACAGTTATTTTATAAACCTTATTCTTCGTATAAATTATCTTCAATAATTTTATTTGCTAAAATTCCTATGTTAACTTCTCTAGTGTCCATATAAACATCAATGATTCTATCTACTAAAGTAACTTCAACATATTCAATTAATTTTCCATCTTCATCTTTATACTTAATAATATCATAAGTTATAATGTCATCTTTAAGTTGCTTTTTAGTAATCATAATTTTCTCCTTTGTTATTTTATAATCTTTAATAAATCTTCAAAAGATTCAATTTCATTTTCAAACTCTTCTACCTCTCCAAATCCATATTTAGCATATATAAATGGAACATTTGCAGCTTTTGCTGAATTAGCATCTCCTTGTGTATCCCCCACATAAACTGGTTTCTTCAAGTTATTTCTTTCAACTATTAACTTAATGTTTTCAGCTTTAGCCAAACCCGTTCTCCCTGGACATTCGTAATCTATAAAGTATTTTTCTAATTTATGTGACTTGAAAAAGCTTTCGATATATCCATCTTGGCAGTTGCTTACTATAAATAACTTATAATTCTTAGATAGTCTTTCTAAAGTGTCTTCTAATTTATTATATAAAGTTGCACCATGTTCTCTTAAATATTCATTTTCAAATTCACAACATTCATTCATTATCTTCATCTGCATTTCTTTATCTAAACCTGGAAGTAACATTCCAGCTATTTCATCTAATAACTTACCCATACAAGGCTTTAAATCATCTACTGTTACTTCTTTTCTAGATAAATTATATTTAGAAATTATCATACTCCATGTTTTTGCAACTTCTGCCGTAGAATCCCATAATGTCCCATCTAAATCAAATATTATACCATCAAATTTCATATTTCCCTCCTAAACTTGCCTATACTATTAATTATTATATCATCAACTTCGAATTTTGTATCATAATTTTATTCTTATGTAACATATCCTCAGCTTTACTTAATAAAATATAATATAATGATGCAAGAGTGAGTATTATGAAAAACTTAAAAATTATATTTGGTTAATATCTTTAATAAAATAAAGTCACGATATATTCTATTATATACCGTGACTTATTTATTTTAAGACATTCTATTATTAAAATTTAAATTATTTGTAAGTGTACTTAATGGAACTTTAATCAAATATTAGGTAATTATAATATTACTAATAAAAAATTTTTAGATATTAGAATGTCTTAAACTACAAGCTATTTATCTATTATCCCATTAACCTTCTGTATAATCTAGAGTACTCTTCTGCTGAATTTCTCCATGAAAAATCTTTATTCATTCCTCTAAATGCTATTCCATTCCATTTAGCTCTTTCATCAAAGTATACATGTTTCGCATAATTTATGGTATTAAGCATCTCATAGGCATTATAATTTGCAAAGGAAAATCCTGTTCCGCTATCTGAATATATATTATATGGTTCTACAGTGTCTCTTAATCCACCAGTTTCTCTTACTATAGGAACAGTTCCATATCTTAAAGCTATTAATTGAGTTAAGCCACAAGGCTCAAATCTTGATGGTACAAGCATTGCATCTGCAGCTGCATATATTTTATGAGCTCTGTTATTAGAAAAGTATATATTTCCTGATACTTTCCCTTTCAATTTCCACTCATAATATCTAAACATATTTTCGTATCCTTCATCACCAGTTCCTATTACAACTAATTGAGTATAATCATCAACAATTTGTTCTATAACTTGTTGTATTAAATCTACACCTTTTTGATCCGTTAATCTTGATATTACCCCTATCATAAACTTACTTGCATTTTGTTCTAAGCCTAATTCCCTTTGTAATTCCAATTTATTTCTTGCTTTATTTTCAATGAAACTATATGCATTGTATCTACTAAATATTTCATTATCAGTTTCAGGATTATATTCATTATAATCTATACCATTTAATATTCCAAATAATCCTCCACTTTTTTCTCTTACAACACCATCTAAACCTTCTCCATAATACTCGCTTTGTATTTCATTTTTATAACTATTGCTTACTGTTGTAATATAATTTGAATACACTAGACCACCTTTTAGCATATTAGCATCCCTCTTATATTCCATATCTGTCGGTCTAAATACATAGTCAGGGAAACCTGTAATTCTCTTAAGTGTTTCAACATCCCAAATTCCTTGGAATCTTAGGTTATGAATTGTCATAATAGTGCGTATGTTATCATAAAAATGATTATCTCTAAATATAGTATGAAGATAAACCGGTAATACTCCAGTTTGCCAATCATGGCAATGTATTATATCTGGTTTAAAATTTATACTAGGTAAAATTGATAAAGCTGCTTTACTAAAAAAGCAGAACTTTTCTATGTCAAATTTAGTGTCACCATAAGGTGCACCTCCTCCAAAATAATGTTGATTATCTATAAAGTAAAATGTTATTCCATCATATTGAGTGGTCATAACCCCTACATACTCGCTACTACTAACTTGTCCAAAGCCCATATGAAAATGTGTTATATACTTAAAGTTACTTCTATATTGCCAAGGAATGCACGTATAGTTTGGTATTACTACTCTTACATCAAATTCTTCTTTTGGAAATGATTTAGGAAGTGATCCTACAACATCTGCAAGTCCACCAGTCTTTATAAATGGTACACTTTCAGATGCCACAAATAGTATATTTCTCATATTTTATTTCCCCCCGCTTTTGATCATATCTTTACTCTGATTATCATATAGTGGTTTTTTACTAAATATACATTATTTACTTTAATTTCTAATAATATTTTAACACATTTCCACTTTTTTGAAATATTTTCTTTGAATATTTAGCAATATATTTTCTGTAAACCTTTTTATCCTTTACTTTTTATTCATAATTTTCTTTAAATTATCAATTTGATAATATTATCCCTTTTTAATATAATTTTGTATTTACATTTGTATTATGATATAATATAAATATATAAATTAGTATTAATTTATATATTATTTATAAGAGGGATGTGATTTTATGAAAAATAATGCGTATGAAATTATGAAGGAAATGTGGTCAATTGATGAAGAGATTCAAAAACTTACATCTGAACTAAGAAAAGTAGCTCAAATTTCTGAAAGAGAAACTCTTGAAAAACGCATTGATAATTTATATGCAGAATTTTTAAAGTACAAGCATCTATTAGAGGATGTTGAAGTTACTGGCTTATAAATTATTACATAAATAAAAATAGCAACCTTAAATTTAAGGTTACTATTTTTATTTTTTTATTATGCAATTTTATCTATTGAATCTTCATTGCTTCCATATTTTTTCTCATATCTTGAAATTAAGAAGAAAGCCACTAATCCAAATACTATTGGTCCAGCTAATTGGAATCCCGTAGAAACATAGTCTTTACTTTCAATTGCTGGTTGTAATATTGTAAATATGTTTGCAAACCCGACTGTACAAGTTACTATTATTGCCCATACTGTTGCAACTGTTTTACTTTTAAAGAAAATAAATGGCTTATCTATACTATCATTTTTCTTAAAGTAAATAAATGCAATTGCTAAGAACATTGTAGGAATTGTCATTGCAACATTTCCCATAAGTATTAAATAGTCTAAGAAACTTGAAGACTTACCACCTGTTATTACTGCAACTATAATTATAGCAACAACAGCAATACATTGAACCCACATAGCAGTTACAGGCATACCATTATCATTTATTTTAGTCCATTTTTCTGGCCAAATTTCTTTTGGAGTACCTTCTATTAATTGTTTTAATGGTGAATAAATTAATGTAAAGAATGCACCTAATAATGCTAAGAACATTGCTAATCCGATATATCTAGCAAACCAATTACCCATTACTTCAATTCCATGAGGAGATAATCCAAATACTTCTCCAAGTTTAACTCCTAAGTTCTTTATAACAACATATGCTACATTAGCCATTCTTACATCTGGATTCGAAAGAACTTCTTGCCAGTTTGTAAATAAACCAACCATTAATATTGCTAAAGAATAACCTACCCCAATAACAATTGCTGATATTTTAATTCCTTTTGGGAAAGTTTTATTAGCATTTTCAGTTTGGTCAACTAAACCTCCAACTGCCTCTAATCCTCCATATGCAAAAATTGCAAATACTAAAAATCCTAATACTGCTAAAATTGTTCCATATGCTGGATTTGGTGAGTGTGTAAATTCTGATAACTTTAATGGTTGTGCTGCTTGAAAACCATTAGCGAAAAATACTGTTAATGAACCTACTATTAATAATACATTTGCACTAGTTACAAATATACCTCCAATAGATGCAACTTTTGAAATACTATTTAAACCTTTTGATGATAAAAACGTAATTAATATAACAAACACTGCTCCTAATATTCCTAATGTTTGTGATGAAGTTAATCCAAATAAAGACCATGTTGACGTTTTATCAGTACCAAATATTAAGTTTGAAAGTGGAACCCATATAGATGATGATACACTAACCATCCAAACTACATATGAAGCAAACCACATAAATGTACCTATAAATGCAAATTTTCTTCCTACAGATTTTTGCATCCAAACATAAATACCGCCTTTTTCCTCCTTAAATGATGCTCCAAATTCAGCCATCATAAATGCATATGGTATAAAGAAGCATATTGCTCCAAAAATATACCATGGAATTGCTGAGTATCCCATAAGGAAAAATGCTCTTGGAATATTTGCAAAACCAAATACTGATGTAAAAATCATAAGTATTAATGCTACTAAAGTTAATTTACCTTTATTATTTTTACTCATAAAAATTTCCTCCTTAGTATAAATTCATATTAATTTAAAGATATATTTGTCGAATTTTACAACATAATATATGATAGCAGATTTTTTTTCCTTTTTCTATGAGAACTTTTTTACATTTTTATAATTTGTTTTTTATTTTATTAAAACTTTACTAGAAAAAAACATAATTATTTATCTGTTACATATATTTATTTTATATATTTTATTATATAGTTATTTCACTTTATCACATTAAATCGATAAATTAATTATTTTTTTCTATACTATTATCATTTCATATAAATCATAATTTAAACATTTATTTAAACTTATTAACATTTATTTTATTGAAGTTTAACAAAAAAATAAATATACTAATAAATAAGTACTAAGTAAAATACTTATTACTTTATTACTCTAAAATAACTTATCAAAGGAGATTTTTATGAATTACTTATCTGATTTACATACACATACAATAGTAAGCGGACATGCATATACAACACTTATGGAAAACATAGATTACTGTGCAAAGAATGGAATTAAAATATTAGGTACTTCTGAGCATGCACCTTCAATGCCTGGTGCACCTCATTATTGGTATTTTGGAAATTTGAAAGTTCTTCCAAGAATTATTAATAATGTTATTGTCCTTAAAGGTTGTGAAGGAAATATCTTAGATATAGATGGAAATATTGACCTACCTGAAGATGGTATGAAGCATTTAGACTACATGATTGCTTCATTCCACGAGCCAGTTTTTCAACCTAAATCAAAAGAAGAAAACACTATGGCAATTTTAAATGTTATGGATAAATATGAAAAAGTTGAGATATTAGGTCATCTTGGAAATCCTAACTATAATCTTGATTATGATGCAATTATAAAAAAGGCAAAAGAAAAAAATATAATGGTTGAAATAAATAATAGTTCTCTATCTGGATCATCAAGAATCGGAAGTAATGTTAACTGCGAAAAAATAGCTCTTCTTTGTAAAGAATACGGAACAAAAGTAATTTTAACATCTGATGCTCATATAAATAGTAAAATAGGTGATTTTACTAAAGGTATAGAATTATTTAAAAAAATAGATATGCCTGAAGATCTTATTATGAACGACCCTGACAAATTAATTAATCACCTAAAATCTAAAGGTAGATTAATGGACTTATAAGATTATATATTCTGTGATATAGAAAATTTAATGATATTGTTAAATTAGATTGGCTTTCTATAGAAATTTTATTAACCTCCATAAATATGGTTATATTATATAACTACTATTTAGGAGGTTTTTTATATGAAGAATTAAATTTTTTAAACACTTTATGTTAATAAAAAATTTACCTGAAAAAATACTAGAGCAATTATGTTTGTTGATTTAATTGTTAATGTAACATGTTGTTTATACATATTGTGTTAAATAATTTTAATTTATTATATTACTATTTTTCGCTGAAATCCTAACTTAATTAGTAATAATTAATTCTATTCTATATTAACTATTAACTATTTGATTTCTAGCTATATAAATCTGTTATACTAAATTGTTGTTAACAACAACTTAATATAACAGGTTTATATGTAATTAATTAGTATATATTATAACTTTAAAATAAACTTATGTTGATTTTAATTTATTAGATAATAAAATTTAAAATTACTTATAAATTTATCCATCATAAAAAGACCACTTTTAATATAAAAAATGGCCAACCATTAAATTCCCATAAAACTCTTTCCTGGTTTATTTTATAGAAATTTTATATTTTTTTATAAATTCTTACACTGACAGCATTTTTGATTTTATATTTCTCCAAGAAATATATGTATTTATTTCTGGTTTTAAATAAAATTCTCCTTTTATTTTTTCATTCAAAAATAAATCATTTTTATATTCAAATAATCTTAAACTTAAGTAATGGTCTAAATATTTAGTTGCTACTCCTCTAAATTTATTAAGCCAATTTTTAGTCTTAATTGAATATTGTATATCAATAGTTTTTTTCTTAACTCTTTTAACTTTCACCTTATTTATTTCATTAAATGTTTTAGCAAAATTTTTAAGTCTTCCATCAATAAATCCTTCAACATAAGCTTTTCTATCTAATCTAGGTATAATATTATCTCTAATTTCATAAAATCCTAAATGTTTTCTTGCTGCAATGATTGGTATTATATCTATAGAATCATTTAAAGCATTAACAATTGTAATTTTATCTCTTTTGCTATTTGGGATTTCTCTAGAACCTTTAAAATTTTCGACTACTACCATTTTTGTTAATTCTACATAAGATGTTATTTTCTCAATATAATGCTTACTTTTTATATCATATAGAAAGCGATGCCTCCAAAAAAAAGCCGTAACAATAGTTATATTTAATTCTGCAGCACATTCTCTTATAGTTAAACCTTTATTTAAGAGTTTAAAATATTCCCTCCATTTATCCTTAAATTTTTTAGAATATCTAAATTGATCATAAATCTTATTAGTAAAGATTCTTCCACAGCTTTCCTCTTTACATTTATATCTTTGATTACTTCTATACATTCCATATTTAATGATTTTATTGCTTTCACAATATGGACATTTGTTTGTTATAACTTTTTTAGAGTTATTATTTTTCCACATTCTAAAATCAAAATCATCTACTATTTTTTTACTAGAATCCCTTATTAATATCTTATAAATATTATTCATATTATCACCCATTATAATTATTAACAATAGATGATATTTCTAAACATTATACACTATTATTCTATTTCTATCCCATAAATACTTCCAGCACGTGTAGCTACTACTATCATATCTTCATATATTGCAGGTGAAGCTTCTACATTTGCATCTAAAGTTATAGTATTTAATATCTCTCCAGTATTTCCATCAATTAAAAACATATTTCCTACTGAATCACATTGAATTATATAACCATTTCCATCTTTATCATAAAAATCAACTGGAGATGACCATACATAATTGTTTAGCTTAGTTTTCCATACTATTTCTCCTGTTTCTTTATCAATTGCGACAATAGCTCCACTATTAAATCCATCATATCTTGCAACTGAAAAAATTACTAAATCAGATATATTATTTTTTCCTATAACATTAGTTGCTAATACTCCTCCATTAGTTGCATCTGCCCCAACCACAGATTCACAAACAAATTCATTTTTCCATATTATCTCACCAGTTAATCCATTTATTTTTCTAATTGTTGATATACCACTTGTTCCCTGATGATCTACTTCATCTCCAACATATAAATATGGAATCCCCTCAGAATCTTCAATTGTTATAGTTGCATCTATATCATCTAATCCTTCTATAACCCACATTGGCTCCATTTTTCTTAAGTCTATGCAGTGAATGTCTCCATTATTATCTGCAAAATATAGTAAATTAGCATAGGCTGCTACGCTATTTTCTATTCCTAATCTACCATAACTCTCCCCAGTATAATATCTATATTTTAAAGTCTCCGGATTTATTGATATAGTATTATTTTCTTTATCATAATTAGTATTTAATTTCATTATATATAAAATTCCATTTTCTCCTGCTTCGATAACTATATCCTTTTCTGGATGTATTAATGCTGAAGAATCAAATGCAGGCCATCCTCTATATGCTGCTTCATCATAGCCATTAACTTCATATAAACTACTTCCATCAATTAAACTATAAATATTAAATCCAGTTATACCACTTTCATTAATCCCTTCTCCTACATATAACATTGGAATTTCCCTTGAGTCTATCGATAAACTTCCCTTTATAGGATTTCCTACATTAATAGTATCTCTACTTAGTTTTCCACTTTGCAAATCTAAGAAGTATATCTTTCCATCTAATGATGCATATATTACTTCAGTAAAATTCTCTTGATTTTTAAATTCTTCATCTATATTCATAGAACTTTTAATTTCTTCATTCCATTTAATTATTGATGGTTGGCCTGTCCATCCAGCACCTCCACCCCATGAACTAAATGATGTAGTAGTTTTCCATTTAACATTTAGCTGTTTATTAGATATTTTACTAATTCCATAGGATGCTGAATTTCTAAAGTTATTAGCTCTAAAAGTACTTATACCTTCTAGTTGTGTATATTTATCTGTAAATAGAATATCTGAGCAGAGATTCTTATCTCCTATTACTTCATAATTATAATTAATAGTAATATTAGGATTTAAATCTATTGCTTTAATTTCTCTTTTTACCTCTTCTATCTCTTCCTCTATAACTTTTTCATTTTCAACTACTTCACTTTCTTCTATCTTTGTTGCAATGCTAATATTATCCTTTGAATTATTCCCTATGTTCCCACAAGATATTAGACTTGTTGCCATTCCCATTAATATAAGTATTTTTATCTTTTTTCCCATAATAAAACCCCTTTTTTATTTTTAGATTCATTATATATATCTAAATATGTAGTTAAATTTATGAGAATGACAAAAACTGCCCAATATAAGGAAATTATATCAATCGTTTTTCTTTTTGTAAACATTTTATGTATATTTTGTTTATTTTTACAATTTATAAGTTCTATATTGCCTGCATCTTAAATAAAAAAAGAGTTAGTGTTTGTTTATAAAACATTAACTCTTTAATATACTTAATCTATTTTATTAAATCTTATATTAATCTACTCTTTTATTATAATAAATATAATCCTAATAATTTTATTGTATTTTCAAGTGCCTTTACATGAGTTCTTTCCATACCATGAGAAGCATGAACACCTGGACCTATAAGAGCACCTCTTATATCATTACCTGCTCTTAAAGCAGCACTTACATCAGAACCATACATTGGATATATATCTACAGCATAACTTAAATTGTTTTCTTTAGCTAAGTTAATTAATTCAGTGGTCATATTATAATCATAAGGGCCACTAGAATCTTTTGCGCATATTGATACGTCATATTCTGTACAAGATAAATCATCACCTATACACCCCATATCTACTGCAATCATTTCACTAATGTCACATGGAATAGAAGCTGAGCCATGACCAACTTCTTCATATGTTGAGATTATAATCTTCACAGTATGTTTAGGTTTTAAATTTTCTCTATGCATCATTTCTAGTAATGTAATTATTGCTGCTACACTACCTTTATCATCAATAAATCTTGATTTAATAAATCCACTTTCTGTAATAGTAGTTTTAGTATCAATGAATATGAAATCACCTGGTGCTATTCCTAAAGCTTCTACATCTTCTTTAGTTCTAACTACTTCATCAATTCTAACTTCCATATTCTTTTCATCACGAGCCTTAGTTCTACTATCCTCAAAAACATGAACTGCAGGACTAGTACTTAAAAATGTTCCTGTGTATTCCTTGCCTTCTCTAGTTCTTATAGTACAATATTCATTATCTAAAGTTGGTAACATAACTCCACCTAAAGTTGTAAATTTCAATGTTCCTTTACTCGTTATAGATCTAACCATTGCACCTAAAGTATCCACATGAGCACAAATGCCTATTGTTTTTTCATTACTTTGTCCTTCAATTGTAATTATTCCACAACCTTTATTATTTCTTTCAAATTTATATCCAAAAGGCTTAACACTCTCCTCTATCTTATCCATGATTTCAAAACAAAAACCTGTGGGACTATTAAATTCTAGTATATCTTTCGCTATTTTTAATAAAAATTCCTTATTAATGCTAAAATTATTACTCATTTTTCCTCCTAAATTTAACAAATTAATTCTATATCCTTTATATTACCATAATTTCTCTATATGTTCTAATCTACTTTATAACTTATACTACCTTATTTGAATAAATCTAAAATCTCTTCATTTGTTAATTTAGAAATATTATTTATATTTAAACTGTCATCACTCATAACACTATTTATTATTTCTCGTTTATCTTCTTGTAGCTGAATAATCTTTTCTTCAATTGTATCTTTAGCAATAAGTTTAATTACTTCAACTATATTTTTTTGACCTATCCTATGTGCTCTATCTGTTGCTTGGTCCTCTATTGCAGGATTCCACCATGGATCCATATGCATAACAAACTTTGCTGATGTTAAGTTAAGTCCTGTTCCTCCTGCTTTTAAGGAAATTAAGAAAATCTCTGGTTCTTTACTTTCATTGAACTCTGATACAAGCTTTATTCTTTCCTTAGCACTAGTAGATCCATCTAAGTATTTATTTCTTATTTCTCTTATATTTAATTCCTCTTCTATCTTTTTTAATACTGAAGTAAATTGAGAAAATACTAACATTTTATTATTCTCTTCTATAACTTCTTTTATTATCTCAAGGGCAACATTTAACTTTCCACTATCACCAGTATAATCTTTATTAACCAAAATAGGATCTTGACATATCTGTCTTAATCTTGTTAAGTAAGAGAAAATTGTTATATTATCATCTTCTGCAGTTTTTAACTTTAGCTTAACTTCTTTCATATAATTTTTATAAGCCAACTTTTGTCCACTAGTCATTGGAACATAATACTTTTTCTCAATCTTTTCAGGTAATTCAGTTATAACATCTCTTTTTAATCTTCTTAATATAAATGGATTTATTAAAGACTTTAATTCCTCAACTTCTTTTTCACTTTTATTAACAAACTTCTTCTTAAATTTCTTTTCATCAAATAGATATCCCGGCATTATAAAATCAAAAATTGACCATAGCTCAATTAATGAGTTTTCTATAGGAGTACCTGTTAATGCAAATTTTACTTTTGCATTTATTTCTTTAATTATCTTAGTATTTTGTGCTTTTGGATTTTTAATATTTTGTGCCTCATCTATAATACAATAATCAAAAATTTCATCTTTATAAAATTCTATATCGTTTTTAATTGTTCCATAAGTAGTTAAAAGAACATCGTACTCTTCTTTATTATCTAATATTTTGTTTCTAACACTCTTACTTCCATGAATAACTCCAACATTTAAGCTTGGTGCAAACTTTTCAAACTCTTCTTTCCAATTATATATAAGAGAAGTTGGTGTAACTACTAGTGACCTCTTATTTTTCTTATATAATAGAAATGCAATTACTTGAATAGTTTTTCCAAGTCCCATTTCATCTGCTAAAATCCCACCAAAATTCATTTCACTTAAAGATAATAAATAATTTACACCAGTAACTTGATAATTTCTTAATGTTCCATTTAACTCCTTTATTCCATGAACTTCTTCTATAACCCTATTTTCTAATCTTTTAGAAACTAATTTTAAAACTTCTGATCCTCTTATAAAGCTTAGATTATAACTTTCTATATTATCTTCTATAAATATAGCTTTACTCTTATCTATCTCTATTTCACCATCATATACTTCTTGATTATATATTAAATTATCAATAATATTAAAGAAATTAGCCATTCCTAAATCTCTTAAATTTAATAATCGCCCTTTTTTAGTCTTATAAAAATCTCTATCATCTTCTAAAGCTTGCAATACATTTATATACTCACTATATTCTAATCCATCTATATTATACTTAAATCTTAGCTCCTCATCTTGCCCCTCAAATATAGCATGTATATCATTACTACCCACAAGATTAACTTCATTAAAACTCTTAGCAAATTCTAAAGTAGAAAATTCTTCAAAAAACTTTAATCCACTAGTTAAAAATTCATAACGCTCTTCATCATTTCCAATGAATAAAAACTCATTTGCCTTTTTTATAAATCTATATCTTTCTAACTTCATTGATATTTCTTCCTCAAAATTATTATCTCTTAGAAAGTAATTTATATTTTTATCTAGTATATTTATTGTTTTTCCAAAATAATTGACAGTAGCTTTGCATTTAATATTATTATTTTCATTTTTAAAGTAGAATTTAACTTTATAATAATTTCTACAAATATTTTTAACTCCCTCACCTAACTTTATATCTTTACTAATATTACTCAATAAATTAAATAATTTATTAATAGAAGCTTCATCTTTAGAGTATTCTACTTTTCCATTACTTTTTAATTTATAATAAAATAATTTATAGCTATTTATTTGTTTATTACTTGGCAAATAAATTTTTCTATCACTTAAAAACACAGTAAATTTATCATTTAGAGGAATAGGTAACTTCTTCTTTGTAGTCAAAATTATTTTATCAAGCTCTATTTTTACTGTGAAAGACAAAGGCATATCCTCTTTTATAATATAGCTTTCATAATTAATATAATCATAATTTAACTTAACTTTTCTGTTGTCACTTACTAACTTTAGAATTTCTTCTATATACTCTTCATTAATTCTTAAAATCTTACCTTCTACAATCTTAAAGGAGTCTCCCCTATTTAAATTTAAAACTATATAATTTAGAATTTTTTCATCCTCTTCCTTAAACTTCATAGAAGAACTATTATATAAGAATTCTCCGTTAATTCTAAGCTGTCCTTTTACCTCTTTACACTTTAAAAACTCACTAATTTTAGGAATTAAATATGTAGTATTTTCTCCTATTCTAATTTGTATATCAAATGTCTTATTTTCATTTCTTTTAATATCTAAATCTAAATTTAGTACCTTCTTTTCAACACTTACTTTAGCACCCTTTCTTTCTTTACTCTTACTTAAAGCTGGATTTTCCTTATTTATTTTCTTTATTTTATTTTTTGCTACAATATAGAAATAAAATATAGTTGCAATTATATGCTTACAAATATAATTAGTCTTATGTTTTGAAAATTCTTCATATGTATTACATGTACATGTTGCACCTATTACTCTTTCACTTTTTAAATTATACTTAATATGACAACTATATTCCTTACTGTTATCTTCTTCTGTGACTCTTGAATATATATGATAAATATCATTAATCTTTTTACTACTTAAATTTGATACTAATCTATTTTTATAAATCTCTTTACCATCTTTTATACTAATATTAGATCCTAAGGCTAATACATTATCTAATAACTTCTTTAAATCCACCTTTTCACCTCATTATCATATAATTAATTAAATCATTATATCATAAGTTGTTACCTACGTTAATAGCTATAAACTTATCTTAATACTTAAATATTTTATTATAAAAAAATATAAAGTAGTTCATAAATATTTTGTTATGAAACTACTTTATATTTGAATTTAAGGTGGAAATTTATAAAATTACATCTCTTATTTTGAGATTGTAAAATTAACATTATTATTTTATAGTTCTACTATAAATTGATTTTCTTTAACTTCAATTTCTTTATTATTGAAGAATACTTTCTTAGTATGCTCTAAATTATTAAGAATTATTTTTATTTTATTATAATTTTTAGAATATCCTATATTTTCTTTTAATTCTATTCTTAATTTCTCTGACAATTTACAGTTAATAATATATTTATTTAACTTTCCATTTTTATAATCAAAACTTTCACCATCATCTAATATATGAGTATAAGTTGATTCTCCATTTTCTTTACCTAAATATATATTTAATGTTAATATATCATCATTATTTTCTCCAATATAGCTTTGTTCTTTTCCTACGGGAATTATAGATAATGATTTTACGAATATAGGACAAATATCTAATGGAGCTTCTTTAATTATATATTGGCCACCCTTATACTCTTCTCCAGTCCAATAATCAATCCAATTATCACCTTCTGGCAAGTAAACTAATTTATGTCTAGATCCTTGTTCTACAACTGGAGATACTAAAATATTATCACCAAAATTAAATTCATCATTTATTTCATATGTTTTTCTATCATTTTGATAGTTAAACAATAATGGTCTAATTATTGGTTCTCCAGTCTCCTCACATTTATACATCATATCATATAAATATGGAATTAACTTATATCTTAATTTAATATATTTTCTATTTATATCTTCTGTAGTTTTATCAAAAGCCCATGGTTCTTGTTCTCTACTTCCAATAGTTGAATGGTTTCTAAATAATGGTGTAAATGCCCCAACTTGAACCCATCTACTTAAAAGTTCTGGTGTACAATCATGTCCAAACCCTCCAACATCAGTACCACAAAAAGCCATACCACTAAGTCCAAGATTCATTAACATAGGTAATGACATTCTTAAATGCTCCCAGGTACTTTGATTGTCTCCAGTCCACACTGTAGCATATTTTTGAGTTCCTGCATAGCATGCTCTAGTTACTACAAAAGGTCTTTTATTGGTAGCCCTTTTAATACCTTCATAGGTAGCCTTGTCCATCATATGTCCATAAACATTATGAATTTCTTTATGAGTAACTAAAGTTCCATCATTATTAAAAACTACATCATCTGGAAGTGGTCCATTGAAACTAGCTGGTTCATTCATATCATTCCATATTCCTGAAACACCTAAATCCATCATTATTTTCTGATTTCCAGCCCACCATTCCCTTGTATTAGAATTCATAAAATCTGGAAAAACAGAATCCCCTGGCCAAACAGAATTCTTATAAACTATTCCATCTTTGTCTGTTGCAAAGTAACCTTCTTTTAATCCTTCATCATATATTCTATATCCTTTATCTACCTTAACTCCTGGATCTATAATAGTAACTACCTTAAATCCCATTTCTTTAAGCTGCTGCAAAAACTCTTTAGGATTTTCAAACTTTTTATTATCCCATGTAAAAACTCTAAAACCATCCATATAATCTATATCTAAATAAATAGTATCACATGGAATATCCTTTTCCCTAAAACACTTAGCAATCTCCATAGCTCTTTCCTGTGGTGCATAAGACCATCTACATTGTTGATATCCAAGTGTCCATAATTGAGGCAATGGTGTTTTTCCAGTTAGATTAGTATATTTATTAACTACTTCCTTTATTGTAGGCCCATACATAAAGTAATAATCTAAATTACCATCTACAGCTCCAAAATAGTAATAATTAGAATTCTCTTTTCCCATATCAAAATGACTTTCAAAATGATTATCAAAGAAAATACCGCAGGCCTCTCCACCTTTTAATGTTATTAAAAAAGGTATTGATTTATATAATTGTGCATATGTTTCTCCATGTGGCGTTGGATCATCAGTATTCCAATTTCTATAATGATAACCTTTCTTATTTAAGGAACCTGTTCTTTCTCCAAGTCCATAGAAATACATATCATTTTCCATAGCTTTAGATACATAAATCTTATATTCTTCATGCCCCTCTAACTTATGACCTTCTTCTGCTGCTAAGGTAGAATTAGCCCCTAATCTTCTAAATGGATCTCTTTTCCCTCTATAATCCCTACATAAAATTTCACCTTTTGAATTATATATATCAACTTTAAAATCATCATAAATATTAATACTTAAAACATTTGTCTTTATATTTAAAACTTCATCATCATATTTAACTTCAAATTTAACTTTGTTATTTAATACCTTTTCAACTGCCTTAGAATTTCTTTCTTCTCTATGTAATGGTACAAAGAAATTAACAACGCTTTCATTTATTAAAGTTATAGTACTTTGAATTTTTTCATAATTCACCAAAACCTTATCTTCATTAACCTCATAATTTAATATTTTTCCAAACATAACCTCTTCCCCTTACCCATAACAAAACATTTTATTTAAAAAATGTAATTATAATGTTATTATATTATTTGTACAAGTATAATACTTGCAGTATACTAACAATTTATAAGACAATACTGCTATACTAGGAGATTTCATGAATAATTTAGATTTTACAAACTTAAAAGAAAATACTACACATGGTGACTTTATATTACCATTTTCAATTTATAAAGGAACACTCAGTCCAAGCTTTCCTTCTATAGCAGCTCATTGGCATGAAGAAATTGAAGTTATTATAGTTTTAGACGGAAGCTGTGATTACAGAATAAATTTAGATTCGTTTGTTATAAATAAAGGTGATATTTTAATTATTGATTCTCAAAGTTTACACTCTTTAACATATATTCCAAGTAAAAATATGACTTGGGCTTCTTTTGTTTTTAATATAAACATGTTAAAAAGCTCCAATACCGATGGTGCATTGTTAAAATATATTGCTCCTCTATTAAATCATGAACATCAATTACCTATTATCCTTAAGGATAATATAGATTGTTATTCTAAAATATTTGATGTTATAGAAGATATAATATATTGCTATTATGAAAAAGATATTGCTTATGAACTTGAATTAAAATCTTTACTATTTAAGTTTTTTTCATTGCTTTATAAAAATGATTTAATTAAAAAACATCAAAGCAAAAATAACCTTACAATTAATACTACCGATAAAATTAAATTAGTTTTAAATTATATAAATGATCATTATTCTGAAGATATTTCAATAAATACTTTAGCTGAGCTTTGCGAATATAGTGAATATCATTTTATGCGTTTTTTTAAAAAGCATATTGGTTTAACTTGTGTTCAATATATTAACAATTTAAGACTAGAAAAATCATCTATTTTATTAACCTCTACTAATAATGCTATAATGGATGTTTCCTTAGAAGTAGGATTTGATAATCTGTCATATTTTAATAAATTATTTAAAAGAAAATATAATTTAACTCCAAAGGAATTTAGGACAATAAATTCAACTATTTTTAAATAATAATATAAAAAAAGTAACAGTTATAATTTTACTGTTACTTTTTTTAATAATATTTTTGTTAATCTACTGATTTTAAAGATTCAACCATTTCAACTTTCTTTAACTTATAATACATAGCCCAGTTTACTAACAATGAGA
Organism: Clostridium sp. D43t1_170807_H7; assembly: GCF_015555905.1. Lineage (GTDB taxonomy): Bacteria > Bacillota > Clostridia > Clostridiales > Clostridiaceae > Clostridium. The sequence continues at coordinate 157,614 of NZ_JADNLK010000004.1, forward strand.
AAACAATTGTTAAAATAGCTGCCATAATAAAACTCTTAACATCTATAGTTCTACCAAACATAACATAATCCATTTCAACTGTTACCATTATAAACTTATGGAAAACTGTACCTAATAACAATCCTCCTATTACTCCAATAACAGTTAATAATATATTTTCTCTGAATATATATGCTGAAACTTCTTTATCATAGAATCCTAAAACTTTAATTGTAGCTATTTCTCTTATACGCTCAGAAATATTAACATTAGTTAGGTTATATAATACTATAAATGATAATGCACCTGCACAAAATATCATAACTAACACTACTAAATCTAAGGATTTAATTGTATCATCAAAATTATCTTTTATACTACTATTACTTACTACTCCAGCAACTCCATTTATATTTATTAAATTATTAGATGTCTCATTTATAGAATCTTCATTATTTACTTTAACAAATATGCTGTTTTCTTCTGGAACTTTATTAAATATCTCTTTGTAATAATCAGCATCAATATAAACATAGTGATTGATATAATGTTCTACTATTGCTCCAACTTTAGCTTGTGCTCTATTATCATTATTATTTATAAGCTCTATTTCATCTCCAACTTTAACATCTAATAATTTAGCTAGTTTTTCACTTATTACTACTCCATCCTTAGGTAAAATAATTGTTTCCTTACTCTTTCTATCTTGTAAATGTTCAAACTCATCAAACTTTTCATCTTCATCAGTAACTATAATATTAACACCTTTACTCATTTCATTTGATAAGGCTTCTCCACTTTCACTTCTTACAAAAATAAAATCATTTACCTCTGAATCTTGCTTTAAATACTCTTCTAAATTATTCTTTTCATCAGTATTTATAGTTTCATTTAAATTTACTGAAATATCATATTGTGTTAAATCTCCATATTGTTTGCTTACAACAGTTTTTATAGAGTCTTTAATACCAAAACCAGCAACTAATAATGCTGTACTTCCAGCAATTCCAATTACAGTCATTAAAAATCTCTTCTTATATCTAAAAATATTTCTTACTGTTACTTTACCAATAAAATTAAGTCTATTCCAAATGAAAGGAATTCTTTCTAATAAAATTCTTTTACCTTCTTTTGGTGCCTTAGGTCTCATTAACATTGATGGAACTTCAATAAGTTCAATTCTACATGCTGCATATGTTGCTAATGTAGTTACTCCTATAGCTACAGCAAAAACCATTATAGCTAAAGGTATATGTACCACAGAAGTCATTTTCGGTAATATATATAATATTTTATATGCATCAAAAATTACTAATGGTAAAACAGTAAATCCTAAACTAATTCCTACTATACATCCAATTAAACTTGCAAATAATGCATAAACAATAAATTTTTTTGCAATACTTCCTTTATCGTATCCTAAAGCTTTTAATGTTCCTATATTTACTCTTTGCTCATCTACCATTCTAGTCATTGTTGTTAAACACACTAATGCTGCTACTACAAAGAAAAATACTGGAAAGACATTTGATAATTTATCAATACTATTTGCACTATTCTCATAGTCTACATAAGAATAATGTGACTTTCTATCTAAAACATAAAGATCTGGTTCTTCTATTTCTGCTATTTTCTCTTCTGCTTCTTCTAATTCTTCTTTTGCTTTAGAAAGCTCCTCTTCTGCTTTTTTCTTATTTTCCTCTAGTTCTTTTTCTCCCTCAGCCAGCTTTACTTTTCCATTCTCTATTTCGGCTTTTGCATTTTCTATTTGAGCATATCCTTGATTTTTAGCTTCTTCTAAATCAGTCTTTGATTTATTTATTTTATTTCTGCCTTCTTCTATTTGTACCTTAGCTAAGTTCAAATTATTCTCTTGTGCTAATAATTCATCTTTTTTGCTTTGAAGCTCTGATTTTGCTACATTAATTTTATCATTAGCTTCTTTTATTATTACATCTAATGAATTTATCTGAACCTCAATAGAAGATTTTTCTTCCTCACTTAAGCTCTCATCTTTTAACATATCTTCTAGCGAAGACTTTTGACTTAATAAACCTTCTAAATAAACTTCTGAATCATTAATAGAGTTTTCAGCTTTAATAAATTCCTGCTCTATACTTTCCTTTACCTCATAAAATTTACTTATACCATCATCAAGTTGTGATTCCTTTTCATTTAATTCTTGCTCTGCTTTTTCTATCTCTTCTTGTCCAAGCTGCAATGAATTTTCTAACTCATTCTTCTTACTATTAAGCTCATCTTCCCCTTCAGCCAATGTCTTTCTTGAATTGTCTATTTCATTCTGAGCTTTTTCTAATTGTTCTTCAACTTCTCTCTTTTTAGTTTCATATTCATCTTTACCTTTATTTAATTCTTCATTAGCTTCATTTATTACTTCATCATACCTTCTATCTATCATTACATTTGAAATGTTTTCTATAGATTCTTTAGCCTTATCTGTTACATCAAAATATTTTTCATCATATGAATCTAAAACTTTAGCATCCCTAACGGTAACATAAATGTCGGTATATACTTCACTTTTAAAATCAGATTCATTTACAAACATATATGTTTTTACGCTACCATTTCCAATATTACTACTTCCTATTTGATCACTTAAATAATAAGGAGTTTCTACTATACCTACAACTTCATATTCATTAGTGGCAAGACTATCTTTAATATCACTATCATCACCAGATTTTAACTTAAGCTTATCTCCTATTTTTAAATTTAAACTACTAAAATTTTCTTTAGCAATAACACATTCTCCTTCTTTAGTAGGTAAATGTCCTTCAATTAAATTTAATCTATTTATATAATTTTCATTATCATCATTTAAATTATCATTAGGTAAACTATGAACTCTAATTACAAATTCATCTGAATCTACTTTAGATATAACATCTAAAGTTTTTGATGGTTCAACACCTAAAACACCATCTATATTTTTTATATCTTTTACATCTTCATTAGTTAATCCTAAAGTTGATACTACTCTCAAATCCATTAAATTATAATCATCATAATACTTATCTGCTGTAGCTTTCATATTTACAGGTGCAATTTTTACTCCTGCAAACAGCATTACACCTAAAGCAATAATTGATGCAATTGAAATAAACCTTCCTTTAGACTTCTTTATGTCCCTAAATATATCTTTCCATAATGCATTTTTCATAATTACCATTCAATCCTTTCCACAGGAACTGGATTTTCATTTATAGTAATTTTTTGAATTCTACCATTCTTAACCTCTATAACCTTATCTCCCATAGGAGTTAAAGCCAAGTTATGGGTAATTATTATTACTGTAACTCCTTCTTTTCTACAAGTATCTTGAAGTAATTTTAATATGGCTTTACCAGTATTATAATCCAGTGCACCAGTAGGTTCATCACAAAGTAATAATTTAGGATTCTTCGCTATTGCTCTTGCTATAGCCACTCTTTGCTGCTCTCCACCTGATAACTGAGCTGGAAAATTATTTTTTCTATCTCTTAATCCAACTGAATCTAAAACCTTATCAATATTTAATGGATTTTTTGAAATTTGAGTAGCTAATTCAACATTTTCTCTTGCAGTAAGATTTTGAACTAAATTATAAAATTGAAATACAAATCCAATATCATATCTTCTATATGTTATTAAATCTTTTTGAGAATATTTGCTGATCTCATTATTATCAACTATAACTTTACCTGATGATACTGTATCCATACCACCTAAAATATTTAAAATAGTACTTTTTCCAGCACCACTAGCCCCTGCAATTATAACGAATTCTCCCTTATTTACCGAAAAATCAACTCCACCTAAAGCATCAATTTCTACTTCTCCCATCTTATATTTTTTCTTTACATCTCTAAACTCTATATAATTTCCCAACTCTGTTTCTCCTCCATTGTTACCGCTTATATGTCATCAGTATACACCACTTAATTTATCCCTACAACAAATATAATATTTTTTCAAATTTTGTTCATATATTCTTTTAAATTTATATACCTATTTAATATTCCTATCATTTTTTGTCTAAGGAACGAACTTTTTAGGTTTGAATATAATATTTAGTATAATAAATATATAAGGAGCGGCATATGCATATAATTGCGTCTATTTTATTAGCATTTTCCGCAAGTTTAGACAGCTTAATAATTGGAATTGCTTATGGAATAAAGAAAATACAAATTAAGTTTTCTATTAATATAATAATTGCATTAATTGTTACTTTAGGCACCTTCCTCTCAATGGTTCTAGGTGCTATTTTAAGCAAATTTATTCCTGTGTATATTTGCAACTATACTGGTGCAATTCTTTTAATTATTGTTGGTTTGTTTATGACATTTGACTTTTTTAAAGAACAAAGAAATTCAAAGAAAAAAGAAATAAATATACCCAAGGAAAACAAGGATATTATTGAGTCATTACATTATGATGATATATTAACTAATAATAAAACTGCCGATACAGATGGTTCTGGTAATATTGAAGTTAAAGAGGCTATTTCACTAGCACTTGCACTTAGCCTAAATAATTTTGCTCTTGGTCTTGGTGCAAGTATGTCAGGAATAAGCATTCCTCTAACTACGATTTTTACATTTATATTTAGTATATTAATATTAATTTTAGGTTTAAAAATAGGTAACAGCTTCTTATCTAAAATTTTCGGTAAATATTCTGACTTATTATCAGCTATTATAATTATAGCAATGGGAATATTTCAATTACTCTAAAAATAAAACTATGCTCCTTAATTATATTTAAATTGAGGAGCATAGTTTATATCTTTATGCTATTACTTTATTAATAAGTCTTATAATATAACTTATAGTATAAAAATCTCTATCTATTTGTGATTTTATTTCATCGAATCCCTTAATTAATTCTTCTTCACTGAAATTCTCTTTAAGTATCATTAATGTTAAAGTATTAATATTACCTTCCTTTGTATCAAAAATTCTAGAAGCCTTGACATACTTATTTTCCATTAAATTATTTAATGATTCTTCTAACTCTGAGCTTATATTTATTTTAGGCATTCCTTCAAATATTCTTACTCCTTCAAGTTCAGCACTAAAATTCTTTGTCTTTTCTAATTTACATCCTAAAAATATAGTATTTTCGAATTTTGCATCTTTAAAATCAGTACCATCTAAATTTGCACCTTCAAAAATAGCATTTTTAAATTTTGCATTTTTAAACTTACTATTTTTTAAATTAGTTCCTATAAACTCTGTTCCTTCAAAAGTTCCTTTCATAAAACTACAAGTTTTAAAATGCGCCCCTCTAAAAGTCGCAAAATTAAAGTTTGAATTTGAAAAATTACAATTATAGCAATTACTTCTTTTAAAATTCTTATACATAAAGTTCTTATCTTTTTTCTCTATATTATTATAATGAAAATTTTCGTTCCCGCTATTATCTTTTGCCATTTCCTTCTCCTCTTACTTCCTAGTATATCTTACAATCTTATATATTTTAAATTAAAAAGTCAACTAAAATTTCCATATTTTATAAATGAATATTAAATTTTAAGAGAGAAATAATAATAGAGATGTTTAATTGAAAGGCAATATAAAGGAGGTTTTTTTAATTGAAGAAATTTATTTGTACTGTATGTGGATATGTCCATGAAGGAGATACTCCTCCAGAAGTATGTCCAATATGTAAAGCACCTGCTAGCAAGTTTGAAGAAATGAGTGGAGAGCTACAATGGGCTGATGAACATAGAGTTGGTATATGTGAGGGCATAGATTCAGAAATTATTGAAGGTTTAAGAGCTAACTTCAATGGTGAGTGTACTGAAGTTGGTATGTACTTAGCTATGTCTCGTGTAGCTGACCGTGAAGGCTATCCAGAAATAGCAGAAGCCTATAAAAGAATTGCTTATGAAGAAGCAGATCATGCAAGCAAATTTGCAGAAATATTAGGAGAAGTTGTTTCTCCTAGCAGTAAAGCAAATCTAGAAGCTAGAGTTGAAGCTGAATTTGGTGCTTGTGATGGAAAGAAAAAGCTTGCAGCATTAGCGAAACAACATAATTTAGATGCTATTCATGATACAGTTCATGAAATGTGCAAAGATGAAGCAAGACATGGAAGGGCATTTAAAGGATTATTAGACAGATATTTTAGTTAGTTACTAATTTTATTGTTGAAAGGAGATTTATAAATGCAAAAAATTAATTGTGACGTAAATAATTGTTCTCATAATAAATCTGGTATATGTTATTCTAATCGTGTTGACATAGCTAGTTCATCATATACTGATAACGACACTTGCTGTGGATCATTTTTAGATAAGAGACACTATAGTGATTTAACAAATAACACTAATAGTGCTGGTTGTTGTGATTGTTTAATATGTAAGGCAACAGAATGCATACATAATGAAAATTGTAATTGTACTCTTTCATCCATAAATGTATCAGGATCTCGTGCTAATATATACACTGAAACTTGTTGCGAAAGTTTTGAAAAATAGATTTTATGGCAAATAGATTAAATTTATAATCTATTTGCCATTTATATGTACATTAAAATTCTTTACTTTTTTCTAATTCTAAAATCAAGTTTTTAATTTCTGTATTATTAGGATTCTCTCTTAAAACATCTTTAAAATATTCAATTGCATCTTTATTTCTACCTTGTCTTAGTAACTCGAAAGCATATTCTTCTATTATTCTATTATCTTCTGGCTCTAAAGAGTTTGCTTTAACTAAATATTCTTCTACTCCATCAAAGTTATTAAGCTCCTTATTACAAATTGCTATTCCAAAATAATTTTCTCCATCATATTCATTTATCTCTATAGCTTTATTAAAATATTCAATTGCTTCATTAAACCTTTTATGATTAGCTTCATATATTCCCAAACCAGTATACGATCTTGAGCACTCCTTATTTGCTTCTATAGATTCCATAAATGCTTCCCTAGCTATTTCTGGATTATTTAAATTTACTAAATATGTCCATCCAATAATACATTTCAAATCAGATAACACTCTATTATCACATTCATAATTTTCCATGTAATCAACACATCTATTTATGGCATCCTCATATAAGCCCTCTCTTATATCTAATTCAATTAAAAAGGTATTTGCTAAATATTGCTCCTCTTCTTCCATTAATACTCTCTCAAAACATCTTCTACTTTCTACATAAAGCCCTAAGCTAAGTAATGCCTCTCCCTTTACGTTATACCCATATACAATATAGTCGCAACCTAAATCAAAAGCTAAGTCTATAGCAGCAATTGCATCTTCAAAAAAACCTTGAACTAAATAACAATGAGCTGTATATAATAAATATTCTGGATTCCCACTTTTTTTAAATCCATCACTACTATATTTTAATGCTTCTTGAACGTCATACATTAATATTTCGTTAAATATCTCTTCTATGTTCTCCATTTTTTATCTTCCTTATCTAAAATATTTTATTATTATTCTTGCCATAAATTTATTTTATTAACTTATATATATTAATTTATCAAATTTAAATTTGGAGCCTCAAAGAGATAGCTCCAAATTTAAATGTATAATCTAAATTTTAAACTCTGTATTTTTATCGTATGTTCCAGATTTTAATAAATAGCGTTTTAATAGCTTAGAAGAAAATATTTTAAAGTTTAATGCAGAATTTATTTCAATTGTATAATCTCCTTTTGTTATACAATCTTTTAATTCATTTATAGTTGAACACTCCTTATTTAGGCTAGTATATATTCCTCCAAGTTGAATAGGTGTATGACTATCACTTCCTGTAATAATATTAAGTCCTAACTCTTGAGATAAATTAATTAATTCATCTCTAGCAATACTCTCACCTTTTTTAAATATATCCTTTCCATTTAAGTCTAAAGCATCCAATCGCTTTAATAACTTATGTGACTGATTACATAATTTATGACCCCTTCTACATGGGTGTGCCCCAATCTTTAATAAATTAAATATATCTGCTTGATCTAATAAGTCTTCTAATTCTATTAAATTATCTTTTTCTCTAAAGGCTTTTAATAGATCATAAATATCAATAATATTTTCTCTCTCACCAGCTAAAATTACATGACCTTTATTTTTAATACTAACTTCCATTCCAGGAAATACTGATATACCTTCTACAATATATCTATCCCCTTCATAAATAAAATTCTTTTCTAAAAAGTCATAAATAACAAGAAAATCTTTTGCATTGAAGTGTTCACAGAGAATTATTCCATTTAGGCCATTACTTTTTGCAAAATATATTTCGTTCATAAAAAACTCTTTATTAAAATCTTTTCTTTTGCTTAGTAATCCATGGACATGAAAATCCATATTCATTTATTTTTCACACCCTTATTTTATTCCCAATATTGCTGAAGGTAATCTAATTACCCTATATTTATTAATATATTAAGATTGTATCTTTTATGTTAATTAGTAATTAAAAATTTTTAATATTTTACTTCTTTCATACAAAGTCCTTTTGCCGGTGCTTTTTCGGCTAATTCACTTCTACTTTTTTCTTCTAATAGCTCTTTTACTTTTATAGGTTCAATTTCTCCCTTTGCAACCTTTATTAAAGTTCCACTTAAAATTCTAACCATATTTAACAAGAATCCATTTCCATTATATTCAATTTTTATAATGTTATCTTTTTCTGTGATATTTATATAATTTATTGTTCTAATAGTTGACTTCTTTGATTTATCTTTGACTGCACTGAAGCCTTTAAAATCATGAGTACCTAATAAATATTTACTAGCTTCCCTCATCTTTTCTATATCTAGTTGACCTTCAACATGATAAGCATATTTCTTAAGAAAAACATTTGCAAATTTATTATTATCAATAGTGTATACATAAGTTTTTGATATTGCATTTAATCTTGAATGAAATCTGTCACTAACCTCTCTTAATGATGTTACAGATATATCCTCTGGTAAAAACTCACGTAAATACTTTAACATTTCAGGAATCTTCTTTTCACTATTAGTTTTAAAGTTTGCTGTATACTTATCAGCATGAACCCCTGTATCAGTTCTTCCACAACCAATTACTTGAATTTCTTCTCCTGTCATTTTAGATAATACTTTTTCGATTTTATCTTGTATAGTTGATACGCTAGTTCCCTTTATATTTTGCTTTTGCCATCCCTTATATCTTGAACCGTCATATTGAATCGTCATTCTTATATTTCTCATACATTATCTCTCTTTTCTTTAATTTTATCTATCTTTTCTTAAGTTTAAAACCTTCTTTGTAACTAACAACTTTTACATTAAGTACATTTAATAACTTTTCTAAACTTTTAACTTGATTTATATATTCAATTTTTCCACTCTTAAGTAAATTATTTATATTTTTAATAATATCCTCTTTTTCTTCTTCCCCTATTCTTCTTTTAGTTTTAATAACCATTCTATTTATAAAAGTTAATGTTTCCCAGATCTGTTCATTTGTTATTTTACTAAAATCATTTATTACTCTTGTATATCCTACTCTTCTATTATTTGCTGGATATGCTTCTTTAAAGAAATCTAAAAAATGATTTACTTCTTGTGGATCTTTATTTGAAACATATTTACCTAATCCAGATTTTAGTTGGTTTTTTAAATACATAATAGTATTTGCTTTTACTAATGTATTCATCTCTTCTATGCTCTTATAAATAATAGTATATATCTCTTGTATCTTTTCACCATCTAGACCATTCTTAGCTAAAGGTTTAATTGCCTCTATGGCTTCTAAGATACTTTTCTTAGAATTCAACTCTTTTCCAAATGCTTGTTTTAATATTTCTTCTCCACTTAATTTATTTAAATTTGATTCTAAATTATTCTCTTCCATCTTTTGTATCCTACCTCTGTTTTATAATTTTTTATTTAATAAAATATTGATATGATATTTTGCATACTACCATATCAATATTTAAATTCATATTAAACTTTAAATTAATTAATGTCTATTTTTATTTAATAATTTTATAACAACTCTCTATATAAATTAAGTAAGTTCTTATAAAATATCTTTTCTACCTCTTCATAAGTAAATCCATTCTTTAATAAAGCTTCTGCTAATAATTGCATATATGAACCATCTTTAAGTTCTAAAGTACTAGGTATTCCATCAAAATCACTACCTAATGCAATTGAGTTTATTCCACCAACATTTTTAATGTAATTAATATGCTTTACAATATGTTCTATATAAGTAAAGGTTGGTTCTATATATGGAGTAGGCTGAATAAAATTTGAGCAGAAATTAATTCCTGTTACCCCTCCTCTTTCTGCAAGATTTCTTATCATATCATCACTTAAATTTCTTGCAACATTTGATATACTTCTAGCATTACTATGACTTGCAACAAAAGGCTTGTTAGTATGCTTTAAAACATCATAAAATCCAGCATCTGATAAATGTGAGACATCCACTATGATTCCCATAGCTTCCATTCTCTCAACTAACTCTATTCCAAAGTTAGTTAATCCATCTTTTGTATTAATAAGACTTATATCTGGCTTTTCTAATATTTTACCATTGTCATCAACCTTAAGCTTAACATTAGGGTATCCTACTCCATTTGGATAATTCCATGTTAGAGTCATTAGCCTAACACCCCTATCATAAACTTCTTGTAGCCTTTCCATTTTACATTCTAATGCACCTGAATCCTCTATAGTTAATAATGCAGCTATTTTATTTTCTTTCTTACACCTTAATATATCCTCATATTTATAAACAGGTATTATATCTTCCTTATTTTTATTAAGTTCTTCATAATAAACATCTATCATTTCTTGTAGTGTTTCATATGGCTTCTTATACTTTTTAATATCTATAAACATTGCAAAATTTTGAAGCAAATAATCTGATTTTTTCATTTTCTTTATGTCAATATGGAGTTTATTCTCCTTTAAGCTATAACTATTTCCTAAAAGTCTATTTTCATAAATAACTCCTATTGTATCACAATGCATATCAGCAACTTTCATATAAGTTACCTCCTAAATATTTATTATCTTAAATTATACCATAATTGAAGTAATAATAAAAAAAGTGACAAGCAAAACCTGTCACCATAAATAAACTATAAGTACTATATTAATTTTTTAACTATTTCACAAGGTGCTGGAATTGTAAATATTAAATCTTCATCAACTTTTAATTTACATTCATCTTTACTTTCTTTAATTTTATCTATAGATAATCCTCCAATATTAACTTCCTTAAGCTTAGTAGGTGCAACTTCAACTTTAAATAAACTATCTTTTATTCCTGTAATTTTTAAATCTATTTGCCCCCCATTATTTTTAACTTTTAAGCTAATAATGTTGTTTCCCTTTAAGGTCTTTTGCTCAGTTGGAAAATAATCTACTTCAACTTCACCTGTAATAGTTACAAAACCACCACTTAATTTTCTTTTTACTAATAAACTAATATTATAATCATTAGTAAGGTCTTTTAATAATTTACCTAATTTATTTACTGTTAATTCATATACCATAATAATTATTCCTTTTCTATGTTTTTATATACTTATTATATTACATATTTATAATATTATTTCAACCTATTTATTCTAAGCTTACCTTTAATTCTTAGGTTGTATATCCACAACTAATATCAAACATCATATTTGAAATTTACCTAACTCGTATAAATTTATAATTAAGTATCAAATTCAAGATAATACAAAATATTTTCATCTAAATCATATAAAGCTACTGTTATATTAAAAGAGTTTCTGTTAAATATTTCTGAATCACTTGAAGAATCCCCATTTTCACTATTTCTATCTACAAAATACCAATATCCATTTTCTATTTTGGGAATTTTAAACTCTTTGGCTATATTAAAATCATAAAAAACTCCATTTTTCATTCCTCCATAAATAAATATGTTAATATTATCGCTTAATTGTGTATTAAACCAATTATTTTCTTTGAATTCTTCTATTACTCTTTCTTTATCTTCAGATGAAAATTCTAACTTTGCAAATGTTGTTCCATCACCATGAAATCCCCCGTGGCTATCTTCATAACTTATATTTGTTGGCTCTGGAATATTAATCTTGATTTGTTTATTTATATACTCTATCTCTGATATATCTGCACATCCCATAAATTCATATGAACTTATAAAAAATACTATAATAAAGATAATAAATTTTTTAATTTTGTTCTCCATATACTACTTATCCCTTTTTAACATAATAATACTCTTCTTTTTATTACTATATTATATCTTTTAAGTATTTATTTGTATATACTTAATTTATTTTCAATATTTTTCATAATTATACTCTATAAATTATGTATAATAGAAATATAAAGGTAAACTTAGGTTTGATTCATTATTAAAAGATTATGTAGACTTCGAAAATTTTGATAAAAATGTAACAGTGAATAATTTATTGACACATACCTCTGGTATATAAGCTAATACGTTGGATTTTCTACTAAATATACCTTATAATTATTTAGTGATAGTAATTATAAATTAAGGTAGGTATTGAATATGGATTTAAAAATTAGGTTTGCAGAAATGTATGATTTAGATAGTTGTGTTGAATTAGACTTGCACAAAAATACAGATATAATAAAAAATAAAATTACTATGAATGAAGTTATAGTAGCAGAAGTCAATAATGAGGTTATTGGTTGCTTAAAAATTGAATATATTTGGACTCATCTTCCATTTATAAGCTATATAGTCATAAGAAAAGATTTTAGATCTTCTGGTATTGGAAAATCAATGCTATCCTTCTTAGAAAAACACTTAAGAGAAGATGGACAATCTACTCTTTTAAGCTCTACAATGACAGATGCAGTAAATCCTCAAAAATGGCACTTAAAAATGGGCTTTATTGAATGTGGTATTTTATGTGGAATTAATGAAAATGGAGTTGGTGAAATATTCTTTAAAAAATCTTTATAATTAAACTACTTATAATAAAATCCTCAGCAATTTTGCTGAGGATTTATTAATTTTTAAATGTAAATAAATATTGTGGCTCAAATTTAACCTTAATTTTTTCATTAATATCAAATACCATTTCTTCCTTTGAAATGGTGAAATGTATTAAACCTGCTTTATTTGAATTAATACTCTTAATATATAAAGTATAATCAAAGGGATTTTCCACAATATTTTCTATTATTACCTCAAAAACATTTTCTTCTTTTTCGTCTTTGCATAACTTAATATTATGAGATCTTATAGCTATATAGTTTATATTATCTTTAATATCTTCTAAGCATTTAAGTTTTAAGTTCCACTCTTCTGCAAAAACAAAATTATTATCTAACTTTTTAGCCTTTGATATATTTTTACATCCGGTAAGTTTTGCTTCAGCCAATGATTGTGGAGTTTGAAACAATACATTTTTTTCTCTTATATCTTTAGCTTTCCCGCCATCGAACACTATTATTTTATCGCACACTCTATAAGCCTCTGCTATATCATGAGTTACAAAAACTACTGTCCCTTCATAATCCTTTAAAAGCTCCACAAGTTCTCTTTCCATACTTGCTCTTAAATGATTATCTAGTGCAGAAAATGGTTCATCAAGAAGAAGTATATCTGGTGAAGTTATAAGAGCTCTTGCAAGTGCAACTCTTTGTTGTTGTCCTCCTGATAACTGCCAAGGATATCTCTTTTCAAGGCCTTCTAACCCAAATTTTTTAATATAATTAGATGATAATTTACTTTTTTCATCTTTACTAATTTTATCTAAACCTATTTCTATATTATCCTTTATAGTCATATGAGGAAATAATGCATAGTTTTGAAATAAAAAGCCAACTTTTCTATCTCTAGTTTTAATATTAATCTTTTCTTGTGAGTCAAAAAGCACTTTATCATTAATAACTATTTTTCCTTTTGATGGCTTTTCAAGACCTGCTATACATTTAAGTGTCATACTTTTCCCTGAACCTGATGCTCCTAAAAAGCCTATAATACCACCTTTGCTTTCCATAGAAACATCTAAATTAAAGGAAGATAAATTTTTAGTAATATCTATATGTAAACTCATAACTATCTCCCCCTATTACCTATTAACTTTTGTTGCGTATCACACCAATAATTTAATAAAAAGATCATTATAAATGATATTGCAACTATAATTAAAACCCAAAGCATAGCCTTATTCATATCTCCACTTTCAACAGCAAAGAATATTGCAACTGGCATAGTTTGTGTTCTCCCTGGTATATTTCCTGCTATCATTAAAGTTGCTCCAAACTCACCTAAAGCTCTTGCAAAACTTAAAACAAGTCCGCCTATTATTCCTGGCCATGCAAGCGGAATTGCAATCTTAAAAAATATCTTAGTTTCGCTTAATCCTAAAGTTCTTGCTGCTGAAATCATATTCTTATCTATTTGTTCAAAGGCAGAACGACAAGTCCTATACATCATTGGAAATGCAACTACTGTGGCTGCTATAACTGTTGCACTCCAGCTAAAAATAATATTTTTATTAAAACTCATAAAAATTTTTCCTACAAATCCATTCTTTCCACAAATAAGTAATAAGAAAAATCCTATAACAGTAGGTGGTAATATTAGAGGAAGAGTGAAGATTCCATCTATAAACCCTCTACTCCTTCCCTTATAATTAGCCATTTTATAAGATATAAATATTCCTATTATCGATGTAATTATAGTTGCAAGAAAAGCTGTCTTAAGCGAAATCCATAACGGTGAAAAATCCATATTTTATAACCTTTCTTTAACTTTCAACTTTATATCCATACTTTTCAAATATTTTTTTAGCTTCATCTGTGAATAAGAAATTCTCAAATGCTTTGGCTTCATCAATATTTTTTGCATCTTTTATAACTGATACCGGATAAGTAATTGATGAATGATTATTAACCTCTTCAATATTTTCTACAATAGTTACATTATTATTACTTAATGCATCACTTAAGTATACAAAACCTACATCGGCATTACCAGATGCAACCCAAGCTAAAACTTCTTTAACATCTTTTGCAAATACAAGCTTATTACTAATACTTTCTTTTATTCCTGAATTAACTAAAACCTCATCAGCATATTTACCTGCTGGAACACTATCCGGTTCACCCACAGCTATATGTGTAATTTTATCACTTTTTAAATCATCAAAGCTATTTATTTCAATACCATTAGCTGCTATAAGAACTAATGAATTTTCAACTAAATCCTTAGTTGTGTCGTCCACTAATAAACCTTCATCTTTTAAAGTATTCATTTGCTTTTGCCCTGCTGATATAAATAAATCACAAGGTGCTCCTTGTTCTATTTGTTGTTGAAGTGAACCTGAAGAACCATAGTTTACTACTAATGTCACATTCTCATTAGTGTTTTTATATTCTGTTTCTAAATCAGCCATTACTTCCTTTAAACTAGCTGCTGCTGAAATATTTAATTCTACAGCTTTTTTTTCTTCAGTATTAGCTGAACCACCTTCACCTTTAGAAGTACATCCAACAAATAATAAACTGCAACATAATAACATTGATACTACTTTTAATCTCTTTAACATTTTTCACTCTCCCATTTCATATTTAGTTATGTTTTGTTACGTTTTAACATGTTTTGTTATGTTTTATATATTAAATAATAGCATATTATATTCTTTCTATCAATGTATTTAATTGAAACCTAGAATTACTTTTCTTTTAATGTTAAAATTATCTTAATATTAAGGAGGGATAAGATGAATTTAAAATCTTCTTTAACGCCGTTAGAAGTTGCAGAATTACTTAAAATAACTAAAAACACAGTTTACGAACTTATTAAGCGTGGTGAATTACCAAGCTACAAAATAGGTAAAAAAATAAGAATAGATATGCATGATGTAGAAGAATATATCAATAGCCAAAAATCAAATTCAAAACCTTCAAATAATGGCAATATTATTAATTCACCATTAAATACTAATATTAATAATAATTCATACTCTACTGCTAATAATATTTCACTAAATAATAAATCTAATTCAGAAATAATTATTTCAGGTCAAGATATTTTATTAGATATTTTAGCAAGATATATAGAAGAAACATTCCCTGATTATACAGTTCTTCGTTCTTATAAGGGAAGTTACAATGGATTATATGACTTATATAACAATAAAGTTTCTATTGCTTCTTGCCACCTTTGGGATGGTGATAAAGATGAGTATAATATTGATTATGTTAAAAGATTAGTTCCTGGAACTCCTTGTGTACTTATAAATTTAGCCTATAGATTACAAGGACTATACGTTAAAAAAGGAAACCCCTTAAATATAAATTCTTTTGAAGATTTATCTACTAAAAATATCAAATTTATTAATAGGGAAAAAGGTAGTGGAGTTCGAGTTTTATTAGATGAAAAACTTCGACTGTTAAATATTGATCCTTCATCTATAAATGGATATTTTGATGAAGAAAATTCTCATTTAGCCATAGCCAGCAAAGTAGGACGTGGTGATGCCGACGTTGGACTTGGAAATAAAAAAGCTGCTATGCAAGTAGAAACTATAGATTTTATTCCACTTCAAACTGAACGCTATGATTTAATTATAAAGAAAAGTGATTTAAACAATCCAATTTATAAAAGCATAATTTCTATTTTATCTTCTGAAAAATTCAAGAATGAACTACAAGGGATTGGAGGCTACGACCTTAAAGATCTAGGTAAAATAATATCTACAACTTAACTTAATTTCAAATATCTAAACAAAGAAATATTATAATTACAGGATTAGTTAAATTTTATCCTGATTATAATATTTCTTTTTTTATTTTCTTACAATTTTATATATGTTAATTTTCAGCTAATGATATTTTTGAGTTTACAATCATTTTATCTTGTTAATAATTACAAGTGGTGATGATATGATTAATTTTTATAAAACGCTAATTAATAATACCTCTAATAATAAAATAGTTAATGATTTAATAGGTTATCATGATTGTAAAACGAATATTATTACTAAGTGTCCGTACTGCGAAAGTAAAAAAGTTATCAAATATGGAATGTACAAAAATATTCAGAGATATAAATGCAAAGATTCTATGTGTGGAAAAACCTTTACTAATGAATTTTATAATCAATTTAGATGCTCTAAAAAATTTAAAGAAAACTATCAAGAGTACTTCAATCTTTTAAATAATGGATTCACAATTAGAGAATGTGCAAACAAATTAAATATTACGGTTGTAACAGCCTTCTTTTGGAGACACCGATTTTTATTTGATTTTAAAAATAAGCATTATCTTGAAAATATATCTTCATATGTAGAATTAACTAAAATGATAGTAGTTGAAAACTTTAAGGGTTCTAGGAATATTCCTAATATTAAGAGAGATAAAATTACAGTTGTTAATGCTTTGAATGATTCTATAGACATAATACCAATTATTGCCGCAAGAAACTTTTTCGGCTTTTATGAACTTAGAGATAATATTATTCCACGATTAAATAAAAAAGCTTATGTAGTTGGTTTAATTGATGGAAGACTCAAAACCTTTGCTAACGCATTTAATGAAATAAATAAAGTAAAATTTAAAGAAAATTATAAAAATAATATTGATATACAGTATTCCATTAATACTCAAAAATGGCTTTCTAAATTTCGAGGAGTTGCAAGTAAATATTTAGATCACTACTTATATTGGAGATTATTTGAATATAAAAATAATTTTAATTCTAAGAGAAATATATCATCAAAAGAAAGTATTAAAAAAAATCTTCATTTAACCGCTGATATAACTACCTACGTATCTTGGAAAAGTATAAAATCAAAAACACTACCTATTTAGCAAATTTATAGATATTATATAGATAATAATAAAACTTATAGCATAGGCTTGGCTATTATTCAAATATGAATGATAGTTTATTTGTTATGTTTAAATTTATTATACATAAAAATTTTTATTATTTTTTTAATATACGTACTCTAAACCTTCCAGTAGATTATAAATATCCATTAATCATTATAAAACTCTGTTATATTAAATTGTTGGTAACAACAATTTAATATAACAGCTTTCTATATATAAAAATATATATCTCAATATATAAGATAATAAAAAATTTAAATCTGAAATCCCTCTTTTTGAATTTATCATAGTTTCATTATTTTTTCTCTTTGATACATCCACTAAACTAATTCATAAATCACTTTAATCTTATTTACCTAGTATATAGCTCTTTTAACTTATCTGTAAATCCTAATCTATTTTCTTCTAAGGTCTTTAATCTAAAGAAACAGCTACCATTTACATTACTATTTGCTCTAGAATATCGTATTTGATTTATTACTTCATTTGCATTAAGCCATGACTCACCATAACTTGAATCATTTATTTTATAAGCTGCATGTCCAATATATAGTTTTACATTAGTATTCTCTACTTGCTTTGCCCACCAATCAACTAATGTTGCAAATGGAGCTGAATTATAATCAAATTGCCAATATATTTGAGGAATAATATAATCAATCCATCCTTCTTGAATCCATTTTCTAGAATCTACATATACATCGTCATAACTACTTAACCCACTTGTATTACTTCCATCTACTGACTCTCCATTTCTCCATATTCCAAATGGACTAACTCCAAATTTAACTTCAGACTTAGTCTCCTTTATTTTACTATATAGTTCACTTATAAAACAGTTAATATTATTTCTTCTCCAATCATCCTTTGAGTTAAAATCTCCACCATACTTTTCATATGTATCCTCATCTGGAAACTCTACTCCACCTGAAGGATATGGATAAAAATAATCATCTAAAATAACACCATCAATATTATAATTTGTTACAACCTCTATTATTGTATCAATAACATATTCTCTAACCTCCGGTATTCCTGCATCAAGATAATGATAATTATTATATTTTACAATCCAATCTGGGTTATTTTTTAATGGTGATTCTTCCGGCAATTCAGCTATATAATTATCTATACTAAAACTTTCTGAATTACTATCTATTCTAAAGGGATTAAACCATGCTTGAAGCTCTAATCCTCTTTTATGAGCTTCGTCAACAGCAAACTCTAGAGGATCATATCCCGGATTCTTTCCTAAAGTTCCTGTCAAATACTTAGACCATGGAGCATAACTAGATTCATATAAAGCATCTCCCATTGGTCTAACTTGGAAAAATATTGTGTTCATATTTTGTTCTTCTATAAAATCAAATTTTTCTTTTAATAATTCTTTTTGAACTTTATCATCATAACTTCCAACTTCTGGCCAATCTAAATTACTAACTGTCGATAACCAAACTCCTCTCATTTCTCCATCTTCTATAAATTTATCTGCTATATTTTCCTCACCTTCACTTTCCTTAATATCTATATTTTGACTACTACTTTGTGAATCATTATTAATTTTACTTATCTTTATTTTTAGTACTATACCAGTAACTAAAAATATTGCTATAAATATTACTGTAATCTGAATACATTTATTTTTCATTTGTCACCTCCCTTTACAATATTACTATTAATATTTTATTAATATAACAAAAATTATAAAAACTTATGAAAAAAAGGCAATCTATTTTTAGATTACCTTTTAAATCTTATAAAGCTTTTAATGCAACTGCATTTAAAATGCTCCATGGTTTATTAAAGTGTGGTTGGAAGAAGAAGTCTGTCATTGCAAGCTCTTCTAAAGTCATTTCATTTTGAATAACTACTGATAAAGTATTCATAAATTGAGTTAAATCTATATCAGAAATTATTTGTCCTCCAATTACTCTTCTTGTATCTTTATCAAAAACTAACTTAATAGTAGCAGGTAAGTAAGTAGGCATAAATTCTGGTCTATAGTTATCAGTTAATGATACTGAACCAACATTCATCTTAGTTGTTGCTTTTGCTACATCTTCAGTTAATCCTGTTGAAGCTATACATTTTTCATAAATCTTAATTCCTGAAGTACCTTGGGTACCCATATACTTAAGAGTTGGTTCAACAATATTTCTAGCTACTAAAGTACCCATTCTTACAGCATTTGTTGCAAGAGGAATATATCTTGTATCATGAGCTGGATTATATTTAACTACACAACAATCTCCTGCTGCAAATACATCTTCTCTACTAGTTCTCATATATTCATCAATTATAATTGCTCCATTTGGAAGAGTATCTAACTTACCTTGAACAAGCTTAGTGTTTGGTGCAAATCCAATACATAATACAACTAAGTCACCTTCATAGCTTCCTTTTTCAGTAACAACTTTAGTTACCTTTCCATTTTCACCTTCAAACTTAGCTACTTTTTCTCCTAATACTAGATTTACACCTCTATCAGCAAATTCTTTTTCAGCTATATCTGTGAATTCTTTGTCAAGATATTTAGCCATAATTCTTTCTTCAGCATCTATTAATGTAACTTTTTTACCTTGCATTTCAAATGCTTCTACAAGTTCAACACCAATATATCCTGCTCCAATTATAACTACATTTTTAGCTTCTTTAGATTTTTCAATTATTTCAATTGCATGATCATGGTTCTTACATAATAAAATATTTTCTAAATCTCCACCTTCAAATTTAGGAACTATTGGCCATGACCCTACTGTTAAAACTAGTTTATCATATTTATCCTCAAACTCTTCATCATTTAAAAGATTTTTAACCTTAACAACTTTATTATCAAAATCTATATCTAAAACTTCATGTTTCATATTAGTTACAATACCCATTTTTGAAAGGTTTTCTGGTGAATTATAGAATAAATTTTTAGTTTCTTTAATTACTCCACCAACATTTAATGCTATTCCACAAGATAGGAATGATATATTGTCATTTTTTTCATATATTGTAATTTCACTTTCTGGGTGAAGCTCCTTTAAATTAACTACTGCAGCAGTTCCTGCATGCGTACAACCTATTACTATTATTTTCATAATAAATTCCTCCTATTAAAGAAGTTAGTGTAAAGTTTTTTACACTACTTTTCTTTTAAATTCTTTATATATCAAGGTTTCGCAAGTTTTTTTGTATAAAAAAACAACGACCCCCTAATTTCATGTTAAAATTGAATATCCAAACCACAAAATCAACACGAAAGGTTGTCGTTATTATGGATTCAATTATAACTTATTTACTATCATATAATCAATACTTAATTAACATTATCGGTGAATTACTTTTATTTATTTCACAACACATACCACTAAAACAAATGATATTTGAT
>NZ_JADNLK010000050.1 GCF_015555905.1 Clostridium sp. D43t1_170807_H7
TTACTTATCTCAAAAGAATTGCTGGTTTACTTTAACTATATTCTGTTCAATTTTCAAAGACCATTTACTCTGTCGCATCGAAGCGACTTATTCATCTTATCATCTCTTACCATATCTGTCAATAACTTTTTTAAAGTTTTTTAACATTTATCGCAATCGACTTTTATTATTCTATCACCTCGAAAATTACTTGTCAATAACTTATTTCTTAAGTTATCAAGTCATCTCTCATCAGCGACGTGTTTTATATTATCATCTTTTAATCATGTATGTCAATATATTTTTGTTTAATTAATAGAATAAATTTTAGAATAAAAAAACCTAAGAATATTCCTTCTTAGGTCTTATTTTCACTAAAGCTTCTATTCCTTGTTTATTTAAGAATTAATATTTAAATCTCACTTTTAAATATAAACTCTCTTTGTATCAAATAATTATTTCTACTTTTAATTTTATGATATAAATTATACATTTACTATCTTGCATTTCTCATTTTTACAAATATGTGTTTTAGATATAACTATATAAATTTACTTATCACATCCTAATGCTTTAATTATTATTAATGCAGTATCCTCTATAGCTCTTTGCGTTACATCTATAGTTTTACATCCTAGCCTTCTAATTATTTTATCTGCAAAATCAAACTCTTCTAATATTCTAGCATCACCTGCATATTCAATATTTGAAGGAATTCTATGAAATTTATCTAATCTTCTTTTTCTTATTTCTATTAATTGCAATGGATTTATTGTTAACCCAAATATTTTATGCTTATCTATTTCGTATAATTCCTTAGGAACTTCAACTTCAGGAACTAAGGGAATATTAATAGCTTTAATTCCTTTATTAGCTAGATACATACATAAAGGTGTTTTTGAAGTTCTTGAAAGACCAACTAATACTACATCTGCATTTCTTAATCCTCTATAGTCTTTACTATCATCATACTGCATAGCAAACTCCATAGCTTCAATTCTCTTAAAGTAAGCTTCATCCGTTTTCCACATAGCTCCTGGGTTATATTGTGGTTGTTGGTCTAAAAGCGATGATGCAACATTTATTATAGGTCCTAGAACATTTATTACAGATAGATTACTCTCTACACATTTCTGAGTTAAATATTCTCTTACATTCACTGTAATAATTGTTGATACAATCATCGCCTTTTCACATTCCTTTATATCTCTCATTAAATCCTCTACATCTTCTAAAGACTTAACATACGGTACTCTTCTTACTTCTACATTTTCAGGAAATTGACTTGCTGCTGCTTCAGCTACTTGTTCTGCTGTTTCCCCTATTGAATCTGATACTGCAAAAATCGTTAACATCCTTAATAACCTCCTAATTTTACATATTAAATATTATTTTTAATAAATTCTCTTCCCAATTATTATTATAACAAGTTTTTTGAATAAATTGCTAACATAGTGAATTATTATATTTAATATGATAAAATCTAACTATACTTATTATAACTTTAGGAGGAGCTTATGAAATATTCTTTTAATAAAGATAAAATGCTTACAATTGGAATATTACCAGTTATGTGGCTTATATATTTTTTATTTGAAGTTTTTAGTGGTAGAGTTAATGATTTATATACATTAATTTTAAATTTTTCCTTAATCTTAGTATTTGCCTTTACTGGATGGATTATATATAAATGTAATACTAAAAACCCAAATGGATTAAATACTAAAGCTTTATTAATAACATTTATAATATTAATGTTATTGGACCAGGGAATAAAATTAATTATAAAGCTCAAATTCTTCCATAATTATTTTGAAATAATCCCTAACTTCTTATCCTTTAATCCCATAATAAATACTCAAGGCTCATGGTTAAATGCTAGATTCAATTTTAATATTAGTTTTTCATTATTAATATTAATTAATGCTATCTCATTAATGCTATTTGTTGAAATTTATAGATACATCAAATTTAAAAATGGAAAAAGCTTTTGGGTAGATATGTGTTTTTTATTTATATTTTCAGGTGCATTATGCTCCTTTATAGATAAAGTCTTTTATGGTGGTAGCTTAGACTTTATTGGTATAAGTGACCTATTTATAGCTGATCTAAAAGATATATATATTAACCTTGGATTACTATTTTTTATTATGTCATGTTATAAGAGTGGATTTTTTTCTGAAGAGGATACTAGCTTAAAAGATGATATAAAAGCCATTAAAAGCTTTTTTAAATTTATAAAAACTGATATTTTAAAAATATTAAAAAAGGAAAAGGTATAAATACCTTTTCCTTTTATATATATATTATGCTAAGCAAGTTCTTATTAAAAAATCACTTCTAATATAGAAGTGATTTTGGTGGCTTACCGGGGAATCGAACCCCGGACACCTTGATTAAAAGTCAAGTGCTCTACCGACTGAGCTAGTAAACCATTTTACCTGGCAACGTTCTACTCTCCCACACAGTCCCCCGTGCAGTACCATCGACGCTGTAGAGCTTAACTTTCCTGTTCGGAATGGGAAGGAGTGTTTCCTCTACGCCATCATCACCAGATTTATTTTTATTTGTTTCGTTGATTTGTCCCTCAACAAGTATTTATTATACATATATATTCTACATATGTCAACATATTTTTAAAAATAATTTTATTATTATCTAATTTTTATTTTTTATTCTCAAAATACTTTATATTTAAAGAAATATTTAATAAATACTATACTGAAAAACCAATACTTTCTTATATAAAGTTAAGCAATTTATTAATAAATCACTTAACTTTACTTTTAATTAAAATTATAAACTAATATTAAATTAATCTTTTATTATATGTAAATTTTATTTATATTTCATATCCTAATTCAGAAATACATTTTCTTATAAAATCATTTGATTGCTTAAATTTACTAAGTTCCTCTGGCAACATATCAATCTCTACAACTTCCTTAACACCAGTACCATTTAAAACAACTGGCACTCCTGTAAATACATTAAATTCTCCATACTCGCCATCTAATAACGTAGAAACTGGCATTATTCTATTCTCATCATTTATAATTGCTTTTATTATCGCAACTGTTGCTGTTGCTATTCCGTAATATGTAGTTCCTTTTCTATTATATACTTCCCATCCTGCTTTAGCTGTATCTAATACAAGACTATTTAAATTTACATCTCCAACTCTCTCTTGATTATCTTCAATAACTTTTAAAAATGGTTTACCCCCAACATATACATGTGACCATGGCACCATTTGTGAATCTCCATGTTCTCCCATAGAGTATGCTTGAACACATCTTGGATCTACATTTAATAATTCTCCAATAAAATTTTTCAATCTTGCAGAATCAACTGATGTTCCTGTACCTATTATATGACTTTTAGGTAATCCTGATAGTTTATATACATGATATGCAATCATATCTACTGGATTAGATATAATTATAAAATATCCTTTAAATCCACTTTTCATTATTGGATTCACTATAGACTCTGCTATTTTAGCTGATAAATGTAAAGTATCTATTCTTGTTTGACCAGGTTTAGGTGGTGCACCTGCTGTTATTACTACAATATCAACATCTCCACATTCCTCATATGAACCGGCTCTAACCTTTGTATTTCTATTTAAATACTCTATACAATGGTTTAAGTCCATTGCTTCTCCTAAAGCTCGTTCTTCATTTAAATCGATCATTAATATCTCTTCACAAACGCCTTGTGTTATTAAACTAAATGCTGTACTTGATCCTACTAATCCAGTTCCAACAATAGCTACTTTTCTGCTTTTTAATGCCATTTTTTAACCTTCCTTCTATATTTTCTTATTATATCATTTCCTATTATATACTAATTAAAAAAATAAAAAAAACCTTAATTTATCATAAGATAAATTAAGGTTTTGGTGCGCCATCACGGGTTCGAACCGGGGACACCCTGATTAAGAGTCAGGTGCTCTACCAACTGAGCTAATAGCGCAAATTACCTGGCAACGTTCTACTCTCCCACACAGTCCCCCGTGCAGTACCATCGACGCTGTAGAGCTTAACTTTCCTGTTCGGAATGGGAAGGAGTGTTTCCTCTACGCCATCATCACCAGATGCTATGG
>NZ_JADNLK010000051.1 GCF_015555905.1 Clostridium sp. D43t1_170807_H7
TATCTCATCTTTTATGTTACTTACCCTTCTAGCTTGTTGTAATAATTCATTACGACTAAGCTTTATATCTCCCATAAGCACCCCTTTTATTCTTAAATACTATTAGTCTATACCTTTATATTTACAGCAATCTTTATATTAATTATATATTTGTATTTATTCAAAATTTTACCATATCGATAAATGTCAATCAATTGTGATAATTTATATATTTATAATCCGTATCTTTTCTTTTTAATTTATAATTATTAAATCAATATAAAATAACTTGATTATTAACTACCTTAGTATCCCTGATATCATATTTAAACTTAATAGTTTTGCTATCAATACTTAATTCATTTCCATTTACTTTAATTATATTATTCATTTTCCCTTCTCCTATTCTGGTAATTCTCGTGGGTTTAAAAATCCACCAACTAAGCTAAAGAGACAATACCTTATTCTAAAGGCATTGCCTCATAATTCTTTTAATAATTATTCAATAATATTTAGCAGATAATCTCTAATATCTTTTTGTTCTATCTTTATTTTTTCTTCCCCTAAATTACTAAAATTTAATATAGGCTTTTTAATTTCAATTAATGCATCTATTTCATCTAAAGATACATCTTTATCAAAAATAAATTGCTCTTTTTTTATAAATCCATACTTGTGGGCAATGTCAGAATCACTAGTATATATAGTTATATAGTTTATACCTAAAGTTTCTGAATCAACTTTTAAACACTCGTATTCCATTCCTTTAAAGATAACTTTATACTTTAGCTCATAAGCCAATTCAATATCAGTTATTTTTACCTCTTTAGTATATATAACTCTTGAAAAAAAGCCTTGCTCTATTTTTACCTCTTTAAAACTTGAATCAACCATATCTTTTGATTCAGAATAAATTTCAAAACCATTTTCCAATATATTTAATTTATATATTTTTTTGTTGTAAATAGCATACATAATAAATTCAACTCCTATTTAAAATCAACCCATCCAAATTTTATATCATATTTAAATTTACTAATTATTTTGCCAGTATCAGCATCTATAATATTTATTTAACAAGTTTACATTACTCCCTCCTCATTAATTGTTCCCCTATAGCACTACCAATTTTTATATATGACAATTTAAGTAAAAGAGTAAAATATTAATGCTCCAACTAATGAAACATTAACCTTTTACTCTTTTACTGCATTATTAATATTATGCTGTAACTTGCTTTATCTATTTTATTGGTATTACTACATTAATATCTTTTTACCTATTATGAATTGAGTTGCTATTTAATTTTGCATCTAGTTTTATATTAGTTGCTTATTTAATTTTTCTGCTTTATGCAATTCTCCTAGTAATGGATTATTATAATCATTATAACTATCCATATATGCTCTTACTCCACCAATTATATTAATTTGATTTATATCTTTATTATTTTTTAGAATATCTAATGCATTCATATATCTTATATATATCAGTTTCATTACACCACTTTTAATTTCATCAGCATATTCCATTTCAAGCTTCTTTATTACAATTTCTATTTGTTCTAATAACTCTCTTTTTATATCCACTTAATTGTCCTCCTATCTACTTGGTACTTCTCTTATTTCTTTTATCCATTCTGACGGCCACCCTTGTGGTAATAAAATTTGGTCACCATTGCCTTCAAGTAATGCCCCAGTTTTAGTGTATTGTTTCTCAACCTTACCAATATTTATTGTTGTACCTTTAGGCACCTCTATAACTGCTTCATATTGTCTTGAATTTTTCCATTCTGGAACTAATGCAGTATTAATTTTTGCATTAATTCTATTTCCTGCTGGTGTGGTAGTTACAAAAGAACCATCAACTTTTGCACCACCACCGTAAGTTCTATAAAAAGTAATGTTTTCTTCTGTTACAACCGTCCTATAGTTTCCATCCGTAAATGACTCACCTATCCATTCAGGTAAATCTACCTTATCAATTACTTTTACCTTATCATCAATTATTGTTGAATACTTTCCATAGTCAGTAGCTTTACTAACGCCCTTGGGGCAGAGTCTGTCTTATTATTTTTAGTGCTAAAGTTGAGTGTTTTCAACCCTTACCATAACTTTTTAACTACTTCTTATCCCTTACCATTTTTAGTTTTATGTAGTTACTTTTTCTATCTTAATCTATTAACCTTATTTTATCATGCTACTTCTTTTATTCCTACATTATTTCTTACACATAAACAAAAAATACCGTTGTAATTGAAGTATCAGTATTTCAGTTACAACGATATTTTCTTTTACATCAGCTTGAAAGGGGGATAAGGTGGTAAAGATTTTAGAAAATACTTTTTAGCTTTATCAACCAGAAATTACTTTTCAATTTTATCTGCCACTCTACCCCCCTTTGCCCCTATTCACTACATTATTAAAATTATGCAGTATTAAATATTCTTACTGTTACTTATTTAACTATATTCTAGTGTTAATTCTTCTTAGTATAGTTAATTACTTATTTATTATGCATTTATTTATCATTAACAATCAAAATACTCTTTAAGAAAATCAGTAAAACTACTCCATTCTTCTTGAAGATTTCCATTCTTTAGTAGTTCATCGCCCCCTTCAAAATTAACTCTATACACTTTATCAGTATCACTATCCAATACTATTACCTCATTTGCTGACATCTCAGTTAATACAAGATATTTTTTATTAAATCCATGTTCCTCTCTACATATATTAGTTGACTTTAAAATATTGTTGTTATCTTCTATAATGTCCATTAATTCTATCCCTAAAGTTTCCTCCCAAAATGGACCGGCATATGTTGTATAGAATTGAATGAATTCTTCTGATGGACTTATATCTAATTCCTTTATAGCTTTAATTACATCATCTTTATTATTTCTTAAATATATAGTATCATTTAATATTTTTTCTAAACCTTTTGGCAATTTACTCATTATTTTACTCCTTTCATTGCATCTCTTCCTCTAGTTTTCCAATATTCAATTGAATCTACCTTTTGAAATGC
This sequence comes from Clostridium sp. D43t1_170807_H7, assembly GCF_015555905.1. Taxonomy (GTDB): domain Bacteria; phylum Bacillota; class Clostridia; order Clostridiales; family Clostridiaceae; genus Clostridium. Next base: position 3,010 of record NZ_JADNLK010000051.1, read on the forward strand.
CTTTCTTACTTCTTCACTCATTGGATTAAATGGATTTAATTGACCTTTATATGGATGTAATGGTGCTCTTTTAGCATTACTTATATTATGATATCTTGTTGATGCTTCAAATAATGGTCCAACGCTATGCTGTTGTGAGTGATGCAATGTTGCAACATTTCCATCAGCATCCAAAATAGGTGCTAATCCATATCTTTCTGCTGCTTCTGCATTAGTCAATCCTCTTCCTTTTTTAGCTCCAGTACTCCTTAGCATATCCCAATCTATATCATTTCTTTGGAATACTTTATATGTTATTCCTGTACCACCTTCTCCAGCGTTAAAACTAACTGATTTGCTGAATACATCATTATTAACATACTCACTAATTAAATTTAATTTAGGGTTACTTACCCCCTTTATAGTCCCACTACTTACATTATCAACTTTACCACTAATCTTAGATACAAAATCCTGAATCTTTGTACTAACCTCAGGATCTCCCTTAAGTGTTCCTACTCCAGCAAACTCTATTTCATCAGCAAAATTAAATGCTCTTTTTAATAATGTTGAGAGTTCATCACCTTTTTTAGCTATATTCATTAAGAAATCTCCACCATGTTTTGATAACAAAGTAATTCCTTCATCTATATACTTTGAAACAAATTGTACTGCCTCATCCCAGTGCTTTCCTATAAATTTAACTATTCCTTGTCCGGATTCTCTTACGAATGATGCTCCTACTATTGGTATAAAGAAGCATGCAGCTGTAATTAATCTTTCTGCCAACGATAACTTTTCTCCTGTTATCATATTTACACC
>NZ_JADNLK010000052.1 GCF_015555905.1 Clostridium sp. D43t1_170807_H7
ATACTCCAATTATTTCCTATACTTAGCTTTTATCAATAGTTTTGTTCAATTTTTAAAGTTAGTTTTGCAATCAACTAAGTTAACTATTTCTGCTATATTTTATATAAAAAATAATTAACTAAAAATACTTTACCTTATATTCTTTAAATAATCTCCATATCCTAATTCCTCCATTTTATCTTTAGGTATAAATTTTAATGATGCTGAATTTATACAATATCTTAATCCACCTAATTCACTAGGGCCGTCAGTAAATACATGCCCTAAATGACTGTCTCCAGATTTACTTCTAACTTCAGTTCTAAACATTCCATGACTAAAATCTTCTTTTTCTTTTACATATCCCTTATTTATAGGTTTAGAAAAAGCAGGCCATCCACATCCTGAATTAAACTTGTCCTTAGAAGAAAATAATGGTTTTCCAGTAACTATATCTACATATATACCTTCTTCAAAGTGTGCATCATATTCATTATTAAAAGGAGGTTCAGTACCATTTTCCTGAGTAACTTTATATTGAAGAGGTGTTAATCTTTCTTTAAGCTCTCTTTTCTTTTCATCTGATATTTTCCAGGCATCTTCTATAAATTGTTTTCTTCCTGAACCAACATAATAAGCCTTATATCTAAAAGGATTTTTCTTATAATAATCTTGATGATATTCTTCTGCAGGATAAAACTCTTTAGCTTTTAATATCTTTACAGCTATTGGTTTATCAAATATTCCACTTTCATTTAGCTTTAATTTATAATCTTCTGCTACTTTCTTTTGTTCTTCATCTATATAAAATACTGCTGTTTCATAGCTTCTTCCTCTATCATTAAATTGCCCACCTTCATCTGTTGGATCAATACTCATAAAGAATGCTTCAACTAACTCTACGTATTTTATAATCTCTTCATCATATGTAACTTCTACAGCTTCATAATGTCCTGTTTCAGTTCTACAAACTTGTTCATATGTAGGATTTATCACATTACCACCTGTATAACCTACTACTACACTTTTAACACCATCATATGCATCAAAGGGCTTTACCATACACCAAAAACAACCACCAGCAAATATAGCCTTCTTTAATTTACTCATATAATATCGCCTCCTACACATATTTAAAATGCTTTCTAATAAACTTAATCATATTATCTTTATTAGCTTCAAATTGAATTACTCTATTAACATTAGCTCCTGAAGGATGTGGAAATCCCATAAGAATTTGCCCTTCCTTTATAATGCCATCCTCTTTTAACTTTATTAATACCTCTTCAACGGCTTTTCCTAAAGGTATTAATAATATTTCTTCTGATTTATCTAGTTTTTTAAACTCATTTATAAAATTATCATAAATATATTTCATTAAAAATTCGCTTTTAATTAACTTAGGTGTATGTCCAGTATAATTTTGTCCCTTAACAAAAACGGGATATGGTATTAAAGATATCGTATGTAATAAATAATCATATTCATCAAATAATTCACTACAACTTTGTAAATTTAATATATTATTAAGCTCTATTCCATCTAACATAGAAATAATATTTTTTCTTAAACTTCCACTAAATCTAGCTGCAACTTTACATTTATATTGTACCTCTTCAATATTATCACTTACTTCTAATTCTTTTCTTGCTGTTGTTATTGCTGTACTCATTTGTTGAAATCCTGGGGTTATTCCAATAATAAATACCCTTGCCTTAGGATTTAAATATTCATTATGGGGAGCATAATATATTTCTATATTCTTTTCTTTATCAATTAAAAACTTATCTATTAATAAATCTTCTTTTCTATATTTATTTTTTAGTGGTAATTCTTTAATTGCTTCCTTATAATCATATAATGTTTTTTTCATATGTACCTCTTTGTCTTAAATAATTAATATACTATATATTATATACAAATATTTAATGAAAAATATAAATAAGCTACCCATAATTCTGAGTAGCTTATTTAGTAAATTTCTTATCAATTTAATCTTCTATCATCATTTTCATATTTTCTTTATCCATAGCTCCAACAATCTTATTAACTACTTCACCATCTTCATTAATTATGAAAGTAGTCGGGAATCCTCCAATACCATATTTATAAACTAATTCACCACCAAAATCCATAACAACAGGAAATGTATAATTATTTTCCTCTAAAAAACTAACTATTTCTTCTTCTGAACCTTCCCTTCCTAAGTTTGGTGCTGCTACTCCCAATATTATAATATTATTACTATTCTCCCCATACTCATTATATATTTCTTGTATATATGGCATTTCACCTCTACAAGGTGGGCACCATGTTCCCCAAAAATTTAAAAATATAGTTTTACCTCTATATCCACTTAATGTATGCTCATTTCCATATTGATCTTTTAATGTGAAATCTATAGCTATTTCTTTATTACTATTATCTTCATTATTTATAATTTCATCTTTTTCTATATTATTATATTCATTAATCTTATTAATATTTGTAGCACCATTAAAAACCATAACTAGTCCACTTATTATAAGAATAACTCCACATATTTTTTTTATTGTTCCCATGTAGCTTTTCATTTTATCAATACTTTTAAATAACTTACTATAAAATCCAGCAACTATTATAAAAGGTAAAATAAACCCTATTGTATATATAGTTATTAATAAATTTGCTGTTATTTCACTACTTGAAGTTGAGGCCATAATAAGAACTGATGCAAGTATTGGCCCAATACAGGGTGTCCATCCAAAGCTAAAGGTGAATCCTAATATAAATGCAGATAAGGAGTTCATTTCCTTTATTTTTATATTTATTCTTTTTTCCCTGCTTAATAATGCTGATTTAATTATATCTACATAAAATAGTCCCATAAACACTATAATTATTCCACCAATAATCATTATATAATTTTTATTTTCACTAAAGAATGAACTTAATATATTTACAGATGAACCTAATATAAAAAATGTAGTTGAAATCCCTAAAACAAATAATATAGTATTTTTAAATAATGCTGTTTTTATAAACTTATCTTCTCCACTCTTTAATATGTCCACATTACTATTGGATAATATACTTAAATAAACAGGCAAAATTGGTAATATACACGGTGAAAAGAATGATAATAATCCTTCTATAAATACTAGTAATAAATTTAACTCTTCCATTTTCCATCTCCTTTTATTTCATTTAATATGTATTTTTATTAACTCTTCAATAATATATATCTATAATAGTGCATTTTTTCTTGAATAATTTTACAGTTGAATAAAAAGTAAACTTTAACAAGCTATTTTTAATGACT
>NZ_JADNLK010000053.1 GCF_015555905.1 Clostridium sp. D43t1_170807_H7
AGATTCTTACTTATCTCAAAAGAATTGCTGGTTTACTTTAACTATATTCTGTTCAATTTTCAAAGACCATTTACTCTATCGCACCGAAGCGACTTATTTAGTTTATCATCTATCACCATATCTGTCAATAACTTTTTTTAAGTTTTAACGTTTATCGTAATCGACATTGATTATGTTATCACCTCAAGAAATACATGTCAATAACTCATTTCTAAGTTTTTAAGTATTCTGTCATCAGCGACGTGTTTTATCTTATCACTATTAAATTGCTTAGTCAATACATTTTTATATAATTTTTTCTATAATATTTTTAATATCCTTTTCATTACCCTTATCTAATATTTTTACTGGTCTTTCACCTAATAAAAATACTGAATTTGCTAAATTTAATATTTCCTCTTTATCATGTGTTACTAAAATTATTGTTGTCTTTTTCTCCAGATTAATTTTTCTTACTATTTCAATTATATTTTGCTTACATTTAATATCTAATGATTTAAATGGCTCATCCATTAATATAATTTCCGGACCTCCAATCAATGCTCTAGCTAAATTAACTCTTTGTTTCATACCACCACTTAATTCATGTGGGTAATAATATTTAAATTCACTTAATCCTACTAATTCTAAAATAGTATCAATTTCACTCTCTAACTCTTTTCCCCTTAAATATTTTTTTATTACTATTTTTAAGTTGTTATATATATTCCTCCAAGGTATAAGTGAATCACTTTGAAATACATATGATATCTTTCTATTTTCTTTTAATAATATTTCTGCAATATTATTTAATAATGTCGTTTTTCCACAACCTGATTTTCCAATAATGCAATTTATCTTATTATCATCAAAATTTATATTAAAATCTTCATATATAACTTTTTCTCCGTACTTACAATTTATATCTCTTATTAGCATAACTCCTTATTACCCTCTCCTATAACGTATACCTCTATAAAACTTTATTACAAAAATGCCTCTATTATATTTTTATAAATTTATCATATATATTTATCTTTTCCAAAAAATCTCCCAATAATGAAATCAAAAAAACAAACAATAACAGTTATTATTATCATCCAAGCAATAATCCTTGATGTATTTAATTGCATTTTTTCAAATTGAATTATTGAGCCAATCCCATACTGTGGCTGAGAATAAACTTCTCCTGAAATTACAACTTTAAATATTAAAGATAGGGTTGAATTAATTACTTTTTTAATTGCTATTATTATTACAGGTATTATAAGTGTAAGAATCTTATCTATAGTTTCTACTCTATATATTTTAAACATCTGTAATAAATTTTTATCAATATCCAATAAAGAATTTAAGACAACATCATAAAAAATTGGAAATGAGATTACTATCCCTATTATTATTGGTGCAAAGTCCTTAGATGTCCAAATTAATACTAATACTATAAATGCCATTGTGGGTATAGCTTTTAAAAAAACTATTATTACATATAAAAAATTATAAATAAATTTATTAAAATAACTAATAATCGATAGTATTATAGCCATAATTAATGAAAGTATAAAACTTTCTATACATCTAAAGATGCTACTAAATATTAGTATTATAAAATTATCAGTAAATATTATAGTATATATGTCCGATAAAACGGAAAAAAAAGAAGGCAAAAGTAGCACATTATCAACAATAATAGCTACTACTTGCCAAACTAATATAAGTATAAATATTGAAATAGTTAAATACTTTTTATTTTTTAATGAATATTGAGTCATACTCTCCACTTTCCCCTTTATTTTCCGCATCTATAATGGAAAAATAGGTTTCATATTCTTCTTCTGAATCTTCTATTTTTGTAAAATTTAAATTGCTATTTTTTATAGATTCATTAATAACATCTTTATTCACAGTTATCCCCACTTCTTCGCACTTTTCGGCCGCTAACTGTGGATTATCTATCACCCACTTTTCACTTTCATTGAATGTTTCTATTAATTTATCATATGCATTAGTGTCTTTTATCTTATTATAAAATTCTTCCTTTATTAATAATGTTGATTGTGGATATCCTTTTTCAAGATTATTGATTTTTGCCCATTCATCATTTAAGTTTAGAACAATTTTTATATTACTATTTTTAGCCATTACTGTTGATAATACTGGTTCTGGAACTACTGCATATTTTGCTTGTTCACTAATAAGTAATGGTGCAAGTTCTGATGCTGCTCCAACATAAGAGAACTCTATATTCTCTTCATTCACATTGTTATCTAATAATATATTTCGAAATACAATATCCGGGGTAAGTCCCTTTCCAGTATTATATATTTCACATCCTTCTAATTCTGATATATCAGAAATATCTTCTGTAGATACTAAGTACAATGACCCCCAACCTATTGTTGCTGCAACTTTATAACCTAACTCTTTTTTGTATGCTTGTAATGCTAAATTTGATGGAACTATTGCTAAATCAGCTTCCCCTTTCATTAACTCTGATAAAAGTAAATCTGTAGTTTTCTGAATTGAACATTCTAAAGTAATATTTTCAAATTTGCTATTATCAGTTATTAATTTACTTATAGCTATTGATGGCAAACCATCAGGAGAGATCATTGTCGCATTTATTTCTTCATTGGTATTAATATTGTTTTCTTGATTACAAGATATCATTAATATTACTGTTACTATTGCTGCTATAAAATTTAATACCCTTTTCACTGGAATCACCTCGTATTAAATCTTATCACATTATTCCATTATTTTCTATATATTTTTATTTTTACTAGTTTTTTAATTTCCCAGGAAATTCATAACATGAATTTTCCTTCACATAGTAAATTGCTATATTTATATTATTTTATTATAAAAAAAGATACGTAGTTTAAACTAAGTATCTTCTTACCTGGCAACGTTCGTTAGAGCAATTTTTTACGCTTCGATTAATCTCCACTAAATTGTCCGGAAAAGACATGTTATGTCTTTTCACTCTCCCAGTGGGAGACTAGAACGTTGTATTTTCAGTTTTATATTATTTTATAACAAAAAAAGATACCTAGTTTAAACTAAGTATCTTTTTACCTGGCAACGTTCTACTCTCCCACACAGTCCCCCGTGCAGTACCATCGACGCTGTAGAGCTTAACTTTCCTGTTCGGAATGGGAAGGAGTGTTTCCTCTACGCCATCATCACCAGATGCTATGG
>NZ_JADNLK010000054.1 GCF_015555905.1 Clostridium sp. D43t1_170807_H7
TTATTGGTCAAGCCCTCGACCTATTAGTATCAGTCAGCTAAATATGTTACCACACTTACACCTCTGACCTATCAACCTTGTGTTCTTCAAGGGGTCTTACTAGCTTATGCTATGGGAAATCTCATCTTGAGGGAGGCTTCACGCTTAGATGCTTTCAGCGTTTATCCCTTCCCGACTTAGCTACCCAGCCGTGCTCCTGGCGGAACAACTGGTGCACCAGAGGTCAGTCCATCCCGGTCCTCTCGTACTAAGGACAGCTCCTCTCAAATTTCCTACGCCCGCGACGGATAGGGACCGAACTGTCTCACGACGTTCTGAACCCAGCTCGCGTGCCGCTTTAATGGGCGAACAGCCCAACCCTTGGGACCTACTACAGCCCCAGGATGCGACGAGCCGACATCGAGGTGCCAAACCTCCCCGTCGATGTGGACTCTTGGGGGAGATCAGCCTGTTATCCCCGAGGTAGCTTTTATCCGTTGAGCGATGGCCCTCCCACGAGGTACCACCGGATCACTAAGCCCGACTTTCGTCCCTGCTCGACTTGTAGGTCTCGCAGTCAGGCTCCCTTCTGCCTTTGCACTCTACGAACGATTTCCGACCGTTCTGAGGGAACCTTTGGGCGCCTCCGTTACTTTTTAGGAGGCGACCGCCCCAGTCAAACTGCCCACCTAACAATGTCCAGTCACCAGATTCATGGCGTCCTGTTAGAACCCCAGTACTGTCAGGGTGGTATCCCAAGGTTGACTCCACTAAGGCTGACGCCCTAGTTTCCCAGTCTCCCACCTATCCTGTACAGACAATACCGGAATTCAATGCTAAGCTGCAGTAAAGCTCTACGGGGTCTTTCCGTCCAATCGCGGGTAGCGAGCATCTTCACTCGCACTACAACTTCGCCGGATTTGCAGTTGAGACAGTGCCCAAGTCATTACGCCATTCGTGCGGGTCAGAACTTACCTGACAAGGAATTTCGCTACCTTAGGACCGTTATAGTTACGGCCGCCGTTTACTGGGGCTTAAGTTCATACCTTCGCTTGCGCTAAGTATTCCCCTTAACCTTCCAGCACCGGGCAGGCGTCAGCCCCTATACATCAGCTTACGCTTTAGCAGAGACCTGTGTTTTTGCTAAACAGTTGCTTGGGCCTATTCTCTGCGGCCTGCTCTCGCAGGCACCCCTTCTCGCGAACTTACGGGGTCAATTTGCCTAGTTCCTTAACTGCAATTCTTCCGCCGGCCTTAGGATTCTCTCCTCATCTACCTGTGTCGGTTTGCGGTACGGGCACTACTTCTCTCTCTAGATGCTTTTCTTGGAAGCATGGAATCATGTACTTCGGCCTATATGGCCTTCCCCATCACGCCTCAGAATTGTTACAGCGGATTTGCCTACCGTAACTCCCTAAACGCTTAGACTAGCATTTCCAATCGCTAGCACACACTATCCTTCTCCGTCACACCCTCGATAATAACGATGGTAGTGGTATCGGAATATCAACCGATTGTCCATCGCCTACGCCTTTCGGCCTCGGCTTAGGTCCCGACTAACCCTCAGCGGACGAGCCTTCCTGAGGAAACCTTAGATATTCGGCCTGTAGGATTCTCACCTACATCTCGCTACTAATGCCAACATTCTCACTCGTAATCAGTCCACCGCTCCTTACGGTACGACTTCAGCCCGATTACGACGCTCCCCTACCGCTTGCTTACGCAAGCCCGTAGCTTCGGTGGTAAGTTTGAGCCCCGGACATTTTCGGCGCAGGATCTCTCGACTAGTGAGCTATTACGCACTCTTTAAATGAGTGGCTGCTTCTAAGCCAACATCCTAGTTGTCTTAGAAATCCCACATCCTTTTCCACTTAACTTACACTTTGGGACCTTAGCTGACGATCTGGGCTGTTTCCCTTTTGACCACGGATCTTATCATTCGTAGTCTGACTGCCGGACTTAATGTATATGGCATTCGGAGTTTGATAAGGTTCGGTAAGCGATATGCCCCCTAGCCCATTCAGTGCTCTACCTCCACTACACATATCCGACGCTAGCCCTAAAGCTATTTCGGGGAGAACCAGCTATCTCCGAGTTCGATTGGAATTTCTCCGCTATCCACAGCTCATCCCATGCTTTTTCAACAGCAACGTGGTTCGGTCCTCCACGAAGTTTTACCCTCGCTTCAACCTGGCCATGGATAGGTCACCCGGTTTCGGGTCTACGGCATGCAACTAGTCGCCCTATTAAGACTCGGTTTCCCTTCGGCTCCGTACCTTAAGTACTTAACCTTGCTACATACCGTAACTCGTTGGCTCGTTCTACAAAAAGCACGTCATCACCCTCATAAGGGGCTTTGACCGGTTGTAGGCACACGGTTTCAGGTTCTATTTCACTCCCCTCCCGGGGTTCTTTTCACCTTTCCCTCACGGTACTGCTTCACTATCGGTCATCAGGTAGTATTTAGCCTTGGGAGGTGGTCCTCCCTGCTTCCCACAAGGTTTCACGTGTCTCGTGGTACTCTGGATCAGAGCTTGATTATCTTAACTTTCACCTACAGGACTATTACCTCCTACGGTCTAACTTTCCAGTTATGTTCGGTTAGTTACGACTTCTCGTTAATGCTCTGTCCGCAACCCCAAAGATAAATCTTTGGTTTGGGCTCTTTCCCTTTCGCTCGCCGCTACTAAGGAAATCGATTTTTCTTTCTCTTCCTCTAGGTACTTAGATGTTTCAGTTCCCTAGGTTTACCCTCGTATAGCTATGTATTCACTATACGATACATGGGGTTTCCCATGTGTGTTCCCACATTCGGAAATCTCCGGATCACTGGCTATGTGCGCCTACCCGAAGCTTATCGCAGCTTATCACGTCCTTCATCGGCTCCTGATGCCAAGGCATTCACCATGCGCCCTTTGTAGCTTGACCTTTACTTGTTTACTGTATCTTATTACTGCGTCAACTACGAAATCTACTCACTCACGTACATAAGTACTGTTCGTTTCGTATCTTTCTTGTTTCCTTGTACTAAGCTACATTAAACTTCGTAACCTATTTAGTCAAAATTTTTCAAAGTTTTGCATTTAATAT
>NZ_JADNLK010000055.1 GCF_015555905.1 Clostridium sp. D43t1_170807_H7
TATGCGGGTATCGTATATCGGTAATACTCCAGCCTTCCAAGCTGGAAAGGTGGGTTCGATTCCCACTACCCGCTCCATAAGAAAGACAATCTATAAGATTGTCTTTTTTTATTTTAATTTAAAATAAAAATCTATTATTTCAAAGTAGTATATTTATTTTTATATATTCGAGGATTAATTAACAATAAGAAATTTGTAGGACTAAATAATTTCATTATATTATTTAAGGATGAAAAGTTCATAAGGGAATTTCAAAATACTGTATTCTTAATTGTAAAAGAGGCATTTTTATTAAATGCCTCTTTTTATGTATATAAAATGTATTATTTTAGGTAGAAGTATTAATAATATATTTAAATAGATGTTAATTATGATAGAAAGAAGAAAGAAAATATGAAAATTATACATAATATTTTAAAAGTAAGTATATTATTATTAATTATAATATTAAATGTTAATATGAATACATATGGAGGTAAGCGAGATATAAAAATAATAGGCCATAGAGGGGCTAGTGCTTTAGAACCTGAAAATACTATACCATCTTTTAATAGGGCAGCTAGTGTGGGTGCTTGGGGAGTGGAAGCGGATATATACGTATTAAGGGATGGAAATATTGTTGTATTTCATGATGCTGATGTCGAAAGGATGACAAATGGTGTGGGAGAAATTAAAAATATGAATTTAGCAGAGGTAAAAGCACTTGATATAGATAGTGGTAATAATATTCGTAACTATAATAATTTAAAAATACCAACCTTGGATGAATATTTGAATTGTTGTGTTGAAAATAAATTAACACCAATTATTGAGTTTAAAGTAGTTAATGCTGAAAAGGTTAAGGAAATTGTTGATAAAATAAAAAAATATGGACTTGAGGATAATACTATAATAATATCTACTTCATATGAATGGATAAAATATATTAGAGAGTATAGTGATAAAATTCATTTTCAATATTTAAATGATATAACTATAGAAAATATTAATTTATTAAAGAAATACGGAAATTATGGAATAGATATTAAGATAGATAAAATAACAAAAGATAAAGTTGATTTAGCTCATTTAAATGGTGCAAAAGTTAATGTATGGACTGTAAATAATAAAAATGATATAAAGAGTCTAATTGATATGGGAGTAGATATGATTACTAGTGATCTAGGATTTTAATAAAAATATATTTTATATGTATAAGAAAATATGTTCTGGTCAAGAATTAAAATAGTTAATTCTTGGAGGTGTAAAATATGAATAAAGTTACTTTAGTAGGTAATGTAGTTAATAATTTAGAGTTGAAGGATTATAAGAATGATGAAAAAGAAGGAAAATATGTTAGATTTACTTTAGCAGTAAATGAGTATAATGTTAAAAGAAATGAAAGAATAGCAACATTCGTAGAAATAGTAGCATTCGATAAAAAAGCTATAATATTAGCCCATAATGTTGGGAAGGGAAGTAGATTAGCAGTTGAAGGGAAAATCAGGACTAGTAATTATGTTAGTGAAACAGGAGAAAAGAGGTATAAAGTTGATATAATTTTAAGTGAGTTTACTTTCATAGATAGCAAGAAAAAGGTTGTTAACGAAGTAATTAATGAAGAGGTACCATTTTAAAAAGCATATACATGTAAAAAGTAAAATATACTTTAGCATATTAGATATGACTCATTGATACTATTATAATAGTTCAATGAGTTATTTTTTATACTTTATTTATTGAATATTTTATTTACTATAAGAAATAAAAATTTTAGATGTGGAAAAATAAAGTTTAATTTTTATTATATAAATAGACTATATCACTGAAATTAGTGAAATAGCCTATTTAGTGGTGCACCCAGAGGGATTTGAACCCCCGACGCCTGGATTCGAAGTCCAGCACTCTATCCAACTGAGCTATGAGTGCAAAAGATACATAAATTATTATAATATCAAAAAAAACAAATTACTAGATGGTGTTATATTACTTTTCTATATCTAATATTTCAACAGTATAAGATTCATCAGGAGAATTTATAGTAAGTTTATGACCTATTTTATGTTTGAAAATAGATTTTTTTAGGGGTGATTCTATACTTATTTTATTATTTAATGGATCAGCTTCTATTATAGTTACAATTAAAAACTTTTATATAAAGTCATCTTCTATAAATTTTAAAATTATTTTTTTTATTTAGTTCAACTTCGTCATTTTTAGTATCGTCCTTAATTATTACTGCTATTTTTATTATTTTTTCCGAGAATATTATCCTACTTTCATTTCTAGCATGTTCTCTTTTGCGGGCTTTGTATTAGAAGTTTTCAATTAAATCACCATGTGCTCTAGCGGCTTCTAAATCTTTATTTACTTTCTAATTACAACTTTTCTATTTTCAATTTCATATTTAAAGATTTTTATTTATTCATCAGTTAAATAGTTATACATAAGGTGGCCTGTTTAGTCGGGTATAATTATATATTAAGTGCACAAAATATATATAAGTTAATTAATATAGAGTATTAAATTAGTATATATATCAATTATATATACAAAATATGTAATTAATAATTGTATAAACTTACAAAAAAAGATAAAATTACATAAAAACATTAATACTCTTTGCCAGGCGTATCAATAATAGGAAAAAAGAGAAATATATCGAAAAAATAAAGAAAATAATGAATAATTTCATTTTATAATACTTATAATATATTTAAGATGAAAATGCTATGATAAAATAGTCATTGTCCTTGAGGGAAACAGTTACTAACTGAAGCAAGTTAAAAAAACTTGAAAAAATAAGTTAAAAAAACTGTTGACACGAAAGTGATAAAGTGATAAGATAATGAAGTCGCTTGAGTGCGACAGATAAATGATCTTTGAAAATTGAACAGAATATAGTTAAAGTAAACCAGCAATTCTTTTGAGAGTCTTAAAACAAAGACTCAAAGCAATTTGAGCAAATGATTAAACTTTTTAGTGAGAGTTTGATCCTGGCTCAGGACGAACGCTGGCGGCGTGCCTAACAC
>NZ_JADNLK010000056.1 GCF_015555905.1 Clostridium sp. D43t1_170807_H7
TCATTATCTGGAATTATGCAATCTATATCAAAAGGAAGTTTTAATTGATAAAACTTTCGATTTAAAGTATAATTTTGTTGTAAGATTTTTTTTGTTGACATCAAAAAATATTTTACCATAAATCCTAGGCTTGTAGAGTCTGGGATTTATTTTTTTAAAAAAAAGGGGCCTCGCACTAATTATTTAGTGCGACAGCCCCCAGCTCTTCCATTTCCATATTATCAAGCAAATTAACCATACTTTGTTCTATTTCAGTAATGATTTGTTCCACTATATCTACCTCACTTTAAAATATTATAGATATAGTAATTATTGTCTTATATATAGATTAATTTACATCCTATATAATATTTTATTCTATAGTTTTTGAAACACTTATTTCATCTTCAACCTTTCTAATTACTACTTTAGCCCTATTGCTTAAATTTAAAGATTCTTCTATTAAAGTATTTACATTTATTAAAGCTTGAAAGGCTGAATCAATCATATCCTCATTATAAAACCTATTTGCTGTAGGATATCTATATAAAATAAAATTATTATCTAATAGTTTTAAAGTATCATAATCATCTTTTTCAATTTCTACTTTAAAATCACTCTTAATTGAATCATATATTACTCTTGTTTCATTAACTAATATTTCTATTCCATATTCCTTAATAATATACGATTTAAGTATTCTCTCTATTGCCCCATGTATCATCTCTATTTGACGTGGATATGATAATCCTGCTTTATTAGCTAATATAGCATCTCTAACCATTACATTAGAATCAGCCTTCCAAAACTTATATAACTCTTTATTTACACAGTTTGGCTTGAACTTTTTTAATTTTCCAGATTTATTTGTTCTACATTCTAATGTAAATCTCTCAATTAAATTTTTCATTTTAACCTCTTAAGAAATCCACTAAAATATTAAATCCATACCCTTTTGCATATTCCTCGATATTAGTAAGGATTTCCCCCATTTCTTTTGCTTTTATATTAGCTTTTACATAAACTTCTATTACATAATATCCATCTAACTCTTTATATTTAAATTCAGTTATTTTTTCTAAGATGCCTTTATCTAATGTAGTTTTAGCATTATTAATTATTTTATTGTATTGTTCTCTCCCCACTTATTATCACACTCCTATTAATTATATTTCTATTACATTTTTAATTAAATAACTCTCCCTTAAACGCTCTTTGCATTAATGAATTAAAATTATCCTCTAATTCTTTTAAACTCTTTTCCATTTCAAATTTCAATTTATCTGTCTGTTTAACAAAGTCAGCAAACTTATTTTGAAGCTCTATTGGTGGACACAAGAATTCTATTGATTTTACTTCATTCATTGATGGGAAATTAGGTATTCCACTTCCTCTACTAAACCCAAATAACTTATCTTGAATTTGCTCATTTCTAAATAACTGCATAAAGTAGATATTATTCATAACATTTTTATTTAAAGTTATTTTTAATAGAGCTTGATTTATAATTCCTTCTTTAGCTCCTTCAGGAACTTCCGATATCCTACCAAGTGTAACACCTGAACAACTCACAAGTAAATCTTTAGGTTCTACCTTAAACATAATCATTTCATCATATTTTTCTCTACTTATAAAATACTTAGCATACTCAAAATCATTATGTATAGCATGACGTTGCTCATATACTAAATATCCTTCTTGTATAAAATCATCTTTCTTTAATGAACCTCCAAATGGACCTCTTTTCAATGCATATTTATCTTCAGTAATTATTTCTGGTAATGTTTTTCCTATGAACCTTTTTTCCATTGGAGTACCAAACATCTCGATAAATTGTGATTTAACCAATTCATCTAAAGCTTCTATTTGTTCTTTTCTTTTATCTATTAACTCTTGTGATTTATCTAATATATTTACTATTTTTTGTTGAATCTCTCTTGATGGCATTGGTATCAATAATTCATCAATATGTTCATTTTTTAAATTATTAATATTTGCACCACAAACTAAATTAGAAATTGTGGACCTATAATATGGGGTCCTAAGAAAATATCCTACATATCTCGGTTCTATTTTTTCACTACATCTAACAATCTTACAAAAGGCTCCAAAAGTAAAATTAGTATTATCTTTTATTTGTACTGACTTTCCTACTATCTCCTTACTTCCACTTGAAGCTGCTATAAGAATGTCATTTTCTTTTATTATTTGATTTTCCTTAACTAAATCCTTATTGACGTAAATTAAATCTTCTAGTATAAGTTTATTATTTTTTATACTATTAGCTCTTAAAACCGCCATGTGTGTATCTATAGGCTCTTCGCTAATATCTGTCGGTTTATATGAAATACCTCTTACTTGAACTATATAGTCACCTAATTTTTTAACTTCATATTTAGAATTCATAATCTATTCTCCAATCATCTCAGCTAATTCTTCAATTCCAGCAGTAATATCCATCTCTAGTTCTCTAATTCTTAGCATTATTTCTTGTGGAGAATCGTATTTTACTTCTTCATATTCTATTTCTTTATACTTATTAATAGATAAGTCATATCCATTATCCCTAATCTCTTCTACTGGTACAAAGAAACTTTGTTCTGTTCTTTTTCTGTCTACCTCTTTATCTAGCTTGCTAAATCTTTCAACTATATCATTAATATCATTATCTTCAATAGGATTTCTCTTATCATCTAAAGAATATCCATCAGCTTTCATATCATAGAACCAAACCTTATCTGTTCCACCTGTTCCTGTCTTAGTGAATATCATTATTGCTGTTGATACTCCTGCGTATGGTTTAAATACCCCTGAAGGCATTGAAATTATAGCCTCTAGCTTATGGTTTTCTACTATTTCTTTTCTTATAGATTTATGTCCACCAGTTGAACCAAATAAAACTCCATCTGGAACTATAGATGC
>NZ_JADNLK010000057.1 GCF_015555905.1 Clostridium sp. D43t1_170807_H7
CCATAGCATCTGGTGATGATGGCGTAGAGGAAACACTCCTTCCCATTCCGAACAGGAAAGTTAAGCTCTACAGCGTCGATGGTACTGCACGGGGGACTGTGTGGGAGAGTAGAACGTTGCCAGGTAAAAAGATACTTAGTTTAAACTAGGTATCTTTTTTTTATTATAAAATAATATAAAACTAAAAATACAACGTTCTAGTCTCCCACTAGGAGAGGGTAAAAGCATGTTATGCTTTTACCGGGCAATTTAGTGGAGATTAATCGGAGCGTAAAAAATTGCCCCGACGAACGTTGCCAGGTAAGTAAAGTACTTAGTTTATGCTAAGTACTTTTTTTGTGCAATAAAACAAGATAAAATAAAAAACAACGTTCTAGTCTATTAATGTCAAGATTATTTTGAACAATTGTGCCAATATTTTTATGTACAATTGTTCAATTGTTTTTATCAGCTATTTTAGATAATGCAGTAGCAGTTCTATAAGAGTTTCCTAGAATATTAACAATTGTAGAATGATGGACAAGTCTATCTAAAATAGCACTAGCTAACATATTATCCACAAATATTTGATTCCAGTCGGATAGATTTATATTGCTAGTAACTATTGTACTTTTCTTTTCATAACGCCTATCTATAAGTTGAAAAAACATTTTTGCTTCTTGCTCTCCAATAGGTAAATATCCAATTTCATCAATTATAAGAAGTTTATATTTGCTAAAATGCTTTATCCTATCGTCAAGCTTATTCTCTAAATAAGCCTTTTTTAATTGTTCTATTAGATCCTGGCATTTTATAAAATAGGTACTTACTCTTTTTTTTGCTGCTGCAATTCCTATTGAGGTCGCAAGGTGGGTTTTACCCACACCGCTATTACCTATTAAAATAATACTGCTATTATTTTCTAAAAATCTTAAACTTTCAAAGTCTAAAAATTGCTGTTTATTTATTTTAGGCTGAAACTCAAAGTCAAAGTCTTTTAATTCTTTCAGGTGCGGGAAACCGGCTACCTTAACCATAGCATGTGCTGCATTAAAATTTTTAACTTCAACTTCCTTACTAGTTAATTCACATAAAGCATCTACAATACTTATTTTATGATCATTTATTTTATTAATATAATCATCTATTTGAAGACTCATTTGTGTTAATTTAAGTTCACGTAAGTTCTCTTGTAATTGTTGATAACTGTTCATTAAACTTTTTCATCTCCTCTAAATGTTTAGCTGCATAATCTTTAACATCTTCTTGTGCCGAATTTTTGAAAGTTAATCCCATCATTGCTAAATGATGATTTTCGTGATAATTTATTTTTTTAGTAGAAAGTGTATGTAAAGTTATTAATTTTGGGCCATAATAAACATATAGGTTATTATCAATAACTTTAACAACAATATTTTTATTAATAAAATCAACAGGGACTGAATAGAGGTTTCCCTTATAGCGAAATAGTGCATTGGAATTGACTTTCGCATTTATTGTTGTGTTTTTGTAGTAAGAACATATTTTATCATTCGGCAGTGGTGAAAGATGTTCTTTCTCTTTTTTAAATACTAAAATTGGAGGTAATCCTGTAGCCTGGCATATTCTTGAATTAGCTTCATTTGTTATTTGTTGCATTTTTTCATATAATTGTTCTTCATTATCAAGCAAACCATTATAACTCAGTATTTCATCTATAATCCTCATAGGATTTTCAACCTTTGCTTTAGTATTTGGCCTTGCTCTAACGCAAGGGACGATATTAAATCCAAAGTCATCAGCAAATTGCTGAAATTTAGGATTAACTTTACCGTCAGAACGTTCTGTTCTAGCTTTATCCATCATTGTAGATGCATTATCTATAAGTATTTCTTGAGGAACTCCTCCTAAGGATTCTAATGCGTTAGTTAAAAAATCAAATAAATATGCTTGAGATTTAGATGGACAAATTGCCCAGTATTTAAATCTAGAAGCTGATAATATTAAACTACCAACATTAAAAATAAATTCTTCACCATTACTGAAAGAAAATTTTAAATCTTCTTTCCAATCAAACTGTGCTTGCTTTCCAAATGGAGTTTCTGATTTTATAGCATCTCTTTTTTTCTTTGGTTTAAAGTATTCTTTAAATTTTTCATGTTTCAAAATATAATAATTGAATGCGCTCCTTGAGCAATTTAACCCCTTTTCTCTAACCAAATATCTATAAAGATGAGATTTATAATAAAATATTTGCTTAGTTTCTGCTGAAAGCAGTGTCGAAATGGTATCATAGAAATCATCTATTTTTGATTTCTTAGGTTTTCTATCCTTTTTAATATTTCCATCATAGTATTTTTTTACTGTTCTTCTATCTACTCCTAACTCTCTTGCTATTGCACTAAAATTAGGTTTATCCAAATTATTAACCTCAATTAAAATTTTAAGTTTATATAAATCTTGAACTGATTTTAAAAATATTTCAGTACTAATGTTTGTTGTATAAATCATATTCATCACCATTAATACTGTGTTAAATTTTACCTAGTATTATACATAAAAATATTAGTCATTCTGTACATTCTTATCTTAGCATTTATATAGTCTCCCACTAGGAGATTAAAAGTAATATAGAGATTTAAAACTAACAGACTTGGATTTGAGGTACAAAAAGTTTTTCACAGTAAAATTCTTAAGTATTTTCATAATTAAATTTACAATAAAAGCCACAACAGAAAAGTCGAGCAATTGCTCGACCTTTATTGTATAAATGAATACTACCTGCTGTGCAGGTATGTTCAGAGTAGCTTAAGCGGTGAGTATATAAAAAAACTCCTTT
>NZ_JADNLK010000058.1 GCF_015555905.1 Clostridium sp. D43t1_170807_H7
TTTTGTTTATCTTCCGGAAAAGTTCTATCAAAATCTATTCCTAAAAGCAGTGCATCATTTTCTTTAATTATTTCTTTGTCATCTAGTCCCTTAATAAATAAAAGATATGTAAACTGTTCTATTACTTCTAATGGGTTAGTTATTCCCCCAGTCCAAAATGTTTCCCATATCTTATCTACCTTACTTCTTAATTCTCCTGTTATCATATATAGTTCTCCCTTTAAATATTTAAATATAATATCTTATGACTAAATAACTACTTATAATTATTCAATAAACATATATTTAGGTCTACAAATACCTAGTAACTGTTCAGTTTTTAATTCACCATTAATTTCTTTTATATATTTATTATATGTATATTCTATAGAATTTAAAATTTCTTCTATAGTTAACATAGGATTCTTATTTTTATAATATATAATTATACTTAATATATTATTATTGTATTGATATAACCTTAATGTTTTATAATTAATATTTCTTATTCCTCTTCTTCCAGAGTGGATTAATATATTTCTATCTCTATATATTCTTATTAGGTCCATTTCTATTTCTTCATACTTTTTATTAAGGTAATTTGTTCTAACTTTTTTATCAAATAATAAACTTCCTATCTCTAAAATACTTCTTCTTAAAACATCATTAAACTTAAAATCATCACCTATACCTTTTCCCTTTGAATTTATAAACTTTATAAATTTATTTAAATCATATCTATATTCTTTTTCATCAGATTTACATTCGTCTATAATATCTTTTACTATTTGATTTCCACTATATCTATATTGGTATAATATGCTCCAAAATATATTAATTTTATCTTTAATTAAATATAAACAATATGTTTTAGGTACTATATCCTTTACCTTAGAAATAATATTATCTCCATTATGAAATGTTAACATATACTCTAGTACAGACCACAAATTAATTAATCTATTTTCTTTAGTTTGTTCTTTTTGTCCTTTTATTATATTTATAGCTCTTTGAATATTTGTAATTTCATCATATCCAATATTCATAGAATATACCTTTTCTCTATACTCCATAAAGTCTTTTATATCTTCTAATTCCTTTACCTCTGATTTATCGAATAATATTACATCATCATATATTTGCTTCCTTAATTTTTCGTATTTACCTTCATCTATTTTAACTACGATTTTATCGTTTATTGTTAATTCATTGTCTTCATCTAAATAATTAACCATTTGTATGTATGAATTTAACGAATCTATTAATATCTCTAATCCTTTATAATAATCTCTACATTTTAATATAACAGTATATAAATAATTATTTCCCCCATAATTAAGATAATTTTTTGCATCTTTATTATCTTGTACATTATGTAATGTTATATCTTCAACACTCTCTTTTTTCATTACAAAATTGTAATCTAAATAAATATTTTCATCTGGTATTCGCATTGTTTTTATAGTTAAATAATATTTATACTCTCTTTCTTGTATACTAAACTCTTTATATTTATCAATTATAATATCTATACTTGTCTCATTTAACTCAGCTAATTGTTTTGAAATATTGAAATTATACCAACTTTCTATATATTTAAGAGAATAACCATCATATAACATTTCACTTATCATACATTCAATGCATCTATCTACTTCTGCAAAGTTATTCAGACTTTTTATTATATTGCCTAAATGTGAATATAAATTATCATTGCTTATCTTTTTTATAACAGATCTGCACTTATTATAGGTTCTTGCTTCTTCTAATGAATTTAATGAATTACTTTCTATCTTTTTCATATCATTAATAAGTAAATCTAGTTCTTCCTTATATATACCTTGTGTATAAAAGATATTTTCTTTAACAAAAAATATAGTTGATTTAATTATATCCCTTTTTGCATTTTGTAGCTTTTTATTTTCTATATTTTGATTTACATCATCATAAATATCTATATAATCTAATAAAATCTCTCTTATACTTGGTAGAAATTTCTTATATAAAATTTTATTTTCATTTAAAATATGTCTTTTAAATGCGTAAATAAAATATTTTTTTGAATCAAATACTTTTTTATTTTTTAGTGT
This sequence comes from Clostridium sp. D43t1_170807_H7, assembly GCF_015555905.1. Taxonomy (GTDB): domain Bacteria; phylum Bacillota; class Clostridia; order Clostridiales; family Clostridiaceae; genus Clostridium. The sequence continues at coordinate 2,070 of NZ_JADNLK010000058.1, forward strand.
ACTATTATCTTCATTACTCATTTAGCTCCTCCATTATATTTTTATGCTTCTTATCATATTTGTTGTATTTTGTCAAACATTTTCCATTGACACCACCATGTATAATATTATAATATTATAGCATAGAATATCATTAGAGAGAAATGAGTGCCGCTCTTATGGAAATGGGTTACCCTGGTAATTCCCCCCATAATGATTGCACTCTTTATTTATATATAACTTACTATAATAATTCAGTTTTACTTTTAAATAATTTATCTTTTTAGAAACAAAGAACCTAAATACTATGACACGATAAAATTTGTGCTATTTTAAATTTTAAAAACACTATCTAAAAATTCTTTATTTCTTTCTTTTATAAAATTTGCAATCTATCTCCCTAAACATAATTAATATAATTATCTATTTCAAAATGTAAAAACACACTCTCAACTGTATATATGTTTATTGTATATATTTTTTCTTAAAAGGAGTGTTTTCTATACTAAATTATCAACATA
>NZ_JADNLK010000059.1 GCF_015555905.1 Clostridium sp. D43t1_170807_H7
GAAATCCATCCTTGTCTATAAGCAATTTCCTCTAAACAAGCTATAAATGTTCCTTGAGTTGTTTGTACTGCTTCAACGAAATTAGATGCTTTTAACATTGATACGTGAGTTCCTGTATCAAGCCATGCCATTCCTCTACCTAATAAGTCTACTTTTAAAGTCCCTTCTTCCATATAAACTTTATTTAAATCAGTTATTTCAAGTTCACCTCTTGGTGATGGTTTTAATGCCTTTGCTTTCTCTACTACTGAGTTATCATAGAAATAAAGACCTGGCACTGCATATTTTGATTTTGGTTTTTCTGGTTTTTCTTCTAAAGAGGTTACCTTACTATTTTCATCAAAACCAACAACACCAAACGCTCTTGGATCTTGTACATAATATCCAAATATCATTGCTCCCTTTTCTAAAGATGCTGCTGCCTTTAAATGCGAACTAAATCTTTGTCCATAAAATATATTATCACCTAATATCATTGCAACATTATCTTCACCTATAAAATCTTCACCTATTATAAATGCTTCTGCTAATCCATTTGGCTTTTCTTGAATTGCATATTCTATGTTCAATCCAAATTCTGAACCATCTTTAAATAGTTCCTTAAAATTTACTATATCCCTTGGTGTTGATATTATAAGAATATCTTTTATTCCTGCTAACATTAAAACAGACATTGGATAATAAATCATTGGCTTATCATATATTGGTGCCATTTGCTTTGACATGGATTTTGTTACTGGATAAAGACGTGTACCAGATCCACCTGCTAATATTATTCCCTTCATACTATAATCCCCTATTCAATCTTTTATATATTAACAAATAACTTAAATTTTATTTCCTAGTTTTATAAATATAAATACCTTTATTATGATTATATCTATCTTCAACCTTAGGTATATCCATATACCTTTCCCCATATATAGTACTTAAATACCTATGACTATCGTTAGGTATTTTAACTTTTATATCTTCAAAGTTACCTTCTTTTATAGGAAAAATTATATCTTTTTCCATATACCTATCAAAGTCAAATTCTCCAATCTCACTTCCGTAACCAACAAATTTACCATTTTCTTTTTTTATTCCATTAGTAGCTTTTTTTTGCCTATCAACACAAAACTGATTTAAATCTTTTCTTATTAAAATTTGTTTATAAACTTTAGCAATTACCCTTTTTAAATTTTCAACTATATTTTTTTCATAAGTTAACTTTGATTTAAATAACATTAAATAATTGATTTCTGATATTTTTTTTCTTATATATGATTTATCTTTCAAATTACACTCATAAAAATCATATGGGAAAATATCAACAAATAATCCTTCATGATATTCAGCATCATCTTCTTCTATTAATTTGCTATATTTATGTCTTACCTTACTCCAAGAATTCTCTACTCCATTATCTAATTGTGCATTTTGTAAAAATAAATCATCTGGTAAATAACTTGGTGCTAATTCTAAAAATCTTTCATAATCTTTTCTCATCATTCCAATATCAATATCATCATCCCATGGAATAAATCCATTATGTCTTTTCGCACCTACCATAGTTCCCGATTCTATCCAATAAGAAATATCATTTTCTCTACAAATATTATCAATATCTCTTAATATAGTTTTCATAAGTATTTGAGCTTCTCTTAAAGTTGCCTTATGCATATAACATTTCCCCCACCAATAAAACTTTATAAATTAAAAATATTTTCAAATTCAATTGCTTGTCTTTTTAATGAATATTTATTAATGTTCTCATATGCTTTATTAACAACAACATTAATATTATTGTTTTCTAATAATATCTTTAGAATTGCCTCAGTAATTGCTTCCGAATTTCTTTCTACCAATATCCCACACTTACCATTTTGGATAAGTTCTTCACTTCCTGAAACCTTGGTCATAATAACTGGGGTTTTAAGAGCCATAGCTTCTGCAACTACAGTTGGAAATCCTTCACTAAATGAGGTCATTACCAATACACTTGCATGCTTTATATAGGGATAAGGATTAGACTTATATCCATATAATTTAACATACTTTTCTACATTTAATTCTCTTATTAGTTTTTCAAGTGCTTCTCTCTCTTCGCCTTCACCAATAATAACTATCTGAAATTCTTTTATCTTTTCCTTTAACTTACAACAAGATTCTATTAAAATTTTATGGTTCTTATTTTTATCTAATCTTCCTATAGATATTATAGTTGGCACATCAAATTCTATACTATTTTCACTTGCCTTATTTTTAATTGTTTCAATATCATATCCATTATATATTTTTACTATTTTATCCTTATATTTAGGATAAAGAGAGATTACAGAATTATAAACAGTATTTGATATAACAATAATGTTATTACTTACTTTAAATGCTTTATCTTGTCTTTTATATAAATAAAAGCTAACAATTTTTTTTAAAATATTCTTTTTATTTTTATAGTCAAAATCATCTAATGGTCCGTGTATCCATGTAATATTTTTTCCTTTTTT
>NZ_JADNLK010000005.1:0-156003 GCF_015555905.1 Clostridium sp. D43t1_170807_H7
TTCTATTAGAAAAGATCAACAAGTGGTAAGTTCATATCCTATAGGCAAAAATATAACATTTAAGACTAATAATACGAGAGCTTTAGGCAACTTAAATAAAACTAAGTCAATATTAAAGGCTGATGTTAACAAGGTAGGTAATATGGTTGGAGTTGCTACTGCAGTTTCTGTTAATGCAGTTTCAAATATAATTGCAGTAAAAGGTAATGAATTAGGTGGGCTTATAGGTAGAGCATTGTCAAAATTATCTAATTTTGATATAAAGAATATTACAGGCATTAAAACATTAAAGAATAATGTTATTAAGCCATTGTTAAAAGTAGCAACTGTACCTATTAACCTTTTAGGAAATGTAGTAAAAGCTTCTAATAAAATTTTTAAATGGTTGCAAAGATTTTGTAGTAGGGGTTTTTGATTCTGTAGTTTCTGTTTTAGCATCACTAATTAATATTGTAGCTCAAGCACTTATTGGTATAGTGGCAGGATTAGGATATTTAATAGGTATGGGCTTTTTTGGAATAGAACCTAATGAAAATCCATTTTCAAAGTGGGCAGAAACTTGGAGGGGTGGAGTGAATAGCTTCTTTGAATGGGTGGCACCAAATGATACTGTTTATAATGTAACTAATTCTATATTAGATATGGCAGTTTCATGCATACCAGTAGTTGGGGACATAAGAGATGGTGTAGAAGTTATTACAGGTGTAAGTATGATAACAGGAGAAAAGTTATCAGTGGCAGAAAGACTAATTACAGCTGCATGCTTCTTTATACCACTAGTAGGAGCATCATTCGTAAGAGAATCAGGACAAGGAATAGTTAAGTTCATAGGAAAACACTGGGATGAAGCGATGCAATTTGCTTCAAAGTATATAGATGAAGGAATTACTTTGTTATCAAAATATGGTGGAGATTTCTTAATGAATATAGCTAAAAAAGGTGATGAAGGTTTAACGTTATTAAAAAAGGCATTTAATTTTGGTGATGAAATAGCATTAGCTGGAGGTGGAACAGTTAAGTTAGAACCAGAGGTTAGTACAAAGTTGCAGGATTTTGTATCAAAGATTACTGGTAAGGTTGATGATGTGGCTAGTAGTGGGACTGTAAAGAGAGTTGATAAAGCTGAAGCAGATGTTTCTTCTGCTTTTAAGCAAAAAGAATTCGCTAGTTCATATGAAGCAAGAATTAGTCAAACACCTGCAGAATTAAATCTAAAAGTAGGTTTTGAAGGAAAGAGAGGGGAATCTCTATGTACTCTTAAACCACCACCAAATCAAGAATTAAAAAAATATTAGATGAAGCTGGTATTAATGGTATTCAATATAAAAATGGAGTTCCAGATTTTTCTCCAGTTTCAAAAGCTGAAGTAGAAATAAATTATATGCTAGGGGGCAAAGGAGTAAATGGAGCCAAGGCAAGAAACTTGAATTTTGAACAAGCTAATATAGCATTAGCAAAACAGCTTAATAGCTCTCCTGAATTAGCAAATGAATTTGGAATGGTAGCAGGAAATATTAAAGCATCTGATATTGAAAAATATAGAATAAAAAATAATTTAACATGGCATGAATTAAATGACACTAAAATAATGCAACTTGTACCGACTAAAATAAATTCAACTTTTGGACATCTTGGAGGAGTTGGGGAGATTAATGCAGGTGCGTATAAAATAGATTAAAGTAGTGTATAGATAGATAAATTATATATAGGAGTGATTTATGATGATTAATGATTCAATCTTTGGGAAAATAGAGTATGATTATATTTGGTTTAGAAGAAGTAAGATTAAATTTTTCAATAATGAAGTCGATATTATGTTAATGATAGCTGGAGATGATGAAGGTCAATTTGAAGATGGGCAATATGAAGCTTATCAAGCCTTAATAAATAAATGGAATGAAATTCAGGAAACATTTTTAGAGCCAATTTTAGAGTATTATAAGCAAAAACGTAAAGAATTAGGATATGATATTGAATTAAATAAAAATTATCCAGAAATAAAATCAACTAAAGAATTATTAAATTATATTACTTTAGTTGGAATAAAAGTTCCCTATGCTGATATTTATGGTGGAAGAAGTATAGGTATAAGTTTTGACTGTTCATGGGATGAAGAAAATGGCTTAGGACTTAGATTAAATAACGAAGAAGTTATTGATGTTGGATATCAAGATATAGCTATTTAGAGTTAATGTTAAATACTGAAAAGTAGAGTTTTATATTATAAGTAATATTGTTTTTTATAAAAATAGTACAATCTTAATGATACAGTTTAAAAAAGGTTAATGTTATTATATGATATGCTCCCTTTATAGTAGACAGTTTAAATAATAAAACTGTAATTATAGAGGGAGTATTTTATTATGGGAAGAATATCAAAAATTTTACCAGAAGTTAAAATTAAGGTTGTAGAAGATTATTTAGATGGTAAAATTAGCTTGTACTCAGAAGTTAAAGGAATTTATGGATATCGCCGTATATCGTTAAATATAAATAATAGACTAAATTCAAACTATAATCATAAGCGTATATACAGACTTATGAAATCTGTAAAACTTACTTCTGTTATGGGTAGAAACTTGGAGATATGAAGTTAATAGCTTCTTTGAAGGGATAGCACCAAATGATACTGTTTATAACGTAACTAATTTTATATTAGATATGGTAGTTTCATGTTTACCATGGGTTGGATATGTAAGAGATGGTGTAGAGGTTATTACAGGTGTAAATATGATAACAGGAGAAAATTTATCAGTGGCAGAAAGACTAATTACAGCTGAATGTTTCTTTATACCAGTAGTAGGAACATCATTTATAAGAGAAGCAGGACAAGGAATAGTTAAGTTCAATTATTTGGGAAGAATAGGATAATGCAAATAGTAATTGATGGAGTAAAGTTGCGTAAAGTGAAGCTCTAAATCTTGATTTAGTTAGCTGAACTTACTCCTCTGAGCGATAGGGAAAAGTGAGTTTCATTTTAAAAGGAAGCACCTTCTCCTTACGTCGAATGTGTAAGTTTGATTTACAAAATTGAAATTTTGAATCTCACTTAAGTTTAAAAACTTTAGCAAACTTTACAGAATCAATTATATAAATTCTAGGTGAAAATTTCACGGTTACTGGAAAATAAATATTTCATTTTTTCGCTTCCACGTAACGAATAATTTAGTTATAGTGTGTGTTGCGGAATTCGGAAGGGGACATTCCTTCAAATGATTTAAAGGTTTTTGAAAAATGGCTTTGATCATAAAAGCCCAATGATATTGCTATATCAAGCATACTTTTATTTGTTGTAAGTAATAAAACCTTAGCCCTATCTATTTTTATTTTCTTAGAATATTTCATTAGAGATATTCCCATATGTTTTTTAAAACAAGTTGATGCATATTCAGGTGTTATTCCAAGATGTTCAGATATTTTTTCAAGTGACATAAAACTTTCAATATTCATATGAAGGTGTTGAAGAAGCTTGTTTACTATGAAGTTATCCTTAACTTCTACATCGCTAATTAAAAACTCAAGATATGCTTCAGCCATTTCTATTTCTAATTCCTGAAGGGATCTTAAATCATTAAGAGTTGGGATTTTAACATAATATTCATTATAAAGAGTATGAAGATATTTCTTAGAGATACCATGTCTTATAATTTCTTTAGAGAATATTGCATTCCATATATATAAATCAATTTTTTTATCTTCTATATTTAAATCATCCTCTAATTCCCCAATATGTTTTTGTTTAATTTTATAAAGAATAGCAGGTCTATTACTAGTATCAATAAAAGAAGAAAATTCATTGCTAAAAATATTTAAGTCAGAAATAAAACTTTCGTACATAACAATTACCCCCATAATATAGAAAAATTGTATTAATTATATATATATTATATTATAAATATACAATCAAGAGTATGAAAAATTTTTATAATAATTATGTAAATGTTTAAAAAATAGAGGTGAAGTTTATGAATAAATATGCTGTTTTTCATATTTTAGATACTCCTTATTCTTATGGAAAAGATAAGGATACTTTGGTTGTAAGAGTCAGAGTAGCAAGAAATGATGTTAAAGAATGTTACATTTATTATAAAGATAGATATGATTGGGAAAGTCCATATAGTAAAAAATCTATGAATGTAGTTGCAGAAACAGAATTTTTCACATATTATCAAACAGAAATATCAGTTTTTAGAAATAGGTATAGATATTATTTTGAATTTATTGATATGAATGAAGAAAGTTTTCAATATAATGAAAGAGGATTTGTAAATCCAGAATTTAAGTATAATGATATGAATTCTTTTCAGTTCCCTTATATAGCAGAAGAAGATTTGTACAAAGAGGTTAATTGGTTACAAGAGTCAGTTGTATATCAAATATTCCCTGATAGGTTTCATAATGGAGATCCTTCAATAGATGTTGAGGGAATTGGGCAATGGGGAAAAGGGAAGATTCATAAAAGAAGTATTTATGGAGGAGATTTACGTGGAATAATAGATAAGTTACCGTATTTAGAAGAATTAGGTGTGAATTTAATCTATCTTACACCTATATTTAAATCTGATACTAATCATAAGTATAATACTGAAGATTATTTTAGTATAGATCCTCAGTTTGGAACATTAGAAGAAGCAAAGGAGCTTGTAGAAAAGGCTCATAATTTAGGTATAAAAATAGTTTTTGATGCTGTATTCAATCATTCAGGATCAGATTTCTTTGCATTTAAAGACTTAATAGAAAACCAACAAGAATCACAATATAAAGAATGGTATTTTGTAGATTCATGGCCAGTAAAAAAATCAAAAAATAAATATTATACTTTTGCTAATGGTTGTGATAATATGCCTAAGCTTAATACTAATAATAAAGAAGTAAGAGAGTATTTATTAAAGGTAGGAGAGTTTTGGATTAAGGAAATTGGAATAGATGGATGGAGACTTGATGTTTGTGATGAAGTGGGACATGAGTTTTGGAGAGAGTTTAGAAAACGAGTTAAAGATGCTAAAAGTGATGCAATAATAATTGGAGAGATAATGCATGAAGCTAACTCATTTTTAAAAGGGGATCAATTAGATGGAATAATGAACTATCCTTTTAAAAACGCTATTATAGACTTTTTTGCTAAAGGGATTATAAACGGAAGAGAGTTTCTAGATATAATGGCAGAAAATAGAGTATTATATATGGATAGTATAACTAGGCAAATGTGGAACTTGATAGGAAGCCATGATACGAAAAGAGTTTATAATGAATGTGATGGAAATGTTAATAGAATAAAACTTGCTATAGCATATCAATTCTTATATATAGGTGTTCCATATATATATTATGGAGATGAAGTTGGACTAGATGGGGGAGATGATCCTGAAAATAGAAAATGTATGATTTGGGAGGCAAAAAAGCAAAATAGAGAGTTATTCGATTTTTATAAAAACATGATTAATATTAGAAGAAATAATAAAGTTTTTATATATGGGGACTTTGAAGAAGTTTATTGTAAAAATAATATTATAGCTTTCAAGAGAATTTTAGATTGTGAAGAAATTTTATGTGTATTTAATAATAGTAATGATAGTGTTTTAGTAAATATAAACTTAGAATTAAAGGCAGTAAATTTAATTACAGAAAGTATTGAAGATTTAGTTGAAATAAAGTTAGATAGTTTTTCTTTTAAAATCTATAAAGTAGTTAAATAATTACAGATTAATAAAAAAGAGAAGAAGCTAGCGCAAATTTTGTGCTAGCTTTTATATGAATTTAATTTGAAGTATATTGACAAAAAATAGAGCTATGATAACATTAAAATAAGAAAACAATTTCAAAAGTCTTCAAGATAGAGAAATTTTTTTTGAAGACTTTATTAAAACAATTAATAAAGAAGTGATAAGATGAGCAAAGTATTAAAAGGTAGCTTTGAGTTAATGAAACAATTAAATGTTTCGGCTGTGCTTAAGGTTATAAAAGATAATGGAAGCCTATCACGTGCAGAAATTGCAAAATTAACAGGATTAACTCCAGCTAGTGTTACGAATATAACAAAATTTTTAATTGAAGATAAATTTCTTATAGAAAGTAAAGTTGGAGAATCTAGTGGGGGAAGACCTCCAATAATATTAGAGCTTAATGCAGATGCTAGATATGTAATTGGTGTAGGCATAGGTGTTGGAGTCATAGATGTAGTTATAACAAACCTTTCAGCTAATATAATAATTAAGAAATCTATAATAATAGAGGATGAAAGATATGATTATGACTTAGTTTTTAAGAAGTTAGTTAATTTAATTAATGAAGTAGTAGAATCTAGCCAAATAGATCAAGAAAAGATATTAGGAGTAGGTGTAGCTCTACATGGTATAGTGAATGCAAGAACGGGAGTATCTATACATGCTTTATATTATGGTTGGAAAAACAAAAATATAAAAGAAAAGTTAGAACAAGAACTTGGATTAACTGTATGTGTAGATAATTATGTAAGAGCTATGGCACTAGGTGAAAGTTGGTTTGGAGCAACAAAGGATATAGCCAATTTTGTAACTTTAAATATATCCAATGGTATAGGGGCTGGAATTATTATAAACAATACTCCTTATTATGGAGTTGATTTTAGTGCTGGGGAAATAGGACATATAGTAGTAGAAGCAGATGGTGATAAATGTAACTGTGGAAAGTATGGTTGTCTTGAAACTGTTGCATCTAATAATAATATAACTCGAAAAGCTATTAAGCTTATAAAACAAGGTGTAAATAGTTCCCTTAGTAGAGATGTTAATGATATAAATAATTTATCGATAGAAGATATATGTAAGGCTGCTAAAGAGGGTGATGAGCTATCTATAACAATATTAAAAGAAGCTGCTAGATATATTGGAGTAGCAATTACAAATTTAATAAATATATTAAATCCAACAGCAATAGTAGTTGTTGGAGAGATATTTGAAAATACAACATATACTATTGAAACTTTAAATGAAATAGTAAAAAACAGAGGACTTAAATTGTTAAGTGAAAATGTACGAATAATTAGAAGTTTATTAGGGAGAGATGCTGCTGTAGTAGGAGCATCAACATTAGTTATTCAAGAGATATTTAATGGTATGAATAGAAAGTAAGTTATAGTATTAATTATAAAAATAAAAGGATTGTCCTATAATGAATTAGCCTTAGAGAAGTAAATTGAGGCTTAAGTAATTATAGACAGTCTTTTTATATTTTATATTAAATTATTATACTGGGAATATTATGTGTTTTATCCTAATAGTTTTTAGATAGTCATATATATAAAGATATTGACTATAAATTAATAAAAAAGTATAATTTTAAAGTATTATTAAAAAGGAGAATGAAATTAATGTTCGTCAATTGTCGAATTTAAAAAAAAATTGACTAAAGCAATATTCGTTAATATAATGTGTATATGACATAATATTTAGGAGGCTTATTTATATGAAAAACGCGTTAATATTTCAATCAGACTTTGGTATAGCGGATGGTGCAGTTAGTGCAATGTATGGAGTTGCATATTCTGTAGACAAAACACTACAATTATTTGATTTAACTCATGAAATACCACAATACAACATTTGGGAAGCTTCATATAGATTAATTCAAACTGTAGTTTATTGGCCAGAAGGAAGTGTATTTGTTTCTGTTGTTGACCCTGGAGTTGGATCACATAGAAAGAGTATAGCAGTTAAGACTGCAAAAGGTCAGTACATAATTACACCGGATAATGGAACACTTACTCATATCAAGCGTATGTGTGGAATTGTGGAAGCTAGAGAAATAGATGAAACTATAAACAGATTACCTAATTCAGGAGCATCTTATACATTCCATGGAAGAGATATATATGCATATACAGGTGCAAGACTTGCTTCAGGAGTTATAAGCTTTGAACAAGTTGGACCAGAAATTCCAGTTGAGGAAGTTATTGAATTACCAGTGGTTGAATCAACTAAAGATAAGGATATGGTAACTGGAACAATTGATGTTTTAGATGTTAGATTTGGTAGTCTTTGGACAAATATTGGAAGAGAGTTATTTACTAGTTTAGGAATAAACTATGGAGATAGAGTAGAAGTTTCAATAAAAAATGATACAAGAGAAGTTTATAGAAACATAATGATATATGCAAAATCATTTGCAGATGTTCATGTTGGAGAAACTTTAGTTTATGTTAATTCATTAGATAATTTAGCTGTTGCTATAAATCAAGGTTCATTCTCTAAGGCATATAATATACAAACAGGAACTAATTGGATAATTTCTATAAGAAAGGCACCAAAAGTAGTTTACGAATAAAATTAATTTTAATTAATCATAATGTATATGAAAAGGAGAAAATGTAATGGGTAATAAATTATCTATCAAGACTATTGTTGCAATTGGTATTGGAGCAGCTGTGTTTATGATATTAGGTCGTTTTGGTTCTATTCCGTCAGGAATACCAAATACTAATATTGAAACATGTTATGCATTTTTAGCTTTAATGGCGATCTTATATGGACCAGTTGCAGGTGTTGCCATTGGATTTATAGGACATGCGTTAAAAGATTTAGTGTTTTATGGTTCACCTTGGTTTAGCTGGGTTATCGCATCAGCATCTATTGGATTAATTATAGGATTAGCTTGGAAGAAATTAAAGGTTAATGAAGGTGAATTTGGTAAAAAGGAAATGATAGTTTTCAATATTTATCAAATAATTGCTAATGTTATAGCATGGCTTTTAATTGCACCAACATTAGATATAGTTATATATGCTGAGCCTGCTAACAAAGTTTACTTACAAGGAGCTGTAGCTGGAACTTCAAACGCAATTACAGTTGGAATATTAGGAACTATATTATTATATACTTATTCTAAGACTAGAGTTAAAAAAGGAAGCTTAGATAGAGAATAATATCTATTTTAAATACCGGAGTCTTTATGTCTCTGGTATTTTTAATGATTAAAGAAAATTTTACGTTATAAAATTTTTTTCAGAATATACATATGATTAAAAATATAGTATTATCTTTAATGAAGGTTATTAATTAAGGTTTTACTAATTAATAAAATTTTAATAATATAACTTAAAAATGCTTAATAATTGTCTATTAAGTTTTACAGTCATTAATAAAATTAGATTAACATATTAAAGTTTATATACAAGAAGACGAGGAGATTTGCTATGAAAAAACCTGTAATTGAGTTCGTGGATTTTACTTTTCAATACAGAGCTCAGGCAAAGCCAACATTAAATAATATAAATTTAACTATATATGAAGGAGAAAAGGTACTTATAGTAGGACCATCAGGTTCAGGAAAAAGTACTCTTTCAAATTGCATAAATGGGATTGTGCCATTTTCTAATGAAGGTGAAATTTCTGGTAGCTTAAAAGTTAAGGGAAAAGAAACTAAAGAAATGAGTATATTTGAATTATCAAATTCAGTAGGTACTGTACTTCAAGATCCAGATGGTCAGTTTATAGGATTAACAGTTGGTGAAGATATAGCTTTTAAATTAGAAAATGATTGTGTATCACAAGATGATATGAAAGAAAAAGTTAAAATTGTTTCTGAAATTGTAGGGATAGATACTCATTTAGATTCTGCACCTTATAGTTTATCAGGAGGTCAAAAACAACGTGTAACATTAGCGGGTGTTATGGTTGGTGAAGTAGATATTCTTTTATTTGATGAACCTCTTGCAAGTTTGGATCCGGCAACTGGGAAAAGTGCCATTGAGTTAATAGATAAAATTCAAAAGAAAACTAATAAGACTATATTAATAATAGAACATAGATTAGAGGATGTATTACATTGTCCAGTAGATAGAATAATAGTGGTTGATAATGGTAGAATAGCAGCAGATATAACTCCAGCAGAGTTATTAAGTTCAAATTTATTAATTGAAACTGGAATACGTGAGCCATTATATATTACTGCATTAAAATATGCTGGCTGTGATATTAAACCAGAAATGCATCCAGAACATATTGATACATTAAATATAGATAGTTGTAGAGAAAAGTTAAAAGACTGGTATGAAGATACAATAGAAGATGAACAAAAAATAAATAATGAGCCTATTCTTGAAATGAGGGACGTAAAATTCTCTTATGAGTCAGGAAAGGAAATATTACATGGTGTTTCTTTTAAAATTAATAAAGGTGAAATGGTTAGTATTGTCGGAAGAAATGGAGCAGGTAAATCAACTATTTCTAAATTGATATGTGGTTTTTATAAGCCAACTGAAGGTCAGATATTATTTAATGGTAGGGATTTAATTAATGATACTATTAAAGAACGTGCAGAAAAAATAGGTATAGTAATGCAAAATCCGAATCAAATGATATCAAAAACTATGATTTTTGATGAAGTAGCTTTAGGACTTAAGGTTAGAGGTGTTTCTGAAGAGGAAATCAAGAATAGAGTTTTTGAAACATTAAAGATTTGTGGACTATATGAATTCCGTAATTGGCCGATTTCAGCTTTAAGTTTTGGTCAAAAGAAACGTGTAACAATCGCATCAATATTAGTATTAAATCCTGAAGTTGTTATTTTAGATGAACCTACAGCTGGACAGGACTTTAAACATTACACTGAAATTATGGAATTCTTAAAAGAATTGAACCAAAAAGGTGTAACAATAATAATGATAACTCATGATATGCATTTAATGCTTGAATATACTAATAGAGCAATTGTATTATCAAATGGAGTAAAATTAGCTGATGATATAGCAGCTAATGTTCTTACAGATGAAAAAGTAATAAACAAAGCAAACTTAAAGGAAACATCACTATATGAATTAGCTGTGAAAGCTAAGTTAGATGATCCGAGAATGTTTGTTAAGAAATTTATTGATTATGATAGGAGGATTAGAGGTATATGAGCACAATGATTGGATATTCAGATATAGATTCACCTATTCATAGATTAACAGGGGCATCAAAGTTAATTGCTTTAATTATTTGGTCTTTAGCTTCGATGATTACATATGATACTCGTGTGCTTTTAGGAATGTTTGTTGTAAGCATAATTGTGTTTAAAATTTCAAAGGTAAAATTTAAGCAAATTTCATTTGTTCTTTACTTTATATTAATATTCTTATTATTAAATAATGTAGCTATCTTTATATTTTCACCATATGAAGGTGTTCAAATATATGGAAGTAGAACAGATTTATTTAAGATTGCTGGTCCGTATACTGTAACAAGTCAGCAATTATTTTATCAATTTAATATAACTTTAAAGTATTTTTCAATAATACCTATGGCATTATTATTTATGGTTGCTACTAATCCAAGTGAATTTGCAGCATTATTAAACAAAATAGGTGTAAGTTATAAAATTGCATATTCAGTTTCAATAGCTTTAAGATATATACCTGATGTTCAACGTGATTATCAAGATATATCATTTGCTCAACAAGCTAGAGGAATAGATATGTCTAAAAAGGAAAAATTAGCAAAAAGAATTAAAAATTCGGCTTCTATATTAATGCCTTTAATATTCTCAAGCTTAGATAGAATAGAAGCTATAAGTTCTGCTATGGAGCTTAGAGCATTTGGAAGCAATAAAAAGCGTACTTGGTATAATGGAAGGTCATTTAAAAAAGGTGATTATATAGCTATAGCTGCAGTTAGTATTATATTGATAATTGCAATATTTGCCACAATACTAAATGGTGGACGTTTCTATAATCCATTTATTTAATAAAATAAATATAAGTTAGTACTATAAACTTTTATAGTACTAACTTTTTTATATAGATTATTTTGTGTAAAAGTGTATCAAAATAAGAAAAAAATAAATAACTTCCATAAATTACAGATGTATTGTAGCCCTTTTGTAAATTAATTTTGACCCTATATAGGTATAATATAAAGTATAGAGATATGTAAGAAGTAGATAGGGAGAATTAAAAATGTATAAATTAACTAAAGATAAGAAAATCGATAGCAGTGTAAGAAAAAATATTACAAAAAATAGTTTTAAGATAGTTGGTTTATTAATAGTTGCTATGCTTGGCATAGTGGCTTTCAATGATAAAGGGGTTATAGCGAGTGAAAGTATAGATGTAAACGATAGTGAACTTCTGAAGAACGATAGTGATTTTGCTGATGAGAATAAAGATAGAAATTCGCAAAATAGAGAAAATATTGATACTGCTACAAATAAGCAAAACTTAATATATACTTCTTATGAAAATGATTTATATGCAGATAATGCTAAGGATATAGAGAAGATGCTTAATAAATGGAACTACTTAAGAGAGGATGGTAAAAAGATTGCATATCTAACATTTGATGATGGGCCCTCAACTGAAGTAACACAGCAAATATTAGAAACTCTTAAAGCTAATAATATAAAGGCTACCTTTTTTATACTAGGTAGTAATGTTGAAAAAAGTGATACACAAAAAGAATTGTTGCAAGAAATGGTTAGGGAAGGACACGCTATTGGAAATCATGGATACTGCCATGATTATAGTGTTTTATATCCAGGTAGAATTGCTAATCCAACGGTGTTAATAAATGATATGAAAAAATCAGAAAATATAATGAAGTCTGTTTTAGGAGATGACTTCAGCACTAATGTTATTAGATTACCAGGAGGACATATGTCCTGGAACACGAAATCATTAGATCCTGTTCTGGAGAAAAATGGATATAGTTATATAGATTGGAATGTTCTGAATGGAGATGCTGAAAGTAATGATAGAACAGTTGAACAGTTAGTAAATAGATTGAAAGGAACTGTAAGTGATTTAGCAGGAAATGATGATGTCTTAGTTATATTAATGCATGACACAAATGCAAAGAAAACAACAGCACAATCATTACAGCAAATTATAGATTACTTAAAGTCTTTAGGATATGAGTTTAGAACATTAAAGTAGAAAAAATTGATGAATACTGGATAAGTGATAATATTTATCCAGTATTTTATTTGCATATGTTAGAAAATATAAATAAAGAGTAGTGTCATAGAGTTGAAAGGAATTTTATATGAAAAAAATATTAATAGTTGAAGATGAAGATAGTATAAGAGGATTTTTAAAAATAAATTTAAAAAGGAATGGATTTGAGGTTTTAGAGACGGATAATGGGGAAGAGGGATTAAAAATTTTGGAATTAGAGGATCCAGTTCTGATAATATTAGATGTTATGTTACCAGGTATAGATGGATTTGAAGTTTGTAAGAGAGCTAGAGAAAAAAAAGATAAGATAGGTATTATAATGTTGACTGCAAAAAGTCAAGATATGGATAAAATAATGGGGCTTGAATATGGAGCCGATGATTATATGGTAAAACCTTTTAATCCAATGGAGTTGTTGCTTAGAA
Organism: Clostridium sp. D43t1_170807_H7; assembly: GCF_015555905.1. Classification (GTDB taxonomy): domain Bacteria; phylum Bacillota; class Clostridia; order Clostridiales; family Clostridiaceae; genus Clostridium. The sequence goes on from NZ_JADNLK010000005.1 coordinate 13,333, forward strand.
TAAGGGCTATATTAAGAAGAATTGGTGTAAATGATGAAAAGAAGGTTTTAAGAAACGGAATATTTACTGTGGATACATATGGGAAAAAAATATTTAAGGGTGAGGAAGAGATTGATTTAACTCCAAAAGAATATTCACTTATAAAATTATTTATAGAAAATCCTAATAGGGCTTTTTCAAGAGATGAATTATTAGATTTAGTCTGGGGAAAAGATTATTTTGCAGATTCTAAAGTTATAGATGTGAACATAAGAAGACTTAGAAGAAAAATAGAAGATTCAGTATCTAAAGAAGGATATATAGAGACTATATGGGGATTTGGATATAGATGGAGAGGCGAAGTGTGTGAAGAGTATACGAAGTAAGGTGTTGAAAAATTTTCTTATAGTAATAATATCAACGGTTTTAATATTAGATATATTAACTTTATTATGCTTAAAGGGATATTATTACAAAAATACTCAAAATACTTTGGTTAATCAATTAGAATCAGCTATTAATTTTTATCAAAAATATTTTTCTAATAATGAATTAATGGAAAATATATATGATAATGTTGATGTTTTTTGGAATACAAAGCAGGGGCAGATTGAAATCTTAGATCCAAGCGGTAAGTTATTAATGGACTCATATGGCATAAGAGATTCTGAAATTTTAAGTACTCCTGATATAACAAAAGCTAAAAATGGAGAGGTTGGAGTATGGACTGGAAATGTAAATTGTTATAATGATAAGGTAATGATAGTTTCTAAGGCAATTACTTCTAAGATAAATCCAAGTGATATGATAGGTATAGTTAGGATTATTTTTTCTTTAGAGGAAGTACATAAAATAATACATTCTTTTAGTGTGCTATTTTTATTTATTTCTATAATAGTAATAGCATTGGGTATAATAATGAGTTTAATAATAGCAAAAGATATAGTATCTCCAATAAAAAAGATAACAGCAGTTGCAAAGGAGATGGCAAAAGGAAATTTAAATATTAAAAGTAATGTTGCTGATAATATTGAAATTGCTCAATTATCAAAGACGTTGAATTATATGGGATGTGAAGTTGAAAAGAGAGAAAAATTAAAAAATGAATTTATATCTTCAGTTTCTCATGAATTGAGAACACCATTAACGTCTATTAAGGGATGGGCTATAACTTTAAAGTATGATTGTAGTGATATGGAGACAGTAGCTTTAGGGCTTGATATTATTGAAAAAGAAAGTGATAGATTAACAGATATGGTAGAAGAGTTATTAGATTTCTCTAAGCTTATAAATGGTATTATTTCTTTAAATATAAAAGAGCATGATGTAAGGAGTTTTATTGAGTATATTGAAAATTATATGAGACCAAGAGCAAAAAGAGAGAGGAAAAAATTTAATATAACTATAGATAAGAATGTTACAAAAGGTTATTTTGATGAAAATAGACTTAAGCAAGTTTTAAGTAATATTATAGATAATGCTTTTAAATTTACTGAAGAGAATGGAATAATAAGTTTAAATACTAAAGTTGAAGATGAATATTTAGTGTTTAGAGTAAAGGATAATGGGAGTGGAATAAGTAGTAGAGATTTACCACGAGTAAAAGATAAATTTTATAAAGGGAAAAATAGTAAATCTAGAAATGGAATAGGTTTATCTATATGTGATGAAATAGTAACTTTGCATAGAGGAATTTTAGAAATTAAAAGTAGGGAAAATAAAGGAACAGAAGTAATAATTAAAATTCCTTTAGATCAAGGAGAAGATTAATATGAATAAGAAACTTTTGATAGTATTTTTTCTTATTATAATATTGTTTTTTGGATGCAAATCAAATATGAGGGATGAGGAAAGTAATGATATTTTTAATTTTACTGGAACTTGGAGAATTGATTCAGTTGAGCAACTAGGAGAAAAGGATGATAGTGAAGAGGTTTCTAGTTATTTAATTGGAGATGAAATAAAATTAGGTAATAACGAAATTGATATTGTAGGTAAATATAAGCAAAATATTCATTATAAGTTAAAGGCTGTTGAAGGAGATTACATTCTTTCATATGAGAATAATTTGACTATGAATACTTTTATGAATGGTAGAGAGACAGTAGACTTAATATCTATTATTGATAAAAATCAAATAATAGGTGAGTTCTTTTTAAATTCTGATACAGAGATGATATTATTATATAAAAGTAGTTTGATTAAATTAAGTAAAGTAAATAAAAGAGCTAACTTTGATGATATTAGAGATGATGTTGTTATAGCAAATGAAAGTAAAGAAGAAGAGTTTGATGAAAAAGAAGGAGTTATGTTAGGAATTAAAACTCCTAGTAAAAGAATTAGTGATGGTATATATAGTAATGATGAATATAGAACTTTATGGATATCTCATGATAATTGGGAAATAGGAAATATATATGAAAAATCTAGTATTATTTTCCCAAGGTTAAATGGAATATGGAAACTAGAAGTGAATCAAAAGAGTATTAATGGTTTTGAGTATGATCAGTTTCAAGTGGGTAAATATGATGAAAAATTAAAAAATGATACGGTTGAAAATATAATTTTAGATAAAAGTGAATATAAGACTATAAAATTTGTTGGAAATGACTATATTGCCATAGGAAAATATCAAGGAGATTCCTTTGAAGGAAATTATCCAATTTATCAAATAATACCTGTAAATAATATCAATATTGAAAATGGATTACAAGCAGATGAAATATTTATTGGAAATGAAAAAGAAAAATATTTAGAAGAGTTTCAAAATGAAATTAATAGTTTATCTAAGGAACAAATAGATGAGTTAAATATTTCTTCCATAGACTATAATAATTTGGCTATTGAACGAAGAATAGGACGATGGAGATTTGTTGCTAATTTATTGCCTAAGAATATGAATGAAGCGGGAGAAAGTTTTAAGCTATCAATATTACCTGATAGTAGATTTATAAATTATAATTCTCTTTATATATCATGGAAATCTTTAAAACAACAATTAGGTTTTTTTAAAGATGCTTTTACATCTCCGTTGGGCAAGATTATATTAGTTCAATTTGATACTTATATAGCAGTTTATAAAATAGAAAATGGAAGCTTGATAACAGAACCTTTAGTTACGACACCTATAGATGAAAAAGATGAGATAATAATGTCCGAGTGGTGTAGTGGAACTTATGTAGAAGAATGGGAAAAGACTTTTATTGATGGTGAGTTAATAATAGGAGATTAGACTCAGTTAGAAATATTATTGCAATAAATTGTTAATAAAAAACAATTTATTACAAAATGAGAAAAATTTTTAATAAACTTTATAAAAGTATTGTAAAAAAAATATATATGTGTTATAATTAACAAGAAGTCAAGTTGTTTGACTATTTAAAAGATTTAAAGTAGATTAATAAAATTTCTCCTATTCAAGAGATATGTTATTAACCATGATAAATCTTAAGAAAATGGAGGAATTTATAATGGCAGATAAGACTATCGTATGCAGAGACTGCGGAAAAGAATTTTTATTCACTGAAGGAGAGCAAGCTTTCTACAAAGAAAAAGGATTCGATAACGAACCAGTAAGATGTGTTGAATGTAGAAGAGCAAGAAAAGCTCAACAAAACAACAGAAAGTAATTAATTTTATAAGATTGTAAGAATTTTTCTTACAATCTTTTTTTATTGCGTGAAAATATAATTTTATATTATATCTATAATTAAATAAGCGAAAAATATATATGTAGTTTACTATAAATTAATAACTATATTGTAAAAAAAAAACTATATAAATTATAACAAATATGGTAAAATAATAAAGTTGATAGAATTTGTAAACATAAGGGGGCAATAAAGTGAGTAAAGATAAAAAAAGGTATTCTTTAAGAAATAGAATAATAATTTCAGCTATATCTATGGTACTTGCTGTTATTGTTGGAGGAGTTATAGGATATTATAGTTATGTAAAAAGTAAAATATATACGAAGTCAAGTGAAATAGAAATTAAAACTATAGAGAAAAAAAGTGAAGAGGATGTTGAGTATAAGGAAGTAGAAGGTATTACTAATGTATTATTAGTAGGAACAGATGGTAGAGATCTAAAAGAAAGTGCAAGAGCAGACTCTATTATAATTGCAACCTTAGATAACAATAATAAGGAAATAAGATTAACATCGCTATTTAGAGATACCTTGGTTGATATTAAGGGATATGGACCATATAAGTTAAATGCAGCTATGGCTTTTGGTGGAATAGATTTGTTAAAAGATACAATACAGGAAACATATGATATAAATATAGATAAGTATATAATAATAAATTTTTGGGGATTTGAAGCTATAATTGATCAGATAGGTGGCTTAGAAATTGATGTTAAAGAGTATCAATTAGATGAATTAAACAAGTATATAGGTGAATCTACTGGAGGAAATGATTGTCCAGTTACAGAACCAGGGTTACAATTGTTAAATGGAAAGCAGGCTTTATCTTATGCAAGAATAAGAAAAGGTGTTGGAGATGAATTTGAAAGAACTGAAAGACAAAGAGAGGTATTGTTTAAGGTTGCAGAAAAGTTAAGGGAGACAAAGCCTACAAAGTATCTAGGAATAGTGAATAGTATGCTTGATTATATAAATACTAATATAGAACTTTTAGATGCTTTAAATATGGCATACACAATTTATAAATTTCCTACTTTAGAAACAAAACAAATTCATATACCAGTTACAGAATTAGCTGATGATATGAATTATGGTGGAGAAGTTGGATGGGTATTTATAATGGATAGAAAACAGAATACAGAGATTTTACATGATTTCATATTTAATAATATAGAACCTGATGAAAGTAAATTTGATTATAACTCTTTAAAACAAGCACTTAATGAATATAGAACTGGTGAATGGATTGATGATTCTCAAAGTGGCGATTCAGAGGATAGTATTAGTAATGAAGAAGATGAAGAGAATGATGACTCGTATGAAGATGATGAAGAAGATATTTATGGAGAATGGGATTAGACAATTATCGTAAATTTAAATGAATATAAATAGTATAATTAAATTATTTTTAGGCTTATAGATAAGAAAATTTAATGATATAGCTTGTAACAAAGGTTAAATTATAAAGCTTAATTAGAATATTCTTTTGATGATATCATTAATATTTTCTATTCTATTTTGCTGAAGTTGAAATAGAGTCTTTAAAATTAATTATATAATTAAAAATAAAAAAATATAAAATTATAATTATTTTTATAGATATAAAAATGGATTTAGTATAAAATTATATTAAGCATACCTTTGGTAACGATTCCAAGTTGTGTTTAAATAAAGTAGACTTAATTGAATGGGAGAGGAAAAAATGGGTAAAGAGTTAATATTTAATAATGAATTCGAAAGGTTATATAACTATGATGGAGAACTAGGAGTAGTTTATTCAAAGGAAAAAAGTAAGTTTATTTTATGGGCACCAACAGCAGATAAGGTTGATTTGGTGTTATATGGTGATTATGGATATGATTATAATTGTAAACCAGTTCAAACTTATAATATGAATAAGGGGATTAATGGAACTTGGGTAATAGAAATTAATGAAGAATTAAATGGACAATATTATAATTATTTAGTTACTATAGATGGAAAAGTTAATGAAGTTGTTGATCCATATGCTAAAGCAGTAGGGGTTAATGGAAAACGTGGAATGGTAATTGATTTAGATACTACTAATCCAGAAGGTTGGGAAGAAGATAAGAAACCAAAATTAAAGTCACCTACAGACTCTATAATATATGAGGCTCATGTAAGAGATTTAACTATAGATGATACATCAGGTGTAAGGGATGAATTTAAAGGTAAATTCAAAGGGCTTACTGAGAGTAATACCAATATTCCTGGAACTAATATAAAGACTGTAATAAATCATATTAAAAATATGGGATTTACACATATTCACTTATTACCATCCTTTGATTATGGATCAGTAGATGAAACAAAACTTGATAAACCTCAATTTAATTGGGGATATGATCCAGAGAATTATAATGTTCCTGAAGGATCTTATTCAACAAATCCTTATTTAGGTGATGTTAGAATAAGGGAATTTAAGGAAATGGTAAAGGCGTTACATGATGCTGGAATAAGAGTTGTTATGGATGTTGTTTATAATCATACATTTAATTTAGATTCATGTTTAAATAAAGCTGTTCCTAAATACTATTATAGACAAGATGAAAATGGAAATTATAGCGATGCTTCAGCTTGTGGTAATGAAACAGCATCAGATAGATATATGTTTAGAAGATATATGGTAGATTCAGTAGTGTATTGGGCTAAGGAATATCATATTGATGGATTTAGATTTGACTTAATGGGAATACATGATATAGAAACTATGAAGTTAATAAGAGAAGAGTTAAACAAAATAGATCCAAGTATAATTATTTATGGTGAAGGTTGGATGGGAGGTCCAAGTCCTTTAAAAGAAAGTGATGCGGCTTTAAAGAAAAATACTTATAAATTTGGTGAATTACAAATAGCAGCCTTTAGTGATGATTGTAGAGATGGAGTAAAAGGACATGTTTTCTATGAGGAAGAAGCTGGCTTTGCAAATGGTAAAGATGGACTTGAAGAAACGATAAAATTTGCTGTTGTTGCATCAACACCACATGAGCAAATTGATAAAACTAATATAGTATATTCAGAAGAATTTTGGGCTAATGAACCTTATCAAACAGTAACTTATGCATCTGCACATGATAATTATACTTTGTGGGACAAACTTCAGATAGTGTCACCGGAAGCTAGTAATGAGGAATTAATAAAAATTAATAAATTGATAGCTGGAATAATATTAACTTCACAAGGAATAAGTTTTATACATGCAGGAGAAGAGATGGCAAGAACTAAAGTTGATGAGGATGGAAAGTTGGTAGAAAATAGTTTTGCTTCTTCTGATAAGGTAAATAAAATTTATTGGGATAGAAAAATTGAGTATAAAGATTTAGTTGAGTATTATAAGGGATTAATTTCATTAAGAAAAGAATATAAAGCCTTTAGAATGAATAGCAATAAAGATATACAAAAAAATATTCACTTTTTAGAGAAGGGAAATGAATTTGAAGCTGATAATTTAGTTGCATATATAATAGACTCTAAGAATATAGATAATAAGTGTTCTAAAATAGCAGTTATAATAAATGCAAATGAAACAGAAGAAAAGGTAAAACTTAATGAAAAAAATTGGGGGGTATTTGTTGATGATAAAAGAGCAGGAAAGGAACTTATTGAGGAATTAAATGGTGATATAGTAAGTGTTGCTGCAAAATCAATAAAGGTACTAATAAAATAATAGACTAAATATATAAGCAATAGAATAAATTATTATAGAATGTAACTTATATATGAGAATTAATTAGTTGCATTCTATATTATATTTAAACTAATAAAAAAAGGGGTGAGCTTTATGGGAATGAACATGATAGTTTATCAAATAGTTAATGAATTTAAAAGATTGGATGAAGTGGTTGCAATAACTTTGGCTGGATCATGTGCAAGTGGTAGAAAGGATAATTATTCAGATATTGATATAGATATAATTACAGAAAGAGACATACCCATTGAAAAGAGAGAGAGTGTTGTAAAAAAGTTTTCAGATTTGATGGAGATAAATAATACCTTTTGGGGACCATCTGATGAATTTGTATTAAGGAATTCATCAATACAAGTTGATATAGCTTATTTTGATTTTAATTTTTTAAAGGATAAATTAAAAAATATTTTAGATAAACATAATGCATCTATTGGATATACAACTTGTTTTTGGCATAATGTAATTAATGCAATAATAGTTTTTGATAAGAATAATGAATTTAAGGATCTTAAAGAAAGATATACTATAGAGTATCCAGAGGAGCTTAAAAAGAATATAGTTAGTAAAAATTATCCTATACTAAAAAAGAATTTCTCTGCATATTATAATCAAATAGAAAAAGCTATAAATAGAAATGATTTAGTAAGTTTAAATAATAGAATAGCTGCATTTTTAGATAGTTATTTTGATATTATATTTGCTATAAATGAAATCCCACACCCGGGAGAGAAAAGGCTTTTAAGTATAATTAATACTATGTGTAAGAAACTACCTAAAAATTCAGTGGAAAATGTTGAGAAATTAATTAAGGATATTTCAATGTGTGATGTTACGATATTAGAAGATATCAATAAAATTGTTAGGCAGTTAGATATAATTCTTAGGAATGAAAACTTAATAAGTTAAAGTGATAATGTTTACAATGATGATAATAATTTATATAATTAATCAGGTTTTTCTAATACAATATTAAAAGTTGAGGAAGAGTATAATAATACGAAAATTTATAAAAAAATAATAAATAAAAAATGACTAAGAGAGATTTCTACTCCTTAGTCATTTTTTTGCAATTTTTACAATAGCCATATATTTCAAGACGATGTTCGGTTACATCAAAATCCATATCCTCTCTTAGATGCTTTTCATAAACACATAGAGGACAATCGGTTATAGGAAATACTTCTTTACATTGTTTACAAATTAAGTGATGTTTATGTTCAGAAGTATTCATTTCATAAGATGTTTTATTGTCGTCTCCCAAAATACATTTAGAAATTACATTTTTATTAAAAAGGGAATCTAATATTTTATAAATTGATGATAAATTTATAGAAATTGAATTTTCTTTTAATTTTAAATAAATTTCTTCAGCACTAAGGGGTTGTGTACTTTCTGATAGTATCTGAAGTACAGAAGTTCTATGCTTAGTTACTTTTAATCCCTTTGATTTAAGTATATCACTAAAGTTAATTTCATTATACAATTTATTACCTCCAGGCATTATTTACTTAGATTATACAAATTTACGCCTAATAATTAAAGTGATAAAGAATATTACTGATGATACAAGAACAATTGTGGCTCCTGTAACTGTATTTAAATAATATGAAATTATTAGTCCTGTAATACCAGAAAATACAGCAATTAGTACTGAGAATAAATGATATTGACGAACGTTTTTAGAAATATTACGAGCTGCAGCAGCAGGTAAAACTAAAAGGGAATTTATTATTAATAAACCTACCCATCTTACAGTTAAAGTAACTATAACGGCTATAGTACAAGTAAATATAATTTCTATTAATAAGGTATTCATACCACGACTATTTGCAAGAGAGGTGTTTAAACTTGTTATAAGTAGTTTATTAAATATTAAAGCCCAAAGTATAATAACTACAATAAATACAACAAACAGTAAAATAATTTCGCCTTGAGTTATACTAAGTAAATCTCCTACTAGGTAAGATGAAAATTTACTTAAGCTGCTAGAAAAACTCATAAGAACTAAACCTAAAGCTATGGCAGTAGATGAGAAAACACCAATTATTGTATCTGTTGATGAAGTTCCTTTATTTTTTATGACTGTTATAGATACTGCAAAACAAATTGAAAATAGCGTTGCTCCCCACATTGGATCAATACCACCTAAAAGAATTCCAATGGCTATTCCTGTAAAGGCTCCATGACCTAAGGAATCTGCAAAGAATGACATTTTATTGCTAACAACCATAGTACTTAAAATTCCAAAAAGAGGAGTAACTATTAAAATAGCTAAAAAAGCATTTTTCATAAAATCAAAAGATAGCCATTGGAATGGCAGTATTAAATGAATAAAATTATATATAGAATCAAACATATCTTAAATGCCTCCTGTTTTAGATGAGTCTTCATTAGAATGATTTAATGATAATCCAAATATTTTTTGTGTAGCAGGATGATTAAAAACTTGTTTTGGAGTACCAGAACAAACTATTGTGCCATTTACAAGTGCTACACGATCAGAATATTTATAAACTAAATCTAAATCATGAGAGACTAAGATAATTGATAAATCATAATTTTTTTTAATATCCATAAGTATTTCATAAAATAATTCTAATCCATTTTGATCCACTCCTGATACAGGTTCATCTAATAGTAATATATTAGGCATTGGATCAAGTGCTAATGCGAGTAAGACTCTTTGTAGTTCTCCACCAGATAAAGCTCCAAGACGTCTATCTATTAAATGAGGAACTTTTACTCTTTTTAGGCTTTCTAATACATCTTCACGTATTTTCTTTTTAGGTTTTAACCATGAAGGCATAGCAGTCTTACAACAGACGAATAAATCAAGAACACTAATAGGAGTATTTTTATCAAATGTTAAATATTGAGGAACATATCCAATTATAGGTTGATGATATTTATTATCATTCTGACCAATGAAGTTTAAAGCTCCAGAATGTTTAACTTCTCCAAGTAAAGCCTTAAGTAGTGTACTTTTACCAGCACCATTTGGACCAATTATAGATGTAAGTTCTCCACAATGAATATGGAGATTTACATCTTTAAGTATTTCATTATTACCAATGGTAACAGAAAAGTTTTCGATTTTTGTGCAACAAAAGTTATTGCAACTATTATTTTTATTAAAGTTAGCTTTTTTTATCATTTTAACGCCTCTTTTAATACATCAAGATTTTTTTTCATCTTATTTATATAATCATCATAAGCATCAGGGTTAGCATCACCTGTTACTATAGGATCTAATTCATAAACTGTGGCACCAGTTTCGGTAGCTATAGTTTCAGCAATCTTAGAAGAATATTGAGGTTCAGTAAATAAGGCTTTTATATTTTTTGTTTTTATAGTATTGATTATCTCTTCAATTTCTTTTGCTGATGGCTCAGAATCTGGTTCTATTTCAATAACACCAGCTATATTTAAGTTAAATTCTTCAGCAAAGTATGGAAATGCTTCGTGGAATGTAATTATATCTTTATTTGGTAAGTTATCTAATTCTACATGCATTTCATTTTTTAAATCTTCTAATTTAGAGACATAAGTATTTGTATTTGCTTCATAGGCAGTTTTGTTTTCAGGATCTAAAACTTCAAGTTGAGAAGAAATATTTTTAACCTCGTCTATGTTACCTGTCACACTAACCCACACGTGAGCATTATATTCATGCTCATGATCATGATCTTCTGCATGTTCATCTTCATCATCGTGTTCATGGTCATCATGGCTGTGTGTATCATCTTCTAAAAGGTCAAGACCTTCAGTTGCATTAATTATTTGAAGGTCAGGGTATTGTGAAATTATACTATCTAAGAAAGATTCCATTCCAGCACCATTTACAACTAGAATATCAGCATTTTCTAATGTTTTTAAGTCCTGAGGAGTAAGCTGATAATCATGAAGACATCCTGTTTGAGATTTAGTCATATTTGTAACACTTACATTAGGAATATCTTTCGTAATATTAATCGTTGATATGTATAATGGATAAAAAGAAGTTACTATATTTAAAGTGTCATCGTCAGTAGTTTTATTTGAATTCGTATTATTGTTACAACCTATAAATAATAGTGACGTTGTAATAAGTAGTATTAGTAATTTGGAAAATTTAAATTTCATAACTTGTCCTCCTAAAATCAAATGATAATAATTTGCAATCATAATAGATATTATACTACTTTTATTAAAAAAGTAAATTGAAATTTTTTTTCTTATTTTTAGTGAATATTATATATATCGACAACAAAATATAAGAATATATAAAAAAGTTATTATACATGAATAAAAAAATAAAAAAACAAAAAAATATTCGTAAGAACTATTGGAATTTTTAAAATTTCTGTTATTATATAAAAGTAAACTTGTTCTCTCATTGGAGGAATGGGTAAATTTAAGTAACAAAAGATAAAAAGGAGATTATATTAATGAATAGTTTTTTGGATAATTTCTTTAAGCTTAAAGAAAATGATACAAATGTAAAAACAGAGTTTATAGCTGGTGTTACAACATTTATGACAATGGCTTATATTTTAATTGTTAATCCGAGCATTTTATCAGCGGCAGGAATGGATTCGGGAGCTGTATTTACGGCAACTGCAGTATCAGCAATAATTGCAACATTAATAATGGGATTATATGCTAAGTTACCTTTTGCTCAAGCGCCAGGTATGGGATTAAATGCATTCTTTGCATATACTGTAGTTTTATCAATGGGATATTCATATCAATTCGCATTAACTGCAGTTTTATTAGAAGGGTTAATATTCGTATTATTAACAGTATTTAATGTAAGAGAAGCTATTGTTGATTCAATTCCAGTAAATATTAAAAGAGCTATTTCTGTTGGAATAGGACTATTTATAGCATTACTTGGACTTGAAGGAGCTGGAATAGTTGTTCATCCAGCAGATGGAGGAACAATAGTTGCTTTAGGAAATATTACTTCAGGTACAGGACTTTTAGCAATAATAGGAATAGTAATTACAGGAATATTAGTAGCAAGAAAAGTTAAAGGTGCCTTATTCTTAGGAATGATAATAACAGCAGTAATAGGGATACCAATGGGGGTAATAGATCTTCCTAATAAAATCTTTAGTATGCCACCATCAATTAGCTCAACATTTATGCAATTTGAATGGCATAATATTTTCTCTTGGGATATGGTAATAGTATTATTTACATTATTATTTATGGATATGTTTGATACTATAGGAACTTTAGTAGGTGTTGCAACTAAAGCAAACATGTTAGATAAAGATGGAAAAGTACCAAATATTAAAAAGGCTCTTTTAGCAGATGCAGTAGGAACAACAGTAGGAGCATGTCTTGGAACAAGTACAGTTAGTACTTTTGTTGAAAGTGCTTCAGGTGTAGCAGAAGGGGGAAGAACTGGATTAACAGCAGTATCTACGGCATTTATGTTCTTCTTAGCATTATTCTTATCACCTATATTTGGAGTAATTACTTCAGCAGTTACAGCTTCAGTTTTAGTTATTGTTGGATTATTTATGATTGAGAATATAAAGGAATTAAACTTAGAAGATTATACAGAAGCAATTCCAGCGTTCTTAACAATAATAATGATGCCATTTTCATATTCAATTTCAGATGGTATAGTATTTGGTGTTGTATCATATATATTCTTAAAACTATTTACTGGCAAATGGAAAGAAATAAGTTGGGGTACGGTAGCCGTTGGAATAGTATTTGTACTAAAATTTGTGTTTATATAGACTTTATAAAAGTTCACTTTGATAAGTATCAAAGTGAACTTTTATTTTTACACAATTTTTTAATTTTAAAATATAGTATAAGAGTAATTTTAAAATTTCTTTATTACCGTTAGTAAAGTATCTAAAGAAGATGACAAAGTGCTTATATCATCTTCATTTAAAGGAGCAAGTTTTTCTTTTATTACTTCTTTAATATATTCCTGTCCTTCCTTTAAAAATTCTAAGGCTTTAGGTGTAGTTTGTATTAAAATAATTCTTCTATCAGTAGGATCATAATCTCTAAGAACAAGACCTTCTTCTACTAATTTATCGATTACAGGTGTCATATTAGGCTTAGATATATAAAGTTCTTTTGCCATTTTAGAAATAGGGATTGGTCCATTATGAATTAAATAAAATAATACCTTTATATGTGAATGTGGAATATTAAATTTTTTTGTAAGAGCATTAGGATTAAAAATATGTTTATTGAGAGAGAATAATAATAAATATAAATTATCTGATATATCATTTAAATTTAAAGTAGTCATGTTAGCCTCCTTACAATAGTAATTGATAATATTATAATCTATTAAAAAATAGTTTACAATATATAGTTATAAAATAATAACTATTATAAAATAATAACATTTTATATTGACAGAGAATAGTTATAAAAATATAATTATTATAAAAATAGAAATATATTAAATTTAAATAAGGAGAGGAGAGCTTATGCTTAATTTATTAAAACACTTAAAGCCTTTTGTTGGTTCAATGATACTTGCAATAGCACTTTTATTTGTTCAAGCCATATGTGATTTATCATTACCAGACTATATGTCGAATATAGTTAACGTCGGAATACAACAAGGCGGAGTAGAAAATGCTGTTCCTAAAGTTATTAAATCATCAGAAATGGAAAAGTTATTTACTTTCATGAAAGATGATGAAAAGAATGTTGTAGATAATAATTATACTTTGTTAGATAAAGATAATCTTACTACAGATGAGTATAATAAGTATGTAAAAGACTATCCAGAATTAAAAAATGAAAGTATTTATAGGTTAAATACTAAGAAAGAAGAAAATTTAGACAAGTTAAATGAGATATTTGGAAAACCAATGATTATTGTTTCAATGTTGGAATTACAAGGAGTGAGTGCGGTTCCAGGTATTGATAATACAGTTCCTCAAGGTGTTGACTTATCTACTGTAGATCCTTTTGAAATGTTAAAAATGATGCCTCAAGAGAAAATTGATAGTATGTTATCAAATGTAGATGAGAAATTAGAAAATATGCCAGATAGTATGATAACTCAAGCTGCTACTAGTTATGTGAAGGAACAATATAAAGAGGTTGGAATTAATACCGATAGGCTTCAATCTAATTATGTAATTATAGCTGGGGTAAAAATGGTAGGTATCGCTTTAATTAGTATGTTAGCTACAGTTATTGTAAGTTTTATTGCTGCTAGAGTTGGTGCTGCATTAGGTAGAAACCTAAGAAAAGATGTATTTAATAAGGTTGTAGGATTTTCAAATACTGAATTTGATAAATTTTCAACGGCATCACTTATTACAAGAACAACAAATGATATACAACAAATTATTATGCTTGTTGTAATGGGGTTAAGAATTGTATTCTATGCACCAATTCTAGGTGTTGGTGGTGTTATTAAAGTTATTAACACAGGAGCATCAATGGGATGGGTTATTGGAGTTGCAGTAATATCAATATTACTTTTAGTAATTGTATTATTTAGTTTTGCTATGCCAAAGTTCAAAAGTGTACAAAAGCTTGTTGATAGATTAAATCTTGTTACAAGAGAAAGTCTAACTGGTATGCTTGTTATTCGTGCATTTAGTACACAAAAGTATGAAGAAGAAAAGTTTGAAGTTGCTAATAAGAACTTAACTAGAACAAACCTTTTTGTTAATAGAATTATGACTGTAATGATGCCACTAATGATGTTCATTATGAATGCAATAACACTACTAATTGTATGGGTTGGAGCACATAGAATTGATGAAGGTATTATGCAAGTTGGAACAATGATGGCGTTTATGCAATATACTATGCAAATAATTATGGCATTTTTAATGATATCAATGGTTTCAGTTATATTACCAAGAGCAATGGTTTCTGCTCAGCGTGTATCTGAAGTTTTAAACGTTGATGTAGCAATTAAAGATACAGAAAAATTACAAGCATTCAATCCGGAAGAAAAAGGAACTATTGAATTTAAAAATGTTTCATTTAGATATCCTGGAGCAGATGAGGATGTAATAAGTAATGTTAGTTTTAAAGCGTTCCCAGGAGAAACTACAGCATTTATTGGTAGTACAGGTAGTGGTAAATCTACTTTAATTAATTTAATACCTCGTTTCTACGATGCAACAGAAGGTGAAATATTAATTGATGGTGTAAATATAAAAAGCGTATCTCAACATGATTTAAGAGAGAAAATAGGATTTATTCCTCAAAAGGGACTTTTATTCTCAGGTACAATTGAAAGTAACTTAAAGTATGGAGGAGATCATATAAGTGATGAAGATATGATAAAGGCTTCTGAGATTGCTCAAGCAATGGAATTCATAAATAGTAAAGAAGAAGGATTTAGTACAGAGATTGCACAAGGTGGTACAAATGTATCTGGTGGACAAAAACAAAGATTAGCAATTGCTCGTGCTATAGCTAAAAAGCCAGAAGTATTTATCTTTGATGATAGTTTTTCTGCATTAGACTTTAAGACAGATGCTAGACTTAGAAAAGCAATAAATACAGAATTAAAAGAAAGTACACTTTTAATTGTTGCTCAAAGAATAAGTACTATAATGAATGCAAATCAAATTATAGTTCTTGATGAAGGTAAGGTTGTTGGTAAGGGAACTCATAAGGAGCTTATGGAAAACTGTGAGGTTTATCAACAAATAGCTCTATCACAACTTTCAAAGGAGGAGCTTTCAAATGAGTAAGCAAAAAATGAGAGGCCCAATGGGCGGAGGTCCAATGGGTGGAATGGGAAGAGGTGGCGAAAAGGCTAAGGATTTCAAAAAGACTATGAAAACTCTTGCGAAATATTTAAAGCCTTATAGCTTATCAATAATAATAGTTATAATATTTGCCATTGGTTCAGCTGCATTTTCAATTGTAGGACCAAAAATATTAGGAAAAGCAACTACAGAAATATTTAATGGATTAGTTAAAAAGGTTACAACTACTAATGCTGAAGGAATTAATTTTACTCGTATAGGTGAAATAATTTTATTCTTAGTAGGTTTGTACCTAATTAGTGTAATTTTCTCATTAATACAAGGTTGGATAATGGCAGGAGTTGCTCAAAAGGTATCTTATAATATGAGAAAACAAATATCTGAAAAGATTAATAGAATGCCACTTAAGTATTTTGATACTAAAACTCATGGTGAAGTATTATCAAGAGTAACAAATGATGTTGATACTGTCAGTCAAACATTAAATCAAAGTTTATCACAAATGTTAACATCAGCAACTACACTTATTGGTGTACTTATAATGATGTTCTCAATAAATTGGATAATGACATTAGCTTCATTAATTGTAGTTCCAATATCAGGAGGATTAATTGCTTTTGCTGTTAAAAGGTCTCAAAAGTATTTTAAAACTCAACAAGAATATTTAGGATATGTTAATGGGCAAGTTGAAGAAGTTTATTCTGGTCATAATGTAATGAAGGCTTTTAATGCAGAAGAAAGAGAAATTAATAAATTTACTAATCTTAATGATACACTTTATGATAGCGCATGGAAATCACAATTTTTATCAGGTATGATGATGCCTATAATGACTTTTGTAGGTAACCTAGGGTATGTAATGGTATCAATACTTGGTGGATGGTTAACTATTAAAAATGTTATTGAGGTTGGAGATATTTTATCTTTTGTTCAATATATTAGATCATTTATGCAACCAATCGCTCAAACTGCACAAATAGCAAATGTACTCCAATCAACTGCAGCAGCTGCTGAAAGAGTATTTGAATTCTTAGACGAAGAAGAAGAAAGTTTAGATGTTGAAAATCCAGTAAGTACAGAAACCATAGAAGGAAAAGTTGATTTTAAAGATGTTCATTTTGGATATAATCCAGAAAGAACTATTATTAATGATTTTACAGCTCATGTAAAACCAGGGCAAAGAGTTGCAATAGTAGGACCAACTGGTGCTGGTAAAACAACAATGATTAAGCTTCTTATGAGATTCTATGATGTTAATGATGGGGCTATTTTAATTGATGGGCATAATATTAAGGATTTCAGAAGAAACGATTTAAGAAAAATGTTTGGTATGGTTCTTCAGGATACATGGTTATTTAATGGAACTATAATGGAAAACTTACGTTATGGTAGATTGGACGCTACAGATGAAGAGGTTAAACAAGCTGCTAAAGCAGCTCATGTTCATAGCTTTATAAAGACATTACCTCATGGTTATGATATGGAGCTTAACGAAGAAGCAAGTAATGTATCACAAGGTCAAAAGCAATTATTAACTATTGCTCGTGCCATATTAGCAGACCCTAAGATATTGATACTTGATGAAGCAACAAGTTCAGTTGATACAAGAACTGAAGTATTAATTCAAAAGGCTATGGATAATTTGATGCACGGAAGAACAAGTTTCATAATTGCACATAGATTATCTACTATTAGAGATGCAGATCTTATTCTTGTTATGAAAGATGGAGATATAGTTGAACAAGGAAATCATGAAGAGCTATTAGCTAAGAATGGATTCTATGCTAATCTTTATAATAGCCAATTTGAAGGGGCAGAAGCATAAATTATTAATGAAGTAACAAATAGGAATTAAATATAGTTAATAAAGTGAAAAACAAGGTGGATTGTAAGAATCCACCTTGTTTTTTAGCATAGTTTAATTTTTTGACCTGCTGTAATAAGGTTTAAATCTGATATATTATTAATTTCAATTATTTTATTAATATTTAAATTAAACATTTTAGAGATACTTTCTAAAGAATCACCTTCTTTTGTTGTATATACACCAGATGAATAAAGTTGAAGTACCTGGTTCTTTAAAAGTTTATTTGGATTTTTTATATCATTTAATTTTGCAATCTTATCATGCCTAATACCAAATTTATTAGCTAGATTAATTAGTGTATCATTTTCTTTTACCACATAGGTAAAAGGATATTTACAATTTTGAACTCTCCATTCGATAATTTCCATTTCATCTGTTGGTGTAATAGAGTTAAAATAGTCTGTATAAGGATGATTATTGATTGTAATATATATATTTTCTGTTTGATAATAATTTTTTAAGGTATTATAAATACAATCAAAAAATTTTTTTGTCTTAATTGTATTTTCCTTTAGACTATTTATGATACCACTGTAAAAATCTATATGAGCAAAATTTTCTTTATAATTATAATATATTTTATTTATTTTTGTATTGCGATTTATTATTGGAAGTAATCCTATAGGAGGGGTTTCGAATAGTTTAGAGAAGCCTAAAGTTATATCTTCATTAGTATTGTAATTTAAAATTTTATTTGAATACCAAATAGTGTTTAAATTTTCATCAGGATAGTATATTTTAACGTTTTTAGAGTAAGGAGTATTTTCTAGTATATCTTCAAGCTCACAATATAAAAATCCTATTTTTTTTATATAATATATACTTTTAACAAGACCTATACCTAGTACATAGTAATCTATAGAAAAATCAGAGTTGTTTTTAGATAGAGTAACAATTTCTATGGCTGAAGGAAATAAGTTAAATTGAGTTTTAACTGCTATATCTACATTAGTAATACAGCGCTTGCTTCCATCAGATAAAAGCCACATATTATTTTTAATAATAGGCTCTTTTATTAAATAATTATCAATATTATTAGATTCATCTAAGAAATTCTGATGGTGGTAAGTATTTCCGATTTGAAAGGAAAGTTTAATACCGTCATCAGTATATTCATAAATATTTACGGTATTAGTTATACCATTATCACATCTAACTTGAATTTTATTATTATTAAAATAATCTATTGAACTTTTAAAATTAATTAAATTATTATTAAATCCTCTATAAATATACATTGAATTTGAATTGGGTGGAAAATATTCTTTGGATTTTATACTCATAGTAACTCACCTCATAATCATTTGTGCGGTAATTTCTTTAATTGATACTACAGTATATGAATAGAATTAAAACTTTGATTAATATTAAAGTAAAGATTTATTGAAAGTTAAGATAAATTAACTATTTTAAATGAGTTATGCCTAATTGGCATAACTCATTTTTATATTATACAAAAAAATTAAAAATCTCTTTCTAAAATACTTATTTTTTTAGAATCTTCAAAATCTTTTAAGGAATCTATTCCTAATTTATCTAAGACATCATCAAGAATTTTACTATGAACAGCTACTTTTATTGAAGCATCATAAGCAAAGTTATCTACGGCTTTTTTACCTTCTTCAGGAGGAACTAGAATTTTAGGGCCTCCAACACAACCACCAACGCAACCCATACCTTCAATAAAGCTTGCATTTGCTTTACCTGATAAAGCTTCATCAAGTATTGCTTTACATTCTTTAACTCCTTCAGCTTTTCTAGCTTTAAAGTTTTTAATGTTATCTGGATAAAGTTCTTCAATAGCTTCTTCTACAGCTATTGAAACACCGCCAGTACGAGCATATAATCTTCCACCTCTAGATGTATATTCTATAGATGGAATACCCTTTAAGTCTCTAGGATGAATTTCTAAGGATTCAAAGATATCATTAAGTTCTTGGAAAGTTAAAACAAAGTCAATTGCTCCAGCAACATCCTTTTCTTTTGCTTCTGCTTTTTTGGCTATACAAGGTCCTACAAATACAACTTTTGCATCTTTATTAAGAGATTTAATTACTCTACCAGCTGCAATCATAGGAGAGACTGAAGGTGAAAGATTAGGAACAAGTTCTTTATAAACCTTTTTAAGCATTCCTACCCACATTGGACAACAGCAAGAGGTTATCATTAAGTCATTTGGACTTTTTACATGTTTATTAAATTCAACGGCCTCTTTTATAGTTAGCATGTCAGCAGCAAAAGCAACTTCAATCATATCTGTAAATCCAACTTTAATAAGAGCAGCTCTTAATTGGTCCATAGTTACATCACTACCAAATTGACCTATAATAGCAGGAGCAACTGCAGCTATTACAGTTTTATTATTTTTTAATAAATCTAAAATTGGCAAAAATTCTATTTTGTCTAAAATACGTCCATTAGTACAGAAATCAACACAAATACCACAATCGATACAAATATTATTATCAATAAAAGTTGTATTATTATCAGAATCAAATTTTATTGCATGAAAAGGGCAAGCTCTTTGACAGCCATATGTATTATTTGCATCAGGATTACAATTTGTACCGGAACATTCAAGTTTTTCTACTATTTTTTTATTTACCTTATAATTAGTTATTGCTTTTTTTAAGTTATAAACATAATTATTATCAAAATCAACTTTTACACCACATAATGAAGTTATTATTTCAAAAGTTTCTTGTGGAGATTTTTCATGACAAGTAATTATTTTATTAAGGGTTTCGTCAAAATTACCGTCATAATAAGATTTTATTAATATATCAAACAAATCAGTATACTTACTATTCATCATATACCTCCTAAAATAGAAATAATAAATAATTCTGTATAATTTAGTATATCTCTATTGTGATATGAAAATACTTAAAAACTAAATTAAATTAAATAAAAAATAACATATTATGAATATTAAAAACAAAATTAATGACTATTTTACATAATTTTGTTATAATATGTTGAAAATATATATTTAAGGTTAGGTGCAATATGACTAGAATACTAAAGAGGGTTGGAATATTTTTATTTATATTAGTATGTGTTTTTTTCAATAATGTATATGCAGAAAAAAATAATAATATTAATTTTCAAAGTATGACTATAGATGATGGGTTATCTCAATCATTAGCTGAATATATATATCAAGATAGTTATGGATACATTTGGATAGGAACTAGCGATGGTTTAAATAGATATAATGGTAGTGAATTTAAGATATATAAGAATAGTAAAAGTAATGAGAATACAATAAGTAATAATGTAATTACTTCATTAGTAGAGGATAATAGTAAAAACTTGTGGATAGGTACTTATAGTGGTTTAAATAAGATGAATTTAGTTACTGGAGATATAACAAGGTATTTAATTTCTCAAGATGATAAAAATTCATCTAATTCCGTAATTGAAGAGTTAATGGTTGATTCAAAAGAAAGACTTTGGGTATGTAGCATTAGTAGTTTAAATTTATATGATAGTAAAAATGATAAATTTATAAAAATAGAAACTGATTTGTTTAATGATAAGATTATTCAAGATATTTCGGAAGATCATAATGGGGTTATATGGATATCTACTGATGCTGGATTATATAGATATAATCCACAGGAAGAAAAAATTGAGAAGTTTAATGATCCTCAAAATATAATTAATGATAAAAATATTCTTACAATTTATTATAGTAATAATAAATTATGGCTGGGTACTAAAACCTGTGGATTAATTATAATGGATTTAAATGATTATAGTATAAAATCCTATCAGTATAATCTAGATGATAATACTAGTATACCTAGTAATTTTATAATAGATATACTTAGAGCAAAGGATGGATCTATATGGTTAGCAACGGATCAAGGACTAGCTTTATTTGATGAGGAAACTGAAAGTTTTTATACATATAAAAAGAATTCAGATAAATATAGCATTTGTGATGATAATATTATAAATTTATATGAAGATAGATCCGGAGGAATTTGGATAGGTACTTATAATGGAATAAGTAACTTTTATATAAATAAGGAGTTTAAAGTTTATAGAAATGATCCAACAAACAATAATTCATTAAATAATAGTAGCGTATGTGGAATATATGAGGATGATGATGGAATGATATGGGTTGGTACATTTAATTCTGGAGTTAATAAAATAAATAGGATTACTGGAGATGTAACTAGATATTATAATTTGCAAGGAAATTCTCAATCTTTAAGTAGTAATAGAATAAAAGCTATAACAGGAATAGACAATGAAGTATGGATCGCAACTGATAATGGATTAAATAAATATGATAGAAATACAGGTACTTTTACTACATATAATAAATCGGATAGTAAAAATAGTATTAATAGTGATGAGGTTAGGGCATTATTTATTGATAAAGAAGGACTACTTTGGATTGGTACTAAAGATGGCCTATGTAGCTTTGATAGAAAAGATAAATTTGTATCATATAATGAAATATTTGTAGAGAATGGGATTTATGAAAAAGTTATTTCAGCTATTTATGAAGATAGTGAAGGAATAATGTGGATTGGACTTGGAGCCGATGGTGGTTTAGTTAGTTATAACAGAAAAACTGGAGAGATAAAAAATTATTTATCAGATGAGAATAATTTAAATTCATTAAGTTTTAATACTGTAAGAGCTATTTCAGAAGATAGTAATGGAATGATATGGATAGGAACTCAAAGTGGATTAAATAAATTTGATAAGAAAAGTGAAAAATTTACTTCATATACATATATGGATGGATTATCTAACGATTTTATATATGGTGTAATTGTAGATAATAGTGATAATGTTTGGGTAAGTACTAACTATGGAATTTCAATATATGATCAAGTAAATAATAAATTTATAAGATATTATGAAGCTGATGGAATTTCTAGCAATGAGTATAATGGATATTCATACCATATGAATAAGGATGGTAGCAGAATTTATTTTGGAGGTATAAATGGATTAACAGAAATTAATCCATTTGATATTAAGTTTAATATAAGTAGTGAACAATTAATAATAGATAGTATTAAAACAAGTGGTGGTATTGAAATTAAGGAACGTGAGAATATTGTACTTGATTATGATTCAAGAGAATTATATATAAAGTTTTTTACTCCTGAATATAGGAATACTACTGAAATGCAATATGCTTATAAATTAGAAGGTACTGATAAAGAGTGGATTTTTGCCGGTAATGAAAACTATGCAAGATATGCTAGTTTAAAGCCAGGTAAATATACTATGTTGATAGCAGGGAGAAATTATAATGGGGTTTGGTCTGATGTATCTAGGATAAATATTAAAGTAAAGAATTCTATTTGGAAAACTCCTTATGCATATTGTTTTTATATTTTCATAATAAGTTTAATAATATATTTATTCTATAATCAAGTTAAGATATTAGATGGATTAGTTATACAAAGGACTCGAGAACTAAACAATAAGTTAAATGAAAATAAAAAATTATACAATAAATTAATAGAAATGGAGAGATATAAAAATAACTATTTTGTAAATTTATCACACGAATTAAGAACACCATTAAATGTAATTTTATCTGTAGAGCAATTAATATCTTCCCTTAATAAGGAAGGAAAAGAAATAAGTAGAGATAAAATGGAAGTTTATATGAATGCTTTAAAAGGAAATTCAAAACGACTTTTAAATTTAATTAATAATATAATAGATACATCTAAGATAGATTCAGGTTCATATAGGTTAGATAAAGAAAAAACTAACATAGTAAGTTTAGTTGAAGATACAGCTTTAAGTATGGTTGAATTGGCAAAAATGGAGGAAATAGAGCTTATAGTTGATCCTGAAATTGAGGAGCTATTTATAGAGTGTGATAAATTAGATATAGAAAGATGCATAACTAATTTAATAGGAAATGCGATAAAATTCACAGATAGTAATGGAAGGATAATAGTTACTATAAGTGAATTACCAAATAAGGTTAAGATAAGTGTTAAGGATACGGGTATTGGAATAGATTCTAAATTTCATAAAAGCATATTTGATAGATTTGGTCAAATTTATAATGAAGTATCTGAAGAGTTTGGTGGAAGTGGTTTAGGATTAACCTTAACTAAAAATTTAGTTAACCTCCATGGAGGAGAAATTAGTGTAATTAGTGAAAAGGGAAAAGGAAGTGAATTTATAATTTTACTCCCTATAAATAATAAACAGTAAAAGAATTTGTAATATTTACAAATTCTTTTTTTTTAGGAAATGTAAATTTAATAATATTATTATTAAATAAAAACAATATAGGAATTTAAATGATTTTTTTAGATAAATTTGTTATAATATGTAGAGAAAAGGAAAAAATATGGGGGATAAAATGAAAAGGAATATAAAAAAAGTTATAATATTTTTATTTATGCTATTATGCATATTTTACAATACTGTTTATGCTAGTGATAGCTATAATATTAATTTTAAAAGTATAACTATAGATGACGGATTATCACAATCTTTAGCAGAATATATATATCAAGATAGTTTGGGGTATATATGGATAGGTACTAATGATGGATTAAATAGATATAATGGAAATGAATTTAAGGTATATAAGAATATTAAAAATAATGATAATAGTATTAGTAATAATATGATTAGTTCATTAGTAGAAGATAGTGATAAAAATTTATGGATAGGTACTGATGGTGGACTAAATAAAATGAATTTACTTACTGGAGATATAACAAGATATTTAGTTTCAGATGAAGATAAAACCTATTCTAATACTGTTGTTGATGAATTGTTAATAGACTCTAAGGGGAGACTTTGGGTTTGTACAATAAATGGACTAAATTTATATGATAGTGAAAATGATAAATTTATAAAAGTAGCTAGTGAATATTTAGAGAATAAAGGCCTTCAAGATATTGATGAAGATAATCAAGGGAATATATGGGTATCTACAAGAGAAGGGTTATACAGATATAATCCTGATGATGGTACTGTAAAAGAATTTTTAAGTGATGAAAATGATAAAAATACAATAAATGAAAATAATATATTTTCTATTTATTATAGTGAAAAAAAGTTATGGATAGGAACTAAAACAGGTGGATTAAATATAATGGATTTAGAGGATTATAGTATAAAGGTATATACTCATGACCCTAATAATCCTAATTCTATACCAAGTAATTTTATAAGAGATATACTTAGAGATAGAGATGGGACAATATGGCTAGCTACAGATCAAGGTTTAGCTCGTTTCAATGAGAAGAATGAAACATTTTATACATATAAAAATAATACAGATAAAAATAGTATTTGTGATGATAACATTATTAATTTATATCAAGATAGATCTGGAGTGATGTGGGTAGGAACTTTTAATGGAATAAGTAAGTTTTCTATTAATAAAGATTTTAAGGTTTATAGAAATGATCCAACAGATCCTAATTCATTAAGTAATAGTAGTGTTTGTGGAATATATGAAGATGATGAAGGTATGGTATGGGTAGGAACATTTAACTCTGGTATAAATAAAATAAATAAAGAAAATGATATAGTTACAAGATATTATAATGATGTTAATAATGATAATTCATTAAGTAGTAATAGAATAAAAGATATAACTGGAATAGGAAATGAGATTTGGATTGCAACTGATAATGGATTAAATAAATATGATAAAAGTACAGATAAATTTACTGTTTATAAAAAATCAGATGATAAAAATAGTATAGTAAATGATGAAATAAGGGTATTGTATATTGATAAAGATGGAGTTCTTTGGATAGGAACTAGAGGGGGAATATGTACATTTGATAGAAAAAGTAAATTTACTTCATATAATGATATATTAGAGCAAAATGGTATCTATGAAAAAACTGTTAGTAGTATATATCAAGATAATGAAGGAATAATGTGGTTTGGGTTAGGTAATGATGGAGGTTTAGTTAAGTATAATAAAGAAACTGGAGAAGTTAAAAATTACTTAGCTAATGATGAAGAGGTAAATTCATTAAGTTTTAATAATATAAGATCTATAGCGGAAGATAGTAAAGGGAATATATGGATAGGTACGCAAGATGGATTAAATAAATTTAATAAGGAGACTGAAGAGTTTACAGTATATACATATAGTGAGGGATTATCTAATGATTTTATTTATGGAGTAATAGTAGATAATAAGGATAACATTTGGGTTAGTACTAATTATGGAGTATCCATGTATGATCAAGATAATGATAAATTTATAAGATATTATGAATCAGATGGTCTTGAAACTAATGAGTATAATGGATTTTCATATCATAAAAATAAAGAAGGGAATATCTATTTTGGGGGAGTAAATGGATTAACAGAATTTGACCCATTAGATATTCAAAATAAAATGGAAACTAGTGATATAATTATAGATAGTATAAAAACAAGCGGTGGAATTGAATTAGAACTAAAAAATAATATTGTTTTAGAATATGACTCCAGGGAGTTGTATGTAAAGTTCTTTGTTCCAGAGTATAAAAGTA
The DNA here is from genome assembly GCF_015555905.1 of Clostridium sp. D43t1_170807_H7. Taxonomy (GTDB): domain Bacteria; phylum Bacillota; class Clostridia; order Clostridiales; family Clostridiaceae; genus Clostridium. The sequence continues at coordinate 39,761 of NZ_JADNLK010000005.1, forward strand.
TAAATCAAATGCAGTACGCATATAAGCTAGAGGGTATGGATAGTGATTGGATTTTTGCAGGTAATGAAAATTATGCAAGATATGCTAGTTTATCTCCAGGAAAATATAAAATGTTAATAGCAGGAAGAAATTATAATGGTATTTGGTCTGATATATCAGAGATAAATATTAAAGTAAAGAATTCTATTTGGAAAACTCCTTTAGCATATGCTATATATATAATTATAATAGCTAGTATAATATACATATATTATAATCAAGTAAAGATATTAGATGCATTAGTAACTCAAAGAACTCAAGAATTAAATAATAACTTAGAGGAAAATAAAAGATTATATAAAAGACTTATAGAATTAGAAAAACATAAAAATAATTATTTTGTAAACTTATCTCATGAACTCAGAACACCATTGAATGTTATTTTATCTATAGAACAATTATTAACATCTTTTAATAAAGCAGAAATTCAGATATCAAAGGAAAAAATGAGTGAGTACATGAATACTTTAAAAGGTAATTCGAAAAGACTTTTAAATTTAATAAATAATATAATTGATACGTCTAAAATTGATTCTGGGTTTTATAGATTAAATAAGGAAGAGGTTAATATAGTAACTCTTGTGGAAGATACAGCTTTATCAATGGTTAATCTTGCAGAAGTTAATGGATTAAAAATTATAATTGACCCTGAAATAGAAGAGGTATTTATAGAGTGTGATAAATTAGACATAGAGAGATGTATAATAAATTTAATTGGAAATGCCATTAAATTTACTAGTGAAGGAGGAACTATAACTATTTCTATAAGTGAATTACATAAAAAAGTTAGGATTAGTGTTAAAGATACTGGGGTAGGAATAGATGAAAAGTATCATAATGCTATTTTTGATAGATTTGGTCAGGTGTATAGTGAATCTTCAGAGGAATTTGGAGGGAGTGGACTAGGATTAACTTTAACTAGGAATTTAATTAATCTTCATGGAGGAGAGATTAGTGTAGTTAGTGAAAAAGGAAAGGGAAGTGAATTTATTATTATATTACCTATACAATAGTAAAAGGAAGTATTCTATGGAAGAAATAGTTAAAACAATAAAGAAAAATCAGTTGTTCATTGGATTAAGTGATGAAAGTATAAAAAAAGTTTTAAAAGAAATTAAGTACTATATAAAGAATTACAGTAAGGGAGAAATAATTGCTCATGAAGATGATGAATGTAGAAGTTTATCTTTAGTTTTATCTGGAACTATAGAGATACAGAGATTATATTCTAACGGAAAATATATAGTCTTAAGTAGATTGCTTGAAGGAGATGTATTTGGAGAAGCATTGGTATTTTCCAAGGCAAAAACATATCCTGCAACAGTAATAGCTTTAAGTGAATGTACGGTTCTTTTTATAAATAAAAATGATGTTTTAAAATTATGTTCTTATGAAGAGAAAATATTAGAGAATTTCATTTCCTTATTAAGCGATAAAGTATTCATTTTAAATTCAAAAATAAAAAGTATATCTTTTAAAAGTTTACGACAAAAAGTTATTAATTATATTTTAAATGAAGTTAAAGAGCAAAAAAGTAGCTCTATAATATTAAAAAATTCAAAGGAAGAAATAGCCGCATTGTTAGGTGTTCCAAGGCCTTCCTTATCAAGGGAATTAATTAATTTAAGAGATATGGAGTATATTGAATTTGATAGAAAAAAAATTCAAGTATTAGATATTGAAAGTTTAGAAGAAGAATTATTTAATTAGAAAGAAGAGTTTGTAACAGATGTTACAGACTCTTTTTCTATATAGATATAAAATAAGCACATAAATTGAATTTCAAAAGGAGATTTTAATATGGAAAATAAAATGTTTTGCTTTCAATGTCAAGAAACAGCAGGTTGTACAGGCTGTACTAAATTTGGTGTATGTGGAAAAAGTCCAGAACTTGCAAACATGCAAGATTTATTAATATATGTTACTAAAGGTTTATCAGAGGTAACAACAAGATTAAGAAAAGAAGGAAAGAAAATTGATAAGGAGTTAAATCACTTCATCACATTAAATCTTTTCACGACTATTACAAATGCAAACTTTGATAATGAAGTATTTTATAGTAGAGTAAAAGAAACTTTAAGAATAAAGAAAGAGTTAATTGCACAATTAAATGATAAAGAGAAGTTATCAGAAGCTGCTTTATGGGATGCTTCATCAAATGAAGACATGGATAAGAAATCAAATAGTGATGAAGTTGGAGTTCTTGCAACTAAAGATGAAGATATAAGATCATTAAGAGAACTTATAACTTATGGATTAAAGGGATTATCAGCATATTCAAAACATGCTAATGCTTTAGGATATGATAATGAAGAAATAGATAGATTTATGCAAGAAACTTTAGCTAAACTTTTAGATGGTTCATTAAGTGTTGAGGAATTAATTGCTTTAACATTAGAAACAGGAAAAGTCGGAGTAGATGGTATGGCATTATTAGATACAGCTAATACTGAAACTTATGGAAATCCTGAAATAACAAAAGTAAATATAGGAGTAGGTAAAAATCCAGGTATATTAGTATCAGGACATGACTTAAAAGATATTGAACAATTATTAATTCAAACAGAAGGAACAGGAGTAGATGTATATACTCATTCAGAAATGTTACCAGCTCACTATTATCCAAGCTTAAAAAAATACAAGCATTTAGTAGGTAACTATGGTAATGCTTGGTGGAAGCAAAGAGAAGAGTTTGAAAGCTTTAATGGACCAATATTAATGACTACTAACTGTATAGTGCCACCAAAGAATGAAAGCTATAAATCAAGAATGTATACAACAGGAGCAGCAGGTTTTGAAGGTTGCGTTCATATAGAAGCTGATGAAAATGGCGTGAAGGATTTTTCTGCAATAATTGAACAAGCTAAGAAGTGTAAGGCACCAACAGAAATAGAGCAAGGAGAAATTATAGGTGGATTTGCTCATGCACAAGTATTAGCATTAGCTGACCAGGTTGTTGAAGCTGTTAAAACTGGAGCTATTAAGAAGTTCTTCGTTATGGCAGGATGTGATGGAAGAGCTAAGTCAAGAAATTACTATACAGACTTTGCAAAGGCATTACCAAAGGATACAGTAATATTAACTGCAGGATGTGCTAAGTATAAATATAATAAGTTAGATCTTGGAGATATAAATGGAATTCCAAGGGTTTTAGATGCAGGTCAATGTAATGATTCTTATTCATTAGCATTAATAGCATTAAAATTAAAGGAAGTATTTGAATTAGAAGATATTAATGAATTACCGATAGCATTTAATATTGCATGGTATGAACAAAAGGCTGTAATAGTATTATTATCATTATTATACCTTGGAGTTAAGAATATACATTTAGGACCAACACTTCCAGCATTCCTTTCACCTAATGTAGCTAAAGTTTTAGTTGAAAATTTTGGAGTTGGTGGAATAACTAATGTTGAAGATGATTTAAATATGTTTTTAAAATAGTTGAAAAGTAGAAAATCGCAATAAAATTTATTAGAGTATTTTTTAGAGTCGGAGATATCCGACTCTATTTTTAAAAATTAAAATTTAATACAAAAATAAAAACGTTCCTAGAATATATGCCGGGGGAAGGTATTTTCTAGGAACGTTTTTAATAGGGGAAAATTTATTTAATGCTTTATGATTAAAGTATAGTATAGAAATTTGTTAATTGTGTTTCAATTTAATGAAATTGATATGTTTAAATTAACATAAGAATTGTACTTGGGTAATAATGTAAAGTGATTTATAATAGTTTTATATTAAGGAATATAAAAAGAAGCCAGTATTAAGTAAGAAATTTAGTAATATTTTATTTGTTATAAGGAGAATGATTAATAGCGTAAGGAATAGCAAAGGCTATAAATATAGATGTTATAGAATTTAAAATAAGAAAATAATTATGTTATGAAAAGAATTAATAGTATAGCGGAGGAAGTAAATGAAAAAGAATGCAGCACTAAGAGAATTTAAAAAATTAAAAAGTCAAATAAATCAAATAGAAGAAATAGTACATCATTCAAAGGTAGGAGCATTAATAGAACAAGAAACTTCTATTAGAAAGAAGATTAGATTACTTAAAGAAATGGAGAAGGAAGGCTTTAAGGACTATCAAGATGTATGTGATAGATATGAAGAAATACTAGAAGATGCTTCTAAGAGAATGCTTGAAGATTATAATAAAAAAAATAATACTGATTTTGATTTTTATGAGGTAGTTAGAGGTAATTATAATACCTTTTTAAATTCTGGAATTATGACAGTTCTTACAAAGCAACATATACCAAAGCTTATTGGAGAGGCTTTTGAAGAGGCATTCCCAGATAATCCAAAAGATGAATATATGATAACAAGAAGAATGAAAAGAAAGATATATATTCACCTTGGAGATACAAATACAGGAAAAACTTATAATGCAGTAGAAAGACTTAAAACAGCTAAAAAAGGAGTATATTTATCTCCACTTAGAATTCTTGCCTTAGAAAACTATGATAAATTAAATAATGAAGGCATAGTTTGTGATTTAATGACAGGAGAAGAAGAAATAATAAAGGAAAATTCAACACATGTTTCTTGTACTATAGAAAAGGTTAATTTAAAGCAAAGTTATGATATTGCCGTAATTGATGAAATTCAAATGGTTAGTGATACACAAAGAGGAATTGCGTGGAGTAGAGCAGTTTTAGGGCTTAGATGTAATGAAATTCATATTTGTGGAGCAATGAACGCTAAAGAATTATTAGTTAAAATATTAGAAGATTGTGAAGATGACTATGAAATTAAGGAATATCATAGAAATATACCTTTAATAGTTGAAACAAAAAACTTTAGTTATAATGACGTTCAAGAAGGAGATGCTATTGTAGTATTTTCTAAAAAGAGAGTTTTAGAAATAGCACAGGATTATTCAAATAAAAATATTAAGACTAGTATTATTTATGGTGATTTACCACCAGAAGTTAGAAAAATGCAATATGAGCAATTTATAAATAAGGAAAATAAAGTTTTAGTAACAACAGATGCTATTGGAATGGGTGTTAACCTACCTATAAGAAGAATAATATTTATGTCTATAAGAAAGTTTGATGGGGAAGAAGTACGAGAGTTAACATCTCAAGAAGTTAAACAGATTGCTGGAAGAGCAGGTAGAAAGGGAATATACGATACAGGGTATGTTGCTGGAGTTTCAGATACTCATAATTTCATTAGTAGAAAGTTAGAAGTAAAGGATGATATTATAAAGCAGGCAGTAATAGGTCCATCAGAAGCAATTTTAACTATAAAAAGTTTACCGCTAAATGAAAAATTAGTGCTATGGAAAACTAGAGAATCAAAGATAGATTACTATACAAAGATGGATATAAGTGAGTATCTATTAATTTTAGAAAAAATAAAAAGATATAAACTTAAAGAAGAGGATCAATGGGATTTATTAAAAGTTCCCTTTGATGTTGCAAATGAAGAGCTTATGGAGAAATTCTTAGAATATGTAGATGAAGTCTTTGTTACTAAGTTAAAAGAAATAACAAAGCCAACATGCTTTACAGGAAACCTTGATGATTTAGAAATATATTATCAAAAAATTAATATGTATTATTCTTTTTCTAAGATATTTAACTTAAAGTTCGATGTGGATTGGGTATATTCAGAAAGAATTAAAGTTAGCGAAGATATAAATGAAATTTTAGTGAAAATATAAGCACTATAAGTAGTGGTAAATGTAGTAAATATAATTTAAAAGTTAAAAATAAAGTAGCAAATATAAATTAATAGCATAGTATATATAAGAAAATAAAAAAGGAGGTAGAGTTTATGTTTAATAATAATATAGAAAAAATAGGAATGGATAAAGTTAATAATAAATTTTATATGATAGCTCTACCTATGAAATAATTTTATACTTTTTTAGTGAATTGTAATAATTATTATACATACCATGAGTTATCATATTCATGGTATTTTTATGTTGTTTTTTAATAATGATATTTTAATGACCATGGAAAAACCATGGTCATTTTTGTATAAAAATTTTCAAGAAAGGAGAAAATAAAATGAATAATTACTTTATAGGTATTATTACACAAATAAAATTTAATAAGAAAGGGGGAAGAGATTATGACACCATTATACGACTACAATATTGCAATGATAATCAATAGTTATATTATAAAAGCTATAGTAAATGATAAAGATTTAAGTATGAGAGATAGAAAGCCTAGCTTAATAAAAAGATTATTAAATAAAATAATTTAATAAAAATAAAAAAATAAAGGAGAGATAAGTAAATGACTAAGAATTGGAGTTTAAATAATAATGGAAATAGAATAAGTGGTATTTATAAGAAAGAAGAAATTTTAAAAGTTTATAAACGGTGGAAGTGCTAATTATATATTTGAAGGAAATATTAGAAATAGAGATTTAGAATTATAGTGTAAATATGAGGGAATAGCTTTAAGTGAATTGAAAATCTTTCCTAATAAAAAAATTAATACTATAGGTAAGATAAAAAAGATATTAAGAAAATTAAAAATATAAATTAGTAATAAGAATAAAAGGAGATGTTAACTATGCATCTCCTTTTTTTACAAAGAAAATAATAAAATATTAAGATTATATTTATACAAAATGTTGGTTATTTTGTTATAATTATAGAATGCTTAACTATTACATAAAAGTAATTAATAGGTATTATAAAGGAGTATGAACAATTGAGATATTTAAATGAGTATAAGAAAAATCTATTTTATAAAAAGCCAGTAGAATTTAATAAGAATTCAAATAAAGATGTATTAAAGTATGCAGTAGGTGCTAATTTATATATGAATGGAGAAAAGGATTTTTATGAAAAGATAATTAATGGAGATTTTAATGAGTTAGGTGCAATTTCTATTTGTTTTGAGGATGCAACTAGAGATAGTGAGGTTGAGAATACTGAAAATAATGTAATTAATATGCTAGAGAATTTAAGAAAGCATATTAATAATGGAGAATTTATAAATAATATTCCTCTTATTTTTTTTAGAGTTAGAAATTATGATCAATTTCTTAATTTCACATCAAAATTAAAATCTGAACATTTTAGATATATTACTGGATTTATTTTTCCAAAGTTTACTACAGAAAATTCAATAGCTTATCTTAAACATACAAAGAAACTTTCAGAAAAGTATAATGAAGTTCTATATGGCATGCCTATTTTAGAGAGTGAGGCTATTATTTATAAAGAAACTAGATTTCAAGAGTTAATTAATATAAAAGAAATAATAGATGAGTACTCAGACATTATTTTAAATATTAGGGTTGGAGGTACTGATTTTTCTTCTAAATTTGGATTAAGGAGAAGTGTTGATTCTAGTATTTATAATGTAAGAGTAGTATCGGATTGTCTAATTGATATTATAAATATGTTTTCAAGAGATGGAGAAGATTACGTTATTTCAGCGCCAGTTTGGGAATATTTTTCCGAAGATATAAAATCTAAGGAAGTTTGTGGATTAATAAATGAAATAAAAAGTGATAAAGAAAATGGATTTTGTGGTAAAACAATAATTCATCCAAGTCAAATAAAATATGTGAATTCATTATATACAGTTACTTATGAGGAATATATAGATGCTAAAAGTATAATTAGTTCTTTGGAAGATGGAGGCGTATTTAAAGGTTATGGTGGCAATAAGATGAATGAGGTAAAACCACATTTTAATTGGGCTAAGAAGGTTATGAATAGAGCTGAAATTTTTGGAGTTTTAAATGAAGGAATATTATATGAAGACTTGTATAATAAAGATAATTTAAGTAGTAAATCTATAGAAGTATTATAAAAATAATATAAAAGGGGATAGGATATGAGTGTAGACATTAATATAAGAGAAAATAAATACAATTTAAACTTGAATGATTTAATAGTAATGGGAAAAAGAATTAATAATGAAAAAAGAAATTTTTTGTTTATAAGTAAGGTGTTAGGAAAGCATATTGAAGCTAAACCTAGTGTGTGTAAAGAAATAGGTTGCAAGTTAGCTGGATTAATTTTTAATAAAGAAGAAGAAGGAGAAACCTATAAAAATAATGAAAAAATATGTGTATTAGGGTTTGCTGAAACAGCCACGGGATTAGGAATGGCTGTAGCATCATATATTCAAAACTCTTATTATCTAACTACTACTAGAGAGGATATAAAAGAGATAAAATCTATTTTGAAATTTGAGGAAGAACATTCTCATGCAACAACCCATAAATGTTTTCCATTAGATAAGGACAAGCTTATTAATTCAGAAAAAATAATTTTAGTAGATGATGAAATAACAACTGGGAAATCTATGATAAATATAATAAAGGAACTAAAAGAGGTTACTAATGCAAAAAAATTCATTATATTAAGTATTTTAGATTGGAGAAATAAAGAGCATAGGAAGGCATATGATGATTTAGTAAATAAAGAAAATATTAATGTAGAGGTTTTATCATTAATATCAGGAGAGATAAAAATAAAGGATACAACTACTTATATGGATAATAATGATAATGTAATAAATGATACTACTAATGTTTTAAATTATAATGCTTTAGATAGGATAGAGCTAAAGACAAACTATGAAAAAGAAGTTGAAAGTTATTTATTACATACAGGAAGATTTGGAGTGGAATTTAATGAAATAGAATCATTAGAGGGTAAGTGTGAAGATATAGCTAATAGGCTTGAAGAGTTTATTGGAAGTAACGAAAAAATATTAGTATTAGGACATGGGGAGAATATATATATTCCTTGTAGAATAGCAGCCTATATAAAGGGAGATGTATATTTTAAAAGTACTACAAGAAGTCCAATTTATTGTGATGATGTTGATGGGTATCCTATAAAAGAAAAACATGTATTTTATCATAAAGGGATAAAGTATTATTTTTATAATAAAAGTGAAATTGAAAAAAAATATGATAAGGTGATTTTAATAACAGAAGATGATTTAAATATTAAATTAACGAATAATATGATTGCAGTAAAGGTTTAAAAGTTATGGAGAATATAAATTTAGTCAGACATAGTTATAAAGGGGATTGCATATTTTTACTTAAAGATTTAACAGATAAAATAAAGGAAATTACAATAGAAGAAAAAGAAGAATTAATAAGAAGTGGAGTAAGCTATTCTGAGATGATTTCAAAAGAAAGTATACCAAGTAAAGATATTAAAAATATATTTCTTAATATCTTAAATAGAGATAAGAAATTAATTGCATATTATGTTGCAAAGATATCCGAGATAATATATAGGCAAAAAGGTAATAAGTTGGTAATTGTTTCTTTAGCAAGAGCAGGAACTCCTTATGGAATATTAATTAGAAAATATTTAAAGTTAAAATATAAAGTGGATATACCGCATTATAGTATATCTATTATAAGAGATAAGGGTATAGATTCTAATGCATTGAAATATATTTTAAGTGAACATAGGGAAGCAAATATACAATTTGTTGATGGATGGACTGGAAAAGGATCTATAACAAAAGAATTAAATAAATCTATAGATGATTTTAATAATAAAAATAAAACTAATATAGATAGTTCATTAGCTGTTATTTCAGATCCAGCAAAATTGTGCAAAGTATGTGGAACAAGAGAGGATTTTGGAATAGCAACTTGCTGCTTAAATTCAACGGTAAGTGGATTAATAAGCAGAACTATTCATAATGAAAAGTATATTGGGAAGAATGATTTTCACGGGGCAAAGACTTTATATTATTTAAAGGATCAAGATTATTCACAGTATTTTATTGATGAAATAAATAATGAATTTAATAAAATAAACATTGATTATAAGAATTTAGTTTTAGAAATTGAAGATAAAGAGTATTCAATGAAAATTGTTAATAAAATAAGAGAATTATATGATGTTAATAATATAAATAATATTAAATTAAGTGTGGGAGAATCAGCTAGAGTTTTATTAAGAAGAGATCCTAGAGTTGTATTAGTTAAAAATAAAAGTGATAAAAATGTAGAACATATAATTAAATTAGCGGAGGAAAAAGGAGTAAAGATTATTGAATATAAAGATAGTGACTATAATTGTATTTCAATAATTAATGAAAAATAAATGGAGAAAATATTTTTTATTACGGATTTAGATAGAACAATCATACATTCTAAACATAAGGGTTATAAGTGTGTAGAAAAGCTTGGTGATAAAGAGATAACCTATATGACTGATTATGCTTATGATAAGCTACAGGAGTTGTTAAAAAGAGAAGAGTTTATTTTTATACCATGTACTATGAGGAATATTAATCAGACATTAAGAGTTGATTTTATAAGAGATTACAATCCCAAAATTATAATATGTACAAATGGAGCTCAAATTTATATTGATGGAAAACTTGATGAAGCTTGGGACAAGCAAATGAAATCTTTATGTAATCAAGATGAATTGAATGAAAATATTAATTATCTTGAAAAATTAAAAAAAGAATATAAAGAGCGTATAGGAGTTATAGAAATAAGGAATATTGAAGATTCTTATATTACTGTAAAATGCATAGACTCATATGAAGCAGAGAAACTTTACAATATAATAAATAATAAGTTTGGTAAAAATATTAATGTCTTAAGAATAGAAGCTAAGATATTTATTATTCATAATAGAATAAACAAGGTATATGCTGTGGATTATATTATTGAAAGGTTTAATATAAAGAAATTAATTACATCTGGTGATACAGAGGTTGATAGAGAGTTTACTAGTAGAGGAATAACGATTTTACCTAAGCATAGTTCTTTCAAACATGAAAAGGCTATAATAACTGAAAAAAGCAAAATACATGCTACAGAAGAAATTTTAGATTATATAAATAAAATTATTATGTAAAAAGTAGAACCAATGGAGTAAAAGAAGGAAAAAGTTGAAAGGAAAGTATGAAATAGGTTAAAATTTAGATGGAAGGTTTATTTTAAGAAAGTAAGAGGTTAATTTGTAAAATGGCTATAAATTTAAGAAACATAACAAGTTATATGTTTAGAACTATTTATGAAAGAGAAGATACATATAATAAGTTTAAGCCATATTTTTATAGATTTATAGGTGTAGATGATAGTTCTAAATATAATGATTTTATTAAGACTATTGAAAGTAAGTTTATAGAAGAGGAAGATAAATGTATTATATTTGATAATTCTATTCCTTTAAGCGGTGAAATGGAATTAATTCAGTATATTTTTAATGAACTTGCCTCAATGGATGTTTATAAAATGACTACACAAGATATAACGATATTTGATGATTTTGAAGTGAATTTTAAGTTTTTAAGTGCATTAGAATATGTTATACCGATTGCTTGTAGCAAGGAAAATTTCTTTAATGATAATGTAAGAAATAATTTTATAACTAAATTAATTGTTTGGACTTATACCTATGCTAAAGATATAAAATATGATGCTAGCATTAATCCAAAGTGTGTTTATTACGGCAATATTGAAAGACATGAAATATATTTTCTAATTATGCTTTATAAAATGGGCTTTGATGTTATTTATATTAATCCATTAAAAGAAGAGTTATGGAATGAAATTGATGATGCAGGTCTAAGTCAATGTATAAAAAGTATGGGGATTTTAAGTGTTGAATCTTTTAAAGAAAGAGCTAGCAAGGGGAAGGTAATTGATAATTTTGAAACTGTTACTAAGCAAATTCAAAGAGATATAGAAGAACAGCTTTTTTCTAATACTGGAATGTTTAAACCGTGGCAGTTTAGAAAAGGATATACAAAGAGTATTTTACTAGACACAATATTAGAAGATATTTATATTTATTGGAATGAGCCCTGTAAATTGAGAAGTGGATTTAAGGTTGAAGGTAATACCGTTCAGGTTCCGTGTTTCTTTAAAAAGATAGATGGAATATATAGTGATGAATTTGAGTATCAAAAGCTAGTGAAATATTGTACATCATCACCAAATACTTTAGTTTTTAATGGGAGATATTTCTCAGAAGATGTGCAATTTACAGATGATATGTACCAACTTATGTTTTGTCAACTAAGTGATGGTTCTTTTGATATAGATGAACTTAAAAAGTTGCCTATATATAGATTTTCAAAATATAGCGAAGATACTCAAAATTTTTTATTAAAAAAGTTTAATGAAACCATAAGCAATACAGAATTATTTAATAGAACTTTTACTAAAGAAGAAATATTAAGATTATTAGTATTAGTTTTAGGGTTAAATGAAAGTATTGTTAGATTAATAGATAATTTTGATTTTACAGCAGCTATACCTAAAATAGTAATTTATCTTGAAGATGAAAATACAATGCCTGAATCTATGCAAATACTTTTGGGATACCTTCATACTATAGGGATTGATATAGTTATATTTAACCCATCAGGTTTATTTAATATTAATAATGTAATAAAAGCTACTGCTTTAAATAATTTTAGATTAGATGTAATGAAGTATGATTCAAAATATAATAATTTAATGAATTTAAAACAAGGAGTTTTTTCAAGATTTTTAAGAAGGTAGAAAAAATAGAAAAGGAGAGATTTATATGAATAATAATGATAATAATATGTTTGGACAAACATTAAATGAGGATATATATGAAAACCAACAAATGGGATATCAAGGTCAACAAGGAGGTTACCCAAACCAACAAATGGGATATCAAGGTCAACAAGGAGGTTACCCAAACCAACAAATGGGATATCAAGGCCAACAAGGAATGTATCCAAATCAACAAATGGGTTACCAAGGACAGCAAGGAATGTATCCAAATCCTCAAATAGGTTATCAAGGAGAAATGGGAATGTATCCTAATGATAATACACAAATTCCAAATGATAACTTTGATATGGCAACTATATCAGAATATAAGCAAAGATTAAGAGGAATGAAAGAGGTTCAAGATCTTACTAGTGAAGTAGAAATTCAAAATCCTAATTCAATAGTTATGTTTGGACAAAAGGCAAGTGAAAATATATCTAAGGTTTCTGATGAATTATTAAAATCAATGAAGGCTGTAAAATCAGAAGAAGCTAGTGAAATGCTAGTAAACTTAACTAAAATAATGGATAAGTTTGACGTTAAGGAACTTGAAGGAGTAGAAAAACCATCTATGTTATCTAAGCTTATGAAAGGTGTAGGTAATAGTGTAGCTAAATTATTTCAAAAATACGATACTATGGGATATGAAGTAGAAAAGGTATATGTATTATTAAAGAAATATGAAAATGATATTAGGGAATCAAATGCTAATTTAAAGAAACTATATGATGCTAATCTTCATTATTATCAATTATTGGAGAAGTATATTGTTGCTGGAGAATTAGCATTAGAAGAAATAGATGCATATATACAGCAAATATCAATGAATACTGCAATGAACCAAGAAGAAAAGCAGATGTTAACTCAAAAACTTGAAATAAGCAAAGAGATGTTATCACAACGTGTATATGACCTTCAAATTGCAGAAAATGTTGCAATTCAAGCAGCACCTATGATTCAAACTATACAAATGTCTAATTTTAATTTAATGAGAAAAATAAATTCATCATTCATAGTTACATTGCCAATATTTAAGCAATGCCTAGCACAAGCTGTTATATTAAAAAGACAAGAAATTCAAGCTAAATCAATTAAGCAGTTAGATGATAAGACTAATGAACTTATTATGAGAAACGCTCAAAATACTGCTAGACAGTCAGTAGAAATTGCAAGAATGGCATCAGGAAGTTCAGTAGCTATTTCTACATTAGAGAAATCCTTTGAAACAATAATGAAGGGAATAGAAGATACTAAGGCTATTCAAGAAGCTAATAGGGCACAAAGAGTAGAGAACTCAGCTAAACTTGAACAAATTAAGCATACAATGAAAAAGAATATAGCTCAATCATAAAATAATTAAAAAATAGTGAATAAAAATAGAAAAATGGACATAATTAAAATAAATAGAAAAATAAATAAAATATACGTTAAAAAGAGTTGAAAAGTATTTTGTTAAGTGGTATAATTTATCACATAAGATAATTAAAAATAATACTTTGAATTTAGGGGGTATAAAAATGGGAATTAATTTAGGATCAATGATGAATAATATGCATTCTAATACAACTGATAATGGAGTAAATGCATTAAATTTAAAAAAGAATGATGTTTTAAACTTAACAAAGAAGAATCCAGGCTTAAAGAAAGTAATATTAGGAGCCGGATGGGATGTAGCTAGTATAGGACAAGATTTTGATTTAGATATAGCGGCATTTTTACTAAATGCAAATGGAAAAGTTCAGAATATACCAGATGATGTAATATTCTTTAACAATATGAAAGGTCAAGGAATTTACTTAGAAGGTGATAATAGAACTGGAGCTGGAGAGGGTGATGATGAAAGAATAAGATTAGATCTAGAAGCAATTTCATCACATGTTCAAAAAATAGTTTTTGTTGTTACTATACATGAAGCTCAAGCTAAAAGACAAACATTTGGAATGGTAGAGAATTCTTATATTAGAATTTTAGATGAAGAACGTAATGAAAAAGAAATTTGCAGATTTAATTTAAAAGAAAATGGATCAACTGTTACTTCAGTAATTTTCGCAGAATTATATAAAGTAAGTGGGGAATGGCAATTTAAAGCAATTGGAGAAGGTAAAATTGCTGATTTAAATGGAATTTTAGGATTGTATATGTAAGGAATATGAGATTTGGAGGAGAAAGAATATGGCAGGAGTTTTAAATTTACAAAAAAATGATATTTTAGATTTAAGAAAAGCAGAACCAGGATTAAAGCATGTTATGTTAGGGGCTGGTTGGGATGTTGCTAAGAAAGGTTTCTTTAATCTAGGTGCAGATTATGATTTAGATTTAATAGCACTATTATTAGATAGTAATGACAAATTAATAAATAGAGGAGTAATATATTTTGGAAATTTAAAAGGTGATGGAATATACTTACATGGGGATAATAGAACGGGTGCTGGAGATGGTGATGATGAAAAGATATCAGTTGATTTAGATAAATTACCAGCAAAATGTGATAAAGTTATATTTGCTCTTAATATCTATGATGCAGTATCAAGAAAACAAAATTTCTCTAAGGTGAAAAATGCATATATTAGAATATTAAATGAGGATAATGGCAATAAAGAAATATGTAGATATAACCTATCAGAAGATGGAGGAAATAATACAGCATTACTTTTTGCAGAATTACAAAGAGTTAATGGTAGTTGGCAATTTAAGGCTAAGGGAGAATTATTACAAGCTACAGTTAAATCTTTAGCAGATATGTATAAATAGAGGAGGTAATTAATATGGGAATTAATTTAGGTTCAGGATTTGGAAATTTAACAGGAAATACAAGCAATAATGCACCAACTGGTGGAGTTTTAAATTTAAACAAAAATGATATATTAGATTTAACAAAGAGAAATCCAGGATTAAAAAGAGTAATGCTTGGTGCAGGATGGGATATTTCAAACAATGGCTCAGATTTTGATTTAGACATAGCAGCATTTTTATTAGATGCTAATAATAAATTTAATACTGTTTCAAATGTAATATTCTTTAATAATAAAGTAGGTCAAGGAATTTCCTTAGCTGGAGATAACAGAACTGGTGCTGGTGCTGGTGATGATGAAACAATAAATATAGATTTAGATAAGATTGATTCAAACATAGCAAAAATAGTTTTCGTTGTTACAATTCATGAAGCAATGGCTAAGAGACAAACTTTTGGAATGATAAATAATTCATATGTTAGATTAGTAGACCTAGATCAAAATGGAAAAGAATTATGTAGATTTAATTTAAAGGAAAATGGATCTACTGCAACATCTGTAATATTTGCAGAACTTCATAGAAGTGGATCAGAATGGCAATTTAAGGCTGTTGGAGAAGGTAAAATCGCCGATTTAAATGGAGTATTAGCTTTATATCAATAGCTAAGGAAGTACATGCAAAAGATATTTTACTTTTGCATGTATATTTTTTAAAGGAAATTATAATGTAATATTTTAAAAAAATATAAATAAATGATAATATAGTACTTATATATTATAATTATGTAAATTTTATTTAAGGAGAGAATGGGATGATTAAAGGGCTTAATAAAAAGCAAGTAGATGAAAGTAGAAAGCTCTATGGGGATAATATAATCCATGAAGCAGAGCCAGAAACGTTTTGGGACAAATTTAAGGGTGCATTCGATGATCCAATGATTAAGTTATTATTAGCAATTGCAGCAATTATGGCAGTAATGGCATTCATGGGATATGCTGAATTTGGAGAGCTAATCGGTATAGCTATATCTGTATTGTTAGTAACTGGAATTTCTGCAAAAACAGAAATTGCAAGTGATAACGAGTATAGAAAGTTAAAAGATTCTACTAAAAAAGATGTATGTAAAGTATATAGAGATGGTAAAGTTGTTGAAATTGAAGTAAATGAACTTGTTGTAGGAGATATGGTAATTCTTCAAAGTGGAGATAAAATTCCAGCTGATGGATATCTTTATCAAGGAGATTTAAGAGTAGATAATTCAGCTCTTAATGGTGAAGCAGAAGAATGTAAAAAAGTTGCAGTAGAAGATTCTAAAGCTTATAAAGAAATTGCTATGACTGCAGATATAACTGGAGATACTTTTGTTGATTCACACTCTTTATTTAGAGGTGCAGTAGTATTTAATGGTGAAGGAGTTATGGAAGTTACTAAGGTTGGTATGAAGACTATGATGGGTGCTATGGCTGCTGATATGGCTGATGAAGAAGTAGCAAGTCCATTAAAGGTAAAACTTACCAAACTTGCAGAGCAAATTTCTATGTTTGGTTATATTGGTTCAGTTGTTATTGCATTAGCATTACTTGGACATAAAATATTAGTTGCAGGTGGATTTGCCGATTATTTCGCAATTGGTGGAGTATTAATATTTAAAGACGTATTAGAAGCAATTATGTTAGCTGTTGTTATTGTTGTTATGGCAGTTCCAGAGGGGTTACCTCTTATGATTGCTATTGTACTTATGAGAAATACATCTAAGATGTTACAAAATAACGTACTTGTTAGAAAGCCAATTGGTATTGAGACAGCAGGGTCATTAAATATTTTATTCTCTGATAAAACAGGTACAATTACTAAAGGTGAGCTAGAAGTTGTAGAATTTTTTGATGGTAATTTAAAAGATACTTATAAAGATGGTTCTAAAGTAAAGGAAATGATGAAGCTTTGTATTGGTAAAAATACAGGAGCAATGTTTGATGCAAATGGTAAGGTTGTTGGAGGAAATGCTACTGATAAGGCATTACTTAACTTCCTAACACAAGAAGAGATGACAAAATTAACAGACTTAGTTGTTGAAAAATCACAAGGGTTTAACTCAGCTAATAAATATTCAGCAAGTCAATTAAATGGAAAAACAGTATATAAGGGTGCTCCAGAAAGATTACTTGCAAAGGCTACAAAAATGTTAGATGAAAAGGGAAATGTAGTTGAGATAAATAAGAATAAAATTAATAATAAGATAGATGAATTAGCAGTAAGAGCTATGAGAGTTTTATCATTTGCTTATAGTGAAAGTGGATTAGTAGAAGATACTCTTCCAGATGATTTAGTTATTGTTGGATTTGTTGGAATTCGTGATGATGTAAGAGTTGAAGCTAAACAAGCTATTGAGGAAGTTCAAAATGCAGGTGTTCAAGTTGTAATGATAACTGGTGATAGAAAAGAAACAGCAGTTGCAATTGCAAAAGAGGCTGGATTATTAAAATCTGATTCAGATATTGCTTTAACTTCAGAGGAATTAAATAAGATGTCTGATGAAGAGGTAAAAGCTATTATACCTAATTTAAGAGTGATAGCTAGAGCATTACCAACAGATAAATCAAGAATGGTAAGACTTGCTCAAGAATTAAATCTTGTATGTGGTATGACTGGTGATGGTGTTAATGATGCTCCTGCATTAAAGAGAGCTGATGTTGGTTTTGCAATGGGTAGTGGTACAGATGTAGCTAAAGAGGCAGGTTCAATAGTAATATTAGATGATAACTTTAAATCAATTGAAAATGCTATTTTATATGGTAGAACAATTTATAATAATATTTTAAAGTTTATAAAATTCCAATTAACTATAAATGTTGGAGCTGTTGCTGTATGTGCTATTGCACCATTCTTTGGAATTGAAGAGCCGTTAAAAATTACTCATATACTTTGGATTAACTTAGTTATGGATGGTCTTGGAGCATTAGCTTTAGGTTCTGAACCAGCACTTAAGAAGTATATGCTTGAAAAACCTAAATCAAGAACTCAAAGTATAGTTTCAGGTAAAATGATGAATCAAATTATTTTTGCTGGAGCTTGGGTAACTATATTAAGCTTTGTATTCTTAAAAGCTCCATATTTTGTAGAAATGTTTACTAATACTGAAGAGCATATGACAGCATATTTCTCAATGTTTGTACTTTGCGCAGTATTTAATGGATTTAATGTAAGAAGTGAAAATGCTAATATATTTGAACATATAAATGAAAATATGAGTTTCTTAAAAGTAATGGGAATAATAGTAGTAGTTCAAGTATTACTAACAATTATTGGTGGTGAAATGTTTAGTTGTACACCAATCTCTATAAGTCATTGGGGAGTTATAATACTTATGGCAATTACAATTATCCCGGTAGATATGATAAGAAAAGCTATAGTAAATACTTTTTCTAAAAAAACAGTTAAACAAAATGTAGTAGAAACTGCATAAAATGATATAGAAGAAGTTGTGCAAAGATGTGTAAAATAATTTAAGTTTTAGTTTGAAATAAAATAGTAAAAAGTCGGCAATGCCGACTTTTTATTTAATTATTAATTAAACTAGGTTTTCCCATTCTTCATAAAGTTGAGCAATAGTCTCCTCTAAATTTTTTATTTCACCATTAACTCTTTGACTTTCAGAAGGATTAGAATAAATAGATTCTAAACAAAGCTGCTCTTGTAAATTAGTTAATTCATCTTCCTTCTCAGAAATTGCTTTTTCAAGGTTTTTAATTTTAAGTTGAAGAGCTTTAGCTTCTTTTTCAGCTTCACGCTTTTTCTTCTTTTCATCTTTAAGCTGAGTTTTAGTTTTTCCATTAGCTAATTCTTCATAATCCTCAAAACGTGTAGGATTAAGTTTCTTTTCTTGATAGTAACTATAATTTCCAAGGTACTCAGAAACGCCATCTTCTTTAAGTTCAAGTATACGTCCAATTACTTTATTTAAGAAATATCTATCATGAGATATAACCATTAAAGTTCCATCATATTCTAATATAGCATCTTCTAAGGCTTCTCTAGAGATAATATCAAGATGGTTAGTGGGCTCATCTAGTAGAAGAAGATTAGATTTAGAAAGCATAAGCTTCAATAAATTTATTCTGCACTTTTCACCACCACTTAAAGTATTTATAACTTTAAATACATCATCACCAGTAAATAAGAAAGATGCTAGATAGCTTCTAAGCTTAGAAGTTGTTAAGTTAGGAAATTCATCCCAAACCTCATCTAATATTGTTTTATCTAAATTTAAATCTGATTGTTCTTGATCATAATATCCAACATTTACGTTAGTACCTAATACTTTAACACCTTTATCAGCTTGAACTTTATCCATTATTATTTTGAAAAGAGTAGTTTTACCTCTACCATTTTCACCAATTAAAGCAACTTTTTCCCCACGTTTTAAGTCAATATTTAAATTGGTGAATAATGTTTTTTCACCATAAGACTTAGCCATATCTTCTATATGTAAAACATCATATCCACTTTTTATAGAGGCTTCAAATTTAATTTTAGAACCCTCTTTTTCATGAGTTGGAGCTTCAATTCTTTCCATTCTATCTAATGCTTTTTCTCTACTTTCAGCAGCTCTTATACTTTTTTCTCTATTAAAAGAGCGGAACTTTTCAATAATTGCTTCTTGTCTTTTAATTTCAGCTTGTTGAAGATTATAAGCTTTAAGCTTTGCTTCATAGTTCTTTTTTCTAAGATCTATAAATTTAGAATAAGGAACATTATAGCACTCAACTTTTCCAGCAATAACTTCAAAAGTACTAGTTGTTACTGAATCTAAAAAGAATCTATCATGAGATATTACTAAAACAGTTCCTTTATAATTCTTCATATAATCTTCTAGCCAGCTAATTGCTTCTAAATCTAAGTGATTAGTAGGCTCATCAAGTAAAATAATATCTGGCTTACGTAATAATAATTTACATAAGGCAACTCTTGTTTTTTGTCCACCACTTAAAGTATTTATAGATTTATAAAAATCATCTTCAGTAAAGCCAAGACCTTTTAATACTCTTGATATTTCACCCTTATAGACATAACCACCTTTATGTGAATATATATCTTGAAGGGTAGTATAATCCTTTATAAGCTTGTCATGATATGAGGCATTATTTTCATCGTAAGGTTCATTCATTTTTATTTCTAAAGATGAAAGTCTTTCTTCAATATTTAGGAGTTCCTCAAATACAGAAAGAGTTTCTTCATAAATATTTTTATCAGAGTCTAATGCTAAATTTTGTGATAAATAACCTAAAGTTTTATTTTTATCTATAAATATTTCACCAGAATCTTGAGATATTTCTTTAGTTATTATTTTAAAAAGGGTTGATTTTCCTTCACCATTAGCGCCAATAATTCCAACCTTATCACCTTCATTAATTGAAAAGGTAATATCTTTAAGGACATCGCGTATTCCGTAACTTTTGCATATATCTTTACAACTTAGTATTATCATAATTTCCTCCAGTTAGACGAAGTTTTCCTTATAATTATACTATTATAGTAAATCTATATCAAATTAAAAAAGGAGATGTTTTTCAACAACTCCTTTTTTTAGATTGCATCATCTACAAAGAGATAGCCAAGTGGTGGTTTATCATTAAATAGTCCTATAATATAGATAGTATAGAATTTACCACCATCTAAGGTAATATTTTTGATATATTTTGTAGTTATTTGAGAAGAGCCTAAAAGCACTTCGAAATTATATATTCCTGGTGATAACTGATAATATCCTGTAGTTTCTAAATACTCCGCTTCATTAAATAGAGTAATACCATTAGGTAATGCTAAACTAAGCAAAGGGGCATTTGAAGATAAGTTAATAAATCTCAAGAATGCTTGGGATTTACTTACAGGGATATTATCATCTTTTAATCTAAATAAATATAAATTATTAGCTAGCGCAACTATTGAGGCTGTATAGTTAGCATTAGCTATTAATTGAACATTTTGACTTAATAAAGGCTTGTCATAAGTGCTAGCTTTGAATAGTTGAAATTCATATTCTCCAGATGATAATTGACTATATTTAGATATTTTTCCAAAGGCTAAGTTACTTGTTATAAGAGAGCCATTTAGATAAACATCAACATTTGGGGCATTAGGTACTGCATGAAGAATTCTTACACTAGTCTCAATTCGAGGAAGTGATTTTGAAAATTGTTCCATATAAAGCACCTACCTTTTATAGTTATCAAGAGAGATTTTTATTATCTTTTTTATTAACAATTTAGTAATAGGATAAGGAATCCTATAGGCTTTCATAGTTGCTAATATTCCAGGATTATCTTTTTCTATTAAAGAGAATATTTCATTAACCTCATCCTCTGTAGAATTATTTTTCCTAGATTCAGATGAAGAAAAGTCTAATGAGATATCAAAATTTCTTAAAACCTCTAGGATGTTAACAGAATCATCTATATATCTTTCATTAACTTTTTCCTCATTATATGAATAAAGAAAGCTATCATCTAGTTCACTTGGATATTCTAATCCAGTAGTATTGCTGTTATTTATAGTAGTATTATTGTTTGATTGATTATTTGTATTATTACTTTTTTTATTTAAAGATGTATTTGAATCCATAGTTGGTATATTCTTAGGATAAGGTGTAAGTGGAGCTAATTCAACCATTGGATTTGTGGTCAATGGTACTGGAGTCGGATTAATATTTAAATTCGGAAAACCTAATGATATAGTACCTAAAGTTTTAGTTAGAGAAATTCCTTCTATATCAAATTGTAATGGAAATTTTGTGCTATTAGGTGCTAAAGATGAGTCGATATTTAAAGGTATAAAAGTTAAATCATCATCATTATTATATTTTTCATTATTATATTTTTCAGTATTATTTTTTTCAGTATTATTTTTTTTGGAACTCATTATTACCCTCCAAATAATAATTTAATAATAATATATGTATTTTAAACACATATGTTACTTTATAGAATATGACTATAAAGAGAGGTATATTACAATTAAATAATATAATGTGTTTAAATAATCACAATAGATAAATAAAGGAATATATTATAGAGGAGGGGATTATTATGCATAAAGAAAATATAGATGATTTAAGAAAACTATTTATAGGGTTGGATAAAAAGGTTAATGTAGATGGAAAAGGAAGATTAATTCCTATAAATTTTGATAATGCAGCTACCACTCCACCTTTTAAAAGAGTTATGAAAAAGGTATTAGAAACTAGTGAGTATTATGGATCAATTGCAAGAGGGGATGGTAAAAAATCTCAATATTGCAGCGATTTGTATGAAAATTCTAGAAAATATATATTGGAATATTTTAACGCACCAGAGGATATATATACAGCAATTTTTGTTGCTAATACTACTGATGGATTAAATAAATTATCTAATATTTTAATTGAGGATAAGAATGATATAGTTATTACAACTAGAATGGAACACCATTCAAATGATTTACCTTGGAGAAGTAAGTGTGACTTAAGACATGTTGAAGTAGATAAAGATGGTAGAGTTAGAATAGAAGAAATAGAATATCTATTAGATAAGTATCAAGAAAAAGTTAAATATGTTACTATAACAGGTGCATCTAATGTTACTGGTTACGTAAATGATATAAAAAGAGTAGCAAAGGCAGCTCATAAATATGGAGCTAAAATAATTGTTGATGGTGCTCAATTAATTCCACATAAAAAAATATCTATGATACAAGAAGATATTAATGAGAATATAGATTTTTTAGTGTTCTCTGGTCATAAGGTATATGCACCTTTTGGAAGTGGAGTTATTATTGGTTTAAGGGAAATATTTAATGAAAAAGAACCAGCTTCAAAAGGAGGTGGAACTGTTCAAATTGTACTTGATGATCGACAACTATGGTTAGATACACCAGAGAAAAATGAAGCAGGAACACCAAACCTTTTCGGTGCTATAGCAATAGCAGAAGCACTTAGAGAAATGGATAAAATAGGATTTCAGACAATTGAAAATAATGAGAAGGAATTGCTAGTATATTTAATTAAAGAATTAAAGCAATTTGAAAAGATAACACTATATGGGGATAATGAAAATATAAATGATAGATTGGGAATTTTAGTATTTAATATTGATGGAATGACTTATGAAGAAGTTGGAGAAGCACTTGCTAATGTAAGAGGAATAGGGGTTAGACAAGGGGGATTTTGTGCACATCCATATACAAGAAGAGTTCTTGGAATAGCAGATAATGATTTGCAAAGATATATGAGTGAGGTTGGAACCCCAGGACTAGTTAGGGTAAGTTTAGGAATATACAATAGCAAAAAAGAAGCTAATATATTCTTAGATACAATTGAATATCTCTGTAGACGCTATGCAAAATAACTAAATTGTTCGTTAAGGCTTAAATGCCGTGATGCCGAAAAATTGATTATATAATCTCCGTGAAGGAATATAATTTCACTAAGAATTTATATTATTATTTCCATAAAATCTGCTAAAGCTTCGAAAGTCATTTCATTCCCTCAGCTTCTTAACGCAGATTTTATTCTAATAATAATTAAATTCTAAAGTTCATTATATAATTTTCCCTCCGATAATATAATCAATTTTTCTATATCACTGGCTTTTAAGATAAAAGATACAATTTTCTGAGCGATCCCCTTTAAAGATAACGACTTCTGCTATATTTAATAAGAAAAATCATTAATTTTTAGTATCCACGTGGGGAACAATATTTTATTTGTTAAAGACTTTAAATGATGGCATTGGTGTAGCTGAAATTATATCTGGAATTTCAGAAACTAGAGGAGCTATATATTCTAAAGCTTCTTCTTTTAAGTTATTTCCAGCTTCATTTATCCATTCAGTAGGGAAGTACTTAACATTATTAGCAACCTTATTAGCTTCGATTAAGAAGTAAGAAGATTTGTAAGGTGCGTTATTTTCTCTTTTTATTCCAATCATATATCCACATTTACCAAGACTAGCTTGTCTTAATGCTTCATATCCAACTTCATAAGCTTCTTCTAAATCTATATTAGAAGCACAGTGCATAGCACATCTTTGAAGAACTCCAAGTTCTAAAGATTTAACTCTACTAGTTATACCAGAAGATATTATTAAGTTCTTTAAGTAAGTACCAACACCACCTAATTGAGCATGACCAAACTTATCATGAGCTTGAGCGTGAGCCTCAGCAACAAATTTTCCTTCAGCAGTTCTTATTCCTTCAGAAACAACTATATAAACCTGATTTTGCTCCTCAAATTTATTTTTAACATCACATAAGAACTTATCTACGTCAAAAGCAGCTTCAGGTAAATAAATAAAATCTGCAACTTGTTTTCCGTTTAATTTAGCTAATGCAGCAGATGCAGCTAACCATCCAGTATCGCGGCCCATAGTTTCTAAAATAAATATTCCATTGTTTATGTACACAGATGAATCAAGGTAAGTTTCAAGTACACTTGTTGCAATAAATTTAGCTGCACTACCAAAACCTGGTGTGTGATCAGTGTACATTAAATCATTATCGATAGTTTTAGGGATACCTATAAACTTAACATCTATTCCAGTTTCTTTTGCATAAGCACTTAGTTTAGCTGTAGTATCCATAGAATCATTACCACCAACATAAAAGAAAGCTTTAATATCATTAGCTTTTAAGATTTCAAGTAGTCTATCATATTCTTCAGTAGATTCTTCAAGTTTTTTCATTTTATATCTACAAGAACCTAAACCTGATGAAGGTGTATATCTAAATCTGTTTATATCATCTTGAGAAAATGATGAAAGTTCTATTATATTACCATTTAAAATTCCTTCAATTCCATTTAAACCTGCATAAACTTTGTCAAAAACCCCTAAAGTGTTATTTGCTTCAACTAATCCAACAACACTTGAATTTATAACTGCTGTAGGACCGCCAGATTGTGCTATGATACAGTTTGCCATTAAAATACTCTCCTTTAAAGTTCAAATTAATTAAAATTTATAAATTAAAAAATATACATTAAATACTAGAAAATAGATATTAATGTGATATACTATTTCGCTTGTTATTGAATACAATATATACTATACAACAAAATAATATTAAATAAAAGATGTAAAAAAATAAAATTTACAATATGAATCATAGGTTGATAAAATTAATAATAAGATTATACAAATAATGTAAGCGTGGGGGGAATATGAATTTAAAAGATATAATTATAGTTGGAATTGCTTTAGCAATGGATGCTGTTGGAGTAACTGTTAGTATAGGGGTAAATCCTAAAGTTATACGTAGAAATAAAATAGCCTTCATTATGTCTTTTGCAATATTTCAGTTTTTATTCTTTCTTTTAGGAGGGATAGGAGGACATTTATTTGAAAAATATATAACCACTATTCCTAATATAGTTGGAGGTGTGGCTATAGCTATAGTAGGTATATTAATGATAAAGGAAGGGTTTGAAGATAATGAAGATAATGAAACATTATTATTAAAGAGAGAGATGGTGATAATACTTGGAATATCTGTTAGTATCGATGCTTTTGTTGTAGGCTTTACAGGGTTTAATTACATAAGTAGCGCTTTAAAGATGATAGGGGATTGTTCCATTGTAGGATTGATAACTTTAATACTATGTTCATTTACATTTTATTTATGCAGATATATAAGAAAAATCGGATTTATAGCAAAATATGCAAGTTTTTTTGGAGGAATAACATTAATTATCTTTGCAATAAAAATGATTTTCTTTTAAAAAAGTTAGCTACTTAAATATAAGGTGTTGAAAGTTAATAAATCTATAGTAATTATAAATTAGCATTATTATAGATTTTTTTACATTATAGATTTTTTTACAAATTAATTTGACAATAGTCAAAAAATGGGTTATAGTGAATTTAACGAAAGGACAAGCGTTCTTCTGTGAAGGACAATAAAGGGGGTAATTTAATGAAAAAACTATCTTTAATTACAAGAATAGTATTATGTTTAGTATTAGGAATTGGAGTTGGATTATTATGTGGGGCAAATAATATTCAATTTCCAGTAAAGATACTAGCGACTTTTAGTGGTTTATTTGGGAGCTTCTTATCATTTATAATTCCTTTAATTATTATTGGTTTTATAGTTCCAGGAATAGCATCATTAGGAAGCAAGTCAGGAAAAGGTCTTATAATAACTACGATAATAGCATATATTTCTACATTAGTAGCTGGATTTGCAGCATATTTAGTTGGGATAGGAATACTACCTAATTTAATAAAAAGTGAAGTTTCATTAAGTGAAGCAGGAAAATCCATAGAACCATATTTTAATATAGAGATACCAGCAATAATGGGAGTAATGTCTGCATTAGTATTAGCATTTCTACTTGGTATAGGTTTATCAAAAATTAAAAATAGTACAATGTTAAAAGTAGTAGATGAATTTAATTCAATCGTTTTAATGGTTGTTACTAATGTATTAATACCATTAGTTCCAATTTATATTGGATGTGTTTTTGCAAAGTTAAGTTATAGTGGTGAAATATTTAATACATTAAAGTCTTTTGGAATAGTATATGTAATATTATTTTCATTACAATTAGCATATATAGTTCTTCAATATTCTATTGCAGGAGCTATTAAAAAGGAAAATCCATTTAAATTAATAAGAAATATGATTCCAGCATACATGACTGCTGTAGGAACTCAATCCTCAGCAGCAACAATTCCAGTAACACTTCAATGTGTTAAAAAGAATGAAGTTAGTGAGGAAGTTTTAGATTTCGTTGTACCCTTAGGAGCAACAATACATTTAGCAGGTGATACTATTACTTTAGTTCTTACTTCTATGGCAGTTATGTATATGAATGGACAAACTCCTACTTTTGGAATGATAATGCCATTTATATTTATGTTAGGAGTTACAATGATTGCAGCACCAGGAGTACCAGGGGGAGGCGTTATGGCTGCCTTGGGATTACTTGAATCAATGCTTGGTTTTGGAGCTATAGAAAAACCGATTATGATTGCATTACATGCAGCACAAGATAGTTTTGGAACTGCAACTAACGTTACTGGAGATGGTGCTATAGCTATTGTTGTGGATTATATTGTAAATAAAAGAAATAATAAAAAAGAAGAAAAGAGTAAATTAAAAGCAGTTTAAAATAAATTTATGAGTAAATAAGTATTTAAACAAAAAATAGAATGAAAATGAAGTCATTTATAACTACTATTACTAAGTTACAAATGACTTCATTTTTGATTAGAATTATTCTAGTTGAGAATGACTTGATATTATTTTATTAACTATTCCGTACTCTAAGGCTTCTTCTGCATTGAGCCAATAGTTTCTATCGGTATCTTTATTAACTTTTTCTATAGGTTGACCTGTAGCTTCGCTTATAATACTATTAATTCTTTTGCGAACTCTTAATATTTCTTTAGCTTCAATTCCTATATCTGTAGCTTGACCATTAAAACCACCTAAAGGTTGGTGAATCATGTATCGAGTATTAGGAAGTGAATATCTATTTTCTTTATCTGCAGCAAGGTATATTGTTATTCCAGCACTTGCAACCCAACCAGTTCCTATCATTATAACTTTAGGTTTAACAAATTTAATCATATCATGAATTGTATCACCAGATTCTACATGGCCACCTTGGCTATTTATAAAAATTTTAATTGGATCATTACTCATTTCTTCAAGGATTAGAAGTTGAGCACAAACTTTTTCGGCTAAGGCTTGATTAATTTCACCAGAAATGATTATTGTTCTTGATTTTAGTAGTTTTTCCATAGCTATATCAGGTAAATCCTTTGTATTTTCTTTTTTTTCAGTTTCATTGTTATAAAGAAACATGTTATTTCCATCCTAAATATTAAATGGATAAATTCTCCTAATTAATATAATATCATTAAATTTTAATTGATGGTAGTTAAAAGTGTGTATAAATTAGATAAACTATAAATTGAAATTTTTATCTTTTATACATTTTAATATTATGATACTTTAAGATTATTAAATATTTGATTGAAAGGAAGATATTATGCCAATATATCAATTAACTGATGAAATAATGTTTCCAAATCCAGAATTAGCTGAAGAGGATGGATTATTAGCCATAGGTGGAGATTTAAGATGGGAAAGACTTGTATTAGCTTATTGTAATGGAATATTTCCTTGGTACAATGAGGATGATCCGATATTATGGTGGTGTACAAAGCCTAGATTTATTATAAAACCAAATGAAGTAAGAATATCAAAGTCAATGAAAAGAGTTTTTAATAGAGGTGAATTTAAAGTTACTTTTAATAATGATTTTGAAGGTGTAATAAGTAATTGTAAAGCACTTAGAGAAAAAGGTGAAGGAACATGGATTACTGATGATATGAAAGAAGCTTATATAAACTTATTTAATAAGGGATTTGCTTTAAGTGTTGAAGTATATAAGGAAAGTAAACTTGTAGGGGGGCTTTATGGAGTTAAAATAGGAAGATGTTTTTTTGGTGAAAGTATGTTTTCAATAGAAACAAATGCATCTAAAGTAGCTTTAATAAGTATTTGTAAAAAGCTTGAAAGGGAAAATTATTTATTTTTAGATTGTCAAATGCATACTAATCACTTAGAGAGTATGGGAGGAAAGTTTGTAAGTTGGGGAGAATTTAAAAGTATGTTACAAGAAGGAATTGATTTATAATTCTTATTAGAGTGTAATTAAAATAAATAACTTAGAAATATGAATTTGGTTTACGTTATTTTTCTATTGCTAATTAATATAATATAGAGTAATTATAGTATTTATGGAGGGGTAATAATGGATAAATGGAAAAGTGAATATCCATATAAAAATATAAATAAGTGCCTTGATATAGTAGGATTAATTTTAGTTATGGCTTTAATAATTATAACCTTTATTTATTGGAGCAAAGCACCTGATATAGTGCCAACTCATTTTAATTTTAATGGGGAGATTGATGCATATGGTTCTAAAAATACATTATTTATATTACTACCTATAGTAATAATATCTTATATAGTGCTAGCTATATTATCTAAGTATCCTCAAGTCTGTAATTATTGTATTGAAATAACCCCTATAAATAAGGATAAACAATATTCTTTAAATAATAAAAGGATGAAGTGATTTAAAATTACTTCATCCTTTTTTGAAAATTAAAGGTTTTATTAATCTTTTCTTAATATGAGATTAAGAAAAGATTAATAAAAAAATTAAAATTAATAATGGAAAACATGAAATGAAAATGAAAAATATGGCAATAATAATTAGAGAAAATAATTATATTATTTTAAAATTTTAATAAAACTAGGGGATGATAAAATGTGCGGTTATATATCCATATATTATAAAAATAAAAAAGCTGATGAATTACTTATAAGACAATTAACAGAAAAGATAATTCATAGAGGGCCAGATGATACAGGATATTTCATAAAAAATAATATTGCATTTGGATTCGATAGATTAAGTATAATAGATTTAGAAGGTGGTAATCAGCCATTTAAAAAGGAAAATAGAACAATTGTATTTAATGGCGAAATATATAATCATAAAGAATTAAGAACAGAGCTAAGAAAAAGTAATAAATTTATTACTAATTCAGATACTGAAGTTCTTTTAACATCATATATTAATTATGGTGAAAAATGTTTAGATAAGTTACGAGGAATGTTTACATTTATTATATATGATGAAGTAAGAAATATAATATTTGGTGCTAGAGATCATTTTGGAATAAAGCCTTTATATTAT
This sequence comes from Clostridium sp. D43t1_170807_H7, assembly GCF_015555905.1. GTDB lineage: Bacteria > Bacillota > Clostridia > Clostridiales > Clostridiaceae > Clostridium. The sequence goes on from NZ_JADNLK010000005.1 coordinate 69,807, forward strand.
ATAAATAATGAAGAGTTTATAGCATTTTCATCTGAATATAAGGCTTTAATAAAATTAATTGATAAGGTAAATGTAGATGAGGCTGTATTGCAAAATTATTTATCATTTCAATACACACCAAAATACAACACTATTATTAATGAAATTAAAGAGATTCCTAATGGAACATATTTTACAATAAAAAATGGAGATATAGAATTTAATAGATATTATAATTTAAAATTTAATAATAAAGATATAACTGAAAAGGATATTTATAATATTATAGATGATTCAGTAAAGCATCATATGATAGCAAATGTTGAAGTTGGAACATTTCTTTCAGGTGGAATAGATTCTACTATTGTTACAGCATTAGCAGCAAAAATTAATCCTAAAATTAAGACCTTTTCTATTGGATTTGATGTAGAGGGATACAATGAATTATCTGTAGCAAAGAAAACTGCAGATTATTTAGGTGTAGAAAATATAGCAGTAAATGTATCAGAACATGATTATATAAGAGCCCTTCCAAGGGTTGCTTATTATATGGATGATCCATTAGCGGATCCGTCTTGTGTTGGAATTTATTTATTATCACAAGAAGCTAGAAAACATGTGAAAGTAGTTTTATCAGGAGAAGGATCGGATGAATTATTTGGTGGATATAATATTTATAAGGAATATTATAGTCTTAAGCCTTTTTCATATTTGTCAGATAATATAAAAGATAGGATTAATAAGTTAGCTAAATTACTTCCTGATATAAGAGGAAAAAGTTATTTGTTAAGAGGAACTACTAAGTTAAAGGATAGATACATAGGAAATGCTAAAATATTTAGCGATGAAGAAGTAAAAAATATAATGTGCAATTATGATGAGAACAATACTTTTAGTAGTATTTTAACAGATTTATATGAAGAATGTAATATAAATAATTATGATAATGTTACAACAATGCAATACATAGATATTAATACATGGCTAGAAGGTGATATTTTATTAAAGGCAGATAAAATGTCTATGGCACATTCCTTAGAGCTAAGAGTACCATTTTTAGATAAAGAAGTTTTACAATGTGCTAAAAGCTTAACATTAGATCAAAAGGTAAGCAAACATAATACAAAGGTTTTATTAAGGGAAGCATTTAAAGATATAGTACCACCTTATATGAAAGAAAAGAAAAAATTAGGTTTTCCAACTCCTATAAGAGTATGGTTAAAGAATGATTTAGGAAAGTATGTTAGAACAATAATTACTAATGCAAATGTTGATAAATTAATAAATAAAAAATATGCATTAAATTTATTAGATGAGCATATTCAAGGTAAAAAGGATAATTCACGAAAGGTTTGGACTGTATTTATGTTTTGTTTATGGTATGAATTATATATAGAAGGAAAATCCATAAATGAATTAGAGATATATAACGAACAGGGTAATGACTACAAATTAGCATAAATAATATTGGGTATTAGTTAAAATTAAAAATTTTAATATATTAATATGAATTAAGTGAAGTGGAAGAAGAAAATCTACTTCACTTTTATTATGTTTAATATTAATAAATTGTAATAATTTAATTTATATTAATGTAATATTCGAATTTTATACTATGGTTATAATAGAAAATCAAGTGGAGGACGAGTAAGATGGCACTTATAGAAGTTAAGAATTTATGTAAAGTATATGGTAGTGGAGAAACAAAGGTAGAAGCCTTAAAGAATATAAATTTAAATATTGAGCAAGGTGAATTTGTAGCAATAGTTGGACCATCAGGTTCTGGTAAAAGTACATTATTACATTTATTAGGTGGAGTAGATAAACCTAGTTCTGGAGAAGTAATAATAAAAGAGGAAAGTATTTATAAATTAAAGGAAAAAGAATTGTCAATTTTAAGAAGAAGAAAGTTAGGGTTTGTATTTCAATTTTTTAACTTAATACCAGTTTTAACTGCAGAAGAAAATATTGAAATGCCAGTTCTTTTAGATAATGGAAAGATAGATAAAAATTATATGAATGAGCTTTTGAAATTATTAGGATTAGAAGAAAGAAGAGATCATCATCCATCAGAGTTATCAGGAGGACAGCAGCAAAGGGTTTCTATAGGAAGAGCTTTAGCTAATAAGCCATCAATTATTTTAGCAGATGAACCTACAGGAAATCTTGATTCTAAAAATTCAAAGGAAGTATTAGAACTTTTAAAATATTGTGCAAAAAAATATAATCAAACATTAATTTTAATTACACATGATATTAATATAGCAAAATCTGCAGATAGAGTTATTACTATTGAGGATGGACAAATAACTACTGATGAGGTGATTAAATAATGAGAAGTTATAGTGATATTACTTTAAAGTATTTAAAGAAAAATAAGAAGAGAAGTATATTTACTATTATAGGTATAATACTTTCATTGGCGCTTATTAGTGGAGTTGGATTTTTAGGCTTAAGCTTTAGAGACTTTATGTATGATAGGGCTATTAGGGGAGATGGAGATTATGAGTTTGCTTTTTTCGATGTTGATAAAAGGGTAATTTCTATATTAAGAAATGATGTAGATTTAGATAAAGTTGGAGTTAGTGCAAATGAAGGGAGTGGATCTTATAGGATAGATGGAAATGATGATAGTGAAATTTTTATTATTAGTGAGGATACAATTACTTTAAATGAAATATTTAATCATGAATTAACAGAAGGAAGATTGCCTAAGGAAAGTTCGGAGTTAATTATAGATAGTAAGGCTAAAGAATACTTAGGATTAAGTATAAACGATAAAGTTAAGTTTGAAGAAATAACTTATAAAGATGGTAAAGAAGTAAAGACTAATAACTTTAAAGAGTATACTATTGTTGGATTTTCAAAAGAGAGCTTTATCTCAGATGGAACATGGTTTAATGCAGTAACTTATTTAGATGAAATAAAAAATAATAAAAGTTATGATATTAAATTTACAGTTAAAGATATCAAAAACAAAAGAGACGTGGCTATGAGTAAAGCAAATAGGTTAAAATTAGATGAAATTAAAATGTATAGTAATAATGAGTTATTATCATTGCGTGGACAAACAGAGTATACAGGAATTAATACTGTAATTAATGGAGTAGTTGTATTTGTAATAGGAATAATTGTAGTTGCTACTATATTTTTAATTTACAATGCAATAAATATTTCTGTGACAGAGAGAATGACTGAATTTGGAATATTAAGAAGTATAGGGGCAACTCCAAGTCAAGTAAGTAGATTAGTTATTAGGGAATCTTTAGCTTTATGTTTGATGTCAATACCTTTTGGAATAGTATCAGGATTTATAGGTGTATGGACTACTGTTAAGTTATTAGAAAGCAAGATAACAATGATGATTGGAGATGGAGAGGGAATATTAGCAGTTAAATTTTATCCAAGTATAATATTATTTACTACAATAATAGGAACAATAACAATATTTATAGCATCTTTTGGTCCAGCAAAAAAAGCTGGAAAGGTATCTCCTATAAATGTAATAAAAGGTAATACAAGTAATGAGAAAATAAAATATTATAATGGTAAAATTATTAGAAAAATATTTGGTGTTGAAGGTTGGATTGCCTATAAAAATATAAGAAAAAATTCTAAGAGATTTATAGTTACAATTCTTTCATTAAGTATATCTTTAATAATGTTTATTACTTTTACAACTTTAAATATGAAGAGAATAGAGGAACTTAATTATATAAATAAAAGCAGTATAACTCATGGTGAAGTTTATGCAAATAGTGAAAATAGTAGTGAAATAGAAGATAAATTAAATAAAATTGAGGGAATAGGGGAAAAGTTTATTCAAGCAAGAACAGGAGTATCATTTTTAGCTTTGGATTTAAATTTAATTTCAGATGAGTTTAAAGAAAAGTTTTCTTACGAGGTAGATGAATTTTTAAGTAATGTTCAAATTTATGGATTTGATGATAATTCATTAAAAGAAATAGGTATCACGGATGGTTTAAAAGAAAATGAAGTAATATTAGTTAATAGTAGAGCTCAGTATGATGAAAATGGTAAACTAGAAAGTATTGATATAACTAAATTAAAAGAAGGCGATACATTTAAAGTACCAGTAAGTAATTTTGATAAATTTAGTGATGAAAATGATACTGATAATTTATTAAAAGATAAGGCAGAAGATAAATGTATAGAATTTAAGGTTAAGAAAGTTATTGATAAAGATCCATTTGAACAAGGGTATAATTATAATTTTACAATAATAATGGGATATAACGATTACGAAAAAGTTACAAGTGAGTTATATTTAAATAAATGGATAAAGTTTAGATATAGTGATATGAGTAATAAAGAATTAACAGAAGAAGCATCAAAATCAGTTCGTGAAATTGCAGATAATTATGGAGTAACTTTTAATGATTTAAATGAAGATAATAAGATGCAACAACAAATGTGGACTGTTATAAATGTATTTGTTTATGGTTTTATTGTTATGGTAAGCTTAATAGGAATAGTTAATGTTATAAACACTATTTCACTTAATATACTTCTAAAGAAAATGGAGTTTGGAACATTAGGGACTATAGGGATGACTAGAATGCAGTTAACAAAGATGGTATTACTAGAAGGTATTCTTCATGGAGTATTTTCATCTGTAATTGGAGGGCTTTTATCTGTAGGACTAGTGTTAATAGCACTTAAAATAATAGATTTTGGTTTTACAGTTTCAACTAAAATATACTGGCAGCCATTTGTAATAGGATTTGCAATTAATTTAATAATAGTTCTTATAGCTTCATTAATTCCTTTAAATAAGCTTAAGAAGATGAATTTAGTAGAAACTATAAGAAATGTTGAGTAATAATAGTTAAAATTGGTATAATTAAATATAAAATTAAAAAATAGGAGCAGTTATCATCTGCTCCTATTTGGTATGAATAGGGGGAATTAATATTATGGTAAAAATATTATTTATAGAGGATGATTTACCATTAGCATTAGGAATGGAATATACATTAAAACAAGAAGGGTTTGATGTAGTTCATACTAAGAATTTAAGTGAGGCTAGAGATAAATATAAAAATAATGAATTTAACATAATACTATTAGATGTAATGCTACCAGATGGAACAGGATATGAACTTTGCAAAGAAATAAGAGAAAATAGTGAAATACCTATAATATTTATGACTGCATGTGATGAAGAAGGTAATATAGTTATGGGATTAGATATGGGGGGAGATGACTATGTGACTAAGCCTATAAGAGTTAAAGAATTAGTATCTAGAATAAATGCAGTTTTAAGAAGAAAAAGAGTAGAAACTAAAAAAGAAGAAAATAGTAATAGGATTATAAGTGGAGATATAGATGTTGAATTACTAAAATATAAAGTCCATAAAAAAGGACAAGTTATTGATCTTACAACTATTGAATATAAACTATTATTGCTTTTAATAAAGAATAAGGGAAATGTATTAGAAAGAAATTTATTATTAGAAAGGCTATGGGATACTGATGGTAATTTTGTTGATGGAAATGCCTTAACAGTTTACATAAAGAGGTTAAGAGAAAAAGTTGAAGATGATATAAAAAATCCTATATACATAGAAACAGTAAGAGGAATAGGATATAGATGGGCTAAAGAAGCTAAGGAGGTATAATATATGAGGTTACTTAAAAATAAGGAAGTAAAACTTATTATAATAACTAGCCTTATAACCTTTTTAGTATTTTTAACAGCTTTTATTTTTATAACATACAATTGGTTTAATGATATAAATAAAAAATATATTGATCAAAATACGGCTTTAGTTGGAGTAATAATTGAAAATAATCCTGAAATTGAAGAAGAAATAGTTCCAATAATAACTAAAGGAAATATAAATGAGTACTATGAATTAGGAAACAATATTTTAGATAAATATTATTACAATGAAAATTTAAATCCAATAAAAAATCCAATTCTTAAGGATAGTTATAGCAATTTGAAGTTAACTATAATATTATTATGGATATTATTTTTTATAGTAGCTATGATATTAATTTTAAAGATTATTTCACCAATATTTAATAATATAAAAAAGTTGGGTGAAAGAGCTGATGAAATGGTTGAAGGAAATTTTAATTCTACAGAACTTAAATTTGAGGAAGGTGACTTTTATGTATTTTATAATAAGTTTATTCATATGGGAGAAAGACTTGAAAATGCATTAAAAGATTTAAAAGATGAAAAAATAAATTTAAAAGATATAATAAATGATATATCACATCAATTAAAAACACCACTTTCAGCTTTAATAGCTTATAATGATATATTAAAAAATCATGAAAATATGGATATTGAAACAAAAAGCAAATTTATAGAAATGACGTCTGAGCAATTAGATAGAATGGATTGGCTTATAACAACACTACTTAAATATGCAAGAATAGAAAGTAATGCAGTAAGTTATAATAAAGAAATGATACCAATTAGTGAAAGTATAAGGTATGCTATAGAACCATTAAAAGTAAGTGCTAATAATAAAAAACAAAGCATAGAGTTAGACTTTAATAGTGAAGGATATTATTTTCATGATAAAAAATGGATTGCTGAAAGTTTAAGTAATATAATAAAAAATGCTATAGAACATACTGATATTAATGGTAAAATCAAAATTACCCTTGAAGAAACACCCATGTCTATTAGTATTACAATAAGTGATAATGGCGAAGGTATTGAAAAATCTGAACTTAAAAATATATTTAAGAGATTTTATAAGGGTAAAAATTCTATAAATCCTAAGAGTATAGGAATTGGACTATCATTAAGCAAAAAGATAATAGAAGCACATGGTGGTAGTATAACGGCAGAAAGTGAGCTTGGAAAAGGAACAAATTTTAATATAATATTATTGAAAGTAATAGTATAAGGAGAAAAAATATGACAAAAGATAAAATTGAAGAATTAAAAGAAAGTTTTGATACATTAGTAGAGTTAGGAATAATTTTTCACTATGGTAGTGAAGAGATAGAACAAGGAGAAATTACTGAAATTGAATTTACTGAAGATGATACTGTTAAATTGGAATTAGATGAATATACTGAAGTTGAAGTTGATTTACAAGATTTTATAGAAAATCACTCAAAGGAAGGAAATAACTATCATACTTGGAATGCAAGTAGGGAATTTGATAATTTATTAGAGTCATAATAATAAAATGCGCATCGATAAAACGGTGCGCATATTTTAATTTGCTATTCAGATATAATGTTTTCTTCTGTATCTGTATTAGGAAGAGCTTGATCATCTTTAAGTCTAACGGATTCCATATGCCAGTGGCCTTTATCATCTTCAATAAAAGTTCCTATTAAATATGTTTTTTTATAGGGTTTTTCATAGGCAAAACCGTATGCTTCAATTTCTATTTTATTATCAACCTTCGATATTACGGACATAGATTCTACCTCTATTAATCTAAGAGACTTATCTTTCCAATGAGTAAAATAATAATCAACTGAATAAAGAAAATTAGAACATCTATAAGATACATACATATTTTTTATGGAGGTTCCTATAATAAATAATGTCAACAATAGAATGCCTATTGCAATAATTTTTCTATTTCTTTGTATTTTCTTTTTTTTATGATTGATTTTAATTAAATTTTGTTTTTTTACTGCAGAAACAGTGTTCATACGCTAACCTCCACAAAGAAATCTTTAAGGAAACTCCTACTATCTTTGTTGTAGGAGTACACTAAAGTGTACCTTTAACTTACCAAATTAAAATTTGGAGTTGCAGGCAAGTTCCATTAGCTAAATCAAGATTTAGAATCTCACTTATAATTATATATTACCATATTATGTAAATAAGTAAAGAAAATATTGTATATTTGGAATACTAACCATATAATTAAGATAAAACATTCTTTGTTTTAGGATGTGCATTTTACCAACTTTAAATAAACATTTTTAAATAAAATAATAAAAGTTTTATAATTATGTTTACTAAAATTAAATTCATAAAATGAATTTCAGTTTATGAATAGAAAAATACGGATAAAGATAAGACGAAAAGGAGAATATTATTATGGATTATTCAAGCTTAATATTAATGGAAAGAGACAATGAAACAGGATTTGTAACAAAAGAACTTGGAAGTTATAAGGTTTCAGAAGGAGCAGAACATATAAAAGGTTTTTATGTTAAAGGAGATAATGTTTATATAAAATTTGATACAAATAAGGATGTTGAAGAATGGGAATACTCTGCAATATATGATGTATTTAATATGGAGTTATTTGAAAATGAAGGGTTTGAAATTGAAGAAGTTGAGGATGAATATAATCCAACATTTTTAATTAATTTTAAATATAAGGATGATCATGAATACATTGAAGAAAAATTATCTCTTTCTATAGAGTTAATAGAAGAAGCTATGGAAAAAGCCTTTAATGATATTGAAGGTAAAGAAGAAGAATACCAATAAAAATAGAAAGGAGAGGCCTATATAGATAGGCTGAAGGTGGGCTATGGAAAGTAAGGTTTTAAAGAAAAGAGAGGAAATACAAGAACAAGATAAGTGGAGTATTAATGAAATATACTCTAATGATGAGATTTGGGAAAAAGAATATAAAGAATTACAAGAAGAAGCACCAAAACTTAAAGAGTTTGAAGGAAAGCTTGGAGACGGAGAAACTTTAATAAGATATTTTGAAGTAAATGAAAAGGTATCAAGAAAAGCAGAAAAAATTTATATTTATGCACATTTAAGATGTGATGAAGACACAAGTAATACAAAGTATCAAGCAATGATGAATAAAATTGATGCTTATATGGCTGAGTATGCTACTTATACAGCTTATGTGGTGCCAGAAATTTTATCTCTTCCAGATGGAATAATAGAAAAACAAATGGAAGAATTAAAGGGACTTGAACCATATAAGTTCTTATTAGAAAATATTCTAAAAGAAAAACCACACGTATTAGATAAAAAAGAAGAAGAGTTACTTGCTGCAGCTTCAGATTGTTTAGATGCACCATCATCTATACATAATATTATGACAAATGCTGATATGAAGTTCGGTAATATTAAAGATGAAGATGGAGAAGAAGTTGAGTTAACAGAAGGAAACTATTCTTCATTTATTAAATCAAAGGATAGAGAAGTTAGAAAAGAAGCATTTAAGGGATTATTCAAAGAATATAAAGCTTTTGAAAATACATTAGCAACAACTCTTTCTAGTTCAATAAAAGTATTTAATTTTGGAGCTAAAGTAAGAAATTATAATAGTGCATTAGAAGCATCATTAAAACCAAATGATATTCCTCTAGAAGTATATACTAATGCTATAAAAACTATAGATGATAATCTTTCATCACTTCATAGATATGTAGGATTAAAGAAAAAATTATTAGGTCTTGATGAGATGCATATGTATGATTTATATGTTCCTGTAATTGAAATTCCTAAGGAAAGAGTAGAATTTGATGATGCAGTTAAAATGGCAATTGAAGGATTACAACCTTTAGGAAAAGAGTATTTAGATATATTCCAAGAAGGAATTAACGGTGGATGGATAGATAAATATATAAATAAGGGAAAACGTGGTGGAGCATATTCATGGGGTGGATATGATACTAAACCTTATGTTTTATTAAATTATAATTATGAACTTAATGATGTATCAACTTTAGTTCATGAAATGGGTCACTCAATTCATTCTTATTATTCAAGAAAAGAACAAAGTTACTATTATGCAGGTTATACATTATTCTGTGCAGAAGTTGCTTCAACTACTAATGAAGCATTATTAATTCATCATTTAATAAATAAAGAAACTGATAAAAAGAAAAAGTTATATTTAATAAATCAAGAGTTAGAGCAAATAAGAACTACTGTATTTAGACAATTAATGTTTGCTGAATTTGAACTTTATACACATGAAAGCTTTGAAAAAGGTATTCCATTAACAGCAAAGGACTATAATGCAAAATGGCATGAATTAAATGTTAAATACTTTGGACCAGAAATGGTAGTTGATTCTGAAATTGATGTTGAATGGTCAAGAATACCACATTTCTATAGTGACTTCTATGTATATCAATATGCAACAGGATATGCAGCTGCATCTGCATTTGCTAAGAGTATATTAGACAAACAACCTAATGCAGTTGAAAAATATGTTGGATTCTTAAAGAGTGGCGGAAGTGATTATCCAATAGAAATTTTAAAGAAAGCAGGAGTAGATATGACAACATCTAAGCCATTAGAAGCAACTATTGATAGATTTAATGAATTATTAGATATGTTAGAGAAAGAAATTTAATTATGAACAAAGTAGAAAATACTTTATTTAGTGAGCTAACAAAGCAAGCTGGGTTTTATATAAAGGATTATTATAGTGAAACTTTAAAAGAGAATAAATGGATAGCTATAATGGAAAATGAAGATTTTATTTATGCTGTAGTAGTATGTAAAAATAATGAAGAAAATTTTATATATTATGAAGCAATGAGTTTTTTAGAAAAGGTATATTCTAAAAAAATATCCCTAAATATAGTTATATGTACAGAAGAAAGCTATGAATCATTAATTCAGCAAAGTTATAATAAATTAATTTATTCAGAAAAAGAAAAGCAAGTAGTTTACAGCGATAATAGCTGTAAACCACTTGTTTCTATACTTAATTATAGTATGGAAAAGCAAAAGACAAGTAATTTTAAAGTAAAATACAAAGAAAGCCTAGTTACGTATATATTAATATGTGTAAATATTTTAATTTTTATAATTACAGCTTTTTTATCTAAAAGTATATATAATATTAATTCATATACACTTATAGAATTAGGTGCTAAGGTAAATGTTTTAATTAATAATGGACAGCCTTGGAGGTTAATAACATGTACATTTTTACATGGTGGACTAGCACATATAGCATTTAATATGTATGCACTTAAAATTATTGGATCAGAAGTAGAATATGTATATGGAAAAATTAAATATATAGTTATATATTTAATTTCAGCTTTAGGGGGCAGTATATTTAGTTATTTATTTAATGCTAATTCAATAAGTGTAGGAGCATCAGGAGCAATATTTGGACTTTTAGGAGCTATGATTATTTTTGGAATAAGACATAAAAATAAAATTGGAAAAGCATATATAATAAACTTATTTAAAGTTTTACTCATAAATATATTTATAGGAGTTACACTAAGTAATATAGATAATGGTGCTCATATTGGTGGGTTAATATTTGGATGTATTTCCGCTTTAGCAGTAAAAGATAAAAAATATGGTAATTTACAAAGGAGTATGTTGATGAATTTATTAGAGGATAAGGCTTTAAGATTAAATTTAATATCAATGGTATTATTAGTTGTTACAGCAATATATGATTTTATTTTTAGGGGTGGAGAAAAGCTTTTTAGAATAGGATTAATGGCAGCTACTTTATGGATAATGTATTTTGTTTATAAAAAAACCTTTTTAAGAAAAGCAAGAATAAGTTTTTATTTGATTTATTCTTTTATTATTGGGGCAATGTATTTAGGAAATGTATTTGATTTTTATATAATTATTCCTATGTATGATAAAATATTGCATTTATTATCAGGACTTATTATTGGATTGATAGGATATATATTATTTTTACACGTAAGTAATGGAAATATAGATAATTCATTTAAAAGATATATGCCTATGTTATTTTCTGTAATATTTTCCATAGCAGGTGCTGCAGTGTGGGAAATATGGGAATTTTCAACTGATCAATTGCTAGGATTTGCATCTCAAAATAATAGTTTACATGACACTATGTGGGATATAATATGCGGAACCATTATGGGGATAGTTGCTAATGTTCCTATTTACTTATATTATATAAAAGGAAAAAAAATAAAATTTATTGAAAATATAAATAAACAAATAAATGAAAGTAAAAATAAGTAGAAATAGTATTACTATTTCTACTTATTTTTTATGGTTTTAAGAAAATATTAAGAAAATAGTAGATAAATGTTAATAAAGAATTAAGTTTCTATAATAAAATTGTTATATAATTAAGAGTATAATGAAAGAAAAGATAGAGTATGCAAAATACTAAAGATGGAAAAATAAAAATAGGAGAGTGGAGAATGTTTAATTTTTTTAAAACAATAGATAATAAAGGTTTAAAGTACATAAGTGAGAAATGCAAAAATAGAACATTTGATAGAATAATGCCTATTATAACCATTATGGGGAATTTAGGAATAATATGGTTTATTATATCAAGTTTAATGTTCTTAAAGGTTGAATATAGAATTATTGGTGTTGGTGTTATTTTAGCTTTAATATTAACTACAATAATTGGTGAAGGTATAATAAAACACATAGTTAGAAGAAATAGACCATTCCAAAATAAAGAAGAAAAGTTATTAATAAATAAACCTATAACATACTCATTTCCATCAGGACATACAGCATCTTCATTTGCAGCTTTAGCAGTTTTTTTACAAATGAATGGAAAGTTAGGATTAATAATGAGTCCTATTGCAACATTAATTGCATTTTCAAGAGTTTATTTAAAAGTACATTATCCAACGGATGTAATTTTTGGAATGCTTTTAGGATTTACTTGTGGTATAACTGTAGTTTCTTTTTTAGGGAGAATGGTTTTTTAATATTTAAAATTATGTGATATAATAGTAAATTGATTATAGAAATTATATTGTTAGGGGGACCTTAAATGAATATTCTTATTTTGTCAGCATCGACTGGTGGCGGACATATGAGGGCATCTAAAGCGATAGAGGGTTATATGACCCAAAAAAATAAAGATATAAATGTTAAAATAGTAGATAGTTTATTGTATATAAGTCCAATATTAAATAAAACAGTAACAAGTGGATATGTTTATTTAGCAACTAAGACTCCTAGATTATATGGAAAGCTATATGATTTAACTAATAAGGATCATAAGTTAGCTAACTTTGTAACTAGACTTAACAATATATTTGCAAATAAGTTATTACCGTTAATAGATGATTTTAAGCCAGACGTTATTATAACAACACATCCATTTCCAACTGAAATGGTATCAAGATTAAAGTCTAAAAGAGAAATAAATATACCATTAATATGTATAATGACTGATTATGCACCACATAAGGCATGGATAAATGATAAGGTAGATGCATATATTGTGGCTAATGATGATATGGTTGCTAAAATGGCTTCAGAGGGAGTAGATGCAAGATGTATTTATCCTTATGGAATACCTGTAGATGAAGTGTTTTTTGAAGAGAAAGAAAAACAATTAGTAATTGAAGAATTAGGTCTTAATAAAAACTTACCAACAATATTAATGATGGCAGGAAGTTTTGGAGTATCAAATGTTTTTGAGGTTTATGAAAATATAATCGATATAGATTTAGATTTTCAAATAATATTAGTTACAGGAAGAAATCAAAAGCTATATAAGCATTTTGAAGAAGTAATAGGTAATAGCCCTAAAAAAACAAAGCTTATATATTTTACAGATGAAATTAATAAATTTATGCAAGCATCAGACATAATAATTACAAAACCAGGAGGATTAACAGTTACAGAAGCATTAGCTTGTAATATTCCAATGGCAGTTTTTGATGCGATTCCAGGGCAAGAGGAAGAAAATGCAGAGTTTTTATTAAAGCATAATATGGCTGTAAGAATTAAAGATGGAAATAGCTGTAGAGAAGCTATTGTAGAATTATTAAAAGACGGTGAAAAACTAGAGGATATGAAGGAAGCTTGCAAGTCTTTTGATAAAAATGATTCTACAAAGAACATATTCCTATTAATTAATGAATTAATAGAAAATAATTTTATAATGAATGAGAAATAGTTTGAAAAAGTTGTGCTTAATAATATTGCACAACTTTTTTATATTTTTTTTAAAATTATCTTTTAAAATTATAAAAATAGGATTATTATATTAATTAGGATTACTATATTAATAAATATATTAATATAAATTTATTAATATAAGAAAAAAATCATATAAATAATACATTTATATGTAAAAAAAATCCAAAAAATATTAATTATAAATGGTAATAAAAATTAAGGGGGAAAAACTTATGACAGGAAAAGAATATGTTTTAAGTGTTTTAGAGCAAGTAGAAAAGAGAAACAATAACGAGAAGGAATTCTTAGACGCTGTAAAAGAAGTTGCACTTTCATTAGCACCAGTTTTTGATAAGCATCCAGAATATATTTCAGAAGGATTATTAGAAAGAATTGTAGAACCTGAAAGACAAATTATGTTTAGAGTTCCTTGGATAGATGATGAAGGAAAAGTACAAGTTAATAGAGGATATAGAATTCAATTTAACAGTGCTATAGGTCCTTATAAAGGTGGATTAAGATTCCATCCAACAGTTAATTCAAGCATAATTAAATTTTTAGGATTCGAGCAAATATTTAAGAATTCATTAACAGGACTACCTATTGGTGGGGGAAAAGGTGGTTCAGATTTTGATCCAAAAGGAAAATCAGATAGAGAAGTAATGAGATTCTGTCAAAGTTTTATGGCTGAATTATGTAAGCATATAGGGTTAGACACAGACGTACCAGCAGGAGATATTGGTGTTGGTGGTAGAGAAATTGGATATATGTATGGATACTATAAAAAAATAAGAAATGCTAATGACCAAGGTGTTTTAACAGGAAAAGGATTAGCTTATGGTGGAAGTTTAACAAGAACTGAAGCAACAGGATATGGATTAGTTTATTTTACTGAAGAAATGATGAAAGATAATAATCTTTCATTAGCTGGAAAGAAAGTTGTAATTTCAGGTTCTGGAAATGTTGCTATATATGCAACTCAAAAAGCAACTCAATTAGGAGCTAAGGTTATTGCGTTAAGTGATTCAAATGGATATATATATGATGAAAATGGGGTTAATCTTGAGGTAGTAAAGGAAATTAAGGAAGTTAAGAGAGGAAGAATCAAAGAATATTTAGAGTATGTTCCTTCTGCTAAATATTTTGAAGGTTGTAGAGATATCTGGACTATAAAATGTGATGTAGCGCTTCCATGTGCAACTCAAGGTGAAATAGATGAAAAATCAGCTAAGATTTTAGTTGAAAATGGAACTAAGGTAGTGGCTGAAGGAGCTAATATGCCAAGTACATTAGAGGCTATTGAAGTGTTCCAAAGCAATGGAGTATTATTTGGACCAGCTAAGGCTGCAAATGCAGGTGGGGTTGCTTGTTCAGCTTTAGAAATGTCTCAAAATAGTATGAGAATGTCTTGGAGTTTTGAAGAAGTAGATGCTAAGCTTAAAAATATTATGATTAATATTTATAATAATTCAGCAGCTGCTGCAAAGGAATATGGTGAAGAAGGAAATATCTTAATGGGAGCTAATATAGCTGGATTTAAGAAAGTTGCTGATGCTATGATGGCACAAGGTATAGTATAGTTAATTAGAGTTAATAGCTTAGAAAATTAGGGATTATTATAAAAATCAAATTGCTTTATAGTTTAAATAATTATAAGGTAATTTGATTTTTTATTTTAATTGTATTATAAAAAATTAGAAATTTAAGTTTACCAATATACACTTAAAATATCCAATAAAGTGAAGAGATGTAAGTAAAATAACTTGTAAATTTAAATAATGAGGATAAGATATAAATAAGTTATGCTTATTAAAAATGAAAAAATATGGAGTAAATATTTAGAAATTAAAGAAGAAAAAATTATTAAAGTAGTTACTAATAATATAAAAATGGATTATAATTAAATACCGTAAAAATATAGCAACTTCAAGGGATTTTTTAAACATGCTTTTAAATAAACACAGAAGTATGATAGAATTAAAAACGTTAATAAAGAACATTAGTTTGATTTTGATATTATGAAATTGTATAATTATATCTAAATTATTACTTAAATGTGAATAGGTTATAATTTTGGAGGTTTATATGAATAATGAAGTTAATAGTAAATATGATGTAACGGATTTGACATCTTTAGAGAAACTTGAACCAGTTAGAGTTAGACCAGGTATGTATATAGGGTCTACAGGAACAAAGGGATTACATCATTGTATATGGGAGATATTAGATAACTCAATAGATGAAATATCTAATGGTTTCGGAGATAAAGCCACAATTATTATAAATAAAGATAAGAGTGTAACTGTTATAGATAATGGTAGAGGAATACCAACAGGTATCCATCCTGTTAAGAAGAAATCAGGGGTGGAAATGGTATTTACCGAATTACATACTGGCGGTAAGTTTGATAATAAAAACTATAAAACATCAGGAGGGCTTCATGGAGTTGGAGCAGCAGTAGTTAATGCACTTTCTAAATGGCTTGAGGTCGAAGTACATCAAAATGGAAATATATACAGACAAAGGTTTGAATATGCTTACGATAAAGATCTTAAAAAAGATATGCCAGGAACTGCAGTTACAGCATTAGAAATTATAGGAAAAGCGAAAGACACAGGAACTAGAGTTACATTTAAACCAGATGGGGAAATTTTTTCAACAACTGATTTTAAATTCGATATTATAGATGAAAGATTACAAGAGCTTGCATTCCAAAACAAAGGAATACGCCTTGAACTTATAGATAAAAGAAAAGATGAAGAAATTAAAAAGGAATATTATTCTGAAAGGGGTTTACTTGACTTTATAGATTACTTAAATGAAAGTAAAACTACTATTCATCCTACACCAATTCTTTTTGAAGGTGAAAGATCAATAAATAACATTTCAATGTATGGGGAAGTTTGTATGCAATTTACAGACTCTACAACTGAATATATTGCAAGTTATGTTAATAATATTCCTACTACAGAAGCTGGAACTCATGAATCTGGATTTAAAACTGGTATGACAAGAGCTTTTAAAGAATGGGCAAAGAAGTTAGGACTTGTTAAGGAAAAGGATAAAGAGTTTGAAGGCGATGACTTAAGAGAAGGTATGACAGCTATAGTTAGAATTAAGATTACAAATGCTGTATTTGAAGGTCAAACTAAGACAAAATTAGGAAGTTCAGAAGCTTATACTATGATGAATGATTTAGCATATACTAAGCTTTGTGAATGGATAGAAGATAATAAAGAAGTTGCAACAAGTCTTATAAATAATGCTCTTGCTGCAGCTCAAAGAAGAGAGAAAATTAAAAAGATAAATGAAGCTGAAAAGAAAAAGATAGGTAAGGGAACTGCGCCACTTGCTGGTAAGGTTGCAGTATGTACATTAAAAGACAATACTGTAAATGAATTTATTGTAGTTGAGGGAGATTCTGCCGGAGGTTCTGCAAAACAAGCTAGAGATAGAAGATTCCAAACTATAATGCCTTCAAAAGGTAAAATAATGAATACAGAAAAGCAAAAACTTGAAAATGTACTAGCATCTGAAGAACTTAAAATATTTAATACAGCTATAGGAACTGGAACTTTAGATAATTATAAAGAAGAAGATTTAAAGTACGATAAAATTATAATAATGAGTGATGCTGATGTTGATGGATTCCATAGTGCGACACGTTGCTAATTGAAAAGATTAGCCGCTAATTCAATGAATTAGAAGAACTAACACATAAAAGAGTTGTAGAATGAAGGAGTAACGTCCTGAAATGCACCCCTAATACTCCGACATGCAGGGATTTAAGTAGATAATGAACTGTGTGAAGCTCGGTGAAGTCGGCTGAGAGTACGCCCTAACATGGTATCTAAGATAGCATAGAGGAACAGCGAACCAGAGGTGGTCGAGTGTATGATAGGTCGGGGGTCCATAAAATGCCCATGGTGAGAATGTTATCGACGTGAGTTAGATAACTGACGAACTTCCGAATGTACGGTCCTATAAGCCCGATGCAACAGAAATGTTGTGCACACCTAAGTTGTGTGGTTTTGTGAGGAAGAGTAAAAATTGTGGATATGAAAATCCTTATGTTGTTACAGGCAACATCATGCAAGACAGGATTAAAGGAAGCACCTAAAGGTATATGTACGGATATTTAGTGTTGGAACGTGGAAAGTCAGGAACATGGAGGAGCTACTTCCGATGAAATGTTGAAATGGAAAGGTATATTACTATAACATTTCTTAATCTTGATGAGAGTAGTGCCACAGTACCGTTTGAAACAGCCCTAATAGGCTGCGTAGGGATAGGCACAAGTCATATTAATACTTTTACTATATCCCAGCTTAAAACGCTGGAGAAACGATTCTGAATTGATTAGGTTCGAGTAAGACTAAAAGAGGCGAAAAACGACGTAAGGAGTAATAGCCAACTAAGGACGCATTCTAAAGAAGAGACACAAATGAAAAAGAAAGTCTCACTTAGGAATAATGAGTATTATCAAACTCAAGAGATGTTTGATAGACTCTATGCTGAAAGTAAAGCAAATAAAAAATTTAAAAACCTGATGCCATTGATTGTAAGTGAAGAGAATATAATATTAGCTTACAGAAATGTTAGGAAAAATAAGGGTAGTAAAACGGGTGGTACAAATCACCATGATATCCGAGATATTTCGAAAGTCAGCGTTGAGGAAATAATAAAATATGTAAGACTCAGATTGGAAAATTATGAACCACATATGGGTAGAAGGAAGGAAATTCCAAAGGGTAACGGTAAAACAAGACCTTTAGGAATCCCAACAATCGAAGACAGACTTATTCAACAATGTATTAAACAAGTTCTTGAACCAATATGCGAAGCTAAGTTTTATCAACATAGCTACGGCTTCAGACCTAATAGGTCAACAAGTCATGCTATATCAAGGGCTATGACGTTAATGAACAAAGCCAAACTACATTACGTAGTGGATATTGATATTAAGGGATTCTTCGATAATGTTAATCACTCCAAACTGATAAAACAGATGTGGAATCTGGGCATACAAGATAAAAACTTAATATGTGTTATAAAGAAAATGCTAAAAGCAGAAATTCAAGGCGTTGGAGTTCCTGAGAAAGGTACACCACAAGGCGGAATACTGTCACCATTACTCGCAAACATAGTTCTCAATGAACTTGATTGGTGGATTAGTAGCCAATGGGAGACCTTCCCGACAAAAGTCACGTATAGCAAATTGAGAAAACATAAATCGGGAAAAGTTTACTTAGACCATTCGAATAAATACAGAGCACTAAAGGAATCCTCCAAACTTAAAAGGATGTTTATTGTCAGATATGCTGACGACTTCAAAATATTCTGCTCAAGCTATGAACATGCACAAAAAATCTTTATAGCAACGAAACAGTGGTTATCTGAAAGACTCCAATTGGAAGTAAGCCCTGATAAATCTAAAATTACCAATTTGAGAAAAAATTATACAGAATTCCTCGGATTTAAATTGAAAGTAAAGCCTAAGGGGAAAAAATATGTTTGCACATCGCATATTGCAGATAAGCAAATAGAGAGAATTAAAAGTAAACTAAAAGAAGAAATTAAAATTTTAAGAGCTAATCCCAATAGATTAGGAGTAATAAAGTATAACTCCGTAGTCATGGGGCAGCACAATTATTATAAGATAGCAACAGAAGTTAATACAGACTTCAAAAAAATCGCTTTTAGTGTCTTACGAAAACAATATAATCAACTACGGTTAAGAATGAAGACAACAAAAAATGTGGATGGAACACAAAACCTCAAACAGTATAGTAGATACAAAATACGAACCTATACTTGTAAGGTTACCAATAATAAGAAGGAAACAATTTACTCCTTGATTCCAATCCAAGCTATAACAAATGAAGCTCCTATGAATTTCAACCAAGATATATGTAACTATACTATAACTGGTAGAGAGATAATTCATAAAAATCTTGGTATAAACTGGAGGACGTTAAGGTATCTTAGAGATAATCCAGTTAAAAATCAATCCATAGAATATAATGATAATCGGATATCATTATACACTGGACAATTAGGACTTTGCTTTGTTACCAAGCTACCACTGGAAATAGGAAACATGGAAGTTCACCACAAAAAGTCACGAGCTATGGGTGGAACGGATGATTATAAAAATCTTGTATTTCTAAAAACAGAAATACATAAGTTAATTCACAGTACGCATCCTGAAACTCAAGAGAAGCTTATGACTAACATTCAATTAACTGAAGCGATGATTAAAAAAATAAATTCATTACGAAAGAAATGCGGTAATAAGGAATTGGATAATAGAAAAGTAAAGATATGATGGAACGCCGTGTGCGGTGAAAGTCGCACGCACGGTGTGGAGCGGGGGAAAATCTGGAGATAATTTCAAAGGATTACCTATCGCTATTTAGAACTTTATGGATGACTTATATTTATAGATATATGAGACCACTTATTGCAAATGGTCATCTTTATTTAGCACAACCACCTTTATACAAAGTTTATAAAGTTGTAAAAGGTAAGGAAGTATCAAAATATGCATATAGTGATGAAGAATTAGAAAAGGTTAAAAAGGAAATAGGAAAAGGAGCTTTGATTCAAAGATACAAAGGTCTTGGAGAAATGAATCCAGACCAGCTTTGGGATACTACTTTAAATCCAGAAACTAGAACTCTTTTCCAAGTTACTATTGAGGATGCAGCTAAGGCAGAAAAAATGGTATCACTTTTAATGGGTGATGTTGTTGAGCCAAGAAAAAATTATATGTATAAGTATGCAGAGTTTTAGGAATAGAAAGGAGTTAAATTATGGCTAAGAAGGTACATGACATTCCAAGAGATAATAATATATTAAGAATACCTCTTGAAGAGGCTATGCCGGATAACTATCTTCCATATGCTGTTGAGGTTGCAAAGGATAGAGCTCTTCCAGATGTAAGAGATGGATTAAAACCAGTTCATAGAAGAATACTTTATGGAGCATATCTTTTAAAGGCTTTTCCTGATAGACCTTATTATAAAAGTGCAAGAATAGTTGGGGATGTACTTGGTAAATTCCACCCACATGGTGATTCATCAGTTTATGATGCAATGGTACTTATGGCACAAGATTTTTCAACTAGGGAGCCTTTATTTGATGGGCATGGTAACTTTGGATCTATGGATGGCGATGGAGCAGCTGCCATGCGTTATACAGAAGCTAGATTATCTAAAATGGCTATGGAAATGCTTAGAGATATAGATAAGGACACAGTTGATATGGTTCCAAACTATTCAGATAGTGAAATGGAACCTAAGGTATTGCCAGCGAGATATCCAAATCTTTTAGTAAATGGAACATTTGGTATAGCTGTTGGGCTTGCAACTAATATACCACCTCATAATTTAGGAGAAGTTACTGATGGAGTACTTGCTTATATAGATAATCCAGAAGTAACAACTAAAGAACTTATGGAGTATATTAAGGCACCAGATTTACCTACAGGTGGTGTTCTTATAGGTAAAAATTCTTTATTGTCTGCTTATGAAACAGGAGAAGGAAAGGTTACTTTAAGAGCAAAAACTAATATAGAAAAACTTGAGAATGGTAGATATGGAATAGTAATTACTGAATTCCCTTATAGAAGAAATAAATCAAAAATACTTCAAACAATATCAGAAATGACTGGTGATAAGAGACATCAAAAAGCTTTAGAAGCAATTACTGATATTAGAGATGAATCAGATAGAAGTGGTATTAGAGCTGTTGTTGAACTTAAAAAGGCAGCAGATTATAATACTGCAGATAAAATATTAAAGTACTTATTTAAGAAAACAGATTTACAATGTAATATAAGTTTTAATATGGTAGCACTTGCAAATGGTAAGCCACAAACTATGGGATTAAAGACTATAATAATGCATTATGTTAACCATCAAAAAGATATAGTTACAAAGAGAACTATAAAAGAACTTGCGATGGCAGAAAAAAGATTCCATATAGTTGAAGGGTTTATTAAAGCAATTGATGTTTTAGATGAAATTATTAAAACTATTAGAGAGTCAAAATCTAAAAAAGATGCAGGTATAAATTTAGTTGAAAAGTTTGGATTTACAGAAATTCAAGCAGAGGCAATATTAGAGCTTATGCTTTATAGATTAACAGGACTTGAAATAAAGGTATTCCAAAAAGAGTATGCAGAGCTTGAAAAAATTATAAAGAGATTAAGAAAAATATTAGCACATGAAAATGAGCTTTTAAAAGTTATAAAAGCTGAATTAAAAGAGATAACTGATAGATTTAGGAATCCAAGAAGAACTATGATAGTAGAGGATGATAGTGAGGCTAAGATTGATTTAGAAGAACTTATTGTAGTCGAAGATGTAATGATTACTTTATCTAAAGATGGATTTATTAAGAGAATTCCAGTAAAAACTTATCAAAGATCAAATGCTAAAGCGGAAGATATAGAATATAGAGAAGGTGATGAATTAAAGTTCTTATTTAAATCTAATACTACAGAAAACATTCTTTTATTTACTGATAAAGGAAATATGTATCAAGTTAAAGGTATAAATATTCCAGAAGGTAAGTGGAAAGAAAAAGGAGAAAGAGTAGATTCAATAATTAAGACTTTAAATTTAGATGATGAAAGTATTGTAGAAGCATTCTCAGTTGGAATATTAGACGGAAGTAAAAGTGTTCAATTTATAACTAATAGGGCTATAATAAAGAAGAGCACTTTAGATAAATTCCAAACTAGTTATAGTAAAATTCAAGCACTAAAATTAAAAGACAATGAATATGTATTAAACATAATTTTAATAGACAGTGAAGAAGAAAAACAATTCTTAGAAGTAAAAACTAAATTAGGATTAAAGTTTAGTTTAGAATTACCTAAGATAGAAGATACACCAAGAAATATTTTAGGAACTCAATTATTTAATTTAATTGAAAGTGATGAAATTATAAGTATAAAATACGTAGATGAATTCAAGTTTATGACATTTAGTGTTGGAGTAACTGCAAAAGGTACGTTAAAGGGATTTGCAAAAGCAAAGTCTAGTGATAGACTAAAGGTTAATACAGATTCTTTAAGCACATTATTATTATTTACTGACAAAGGAAATATGTATAAAGTGCCATCATTCTTAATTTCTAATGTTGTTAAAGAAGAAATTGCCTTAGAAAATATAATTGATGGATATTCTAAAAAAGAAAAGATAATTGATATATATTCAGTAAAGAGTTTTAATGAAAAAAATATGGTTTACTTCTTTACTAAAAAGGGTATGATAAAGAAGACTTCACTTAAAGAGTATGATATAAACTATTCTTTATGTCAGGCATATAAATTTAAATATGAGAATGATGAAGTAATTTCTGTATGTATAGAAGAGAATGATGGAGAAATAGTAATTGTAACTAAGAAGGGTATGGCAATTAGATTTTTAAGTGAAAGTGTAAATGCTATGGGAAGAATTGCTTCCGGGGTTACTGGAATAAGCTTAAAAGAAGATGATGAAGCAATTTCAGGAAGTATACTTTCAGGAATAAATAATAAAGATGAAATAGCTATAGATGACAATAGAGATAAAGATATTACTTTAGTAACGAAGAATAAAGAAAAAAAATTAGTAAATATAAAGGACATTAGAATTCAAAACAGAGCTGGAAGAGGAACTAATGTTATGGTTATTAATTTAGATGATGAAATAATAGAAGTTCAATATAGTTAGAGAGTTTGAGTTAGTAATTAGTAGAGGAGTTTTATCTGTAATTCGTAATTATTAACTCTTAACTATAAATTAAATTTAAGGGGTGTATAAAAGTGAAGGTTGCAGTTTTATTAGCAGAAGGTTTTGAAACTATTGAAGCATTAACAACAGTTGATATTTTAAGAAGAGCAGGTGTTACTTGTAATACTATTGGAACAAAGAGTTTAGAAGTAACTACATCTCATTCAATAACAATAAAAGCTGATAAAGTTTTAAATGAAGAAGTTTATGATTATGATGCTGTTGTATTACCAGGTGGAATGCCAGGTGCAGTAAACTTAAGAGATGATGAAAAAGTTAATGAACTTGTAAAGAAATTTTATGATGAAGGTAAGATTGTAGCTGCTATATGTGCAGGCCCAATAACTTTTGGGAAGATTGGAATAGTTAATGGTAAAAATGCAACATGTTATCCTGGTTTTGAAGATCAATTAGTAGGATGCAATTATAAAGAAGAACTTGTAGTTGTTGATGGAAACATTATTACAGGAAGAGGACCAGCAGCTGCAATACCATTTGCATTTGAAATATTAAATCATGTAGCACCAGAAAAGGTAGAGCAAATTAAAGAAGGAATGCTTTTTAATAGTTAGAAGAGTATTAAGTGATAAGTTAAGGAGGAAACTCCCTATGGAGTTTATTCAATATAATTTTTAGTAAAGTCAGCGATAGCTGACTTTATTCATTAACTTGAAACTTTAAACTTGTCACTTATCACTAAATAAGCGGGGTGGTTTTTTGGAAAAATGGATGGTTAGAAATGTTAAATTTAATACAGTGAAATTAGCGCAGGATTTAGGTGTTAGTGAAGTAGTAGCAAAACTATTAGTTAATAGAGGAATATATAATTTAGATATTGCAAAGGAATTCTTAAATTCATCAATTAATAATTTATATAATGGATTAGATATGCTAGGTATGAGCGGTGCAGTTGAATTAATGAAAAATAGTATTTTAAATGGTGAAAAAATACTAATAGTAGGAGATTATGACGTTGATGGTGTAATAAGTACTTATATATTGTATACCGCTATAAAAAGGTGTGGTGGAGATGTTAACTTTCATATTCCAGATAGAATTAAAGAAGGGTATGGGATAAATGAAAGTATAATAAGAAAAGCTAGTGAGGATAAAGTTGACATAATAATAACATGTGATAACGGAATAGCAGCTATAGATCAAGTTAAGTTAGCAAAAGAGCTAGGGATAAAGGTGATTATTACTGATCATCATGATGTACCTTTTATTGAAGAAAATGAAGAAAGAAAATATGTAGTTCCAGATGCTGATTTCGTAATAAATCCTAAGCAAGAAAATTGTAATTATAAATTTGATAAGATTTGTGGTGCTGGAGTAGCCTATAAATTTATAGAGTGCCTTTATAAAGAGTTTAATATTGATAAGGAAGAACTTTATGATTTGCTACAATATGTAGCCATAGCTACTGTATGTGATGTTGTTGATTTAATTTCTGAAAATAGAATAATAGTTAAAGAAGGATTAAAGAGGATAAATAACACTAGTAATATAGGGCTTAGAGCTTTATTTAAAGAAACTGGTTTAGAAGATAAAGAAATAACTGTTTATTCTTTAGGGTTTGTTATAGGACCAAGTATAAATGCATCTGGTAGGCTTGAGCAAGCAGAATGGGCATTGAAAATGCTTTTAAGTGATAATGAAATAGAAGCTAAAGAGTTAGCAGAAAAGCTTAATGATTTAAATAAAGAAAGACAAGAGTTAACTAAAGAAGGTTTAGAAGAAGCTATTGAAATAATAGAAAAAAATAATATGACTAAAGATAAAGTATTGGTTGTATATTTAGAAGATGTTCATGAAAGTATTGCAGGGATAATTGCGGGTAGAGTAAGAGAAAAATATAATCTTCCTACAATTATTTTAACAAAAGCACATGATGGAGCTAAAGGTTCAGGAAGATCTATTGAAGAATATAATATGTTTGAAGAATTACTTAAGTGCAAAGACTTATTAGGTAAGTTTGGCGGTCATCCAATGGCAGCAGGAATGTCTATACCAAATGAGAACATAGATGAATTTAGAAATAGATTAAATAATGTTACAACGTTAACTGATGAGGATATAATTCCTAAGGTTTCAATTGATATGGGGTTATCATTAAGTCAAATAAATTATGAACTAATAGATCAAATATCATTATTAGAACCTTATGGAAAAGCAAATCCTAAGCCTACTTTTGGAATGAAAAAGTTAAAGGTAGTTGAAGCAAGAATATTAGGTAAAAATAGAAATGTTCTTAAATTAAAATTAACAGATGGTAGATTATATATAGAAGGAATATATTTTGGTGATATAGAAGGATTTGAGGAGAGTATAAAGTTAGAATTAGGTGAAGATGAGTATAATAAAGTATTTAGTGGTGCATCTAATAATCTTTATTTAGATATAATTTGTATGCCAGATATTAATGAGTTTAATGGAAATAAAAAGGTTCAGTTAGTTATAAGTAATTATAGAATTTCAAAATAATTTCTTTTTAGTAGAGGGAGGCAGAGATGTTTCCTTTTATATTAGTTAAAAAAATTAACCTCTTAGGATAAAAAATTGACCTCTTACTTAAAGTCCGTTTACATGAAAAAATAGTTAGAATATAATTTTGGTATGGAGGACAGAGTGAAGATGAAAATACGAATAGAGTTAGAGAATGAAATAGAGGAAAATGAAGTTATTATTAAATGTAGTGAATTAAGTGAAGAAATAACAAAAATTCAAAGGGTAATTTCGGAGTTAATAGCGGAGAAAAAAGAAATGATATTTTATAAAGATAATACAGAATATTATATATGTATAGATGATGTATTATTTTTTGAAACAGAAGAAAGTTTAATTTATGCACATACATTAAATGAAGTGTATCAGGTTAAGTATAGGCTTTATGAATTAGAAGAGATTTTACCAAGGAGTTTTGTTAGAGTATCTAAATCTACAATTTTAAATATTAATCATATTTATTCAATAACTCGTAATATAACATCTTCCAGTTTAGTAGAGTTTAAAAACACACATAAGAAGGTATATGTATCTAGATCCTATTATAAGGTTTTAAAATTAAAATTATCAGAAAAGAGGCGATAATATGAAAAAAAGAAATATATTTTGGGGTATATTATTTGTTTTAGGTGCAATTGGTTTAATAGTAGGAAAGATGGGATTTTTATCTGGTGTTAATCCATTTAGTTTAGGTTTTTCAGTAATTTTATGTGTAATTATTATAAATAGTTTATTTAGATTAAATTATGCAGGAATATTATTTCCAATAGCTTTTCTTTGTATAATATATGATAAACAGCTTGGAATAACTTCACTTACTCCATGGACAGTTTTAATTGCAGCTCTTTTTGGAAGTATTGGTCTATCAATGATTTTTCCTAAGAAAACTAAATTTTATGAAAAAAAGTCATATTGGAGGGTTGAAGAAGGTGAAAATATAAATATTGAAGATGAAGCTAATATAAAAATTTCTTCAGCTTTTTCAGGGGGGACAAAATATATAAATACTGATAAATTTGTAAGTGCTGATATTAGTTGCAAGTATTCAGGTCTTGAGATATATTTTGATAATGCAATAATGGCAGAAGATACAGCGCTTCTTAGATTAGATGTATCTTTTTCTGGATTAGAAATATATATTCCAAGGAGTTGGAATGTTGAAAATAGAACTAATGTGTTTTTAGGTGGAATTGAAAATAAAAAGTATGGGGATAAGGTATATACTAATACTTTAATATTAACTGGAGATGTTAGACTTTCAGGAGTAGAGATACATTATATATAGTTTATAAAATAAATAATAGGATGCTTATAAGCATCCTATTATTTATTTTATTATTTATTGTTTATTATTTTAATCCGTTTTCGTATTGTTCAACCATACGTTTAACCATTTCTCCACCAACGCTACCGCATTGTTTAGAAGTTAAGTCACCGTTGTAATCTGTGAAAGGAACTCCCATTTCACTAGAAACTTGGTTCTTGAATTTAGCTAATTTATCTTTAGCATCTGGTACTAAGTTTTGTGCCATTTAAATTCACCTCCTTATATCTTTATGTTAATAGCTTATCCAATTAGATAGTTTGTATTATATTTAATTAGAGGAAAAGGTGGAAAAATACTGGGTTAGTGGTAGAATATATAGGGATGGTTAACTATTTACAGCTTAAATTTGGTAAATATCTAATAGACCTTAGAATTAAGAGTTGAAATTTGGTTAAAATCTTAATAAAAGTCTTCAAGGCAAATATTAAAAATTTGTGTAAAACTATATTATTTTAATAAATACAATTAATAATATAGATACATTAATAATCAATGAGGTGTTTTAATGAGTAAGTATAAGATTATAATGACTGGTGGGGGAACAGCAGGGCATGTAACTCCAAATTTAGCTTTAGTTCCAAAGTTAAAGGAGAAAGACTTTGAAATAAAGTATATAGGGAGTTATGAGGGAATTGAAAAAGAAATTATAGGTGATGCAGGTATACCTTATTATTCAATTTCATCAGGAAAATTAAGAAGATATTTTGATATGAAAAATTTTTCTGACCCATTTAAGGTTATGAAGGGGGTTCTTCAAGCAAGTAAAATTTTATCAAAAGAAAAACCAGATGTTATTTTCTCAAAGGGTGGATTTGTTGCTGTACCAGTAGTTATAGCTGCATCAATGAAAAAGATACCGGTAGTATCTCATGAGTCAGATTTAACACCAGGACTTGCAAATAAATTATCTGCTCCATTTTGTGATAAATTATGTGTAACTTTTAGAGAAAGTTTAAATTATATAAAAGATGGTAAAGGTGAATTAACAGGTACTCCAATAAGGGAAGAGATATTAAAAGGAAGTAGAATAAGAGGAAAAGAAATTTGCAACTTTAAGCAGGATAAAGAGGTAATTCTAGTTATAGGTGGTAGTTTAGGTGCAAAGAATATAAATGATGAGGTTAGATATCATATTAATGAAATATTAAAGAACTTTAACGTGATTCACATATGTGGAAAAGGAAATTTAGATAAAGCATTAGAAGGACTAGAGGGATATAAACAATTTGAATATGTTAAGGAAGATTTACCACATTTACTTAAATATGCTGACTTTATAATTTCTAGGGCTGGAGCAAATGTAATATTTGAATTATTAGCGTTAAAAAAACCAACACTATTAATACCGTTATCTAAGAAAAGTAGTAGAGGAGATCAAATATTAAATGCTAATTCTTTTGCAAAAGAAGGATATTCATTAGTTTTAGATGAAGATGAAATGATAGAAAAGCATAATTTGATGGAAAAACTTTCAGAATTACAATTAAGAAAAAATGACTTTGTAAAAAATATGAGTAATAGCCAAATGAAGAATGGTGTTGATGCAATCATAAATGTAATTATGAATAGTATCAAGAAAAAATAATTCAGCATATAAAAGTATTCATTAAAAATAAATTTTAAAATATAGATGTAAATAACTTGAAAAAAAATTCTAGTGTTATATAATGAAATTGATGGAAAATCTAACATAATAGACCAAACGAAAGTAGAAGAGGTGCTAAAATGAAAAAAGTTTCAATAATATATTGGAGTAATGGTGGAAATGTCGAAATTATAGCAAATGCTATATGTGAAGGAGCTAGTATAGGAGATGTAGAAGTTGAAACGAAGCATGTGGCAGATGCATCTACTGAAGATGTTTTAGAAGCAGATGCAGTAGCTTTTGGAAGCCCAGCAATGATAAACGATGATATAGAAGAAATAGATATGAAACCTTTTATTAATAGTTTAAAGGAATTAGAGATTAGAAATAAACCTTTAGTACTATTTGGATCATGCGGATGGCGTCACACCAAGTTTATTGATAAATGGGAAAATTATATGGAAGACTATGGATTTAATGTTTTAGGAAAATTAACAGTTAGAGATTCTGTAGAAAAGGATGATCTAATAAAAGCTAAAGAGTTAGGAAAATTATTGACTTTAGACATATAGTTTAAAGTTAGATCATATCTACTAAATAAAAAAATATAAAGTTTATGTAAGCAACAGTGGTATATTATTGAAATTAAATATAGTTTATTTCGATATATACCATATTCTTTATATGCTTAAATTAAAAAAAAGGGAAGCGAGGTAGAGAAGATGAGAAAAATGAAGACTATGGATGGTAACACTGCTGCTGCACACGTGTCATATGCGTTTACAGAAGTAACTGCTATTTATCCAATAACTCCATCATCACCAATGGCAGAGCATGTTGATGAATGGGTTGCACAAGGTAGAAAAAATATTTTTGGACAACCAGTAAAGGTTATGGAAATGCAATCAGAGGGAGGAGCAGCAGGGGCTGTTCATGGAGCATTACAAGCTGGAGCTTATACAACTACATATACAGCTTCACAAGGTTTATTATTAATGATTCCTAATATGTATAAAATAGCTGGAGAAAGACTTCCAGGGGTTATACATGTATCTGCTAGAGCACTAGCAACATCTTCATTAAATATATTTGGAGATCACCAGGATGTTATGGCAGCTAGACAAACTGGTTTTGCTATGCTTGCTGAAGGTTCAGTTCAAGAAGTTATGGACTTATCTGCAGTGGCTCATTTAACTGCAATTAAAACTAGAATTCCATTTATGAACTTCTTTGATGGATTTAGAACATCTCATGAAATTCAAAAAATTGAAGTTTTAGAATATGATGAGTTAGCTAAATTAGTTGATTGGGATGCAGTAAAAGAATTTAGACAATCTGCTTTAAATCCGGATCATCCAGTAACTAGAGGAACAGCTCAAAACCCTGATATATACTTCCAAACAAGAGAAGCTGTAAACAGATTCTATGATGATATTCCAGAAATAGTCGAAGGATATATGGCTGAAATAACTAAATTAACAGGAAGAGAATATCACTGCTTTGATTATTATGGAGCACCAGATGCTGATAGAGTAATTATTGCAATGGGTTCAGGAACTGACGTTGCTGAAGAAACTGTAGATTACTTAAATGCTAGGGGTGAAAAGGTTGGTGTTGTAAAGGTTAGACTTTATAGACCATTCTCAGTAGAAAAATTATTAGCTGCAATTCCAGATACAGTTAAAAAGATTGCAGTTTTAGATAGAACTAAGGAACCAGGATCAATTGGTGAACCATTATACTTAGACGTAGTAAGTGCATTTGCTGGCAAAGAAAATGCTCCAGTTATAGTTGGTGGTAGATATGGATTAGGTTCAAAAGATCCAAACCCTTCAGATATAGCTGCAGTTTATGCTAACTTATCTAAGGACGAGCCTAAGAATGGATTTACAATTAGTATAGTTGATGACGTAACATTTACATCACTTGAAACAGTAGAAGATATAGATGCTACACCAGAAGGAACTAAGGCTTGTAAGTTCTGGGGATTAGGTTCAGATGGTACTGTTGGTGCTAATAAGAGTGCTATTAAGATTATCGGTGATCATACTGATATGTATGCTCAAGGATATTTCTCATATGATTCTAAAAAATCAGGTGGTATAACAGTTTCTCACTTAAGATTTGGTAAGAAGCCAATTAAATCACCATATTTAATAGATAAAGCTGATTTTGTAGCATGTCACAATCAATCATATGTTTATAAATATAATGTATTAGATGGATTAAAGAATAACGGTAAGTTCTTATTAAATACAATTTGGACACCAGAAGAATTAGATGAAAGATTACCAGCAGAAATGAAGAGAACTATAGCTGAAAAGAATATAGAATTCTATACATTAAATGCTGTTAAGATAGCTCAAGAAATTGGCCTTGGTGGAAGAATTAACATGATAATGCAAGCTGCATTCTTTAAGATTGCTAATATAATACCTGTTGATGAGGCAGTAACATACTTAAAACAAGCTGTTGTTACATCATATGGTAAAAAAGGTGAAAAAGTTGTTAATATGAATAATACTGCTATTGATGCTGGTATTGAATCTATAGTAAAAATAGAAGTTCCAGCAGCATGGGCAAATGCAGTAGATACAGAAGTAGCTACTACTAAAGAAGCTCCAGCATTTATTAAAGATATAGTTGAACCTATGAATAGACAAGAAGGTTTTGGATTACCTGTTTCAACATTTGTTAAACATGGTATGGAAGATGGTACTTTCATGGCTGGTACAGCTGCATATGAAAAAAGAGGAATTGCAATTAATGTTCCAGAATGGATACCAGAAAACTGTATTCAATGTAATCAATGTTCAGTAGTATGTCCTCATGCAGCAATAAGACCATTTTTATTGACTGGTGAAGAAGCTGAAAAAGCTCCTGATTCAATGAAGACTACTGATGCTAAGGCATTAAAGACAGAAGCTCCATATAAGTTCTCAATTGGTGTTACACCTCTTGATTGTACTGGATGTGGAAACTGTGCTGAAGTATGTCCAGCTAAGAATAAAGCTTTAGTAATGAAGCCACAAGATAGTCAACATGATCAAATAGAGGCTTGGGATTATGCAACAACAGAAGTATCTGCTAAGAAGAACCCAATGAATAAGAATACATTAAAAGGTAGTCAATTCGAACAACCACTTCTTGAGTTCTCAGGTGCTTGTGCTGGATGTGGAGAAACTCCATATGCTAAACTTGTTACTCAATTATTTGGTGATAGAATGATGGTAGCTAATGCTACAGGATGTTCTTCAATTTGGGGAGGATCAGCTCCTGCAACTCCATATACAGTTAATCATAATGGACATGGTCCAGCTTGGGCAAATTCATTATTTGAAGATAATGCTGAATATGGATTAGGTATGTTCTTAGGAGTTCAAGCTATAAGAGATAGAGTTGCTGAAAATGTAAAAATTGCATTAGAAAGTAACTTAGCAGATGAAACTAAGGCTGTATTAAAAGAGTGGTTAGATAATAAAGAAGAAAGCGCTGGAACTAGAGAAAGAGCAAATGCTTTAGTTGCTGCACTTGAAAATTGTGATGCTGAAATAGCTAAGACTATTTTAAAGGACAAAGAGTTCTTCGTTAAGAGATCTCAATGGATCTTTGGTGGAGATGGTTGGGCATATGATATTGGATACGGTGGACTTGACCATGTTCTTGCATCAGGAGAAAACGTAAATGTATTAGTATTTGATACAGAAGTTTACTCAAATACTGGTGGACAATCTTCTAAAGCTACACCAACAGCTGCAATTGCTAAATTTGCTGCATCAGGTAAGAGAACTAAGAAGAAAGATTTAGGTATGATGGCTATGAGTTATGGTTATGTATATGTTGCTCAAGTTTGTATGGGTGCAGATAAAAACCAAGTTCTTAAAGCTATAGCAGAGGCAGAAGCTTATAATGGACCATCATTAATAATAGCTTATGCTCCATGTATTAACCATGGTATTAAAGCTGGAATGACAAATTCACAAGCAGAAGCTAAAAAAGCTGTAGATTGTGGATATTGGGCATTATATAGATATAACCCAACATTAAAAGGAACTAAGAACCCATTTACTTTAGATTCAAAAGAACCGAAGGGTGACTTTAGAGAATTCTTAATGGGTGAAGTTAGATATGCTTCATTAGCTAAGGCATTCCCAGAAGCAGCAGAAGCTTTATTTGAAAAGACTCAAGCAGATGCAATGGAAAGATTGGAAAATTACAGAAAACTTGCTAATCAAGAATAGTAATAAATTAACAAAAAAAGAGGTGAAAACCTCTTTTTTTATTTATATTTTACAAAAAGCTTTTAAATTTTTATAAAAAAAATATATTTTTCTTTTATTTTCCTAAGAATAAGGGTACAATTATAAAGACTAGTTAAGTTAAGCAATATTAATAAAATAAATTTTTATATTTATTTTAAATTCATATTGGTTAACTTATTATTAAGGAGGAATATAAAATGGAAAATGAATTAAATAAATGCGGCGAAGGCTGCGGATGCGGACATGATCATGATAGCCACGGATGTGGAGATAACTGTGGATGTGGAGAACACGAACATGAGCACTTTGTTGTAGATTTAGAAGATGATAACGGAAATGTTATATCTTGTCCAATAGTTGATGCATTTGAATTTGAAGAAAATGAATATGTATTAGCTCAAAATCCAGAAGATGAATCAGTATATCTATTCAGATCAACTGAAGAGGGAGAACTTATAGTTCCAGAAGAAGCTGAGTTTGATAAAGTAACTGAATACTATACTAACGTTTTAGCTGACGAGTAATAATTTGGAGAGATTGCACAAAAAGATTTGTGTGGTCTCTTTTTTTATAATTTAATTAATATTATTGATAATTTAATTCGTTGTTTTCAATTTACATTTCATAAGTAAGGTGATATATTTTTATTATGGGAAATATTGCTTGGTTTTTAATATAATATTAAAATTTATTTTAAATTTTAATATTATACTGTAAGTTAGAATAACAATTTGAGAAGTAACTTAAACTAAGTAAAAGTTATAAATGAAAATTTCACTTGAAAAGAAAAGGTGAATAAGATGAAGTATGCGGATTTACATATTCATTCAAATTATTCTGATGGAATAAAAAGTCCAGAAGAAATAATTGATTCAGCAATAAAAGATAATATTAAATACATTTCTATAACAGATCATGATTCTATAGCAGCACAGTATATTACTAAAAATAATTATGAAGAAATAAATATAATTCCAGGCATAGAGCTTAGTAGTGAATATAGAGAAATGGAATTGCATATACTTGGATATTTTATGGATATTGATAATAAGCACTTGCAAGAAGTTGTAAATGAATTAAATATTCAAAGAATAAAAAGAGTAGAAGAGATATTATTTAAGTTAAAAAAATATGATATTAAATTAGAATTGGAAGATTTAGCTATAGATATAGATGCAACAGTAGGAAGAAGTCATGTAGCGAATGCAATGGTTAGAGAGGGTTACTTTGATAACTATAAAAGTGCTTTTAGAAATTTTTTAGTTCAAGGAAAACCGGGATATGTTAAAGGATTTAGATTGAATTATAGAGATTGCATAGATGTAATTAATAAGTCTGGTGGAGTAGCTGTTTTAGCTCATCCAGGCCAAATATATAGAAAAATTGAAGTTGAAAATATTTTAAAGGAATTAAGATGTTTTGGCCTTAAAGGTATAGAGGTATATCATCCAAGCCATTCACAAGGAGATATAAATAAATTTTTTAATTTATCTAAAAAGTATAAGTTATGCGTAACTGGAGGAAGTGATTATCATGGTAAAGCCTTAGGTTATGATAATTTATCTATAGGTAGTTGTGGTTTAAATGAAGACTATTTAGAAAAGTTTATTAAATTTAATAAGAGATAATGGGGGCAGATCAATGGAATTATCAAGAAAAGCACAAAGAATCGAAGCGTCAGTAACTTTAGCAATAACAGCAAAAGCTAAAGAAATGAAAGAAAGTGGAATTGATGTAATTAGTTTTGGAGCAGGTGAACCAGATTTTAATACTCCACAAAATATAATTAATGCTGCTATAAAGGCAATGGAAGATGGTAATACAAAATATACAAATGTAAATGGAATACTTCCATTAAGAGAAGCTATATGTAAGAAATTTAAGGATGACAATGGTTTAATATATAACCCATCACAAATAGTAGTATCTACAGGGGCTAAACAATCACTTGCAAATGCATTTTTAGCTATATTAAATCCAGGAGATGAGGTAATTGTACCAAATCCATATTGGGTTAGTTATCCAGAACTTATAGGATTAGCAGATGGAAAAGCAGTATTTGTAGAAAGTAATGAAACATCTTCTTATAAGTTTACTAAAGAAAATTTAGAAAAGGCAGTTACTGAAAAGACTAAAGCTATTATATTAAATACGCCTAATAATCCAACAGGAACTATCTATAGTAAGGAAGAATTAATGGAAATAGCTGAATTTGCGAAAAAGTATAATCTTATAATAGTTTCTGATGAAATGTATGAGAAGTTAATATATGATGGAGAAGAGCATGTAAGTATTGCCAGTGTTTCAGATGATGCATATGAAAGAACTATTGTTATTAATGGTTTATCTAAATCTTATGCTATGACAGGATGGAGATTAGGTTATTGTGGTGCAACAGAAAAGATTTCAAAACTTATGACTAATATTCAAAGCCATATGACTTCTAATGTTTGTTCTATAACTCAATATGCAGCAGTTGAAGCTTTAAATGGTCCCCAAGATAAGGTTAAAGAAATGATTTCCGAATTCGAAAGAAGAAGAAATTATATGGTTAAGACTTTAGAAGAAATGAATAATTTAAGCATAATTAAACCACAAGGTGCATTTTATATTATGATAAATATTGATAAATGTTTAGGAAAAGAAATTAATGGAGAAAAAATTACTGATTCAATGGATTTTTCCGCTAAGTTATTAGAACATGAAAAAGTAGCAGTTATTCCAGGAAAAGCTTTTGGATTAGACAACTATGTAAGAGTATCTTATGCAACTTCAATGGAATTAATTGAAAAAGGGCTAGAAAGAATTAATAAGTTTGTTAATAAGTTAAAATAAATAAAAGGGGCTGAAGCATATAGAATGCTCAGCCTCTAGTAAGTTAAGCTGGAGGAAAATACGTGGAAAAATTAGCGATATTTGATATAGATTATACAATAACAAGAAAAGAGACTTTAATGGAATTTTTTAAATATATTGTATCTAAGGATATAAAAAACATAAAATTCTTACCAAGAGCTTTATATTCAGGAGCAATGTATGGCATTAAGGTTTATGATGAAAGAAGAGTTAAAGAGTGTTTTTTAAAGTTTATAGAAAACATAGATGAAGCAGAGTTAGCTAAGCTTACTAAATCATTTTATGATGAAAGAATAAGTAAAATACTTTATAAAGATGCAGTAGATATGATAAAGAAATTAAAAAAAGCAGGATATATGGTAATACTTATATCAGCATCACCAGAGTTCTATGTTAAAGAATTTTATGCAATAAAAGAAGTAGATTTAATAATTGGAACTAAGTTTGCATTTGAAGGTGGAAAATTCATAAGAAAAATGGATGGAAAGAACTGTAAAGGTGAAGAAAAAGTTAGAAGATTAAATGAGGTTTTAAAAGAAAAAAATATAAAAGTAGATTTTAAAAATTCATATATGTTCTCAGATTCATTATCAGACAAACCATTATTAGATCTTGTTGGAAATCCATATTTAATTAATTATAAAAAGAAACATGAAATAGAAATTTTAAGATGGAAATAAATAATCTTCAAAGGAAGTGTAATGTTAATGGAAGCGATAAATAAATTTTACTTAAATAATGGAATAATATATTCTATTAATGATTTTACTGATGAAGATTATAAGGAAAAGATAATATATGAGGTCTTAAGAGTTGTTAATGGAAAGCCAGTATTTTTAAAGGAACACTTAGCTAGAATGCAAAAATCATTTAAGCTTATAAATAAAGAATTTCCATATAGTGAAGAGGATATAGAAACTTTAATAGCTAAAGTTATTAAAAAGAATGATAATGCTATTGGTAATATAAAGATTACATATAATATAAGTAATGGTAATTTAAAAATATATTATATAATGCATTCGTATCCTGCTGAGGAATACTATGAAAAAGGAGTAAAAGTTATTCTTTATTATGGGGAAAGAGAAAATCCTAATTTAAAGATAGTTAGTACAGAATTTAGAGCGAAAATTGCAGAAAAAATGAAGGAAGCTAATGCTCATGAAGCACTTTTAGTAGATAGAAATGGTTTTATTACAGAGGGAAGTAAATCAAACTTTTTTGGAATAAAGGATAAAAAACTTATAACAGCTAAGGGTGAAGCAGTACTTAGAGGAATTACAAGAGATAAAATATTTAAAATAGCAGAATCATTAGGGATAGAAGTAGAGGAAAAAGAAATAAAGGCTACAGAAATAAGAGAACTAGATTCATTATTTATTTCAGGAACTTCAGTTGCTATATTACCAATATCTCAAGTTGATGATATAAAATTTAATGTTAACAATGAAATTTTAAGAAAAATTATGAAGAGATATAATGAACTTTTAGAAGGAAAATTATAAAATTGTTTTATAAAAAAATGATAGTTACTGGATATATATTAAGTGTAATAATTATTTTAGGGGGTAAATTTATGGAAATAAATGAACTTATTAATTTAATTGCTAATGTTGGTTTTCCAGTAGCTATTAGTGCATATTTACTAATACGATTAGAAAAGCAAATAATGACATTAACATTTTCAATAAATAAGCTGAATACCATAATTTCTACTAAACTTGGTATTGTAATTGATAATGAGTAGTAATCAAAAATGAGTGTATCATGGAGATACACTCATTTTTTATATTAAGATGTTATAGCATTAGTTATTGGAGGTACAACTTGTTTCTTTCTAGAAAGAATTCCAGGAAGGAATGCACCTTTATCTTTTAAAGTAATTTTAAATGCTTTTTCAACTATTTCAGGTTTAGCACCTGTAACTAATATTTCAGAACCTTCATTTAATATATCAGTTAATAATAACATAACCATTTCTAATCCAGCTTCTTTAGCCTTTTGATCCATATAATTTAACATTTCTTCTTTTAAAGGCATAAATCCTTCAATATCCATTGTATTAACTTGAGAAATACCTACTTTAGTACCTTCAATAGTAAATGGTTTGAAATCAGTATTGAAGATTTGCTCAACAGTTTTACCTTTTAATGAAGTACCTGCTTTAAACATTTTTTTTGCAAATTCTTCTATGTTTATACCAGCAATTTCAGCAAGTTTTTTGCAGATATACTTATCTTGTGGAGTGCAAGTTGGGCTTCTGAATAATAATGTATCAGAGATTATTGCTCCACAAAGAAGTCCTGCAGCTTTTCTTGATGGTCTAATACCATTTTCAAAGAAGCATTTAGCAACTATTGTTGAAGTACTTCCAACTGGTTCGTTTCTGAAGTAAATTGGATTATTAGTTTGAATATCAGCAACTCTGTGGTGGTCGATGATTTCTACTACTTCAGCATCTTCTAATCCATCAACAGATTGACCTCTTTCATTATGGTCAACTTGGATAACTTTTTTCTTGTGGTTAGAAATTAAGTGGTATCTAGAAACAGTACCAACAACTCTACCATTTTGATCTAAAACAGGATAGCTTCTAAATCTAGTTTCAGCCATAACTCCTTTTATGTCATCAACTAAATCATCAGTTGTGAAAGAAACTATATTTTCTTTAACCATTACATATCCAACAGGGATACTTTGAACAATAAGTCTTGAAGCTGTAAATGAATCATGTTGAGTAACTATTACAGTAACACCATGCTCTTTAGCTAAGCTTATTATTTTTTCAGATGGAGCATATCCACCAGTAACTATCATTAATGAAACATTAAGGTTGATTAATGCAGCTTGAGCTTCTTCTCTGTCACCAACAATAGCAATGTCACCTTCTTCTATGTGTTCAGTCATAGTATCAGGTTGCATAGCTGTAACTGCTATTTTACCAGGGAAGAATTTTATATCTTCATTTACATAACAAACTTTAGCAGATAAAGTATCAATTATGTTATCTAAAGTTGTATTACTTTTTGCTAATATTCTGTTATCCCAGATATCCATATAGCAAGAAGTTAAATTAGCTACAGATAGTACCCCTAATAAGTGGTTATTTTCATCAGCTACAGGTAAAGTTTTTATATTTTTATCTCTCATAATTGTCCAAGCTGTTTTTAATGAGATGTCAGGAGAAATAGGACTTATATTGTCAAATTGTAAGTCTTCCACTTTAAGCTTAACTGTGTTTAAGAATTTTGGTGCTTCAGCATCAAAATAATCTAATATAAATTGAGTTTCTTGATTTACATCACCAAGTCTGCAAGCAACAGTTTTAGTTTCACCAATCTTGTTTTTAAATTCAGAATATGCATAAGCTGCACATATTGAGTCTGAGTCTGGATTTTTATGACCAGTTACATAAATTATATCTTTCATGTAATATGCCCTCCTTAGTATATTTAAATAAATAAAGCAATTAAATTTTTATGTTATCAAAGATAACTTTTAACTTTTTAAACTAGCAAAATGCTATTCAAAAAATTTACTATCTTAATAGCTTTATACATATTTTCGCATATTACTATTCTATATTTCTAACTGAGATTTGTAAATAAAAATGTAAAGTATAATGAATAGAAATTTAACTTAATTATTCATAGTATTACATAAACATTAATATATATATACAAGAGTTCTTGATGAGGAGGAGAAAGAGTGATACAGGAAAAAGAATTTACTAGGGGATTAAGTAGTAGAGAAGCAGAAAAAAGAATTAAAACCTATGGTTTAAATGAACTTAAACATAAAAAGAAGAAGTCACCGATTTTGATTTTCTTAGCTCAATTCAATGATTTTTTAGTATGGGTATTGATAGGAGCCACTATTATATCAGGATTTATTGGGGACAAGGCAGATGCAATAACGATACTTATTATAGTAATTGTAAATGCAATATTAGGCTTTGTACAAGAATTTAGAACTGAAAAATCACTAGAAGCATTACAGGAGATGGCAGCACCCACTTGTAAGGCTATAAGGGATGGAAATATTAAGGTAATAAATTCAAGAGAATTAACAATAGGTGATGTTGTAATATTAGAAGCTGGGGATAGAATTCCGGCAGATGGAACATTTATTGATGCTGCAAATATGGTAGTAGATGAATCATTATTAACAGGAGAATCTGTAGGTATATCTAAAGATACAAACAAAGGAAAAAATGAAGGATACATGGGTACAATAGTTTTAAAGGGTAGAGGATTGCTAATGGTTGATTCCGTAGGTATGAAAACTGAAATGGGAAAGATAGCCAATCTTTTAGATAACATAGAAGAAGAAAAGTCTCCTTTAAGAGAAAGATTAGATTCCTTGGGTAAGATATTAGTTGTAGTTTGTGTTATAGTATGTATAATTGTTACTGTTCTTGGAATATTAAGGGGAAATAATATTACTGAAATGTTCCTTTTAGGTGTATCATTGGCTGTTGCCGCAATACCAGAAGGGTTGGCTGCTATAGTTACTGTTGCATTAGCATTAGGTGTAAGTAGAATGCTTAAGAGAAATGCATTAATTAGAAAATTACCAGCAGTTGAAACTCTAGGATGTACTTCAGTAATTTGTTCAGATAAAACTGGGACTTTAACTCAAAATAAAATGACAGTAAAAGAAATTTTAACAAATGGGAAAATTTATGAGTTAGATAAAGAAAAGTTATATGATTGTGAAAAGCTAAAAGAAGCTTTTGTATATTGTAATGATACAAATTATAATTATGATATTAAAGATATTGATAAAGCGGTTATGGGAGATCCTACAGAAACAGCTTTAGTTAAAGTGTTTTTTAAAGAAACAAAAGAAGCAGAAAGTTTTATTGCAAGAGCTAACAGATCATTTGAAATACCATTTGATTCTACTAGAAAAATGATGACTGTAATAATGAATGTAAATGGTAAAGAAACTTGTTATATGAAGGGGGCTCCAGAAAGAGTATTAGAGAGATGTAATTCTGTATTAGAAAATGGCAAAATAAAGCCGCTTACAGCTCAAAAGAAAAAGCAAATTTATAATTATATTGAATCTATGTCTAATAGAGCGTTAAGATGTATAGCAGCTGCCTATAAAGAGGAGCATGTAGTTAAAAATGATTCTGTTGAAGATAATTTAATATTCTTGGGAGTTGCAGGTAGTATGGATCCTCCTAGAATAGAAGTTAAAGATGCAGTATTAAAGTGTAAAATGGCAGGAATTAAGCCTGTAATGATAACAGGAGACCATAAAAATACTGCCTTAGCAATTGCAAAGAGCATTAATATTTGTACTACAGATGATCAAGCTATTACAGGTGATGAATTAGAAAAAATGTCTGATGAAGAGTTAGTAAAGAAAGTAGATAAATTAAGGGTATTTGCAAGGGTATCTCCAAATCATAAGTTAAGAATAGTGAGAGCTTTTAAAAAGAATAATAACATAGTTGCAATGACTGGTGATGGTGTTAATGATGCTCCTGCAATAAAAGAAGCTGATATAGGTGTTGCTATGGGCATATCAGGAACAGATGTTACTAAGGAAGCCGCATCAATGGTTTTAATGGATGATAATTTTGCCACAATAGTATCTGCTGTTGAGGAAG
This sequence comes from Clostridium sp. D43t1_170807_H7, assembly GCF_015555905.1. Taxonomy (GTDB): domain Bacteria; phylum Bacillota; class Clostridia; order Clostridiales; family Clostridiaceae; genus Clostridium. The sequence continues at coordinate 111,563 of NZ_JADNLK010000005.1, forward strand.
GAAGAATTATTTATGATAACATAAGAAAGTTTATTAGATACTTATTATCTTGTAATTTAGGTGAAGTGTTAACAATGTTCTTAGCATCATTATTTTACTTGCCAAATCCACTTACACCAATACAGATTTTATTTGTAAACTTAGCTACAGATGGATTACCAGCTATTGCATTAGGAATTGACCCTGCAGATAAAGATATAATGAGACAGTCACCAAGGGAAAAGAATGAAGGTATATTTGCAAGAGGTCTTTGGGAAAAAATTATTGTTAGAGGATGTCTAATTGGAATTTGTACTTTATTATCATTTATGGTTGGTAGATATTATGGAATGGATTTAGCAACTTGTAGAACAATTGCATTATGTACATTAGTTATGTCTCAACTTTTACATGTTTTTGAGTGTAGATCAGAAAGGCATTCTATATTTGAAATAAATGTATTATCAAATATATATTTATTAGGAGCAGCAATAATCTCAATTACAATGATATGTGGTATATTATATATTCCATTTTTAAGGGGAATATTTAATACAGTTGCCTTAAATTTAGGACAATGGTTATTAGTAATATTCTTCTCAGGAATAATTTTCTTAATAAATAGTGTGTATCTTCTTATAAAATCTAAAAAGTAAATTTAAATGGGCTATCTTTGATTAGATGGCCTATTTTTGTTAAAATGTACAAATTTAAATGTTTACAAGAAAAAAACAGTTGTATTTTATAGAAATACATGTTAATATTTTTATATGGTAATTCTTGCTTGAAATACAAATATAACACAGAAAGATGAAAAATAAATAAAGATATTGGAGGTGTAAAATGAGATTTATAAGCACTAGAGGAAAAGGGGAAGCTATTTCATCTTCTGAAGCAATTATAAAGGGGATTGCTGATGATGGAGGATTGTATGTTCCAATAGAGTTTCCAAAATTATATGATAATTTGAAAAAGAAAATGGGGCTTTCTTATGAAGAGTTAGCATATGAGATAATTAGGGAATTTTTTGATGATATTGGTGATGAAAATTTAAAAGAGGCAATAAGAAATGCTTATAATGATAAATTCTTTGTAAAGGAAGAGAAAAACTTTTTAGAATTATATCATGGGCCTACATCGGCTTTTAAGGATGCAGCACTTTTATTCTTACCACAAATAATGAAAGCTGCAAAGAAAAAAGAAAATATAGGCGAAGAAATAGTAATATTAACTGCAACATCTGGAGATACTGGTAAAGCTGCATTGCAGGGGTTTAGCAATGTAGATGGATTTAAGGTTGTAGTTTACTATCCTGAAAAGGGAGTAAGTACAATTCAACAAAAGCAAATGGTAACACAAGAAGGTAATAATGTAAAAGTAATCGGAATTAGGGGCAATTTCGATAATGCGCAAAGTGGGGTTAAGTCAATATTTGGGGACAATGAATTGAAGAAGAAATTAAAAGAAGAAGGATTTTTATTATCTTCAGCAAATTCAATTAATATTGGAAGACTAATACCACAGATTGTTTATTACTTTTATGGGTATTTTGATTTAGTCAATAAGCAAAAAATAAAAGAGGGCGATAAAATAAATATAGTGGTTCCAACAGGGAACTTTGGGAATATATTAGCAGCTTATTATGGGAAAAAAATGGGGCTACCTATAGGAAAGTTAATATGTTCATCAAATGAAAATAATGTATTAACAGACTTCTTAAAGACAGGAGTATATGATAAAAGAAGAGAGTTAATACTAACAGAATCACCATCAATGGATATCTTAATTTCATCAAATTTAGAAAGATTATTATTTGAGGCTAATAACAGGGATTCATTAGAAACTAAGAAGCTTATGGAGGAGTTGAATTCAAAAGGGGTATATTCAATTTCCCAAAATGCTAAAGAATTTTTAAATGATTTTTATGGGAATTATGCAAATATTAATGAAGTTTATGAAGCTATTAAATATGTTTATGATAATGAGCAATATTTAATGGATACACATACTGCAGTGGGCTATGTAGTATTAGAAAAATATAGAAAAGAAACTTCAGATTATAGACAGGCATTAGTTGCATCAACAGCTAGTCCGTACAAATTTCCAAGAAGTATTTGTAATGCCTTAGGAATAGATATTAGTGGGAAAAATGATTTTGAAATATTAAACATATTAAGTGATAATACGAACACTGATATACCTAATAATCTAAAGAACTTAGATAAAAAAGAAATACTTCATAAGGAAATATGTAATAAGGATAAAATGAAAGAGAGCTTACTTGATTTTTTAAGGAGAACTAAAAATGATTAAAGTAAGAGTACCAGCGACATCAGCCAATTTGGGGCCTGGATTTGATTCGCTGGGAATCTCCTTAAATATATATAATGAATATGAATTTGAACTTAAAGAGAATAAGGGGCTATTCTTTGAAGGTGTTGAAGAAGAATTTCAAAGTGAAGATAATATTATTTTTATGGCCATAAAGAAAGTTTTTGATAAATATGACTTTAAATTTAATGGCATAAGGATTAAAATAATAAAGCAAGATATCCCAATATCAAGGGGACTAGGTTCAAGCTCAAGTTGTATAGTAGCTGGGCTTATAGGGGCTTTTGCATTAATGGGCAAAGAAATAAACAGAGATGAGATATTAAGTTTAGCTGTTGAGATTGAAGGACATCCTGATAATGTATGTCCAGCTATTTTTGGAGGATTAGTTTCTACTATAATGGTAGATAATAAAAAGCCATTATATAATTGTGTAGAAGTTAAAGATGGAGTTAAGTTTATTGCATTGATTCCAAGATTTAAGCTTTCAACTGAAAAGGCTAGAGCGATATTGCCTAAAGAGGTTCCATTTAGAGATTGTATTTATAATATAGGGAGGGCTGCCCTTCTAATATCATGTTTCTCAAATGGAAATTATGCTTTGTTAAAGGAAGCCACTAAAGATAGAATTCATGAAAGGTTTAGAAGTAAACTTATTGATAATTTTGATGAAGTTTATAATAAATCATTAGAACTTGGAGCATTTAGTTGTTTTTTAAGTGGTGCAGGGCCAACATTAATGGCAATAGTAGATAATAAAGATATAAGCTTTGTAAGTGATTTTACAAATTTTATGAAAGAACAAAATATTAATTGGGATATTAAAGAGTTAAAAATAGATAAACATGGGGCAAAAATTTTGAAAGGTGAATAATATGAATGGTGATTATTTAGTTATTGATAAAAAGGTTTTGCCAGAGGTATTTGAAAAGGTAATTAATACAAAAAAGATCTTACAAGAAGGTAAGGTAAAGGAAATTACTGAAGCTACCAGGCTTGCAGGAATAAGCAGAAGTGTTTATTATAAGTACAGGGATTATGTTTTTGAGTTTTCTCAAATGTCTAATGGAAGAAAAGCAACTTTTAATATGATAATTGCGCATGAAAAGGGTGTACTTTCTAATATACTAAATTTTATTTCTGAAAAAGGTGGAAATATTTTAACTATTGATCAAGGTATTCCAATTAATAATTTAGCAAACCTAAGTTTAACTATTGATATATCAACGATGAAAATTGAATTAAGCAAAATGCTAGAAGAATTAAAAAGATTAGAATTTGTTGATAAAGTTGAATTTATTGCAATGGAATAAAAATTAGTGAGTTTGTTACTAAAATAGTAATGAACTCTTTTTTATATAAATTTATAGATATATTTCATAGAAAAATGATAGGAATACTAGATTTTATTCTATAAATTGTTTACTTATTGCAAAGTAAATGGTAGAATTTTAAATTAATATGAAAGAATTTTTCAAAATATTAAAGTTGTAAGTTCAATTTGTAAAATTAAAATTTTAAATTTCACTTATGATGTAAATACTAAAAGAAAGGAGTGATTGTCATTGAATATTTATTTTGATAATAGTGCTACTACAATGCCTTATGATGAAGTAATAGAAGAAGTAAGTAAAGGTATGAAGGAGTATTTTGGCAATCCATCATCTTTACATAAGATAGGAATGAGCTGCGAGAAAAGATTAAATGAAGCTAGAGAGTATTTTGCATCTACTATTAAATGCAATAAAGAAGAGATTTATTTTACATCTGGCGGAAGCGAAGGAAATAATCTTGTTTTAAAGGGATTGTTAAAGCCAGGTCATCATCTTATAACAACTACTTTTGAGCATCATTCAATAATTAATACATGTAAAGAGTTAGAAGATAAAGGTGTCAAAATTACATATTTAGATGTAGACAGTGAAGGAAGAATTTCATTAGAAGATTTGGAAGAGTCTATATGTAAAGATACTGTTTTAGTATCAATAATGTATGTTAATAATGAAATGGGTGCTATACAAAATCTTGAGGCTATAGGAAATCTAATAAAGGAAAAAAGTTCTAGAGCAAAATTTCATGTAGATGCTGTTCAAGGCTATGGGAAGTTACCTATTGATGTTAATAAAGCTAAAATTGATTTATTAACAGTAGCAGGGCATAAAATTCATGGACCTAAGGGAACTGGATTAGTTTATATAAAAAAAGGAATAATATTAAATTCTCTTATTTCAGGCGGAGGCCAAGAGAAAGGCTTTAGAGCAGGTACAGAGAATCTTCCGGGTATAATTGGCTTTGAAAAAGCTGCAAAAATTACTTTTGAAAATATAGATAAAAGATATAAAGAAATTTCTGAACTTAAAGCTTATTTTATTGAAAGATTAAAAGAGATAAAGGATATTAGAATAAATAGTGGAATAGAAGGATTTAGTCCTTATATTTTAAATGTATCTTTCCTAGGAGTAAGAGCAGAAGTTTTATTACATTTATTAGAGGAATCAGGAATATATGTTGCTACTGGTTCTGCATGTACGTCAAAAAGTAGTGCTGCTCATGGGAGCTATGTAATAAAGGCTTTAGGATTGAATAATAGAGAAATTGAGTCAGCTATAAGATTCTCATTCTCATACGAAAATACAAAGGAAGAAGTAGATTATACAATTGATGTACTGAAAAAGTCATTAATGTTTTTAAGGAGAATAAAAAGATGAATAATAAATTAATATTAGTTAAATATGCTTCAGAAATATTCCTAAAGGGATTAAACAGAGGGAAGTTTGAAAGAAGATTAAAAGAAAATATAGAAAAGAAACTTTCTGGATTACAATTTGAATTTGTTACTGATCAAGGAAGAGGATTTATTAAAGCAGAAGATATAGATGCAGCTGTAGAAAGAGTAAGAAAAGTTTTTGGAGTATCTGAAGTATGTATAGTTACTGAAGTAGAAAGAGATTTAACTGCAATAAAAGAAGAGGCTTTAAGAAAAGTAAAAGAAGCTAATCCAAAGACATTTAAAATAGAAACAAATAGAGCAAATAAAAAGTTCCAATTAAATTCTATTGAAACTTCTAGAAACGTAGGAGGATATGTACTTCATCATTTTGGAGATGGATTAGAAGTTGATGTTAAGAATCCAGAGTGTTTAGTAAACATTGAGATTAGAGAAAAAGCATATGTATTTACAAGCAAAGATAAAATAAAGGGCGTTGGGGGATTACCTTATGGAATGAATGGTAGTACAATGCTTATGTTATCAGGAGGAATAGACTCTCCAGTTGCAGGATATTTAATGGCTAGAAGAGGTGTAGAGCTTAACTGTGTATATTATCATAGTCATCCATATACTTCAGAAAGAGCTAAAGATAAGGTTAAAGAATTAGCTAAAATCCTTTCTAATTACACAGAAAGAGTTAATTTATACATAGTACCATTTACAGATATTCAATTAGATATAATGGAAAAGTGTAGACAAGATGAATTAACTATATTAATGAGAAGATTTATGATGAGATGTGCATGTGTTTTAGCTGAAAAGTATGGAGTACAATCAATCTCAAGTGGAGAAAGTATAGGTCAAGTTGCAAGTCAAACTATGGAAGGATTAATAGTAAGTACTGATTGTGCAGATAGACCAGTATTTAGACCATTAATTGCAATGGATAAATGCGACATAATGGATATTGCAAAAGAAATAGGAACATATGAAACTTCAATTTTACCATATGAAGATTGTTGTACAATATTCGTACCAAAGCATCCAAAGACTAAACCACAATTAGAAGCTATGAGAAAAGCAGAATCTGTTTTAGATGTTGATGCAATGGTAGAAAAAGCAATTAATAATACAGAATTAGTAGTATTTTAATTTAAATATTAAATAAATTATATAAAAGATGGATTGTTTTAATAGAGCTTAAGATAATCCATCTTTAATTATATTACATAAATTAAAACTTAAAGTTCATTATTAAATTAAAAATTATAATAAAGATTTTTAATTTATAGTAAAGTATAACTTAGCTAGATAAAATCGTATTATCTTTTTGAAGTGTTTATAATGTAAAAATAATTTTCAAAAATAAATGCTACAAGTAATAGTGGTTTCCATAAATTAGAACCATCAACTTTTATAAATATGCTCAATATAAAACTACTTAAAGAAAGAAAAATAATGAGAAGCAAAAATAAATTTAAATATTTAGATTTATTAAAGCTTGAGGATATATATTTAAAGTCATAAATTAATTTTATTATAAAAAGGAAACATAACAAATAAAAAATAGTGTTATTCATAAATTACTCCTGATAATCTTAATTAATAATTTGGTTTCAAGAAATAGACTTTTGTTATAATAAAAAATTAAATGTAGTAGTTAAAAAATTAATTTATTAGAGAACCAAGCCAATAAGCTAAATCATAGGCTAAACTACTTCAAGATATTTGAGGTAAAGTAAAGTTATCTAAGTTTGTGAAGTTTTCCATATTATAAATATATTTTATAGTTTTAACAATGTACTAGTTAAAAATATAATTAAAAAAACAATAAGAAAAAAAATTTTTTTAGGAGAATTATCTAACTTTTTTAATAATATAAAACTAATTCCTATAGATGAATATTGAAATATATCAAGAATATAATTTTGGGATGTAAATAATGTAGCTAATATGCTTAAAAGACCAAAACTTAAAAAATATATCCTACTATATAAAAAAATGAATTTCTATTAACGTTCATTAAATTCACCTATAAAACCTTTCCCAAATTTATAAATAGTGTCAATAGCAAAATAAACTCCGATAATAGCAATTAACAATGATATAAATGAACCATCATTAATTGAGTTTAAATTATCATTTTTGATAGCTAAAAAATTAGTATTTAAAGTTATTTCCATAATAAAAATCCTCCATTTCATATTTTTATTTAATTAATCTTGTATTTTTATTTAATTAATATTTAGAATATATAAACTAAATATAATTCTTACCATATTTATATTATTTTCATCTTCTTATATTATAATATTTTTAATTAATAGAAAATATTTACAAAATAATAATATCGTATAAAAAGAGAAAAGTAAATATTTCACAATAAAAGATTGTATTCAAAATATAAAATATAATAATAAGGATAAGAGTATTTAGATTATATACTCCCTAATAACTTAAATAAAAATTTATTAGCAATATACATAGTAATGATTAGACTATAGATTTTTAATATAATAACAGAATTCTTATTAAATAAATAACAAGATATTCAAATAGAAAAGAAAATTATGTAAATTTTATAGTGTAGTTATAATATTTACTTAAATTATTATAAAAATTTAACGTAATATAGTAATAATATTTACAATAATACTTTATTTACTACTAATGTTAATAGTATAATCAATATTAGTTTGAATAAATTAAGATAAAGAGGATGTAAATAAAGATGGTTGAAATAGCAATAGCAATATTAGTAATTGGTTGTATTATATATATATTTAAAAGTGATTTTATAAGAAGAGATGTATGTGTAACTGTTATTGAAAGTTTACCGTTATCTATTTTTAAAAAGTGGGTTAAAGAAGATAGCAAAACAAAAACTAATAACTTAATAAAAGAAGAGTCAAAAGTTGAAGAAAGTAATGTAAAAGAAAATAGAACTGAGAATACTTGTGATATAAGTAAAGAAGTGTTAGATGAAGTAGCAATGACTACACTTGAAGAAGATATAGAAGTTATAGAAGAAAATATTATAGATGAAATAAGCAATATAAATGAAATAAATAATATGGATGAATTAGATAATACTGAAGAAGTAGTTAGTGAAGATAAAGTAGATGATATTGCAGATACAACAATAGAAGAAAATGAAACTACAGTAGCTATAGATGAGATAGAAGAAAACATAATAACAGAATCTATAAACGAAGTACAAGCTATTACAGAAAATAATTCTGAAGAAATACTTAATGACTCTGAAGATACAAATGAAGATATAAAAGAAATAATTGAAGATGTGGAAGAATTATTTGAAGAAGTTAATAATTTAGATGAAATACGAACTTCTGAAGTTGAAGAGTTAGTTTTCTGGACTCCTAATGGAAAAACTTATCATACTAAAAACACGTGTAGATCACTATCAAGAAGTAAGATAATAAATAGTGGAACAGTATATGAAAGTGGTAAAGATTTTAAATGTGAAAACTGTAAATAAGTAGCAAAGGGTTTTTAGTTTATTATTTAGAATATATTTTATGAAGATAAACATTGATAATATGTAAGGGTTGACTTAAATAGGATATAATATAAATAATTAAAAAAGTTTAAGGAGTGACTTAGGTGAAAAAGAAGTTACCTTATGGGCAAAGTAATTATGAAACTTTAGTAAATGATAATTTTTTATATGTGGATAAAACTAAATATATTGAAACTATGGAAAATTTACATGATAGATTTATATTTTTTTTAAGACCGAGAAGATTTGGAAAAAGCCTTTTCACATCAGTTCTAGAAAATTATTATGATGTAAATAAGAAAAATGATTTTGAAAAACTATTTAAAAATACGTATATAGGTAAAAATCCAACTTCTGAAAAAAATAGTTGCTATATTCTTAAATTTAATTTTTCAGGGCTTATAACTGATACAAAAGAAGAGTTAGTTAAAAGTTTTTCAGAGCAATGTAATAAATCTTATGATAAATTTTTTAAGAAATATAATTTAAATTTTGAATATAATAAAGAAGGTTATCCTTCAGATGTTTTTAATAGTTTTTTAGGTAAGCTAGAATTTGAAATAGATAAGCCACTTTATGTAATAATTGATGAGTATGATCACTTTGCTAATGAACTTTTAAGTTTTAAATTAGATATGTTTTCTCAAATAATAAGTAAAACGGGCTTTGTGAGAAAGTTTTATGAAGTATTAAAAATAGGAACAGAAAGTATAGTAAAAAGAATATTTGCTACAGGGGTAAGTCCAATAACTTTAGATAGTTTAACATCAGGATTTAATATAGCAAGCGATTTTACTAAAGATCCTAGATTTAATGAAATGATGGGATTTACTGAAGAAGAAGTTAGAGATTTAATTTTAAATATAGATGAGTCCCTAGAAGAAAATAAAGTTGATAGTATAGTTAAAAGGATGAAAAAAAACTATAATGGATATTTATTTTCAGTAGATTCAGAAAAAACTGTATTTAATAGTGATATGGTATTATATTATTTAAAATCATTTGAGGATTTTAGAAAAGAGCCAAAAGAACTAATAGACAAGAATATAGCTAGTGATTATGCTAAACTTGGAAATATGTTTACATTAAAAAATAAAGATAGAAATATGGAAGTTTTAGAAGATGTTTTAAGTGGTGAAGAGATAACTGCTGTAATAACATCTCAATTTAGTTTAGAAAAAGACTTTGATGAAGATGATTTTAAATCTTTATTATTTTATTTAGGACTTTTAACGATAGAAAGAGAAGATTTAGGAGATGTAGTTTTAAAAGTACCTAATAATGTAATAAGGGAATTATATTTTGATTTCTTTGGAAAGAAAATAAGTGAAGAAATTGAATATGAATTAAATACTTCTGAAATTAGAGGGGCTATTAAAACAATAGCTCAAAAAGGTGATAATACTAAACTTATAAGCATTGTTGAAAGGACTCTAAATAAACTTTCAAAGAGAGATTATATACAGTTTAATGAAAAATATGTTAAATTAATATTTTTAACTTATTGTTTTTTAAGTAAATTATATTTGGTAAAATCAGAATATGAAGTAGAAAATGGTTTTATTGATATTGCACTTTTAAAGCAAATTAACGTAAACCCAACTTTCTTTGCAATATTTGAACTTAAGTATATTAAGAAAAAAGATTACGAAGAATATGGAGAAAAGTTAGTAGAAGAAAAGTTAACAGAAGCTAAAATACAATTAAAGCAATATGAAACTGCAGAAGAGCTTAAAAATATTAAAAATTTAAAGAAATGGGCAATAGTTTTTGCTGGTGAAAAGTGTGTTGCTAATGAAGAAATATAGATAAAGATTTTATAGAGTTATTAAGAACAAAAAAAAGAGATTTTGCAAAATGCAAAATCTCTTTTTATATTTAAATTATCTAGTTCTCATTCTAGTAGCTTGTTGTCTAGCTTTCTTTATTTGGCTATGATCAAATGGGTGAAGATCTTTTCTTGTAGTTAAGTTTGCAATGTTTGAAGCCATGATAACTTCAGAATTTGCTTTACCTTTTTCACCTTTAATTCCCATAACAATTATTTTGTGACCTTGAGATATATCGATAAACTCTGGTTTTTTAAACCATCTATTTCTCTTATATTCACATTTAGCTATTTGTTTACCAGCATCAGACTTAACAACTAGCCAAACATGTAATCTATTAAAAATTCCTAGAAAACTTTTAGTTTCTGTTTTAACTGATAAAACCGTACCAGAAACACTTGTCATTCTATCTCCATATTTATTCATGTATGCATCAGAGTAATATTTAGTCATTTTATCTTTGAAACCCATTGCAAAAACTCCTTTTATTATAAATTATACTATATTAACAAAAATTATATAGACATTATAGCATAAAAGTTATAGATATAAAACAAAAAATAGTATTAATGAAAGGAAGAATAAATAAGTGGATTTGTTTTCAAAAAAATTCCAATATTCTATTATAATAAGTCATAATCTTATGTATAATAAAAAGTGAAGACATGTAAAATAAATACATAAATAATAAAAAATTCCTTATGTAAGGAGGAGTATTATGGGCAATATTACAGTAGAAGAAATTCAAAAAAATGATATTGTATCAAAGGTACAGGAGGTTAGGGATAAGGGAGGAAGATTAGTAGCTATAAATGGTTACGTCGATACTGAGAAAAATAATGTAGTAGTTTATACCTTAGAATATGATGATGTTAGAAGACATTATCATGTAAAGGGAGAGAAGGTATTACCAACAGTAACTAATGTATATAAAGGTGCACAATGGTTTGAAGAAGAAATACAAGAAATGATGCCATTAAAGTTTGAAGGATTAATATTTAGTGGAAGATTATTTTTACCGGAAGAGTTTAAAGAAGGTGAAGGGCAAATACTTATAATGCCCCTAAATGAACTTAAAAAATTAAAGGTTAATTAGAAGGAGGGGGAAAGATTGAGTTACGTTTTACCATTAGGACCATATCATCCTGCATTAGAAGAGCCAGTGCATGTTAAACTTCTTACTGAAGGTGAACTTATAAAGGATTCAGAAGTTTTTATAGGATATAACCATAGAGGAATAGAAAAATTAACGGAAATTAGAAATCCTATTCAAACCATAACCTTAGTTGAAAGAGTATGTGGAATTTGTTCCCATTCCCATGCTATGACTTATTGTCTAGCAATAGAAAATATTGCTAAGATGGAGGTTCCTAAGAGAGGAAGCTATATAAGAGTAATATTAAGTGAATTAGAAAGATTACATTCTCATTATCTATGGTTAGGGTTAGCGGCCCATATAGTAGCATTTGATTCTTTATTTATGATGTGTTTTGCATCAAGAGAAAAAATAATGGATATGCTGGAGGTTATATCAGGAAATAGAGTTAATTATGCTATGAATATAATTGGTGGCTCAAGAAGGGATATAAGTAATGAACAAAAGGAAATTTTAATAAAAATGATAGAAGAGCTAAGACGTGAATATAAAAAAATTTATAATATTTATGCTAAAGATTCAAGTATAGCGGCAAGAACGAAAGGTGTTGGAATATTAACAAAGGAGGATGCATTAAATTATGGAGCTTGTGGACCACATGGAAGAGCTTCTGGAGTTAATTTCGATGTAAGAAAAACAATGCCCTATAATTGCTATGAAGAATTTGATTTTAATGTAGCTGTGGCAAATGATGGTGATGTTTTTTCAAGAGCTGTTGTAAGACTAATAGAAATTGAAGAAAGCTGTAAGATAATTGAGCAAGCTCTTAATAATATGCCAGATGGTCCTATTAATCTAGGAAATAAGATTCCTAAGGTTCCAGTAGGTGAGTATATGGCAGTAACTGAAGCTCCCAGAGGTGAAGTTACTTATTATGTAGTTTCAAATGGTGGACAGACAAATGGAAGAGTTAATATTCATGTACCAACCTTCAAAAATGCAATGACTGTTCCAGTTATGTTAAAAAATAATACCATTGCAGATGCAGGACTTATAGTAGCAAGTATAGATCCTTGTTTCTCATGTTTAGATAGGTAGAAGTATGCATGAATTATCAGTAACTCAAGGAATACTTAAGATATGTTTAGAAGAATGTAAAAAGCATAATATTAAGAAAATAAAAGAGATAAATATTAAAGTTGGTGAATTAACAGACTTAGTACCAAGTTGTATATCCTATTATTTTAATATTGTTGCTAAAGGTACTATTGCTGAAAATACCAAAATAAATATAGAAAGAATATCAGTAGTAATTAGATGTAATGAATGTAGCTATGAGGGAAAGCTAGGAAAAAATAATTATGTTTGTCCAAATTGCAAGGGAAATAAATATGAAATTACAAAGGGACGAGAGTTTTATTTAGATACTATGGAGGTTGAATAAATGCAAATAAAGGTTGTAAGACAAATTTTAGAATGGAATGAAGATTGTCATAAGGAAGTACAAGAAGAGCTTGGCAATAAGAATGTAAAAATGATTAATATAATGGGATCTCCAGGTGCTGGAAAAACAACGTTTATATTAAATTTAATAGAAGAACTTAAAAGCAAAGACTTAAGAGTTGGTGTAATAGAAGGTGATATAGAAGGTACGATAGATGCTAAAAAGATACAAGAGGCAGGGATACCAGTTGTACAACTTAATACACAAGGAGCTTGTCATATAGAGGCTATGTCTATAAAGAATATAATAGAAGATTTTGATTTAGATGAATTAGATATTATTATAGTTGAAAATATAGGTAATTTAGTATGTCCAGCAGAATTTGATATTGGAGAAGTATTAAAGGTGGCATTATTAAGTATACCAGAAGGAGACGATAAGGTTGTTAAATATCCATTAATGTTTTCAAGGGCTGATGCATTAGTGCTTACTAAATACGATATGATAAAATACTTTAAATTTAACGAGGATGAAGTAAAGGAGCAAACACTTATTAGAAATCCAAATTCAAAAATTTTTAAAATTAACTCATTAGAAAAAGCTGAAACTAAGGAATTCGCAGAGTGGTTAATAAAAAAAATATAAGATAGAAGGTGATTATGGATGAAAAAATGGACATCATTTGTGGGAACTTTCATTTTGTCATACTTATTTTGGATTTTATTTTTAATTCAGGATTTTAATATTCTAAAATTAGGAGCTCAAGAACTAATAGTAGGTGCTATTGTAGCTATAGTTGTTTCGTATTTTTCAAGTTCATTTTTTGCTAGAGAAGATGGACTATGGATATTCAAAAAGTTTAGGTTTATAAATTTAATAATTTTTATTCCAGTCTATATATGGGAGTTAATAAAAGCAAATTTTAGTGTTGCTATAAAATCATTATCGCCAAATTTAAATATTAATCCAGGAATAGTAAAGATAACTACAGAGTTAAAATCTGATTATGGATTAGCAATGTTATCTAATTGCATAACCTTAACACCTGGAACTATAACAATGGATATATATGAAGAAGGGGATAAAAATGCAATGTATATTCATTGGATAGATGCTAAAACAGAAGATACTAAAGAGGCGTCAGAAATTATAAAGGGAAGATTTGAGTATTTTGTAAGGAGGCTTTTTAGGTGATGAATATGAATTCTATATTTACTATAGTTTCAATAATTTTAGCCATCCTAGCTTTGGTTTTATTATACAGAGTATTTAAAGGGCCTAATATGATAGACAGAGTTTTAGCTGCAGATTCAATAGATATAATTTTAGGAATAATTATGATTTTATTTGGAGCAGTAGAAGATAGAGCAATGTATTTAGATCTTGGACTTATAGTAACTCTTCTAGGGTTTATTGGAACTGTATTGATTTCTAAGTATTTAGAGGGGGAATTGTAATGTCTATAGTAGAGATAATAGTTTGTGTATTACTTGTAGTAGGTATTTTTTTTCTTCTTGCAGGTGTTGTTGGTGTAATTAGGATGCCAGATACATTTTGTAGATTACAAAGTGCAACTAATATAGCAACAATGGGAGCCATGCCAATAGCATTAGCATGTAGTATATATGGTTTCGGAAATGGTAATACTTCCTTAGGCATAAAGGCTTTAATAATGGTAGTATTTCTACTTATAAGCAATCCAGTAGGTGCACATGCAATGGCAAGGGCTGCATATAAAATTAAGGCTGAACTTTATGAAAAAACAAAATTTGATCATTATGGGAGGGATATAAATGAGTAGTTTTGATGTATTAAATACTTTAATAATAGTTGGATTAGTTGCATCAGCACTTTGTGTATTTTTCCTAGATGATATACTTCAATGTATTATTGCTATGGCTGTTTTAGGAGGGTTTTTAGCTTTAGAGTTTTTACTACTTAAAGCACCAGATGTTGCTTTGGCAGAGGCAGCTGTTGGAGCTATATTAACTCCAGTAATCTTTATAATAACTTTAAATAAAGTTAAAACAAAAAAGGTTAAGGAGGAAGAGAAATGAGAAAAAAGATAACTTATTTAATTCTTTTCTTACTACTTGTGATTTTTACTTTTTTAGGTTTTAAAATGGGCTTAAACCCACAAGTGTTTGGAGATGCATCTCAAATAATAATAGATGAGACTATTAAGGAAACAGGTGCTATAAACTCAGTTACAGCAACAGTATTTGATTTTAGAGGATATGATACTTTGGGAGAAGCAATAGTATTATTTACTGCAATTTGCGGGGTTGCAGCAGTTTTAAGACCGGAAAAGAAGGCAAAGGAGGAGAAATAATATGAAAAAGAGAAGAGATTCTATCTTAATATCTTGTACAAACTTAGTATTACCAATTTTGCTTACGTTAGGATTATATATTATAATTCATGGTCATTTATCGCCAGGTGGTGGTTTCCAAGGTGGAGTTTTAATAGCTGGTGCCATAGCTATTATTTATATTGGATATGGATTTAAAGGGGTAAATAAAGGAATAGCAGCAAATACATTTAAAATTGCAGAGGATATTGGAGCCTTAGGATTTATAATATTAGCATTTATAGGACTAATAGGATCAGGTGTCTTTTTTGGAAATATTCTTGAAAAGGGTAGTCCAGGGGATTTATTCTCATCAGGAAGTATATTTTTAATGAATTTTGCTGTAGGTTTTAAAGTTTTTGCAGGAATTTCATTTTTAATATTAATTATAATAACTAATTTAAAGAGTAAAGGGGAGGAGTAGATGACAATTAATTATATTGGAGCTTTTCTTTTAATTGTAATTGGACTTGCAATAATTGTTTTAAAGAAAAACTTAATAAAGATAGTTATTGGAATGGGAATTTTAGATTCTGGAATTAATTTGTTGCTAATTTCAATTGGATTTAGAACTAATGGTACAGCACCAATATTTAGTGATAATAGTACTTATTTCGTTGATCCTATTCCTCAGGCTTTAACTCTTACATCTATAGTAATTGGAGCTTGTGTTACAGCACTAGCATTATCTATTGTGATTAAAATTAAAAAACATTATAACAGTATAGAAAGTGATGATGTAAGGAGGATTAGAGGATGAGTACAGAATTGATTAATAATCTTCCAATAATAGCAATAATGACTCCATTTATTTTAGCTTTTGTACTTGGATTATTTAAGGATAAATATATAAGGGTAAAGAGAGCACTGGCAGTTATTGCAACAGTAGTATCATTTTTATGTGTAATATTATTAGTTAAGCCAATTCTAATTAACGGAGAAATTATAGTAAGTTGGATGGGAAATTGGAGTCCAATAGGTGGAAAGGCTTTTGGTATTGGTCTTGAAATAGACTCATTAGGAATGTTTTTAGCTTTAATAATTACAGGGGCATCACTTTTGTCAGTAATTTATTCTTTAAAATACATGAGTCATGATAATGGATTAGAAAAATACTATGTATTATTTCTATTATTGACTTCAAGTATGATAGGCTTTGTATTTACTGGTGATTTATTTAATATGTATGTAATGCTTGAAATAATGACATTTGCAGCAATTGCATTAACTGCATTTAGAAATTATAAGGATAAATCAGTAGAAGCAGCATTTAAATATATAGTAACAGGATCTTTAGGATCATCATTAATTTTATTAGGAACTTGTTTAATATATAGTGAAACAAAGACATTAAATTTAGCTGAGATAGCAGTAGTTATGAAAAATATTGAGTCTATGACTCCAACGTTAATAATAGCATTTTCACTTATGATGGTTGGATATGCAGTTAAGGCCTTCATGGTTCCCTGTCATACATGGCCAACAGATGCACATATGGCAGCACCATCATCAATTTCAATGATACTTTCAGGAGTAATGAGTAAAACTGGAGTATATGCAATTATAAGATTAGTATTTATGATTTTTGGACTAGCATCTAATAAGCCAGTAGGATATTTAATATTAGTTTGGGGTGTTATAACAATGGTAATAGGAGTATCTATGGCATTGTTACAACATGATTTTAAGAGACTTTTAGCATTTCATTCAGTTTCTCAAATTGGATATATTATAACAGCTCTAGGGATGGCAATAATAGAAAGTGGAGAAATAAGTGTTTTAGCAATGGCTGGTGGAACTTATCATATGATTAACCATGCCATATTTAAAGGGTTATTATTCTTAACTGCTGGAGCTATACTTTATACTACTGGAACTACAGATTTGGAATCAGTTTCAGGCTTAGGGAAAAGGATGCCATTTACTATGGCAATGTTTTTATTTGGGGCTGCGGGAATTAGTGGAATTCCACCATTTAATGGCTTTGCATCAAAATGGATGATATATGAGGCTGGATTTACTGGTTCATTAGGAATAGTATCTATAATAGCTGTTGTGGTTTCTGCTCTTACTTTAGCATCATTTATAAAAGTTGGACATTCTGTGTTTTTTGGACCTATAAAGAAAGAACATAAAAATATAGAAGATGTTCCAGCATCAATGAAAATTCCAATGGGAGTGTTAGCTTTATGTACAGTTATATTTGGACTATTCCCAAAGGTAATAGTTAATAAGATATTACTTCCAGTAATTAAAAGCGTATATGATTTGGCTAGATATGTATCTTCAGCATTAGGAAATACTTATGATTCAGTATTTTCTTTTGATGGTATTAATAATGTTGAATTTCTAACAAAAGGTATATATAATCCAACTAATTTTTTAATACTTTTTGTAATATTATTACTTGCTGTTTTAGCATTTGTTATTTTTAAAGGTGATAAAGCAGGAGAGGAAATACATGAAAAATCAGATAATGAATTTGATATGAGTATATTTAAGAGATATAAAAATAATGATTTAAGTGGAGTAAATTATTCAGAAGCTCCTTTAGATGCAGCTTGTAAATATAATATTTATGTTGGAGGAGAAGATGTAGAAAATGTAAAGGTTGGTGCTAATGATTTATTTTGGGGAATGAAGTATCAATTAAGGGGATATTTTAATAGCATACAAAAGGCTCATAGTGGTAGCGTTAATGATTATTCTTTATGGATAGTTGCAACTTTAGTAATAGTATCTGTAATTACAATTATATTTTTATAGGAGGTGGGAATATGGAGTATTTAAGTAAGTTGATATATTTAATTATATTTCCAGGCTTCATTTTTACAGTGATTGTGGGATTATTTTTATCAGGATTAGATAGAAAAATAGTAGCTAGAATGCAACGAAGAAGAGGGCCTAAAATTACACAACCATTTTATGATTTTGTAAAACTTTTAGGAAAAGATACTATAGTTCCAAGAAATGCAAGTGAAAGGTTATTTATTTTATCACCAATAATAGCATTAGTTAGTATCTGTATAATACCAGTATTATTTCCTATATATGATTGGTCATTTTTTGGAGGTACAGCTGATGTAGTTGTAATAATTTATTTATTAATTATACCAACAGTAGCAATGATAGTTGGAGGTATGGCATCAGGATCACCATTTGCATCAATTGGGGTGTCAAGAGAAGTCGTAGCAATGGTTGCCTATGAATTACCTCTAATAACATCGTTACTTGCGGTTTGTAAAAAAGCAGGAATGATATTAGGGGACGGAACAACATATTCTTTATCAGCTATAGCTAATGCACAACAAGGAAATGGAAGCTTCCTATTTACAATATCTTTACTTCCAGCTGCAATTGCATTTTTAATGATATTGCCAGCTAAGATTGGAATAGCCCCTTTTGATGTATCTGAAGCTGAAACAGAAATTTGTGAAGGTGCCCTAGCTGAATATAGTGGACTACATTTAGGCTTATTTAAGCTTACTCATAATATAAAGGTTTATGTTATGACTGCATTATTCGTAGTGTTATTTTTAGGTGGAATAGGAGTAACTACAGGGAATAGAGGAATTGATTTATTAGTTAATACATTAATATTACTAGTTTTAGTAATAGTTATAGCTATAGTGTTTTTATCAATAGTTAGAGGGCTTATGGGAAGATACAAAACTAATCAAATGTTTAAATTCTATTGGACAATACCAACAGTTTTATCTTTATTAAGTTATGTATTAGTAAGCTTTAATCTATAGGGAGGTATAGAAATGTCAATAATTGAAAAAGGAAGAAAAAGATCTCCTTGGATATATCATGTAAATACAGGATCTTGTAATGGATGTGATATTGAACTTTTAGCACTACTTGGGCCTAGATACGATATTGAAAGATTTGGAGTTAAACTTGCTGGTTCACCAAGACATGCAGATATAGTTGTTGTAACAGGACCTGTAACAGTGCAATCAAGAGATAGAATGTTAAGAGTTTTATCTCAAGTTCCAGAACCTAAGGTTGTTGTATCTATTGGTTCATGTCCGGCATCTTGTAATGTTTTTAAGGGAAGTTATTCTGTTGATGGACCTTTAGATAAATGGACAAAAGTTGATGTAACAGTGGTAGGTTGTGCACCAAAGCCAGAGGCTATAGCAAAGGGGATATTGGAAGCTGTTGAAATATTAAATAAAAAGAGGGAGGCTGAAAATTATGTTTAAACTTCCTTACTTTTTAGAAGGAATCTCTAATATATTCAAGCCAGTATTGACAGATGAAAAACCAATTGATGAGGTACAGGGAGCGGAAAATTATAGGGGAAGGCTTTCTTTTGATTCAAATGCATGTATTGGATGTGGAATATGTATTAGGGTATGTGCAGGTGAGGCAATAACTAAAGAAGTAAAGCCAGTAGAAGGCGGCCAAGAGATAAAAATGAATTTTGATTTAACTTCATGTACATTCTGTGGATTATGTAAAGACTTTTGTCCTAAAAAGGCAATAACATTAACAGATGAAGTACTTATGGTTTCAGAAAATAAGGACGAATTAAAGGTCGGTGGAAGTTTTATTAAAAAGTTACCTCCAAAGCCATCAGCTAAGAGTAAAGAATCAGCAAAACAGAAGGAAACTGTGGCAAATAAAGAAGAAGTAAAAAAGAAATAATTATAAGATAAAATATAAAGGCGCACTTAATGTGCGCCTTTACTATATATTTAAGAATAAAAACTTTCTATTTTTGATTTTTTACTAGTTATAAGAACATCTGAAAGATTACCTTGAATTTTAGTAAATTTAGCTGATTGCCAAAGCCCAAAGCATTTATCAAATTTATACAGTACATTATCTATTTCAACAATTGGTGTATTATTTATATCAAAACCTTTAAATGAAACTTTTTGACCTCTATCTTTTAAATATTTTAAAGCTTTACCTAGCATCTCATCTGGATCAGGTATATTTCTTTCAGTTAAAAAAATTTGAAATGAATCTTTTACGTTATTATGCTTATCTCCCATAAAAAAACCTCCTAAAAATTCCCCTGCGTATTAATATTATATGCGTTATGTAAAATATTTACAATGAGAAAAATGATAAATTATCAAAAAAATATTGGAATCAATTCCAAAATAATAAATTTATTAAGAAAAAACGAAATTATAATGATATTATAATAAGAATATTTATACTATAAAAAATAATTAAATCAAAAGTATCCTGTATTTTGATTTGTGTATAAAATATATTAATAAGAAATTATAAAAAAAGCATATATGTAACTGTATATTTTGATTTGAATATCATGTATTGAAGAGCAATTTCAAATTTAAGTTTATGAAAAAATGTAAAAGTAAGAATAAAAGAAATAAATCAAAAAGTACTAATGATAATACTAATAGTAATTCAAATTCAAATAATAATTCAACTATTACAGATGAAGAAAAAAATGCGTTAATTAAGCAAATAGGAATTGCTAATTTATCAGAACTTGGAATTAGTTTAATTATATATGCTTCTATACTTAATATATTATATCTTGAATGGCAAAAAGTAAGAATAGCAGATCAATTAAATTCTACCAACTATGCAGAGACGCTACAGGATTTAACTGAAGTACCTAAAGGAGCCAATACAATATATTTATTTGTAACAGCAATTTTTACAGGGATTTTATTTGATAATTATAAAACAGCCTTATCACAAACTGGAGAAAATAGAAGTGAAAAAGAAATTAGAGATACTTATAAGAGCTTTATCGCAATACTTTTAATACTTTTAGCAACTACCATGAATTTTGAGGTATTAAATTGCTAAATAATTTTAATAAATTAATATATATTATGGTTATTTTTATGAAAAGAATTAAAAATATTTACTTAGATGATTAAAATGGTATAAAATATATATTATTCAATATAATGATAAAATTTTAATTATTTGTATAAAAGTATTGATTGAAAATTATATAATTATATATTTTTTATAAAAGTATTAGGGGGATAAGTATTATGAGAATAATCGTAGGAGCAGGAAAAGTAAAATATGACGGATGGGTTTCAACCCAGGAGAATGAGCTTAATTTATTATCAATAGAGCAATGGGAAAATCTTTCAAAGAATGATGATATAGAAGCAATTTTAGCGGAACATGTATGGGAACATTTATCCTATGAAGATGGATTAAAAGCGGCAGAAAATTGTTATAAGTTTTTAAAACCAGGGGGATATGTAAGATGTGCAGTTCCAGATAAAAATTTTAGAAATCAATGGTATCAAAATATGGTTAAGGTTGGGGGACCAGGACATGAAGCTCATCCAGCATATGCACATAAAATTGTATATGATTATAAAACATTAGTTAATGTATTTGAAAGTGCTGGTTTTGAAGTTACACTTTTAGAATACTGTGACGAACAAGGAGATTTTCATTATAGAGAATGGGATGAATCAAAGGGGAAAATATGTAGAAGTTATAGATTTGATAGTAGGAACTCTAAAAATAATTTAGGAATGGTTTCAATTATTATAGATGCTGTAAAGCCAATAAATAAATAATTTGCTTGTAAATAAAATTTATTATTAATATAATTAATTTAAATGTAATGACAAAAGAGGTGTAATTATGAGTTCATTTAAATCAATTAATAGTATACAAGCTCAAAATTTAATCAAAGATTGTAAAGATTTAATGATTATAGATGTTAGAAGATATAGTGAATTTAAAGAAAATAAAATACCGAATGCAATAAACATACCAGTTGAAGAGTTAGAGTGGGAAATTGAAGAGTTAAAAGAAAATAAAGATAGACCAATTTTAATTTATTGTAAGGCTGGACATAAGAGTGCATTAGCATGCCAAATGTTAGAGGAAGAAGGTTTTACTAAATTATATAATTTAGGACAAGGACTTTTAGGATACACAGGTACAGTAGAATAGAAATAACGTATTTACAATAGTAGAGAGTCAAATAGTGCATATATAGTAATAATAAAATAGTAATTTCAAGGACCTAAATAATAGTAGTATATTACTGTTGTTTAGATCCTTTTTTGTTTTATTCATTGGTATCATCTCTATATTCAACAATTGCTTTGTAAAGTACATTTGCACAATTAGCTTGACCTATGTCTGAAGTAAGATATTTTTCATCAGAAGAGTTTGTTAGAAACCCTAATTCAACTAAAGCTGATGTTGTAGAATTTAATTCTAAAACTGCAAGCTCTTCACCAGGAACATAGGATTTTACTCCTCTATTAGTAGTATAATCTAAATCGATTAGAGCTTGTTGTAGATATTTTGATAAGGTTAAACTACTATCATCAGAAGGATTATACCAAGTTTCAACACCTAAAATTTCATTAGAGTCAGAGCTATAGTTGCAATGAATAGATATAAAGATATCTGCATTACATATTTTTGAGATTTTAATTCTTTCTTTTAAACTATCATTTGCTGTTTCTATCCAATCCATAGTATCTGTTGCACGGGTATAAATAACCTTAAAACTACCATCTTCCTCTAATAGCTTTCCTAACTTTAGGGAAACAGCAAGTGTAATATCTTTTTCTGCTGTGCCATTTGGACTAATTGCACCATAATCCCAATCACCGTGGCCTGGGTCTATGCAAACAGTATAGATTTGTTTTTCTTCTATTTTAGGTATGGCTAAATTAAAGGTTGCAACTGTATTGTTTCTATTTGACATAATAACTATTATGGTTATTAATAGAATTAATAGAGGAATTGATAAAGTTATAAGCTTAAATATTTTCTGCCTTTTTCTTTGTCGTTCATGAAGTAATTTTCGTCTTTCGGTTAAGTTGAAATTATTTTGGTCTATATAAATCACCTCATTTCATAAAAGAGAAACTCCAGAGTTATCTAATTGGTAATTTTATTAATAAAAACTTTTACCTTTGACTTAAGGATGGATTATGTTTCTTAATATAAGTATAATTAAAATAATTATAATTGTAAATGATTGGAAATAAATAAAAATAAAAAAATTAAAAAGTTGGGAACAATTTAAATAAGAAGACAGTCTAATGAAGTGATAAGACAATTGACATAACAAAAGAATAAAGTGAGGTTATAATAATGAAAAAAATATTAGTAAGTGCGTTAATAGCAGTTATGGTTGGAGCAACTTTAACTGGATGTGGAAATAAAAATTTAGGAAATGCTTCATCAGCTGAGCAAAGTACACAACAAACAAATTCAGTATCAGCAAAAGAAGTAGTTGAAAAGTTAAATGAAGAAGGATATGTAAGAGCTGCTGCTGAAATTGATGATACTGTAGCATCAGAAATTTATCATTTAAATTTAGATGATGTAGAAGATTACGGAATATTAGAAACTCAAATGTCTCCAGGACCAGGATTTATTATGGTTGTAAAAGCAAAGGAAGGTAAAGTAGATGAGGTAAAAGCTTCAGTAGAGCAAGTTTTACAAGATAAAATAGGAAGTGCTTTTTATCCAGAAGAACAAGAAGTTGCTGAAAGTGCAGAAGTAAAGGTTGATGGAAATTTAGTTTCATTATTTATAGTAAATAGTGAAGTAGCATCAGATGCACAAGCAACTTATGAAGAATTAATAAAATAGTTAAATTAAAAAAGGAGTATATTGAAATCAAGATACTCCTTTGTATTTTATACGATAAAGTTATGTTACCAATATAGATTTTTAACTTTAGCGCATTTTTTACAAGTTAGCTTTTCATAATAGCCACCTTTAAAACAAATATTTCTTACTATTTCAGAATTATATTTGTGTATACAAAAAATAAATTTAGGTATTAACAAAATCAACCCTCCTAATTAAAATAAAAAGCATTACTTTAATTAGTATGAACAATAGTAAATGAATTATTACTTATTAATTTTACCATTCTCCAGGATAGGCCAGGACATATAAGGTGACATTTTGTCTTCCCCATTCATTACATTCATTTTCAGAATTTAAAAATAAATCGATTCTATGGCCTTTGATAGCTCCACCGGTATCAGCGGCAATAGCTTCACCATATCCAGGTATATAAACTTTTGAACCTAAAGGAATTATTGATGGATCTACAGCAATAGTACTAAGTCCATTTGAGTTACGAACAGGGGTAACACCAGTAGCAGTGGTAGTATCTCCAGTATATGCAGTAGCTTCCATTGTGTAGGTAGCTTTATATGAATTACTGGATTCTTGAGTTTCAGCTACAGTTTCAGCAGTGGTATCAGCTTCTGCTTTCATGTTATCAGACTTCTCATTAACTTGTTTTTCTTCCACTTTTTTATTATATATAGAAACATCATTCATTATATTATCAACTGTAGAAGTAAATTTAACATTTACATTAGTATTGGTAGTAATGTCGTGAATAATTACATCATTATTAGAGTTAATTAATATAGCATTACCTTTATTAGTTGAAACATCATCTGAGTTTGTCCCATTATTATCATTATGTTTTTCTAAATAACTAACATTAATAACTTTTTTATTTTTATTATTTAAAACACTTGCATGTGCATAAAATTCATTTATACCAAACATTGATAGAGCAAGTGAAGTTGTTAAAACAAAAATCTTCTTAAACAGAAAATACACCTCCAAGATTGTGAATTTAATTCCTTCGTCCTGCAACTAGTTTATACTATAGATCAAAAATACTGTCAAATTATTGTGGGATAATATAACAAGGAGTAAAATTCCAAAAATAAAATAGATAATAATGGAAAAATACTTCTAACACCTAAAGCTAAAGAGGTTGAAGCATATTAATAAATAAAAGTCAAGAAAAATAAAAAGTATAAATATGGATAAATAACCTTGAATATTATAATAGAGTAAATTGAAATTTTAATAAAAATATATAGACAAATTTAAAAATTGTGTTCTATTAAAATTAAATTTTGAGATATAAAATAGAATTGGTATTTTGAATAAATTATAAAAAAATATGGTATAATTTTATAGGTAAAGAATTATTAAATTAGGGGGAGAGAGATGGCTGTTATTACATATAAATGTCCTAATTGTGGAGCAGAGATTAAATTTGATCCAAAATTACAAAAAGGTAAATGTGATTTTTGTCTAAGTGAGTTTACTGTAGATGAAATAGAGAGGTTAAATGGTTTAGATAGTCAACATATAAATAAGGAAAATTTAGAATATACTTATAATAAAGAATGGGATAACATAGGGGAAAAAACTAGAATTTATTCATGTCCAAGATGTGGAGCAGAGGTAGTAGCAGATAATAATACTACAGCTACATTTTGTTGTTATTGCCATGGACCTGTAGTTTTAAGTGATAAGTTTAATGGAGAATTTAAGCCATCTAAAGTTATTCCATTTAAAATAGATAAAGATGAAGCTATTGAAAATTTTATAAAGTGGAGTAAAAAGAAATGGTTTTTACCTAAAGAATTTTCTTCATCTAAACAATTGGAAAAAATAACTGGTATTTATATTCCTTTCTGGATAGTTGATTCTAATGTAACTGGACAAATGAGTGCAAGAGGCAAAAAAATTACAACATGGGTAAGGGGAGATTATAAATATACTAAGACAGATATATATAATATTTATAGAGAAGCAAATTTAACATTTAAAAATGTACCTAGCAATGCATCAAGCAAAATGGATGATAAGGTTATGGAAAGTATAGAACCATATGATTCTAAAGAGTTTAAAGATTTTTCTATTGCTTATTTACCAGGTTTCTTTTCGGAAAAATATGACAAAACAAAAGAGGAGGTTTTACCTTTAATAGAAAATAAAATAAAGCAAGGAACTAATGATATATTAAGAAGTTCAATAAGTGGATATTCAATTGTTGATGTTATAGGAACTCATGAGAACTTTAATAAAACTTCTTGTAATTATGCATTAATGCCTGTATGGATGATGACATATAGTTCAGGAAGTAAAAATTATATTTTTGCTATGAATGGACAAACAGGAAAAGTTTTTGGTGCATTACCTGTATCTAGGGGGAAAATATTTATATTATTTTTAGTTATTTTTATAATAGTATTTTTATTAGTATTTATAGGGGGTATGATTATATGAATAGTTTAAAGAAAAAGTGTATACCTTTTATTAGTACATTAATTTTTATATTATCATTTAGTTTTATAGTTAAGGCCAATGTAAATCCAATAGTTGATGATGCAAACCTTTTATCACAGAGTGAAAAAAATGAATTAATAGAGGATATTGAAAACTTTAGAGAAAAATATAATATGGATGCAGTTATAGTTACATCCAATGATTTGGAAGGGAAAACTCCTAGAGATTATGCAGATGATTATTATGATTATAACGGTTATGGATTAGGTAATAATAAAAGTGGATTATTATTATTAATAGATATGGATGATGGAAAAATATCGATTTCTACTAGTGGAGATGCAATAGAATATTTTACTGATAATAGAATAGACTCTATTATTAGTGATATAAGTAAGTATTTGAGTAATGGAGAGTACTTTCATGCATGTAATATATTTTTGACAGATATACAATATTATATGGATAGCGGAGTACCGGAAGGGCAATATACCTATAGTGAAGAAGAGAATACTTTAAAGGTAGGCTTAATTGCTTTAGGTGTTGCAGCCATAGTAGCAAGTATAACATGTATAATTGTAGTTAATTCTTACAAAAATGCAAAGTCAGTATCTAGTGTAAATTATGTAGATAATAACTCTATAGTATTTACTAGAAGAAGGGATACTTTCGTAAATACATTTACTACTAAAACAAAAATTGAAAAAAATAATTCAAGTGGTGGTGGCAGAAGCTCCACTCATAGATCAAGTAGTGGAAATACCCATGGCGGTGGGGGCGGAAGCTTTTAAAATTAGAAATAGCTCTTTAAGATTATATTTTAAAGAGCTATTTCTATTTTATAGTTAGCTAATAAATAAAAAATGAAATATAATAGTAGAAATTGATTAATATCTTTAAATAAACTATACTAAATTTATATATAAATAATATACATAAAGGAGTGATTATTTGTTTGGTTATGTGACTCCGCTTAAACCTGAACTTAAAATAAGAGAATATGAAATGTTTAGGGGATATTATTGTGGTGTATGTATGCATATTAAAGATAACTTTGGAAATATTCCAAGATTAGCTTTAAATTATGATATGGCTTTTTTGGGTTTACTTTTAGATGCGTTACATAGCGAAGAACCTAATATTCAATTTAAAAAGTGTATGGCTCATCCATTAAAGAATAAGCCTATGATTATAAATAATAAAGCATTAGAATATACAGCGGCTATGAATGTTTCATTAGTATATTATAAGCTGATTGATGATGTAAATGATGATAAGAGCTTAAAAAGTAAACTTGAAAGTGCTGCTCTAGCTCCATATAAACGAAAATTTAACAGAAATGTTACTATGATTAATGATATAATAGAAGAAAATTTAAATATGCTATCTAATTTAGAAGAAAATAAGGAATTTTCATCAATAGATGAAATTTCGCACCCTTTTAGTTTAATAGTAGCTAAAATTTTAGAGTTATATCCTGAGAATATTGATGATGATTGTGATGAATTAAGATATCAACTTTATGATTTAGGCTATGCCCTTGGAAAATGGATTTATTTAATAGATGCATTAGATGACTTAAAGGAAGATATAGAAAAAGATAAATTTAATCCAATAAACTATTTATATAATAAAGAAAATAAAAGTTATGAAGAATTATTGAAGGAAATTAAACCAAGAATGGAATTTACTATTCTAAATTGTGGATACAACTGTAAATATGCATTAGATAAATTACCTTTAAAAAGAAATAAATCTATATTGGAAAATATAATTAGTCTTGGTATGATGGATAAATATGAAAATATAATTAATAATTGTAAGTGTAAGAATAAGAAAAAATAAACATTAAGATATATTTAAGGTTTATAAGTCATAATGATAGCAGAGGATAAAAGGAGTGTTTTAAAATGAATCCGTATGAAGTATTAGGAGTGAAGCCTGGAGCTTCTCAAGAAGAAATAAAATCAGCTTATAGGAAATTAGTAAAACAGTACCATCCAGACCAATATGTAGATAATCCGCTTAAGGATTTAGCACAAGAAAAATTAGCAGAAATAAACAAAGCTTATGATATGTTAAAAAATGGTGGTGGGAATTCAAGTTATAATTCTTCATCAAATGGATATAATGCTAGTTATAATACTGGATCTAATTCATATAGTAGTAATACTGTCATTTATGCAGAAGTAAGAAGTCTTATTCAAATGAGAAGTATAACGGCTGCAGAAGCAAAGCTTAATGCTATAAAGCAAAGAGATGCAGAGTGGTATTACTTATATGGAAATGTTATGATGGCAAAGGGATGGTTTGAATCAGCTTATAATAATATACAAAGGGCATGTGCTATGGATCCTAATAATTTTGAGTATAGGCAAGCATTAAATCAACTACAATCAAGAGGTAGGGGATATAGTCAAACATATAGAACTTCAACTGGAAATATGGATACTTGTGATTGTTGTATGAATTTATGGTGCTTAGATTCATTATGTGAATGCTTTGGTGGAGATCTTATAGGCTGCTGTTAGTTTAGTGACAAGTTTTAAGCTAATGAATAAATTCAGCTTAGGATGAATTTAAAAAATATATTATAAAAACTCCACAAGGAATTTCAAACACAATTTGTCACTTGCCACCTGTCACTTATCACTGAATAGAGGGGGGAGTTTTATGAAGGCTAGGGATATAGCTCTTGGTGGGATTTTAGTTGCATTAACGACTATAGTATTATATGCAACATCAATACTACCAATAAGTACATTAGCAATATTAACAATTGCATCGGCGTTAATACCAGTATGTATTATAAGAAGTAATATTCAGACATCTATTTTTGTATATATATCATCTAGTTTAATTGCTTTTTTCTTAGTTCCAATTAATATATCATTTTTATATTTTATATTCTTTGGAATATATGGAATAGTTAAATTTTTTATAGAGAGAATTAGAAAAGAAAAACTAGAGATACTATTTAAGATTGTATTTTTTAATATAGCATTTATAATTGGGTTTATAATAATGCAGAATGTTTTAGGAATAAATATAATAGCTGGATTAGAAGTATTAATGTCTAGATTCTTTGATACTTCAGGTAGAACTATTGCATCTATAATATTATGGATAGTAGCACAACCAATTTTTCTAATTTATGATTATGCAATGACTATGATTATTACATTCTATATGGAGAGAATACATAAAAATATATAGAGTAATAGTAAAAAAATGAACTGCTAATAGTAGCAGTTCATTTTTTGCTAAATATCTAATAAATTCTTCTTATATGAAGAGTATAGATGTCTTAATAAGCTCATTTTATCTTCTAATTCTAAATAAAGATCAGAAGCAAGGGATAAGTTATCTTCATTAATTGCATCTTTAAGTCTTGTGAAAAGACTCTTAGTAGAATTAGTATCTTTCATTATATAAAGTCTTAATTCATGAATTCTCATCCAGTTAGTTAAATCTAAATCAAGAGCTTTATTTACATCGTGAAGGCATTTAGAAGCTCTTATTTCAGTAGTAAACTTATTTACTATTCTATGAGATATTTCCATTTTCCATCTCTTAATAGTTGCCATTCTAAAGCTGTTAATAAGTTGATCTGTTAATACACCATTTCTCTTTAGAACTTCTACTTTTTCAGGGTATTTGTCTAAAGCACTGATATTTTCATAAATTGTAGCTGGTGCTTTACTAAAATATTTATTTCTCTCTTCTTCAGTGAAGTCTTCAAATACATCTTCTTCGGCTCTGTATTTTCTATTCTTTTCTAAGTAATCTGCCTCTTCACCATATTCTTTAGAAAGTTCATCTAGTAATTCATCATCAGTTTTATTATTATTTACTGCATAAAGAATACCATCAAGCATAGCCATATAGCATACAGCTATAGTTATATATGCATTTGAATGAGGATTTGGAGATCGTAATTCAAATCTTGTAGCCAGAGGATTAGCTAAATCTCTAATAAGTCCAACAAGTATAGATCTATTTCTAGATGGATTACTTGGAGATAATCCAAGTGAAGTAACTATACAAACTGGAGCTTCAAATCCAGGCTTTAATCTCTTTAAAGAATTATTAGTTGAAGAGATAAATGGATTCATAACTTCATAGTTTTTAAGAAGACCCATTAATGAACCATAACCAATAACACTTAAGAAGTGATCTTTTGTAGTATGGAATAAGTTTATTCTCTTACCATTTTTAAGTTTTAAGCTAATACCTAGATGAACGTGCATACCAGAACCAGCAACACCATCAAGAGGTTTAGCCATGAATGTAACGTCTAATCCATATCTTCTATAAGTTTCTTGAACTAATATTTTTATAAATAGTTCATTATCAGCAGCTTGAACTGCATCAGAATATTTCCAGTCAACTTCAATTTGTTCCATTACATGGTTAAAGTTACCAGAGGCATCTAGTTTGGCTCTAACGCCACCAACTTCCTTATGTCCCATTTCTGGTTCAAATCCATAGGCTTCCATTAGTAATAAGCTCTCTTCTAATGCTGTACGAACTTTACCTTTAGTTCTTGTCCAATATTGCTCGTGAAGTACTTGAGAAGTAGATAATTCTTCAAGTTCAGCATCAGTATTTGGTGTTTTAACCCAAAATTCTAACTCTGTAGCAGAAGTTATAACTATTTCATCAATATCATCTTTTTTTATGTTATAAATATCTAACACTTCAGGATGTGTTTCAAAGATATTCCATAAGTTATCTTTAAATGTTTTAACTGCATTATTTAAAATGTTTCTTGAATCTACAGGTTTGTTATCATGATATAAGAAACAAGGTATTCTTAAAGTACCTACAGGTTTATTTGTTGAGTAATCAATAAAATCATAGTTATAATCAACAAACCATTTGCAGTTTAGATCAGCAACCATATCTACTTTTGCGTTATTTAATGTAGCTATTCCAGGTAAAACAACTGATGAACCATCTGTTTGAACTGCAACTCCATGTAGGAATGAATCTAAGTCATCTAAAAATAAATTTACTGGAATTTTTTCATCAGTATCATTTCCAGAAAGATCAATACCAACAAATGATACAAATTTTATTTCTGGATGGGCAGATAGAATTTCTCTTACTTGCTCTTTTGTGTGATTTTCTTTAGGTATAGTGTAAAGTAAATTATCAATCATAAGCTTTAATTTCGTAATATCTATATAATATTTACGAAATAAGTTCACATCCTCTCATTTAAAAGTCGAATAATAATAAGGATAAGAAGAAAAATATTCGCAATTTCCTTATAGTGATTTTATTACAAATTTGATAAATATGTCAATATATTTATCAAATTTGTAATAAAATATCACAATTTTTCATAAATTATTCCTATTTACAAATTATAACATACTTTTAAAAATTTGATAAACATATATTTAAAAAAGTTAACTACTATAATTGCATAATAATATTTAAATGATTAATAATAAAAATATATAAATATAGTTTTAACAATAAGAGGAGATTTATTATGAATAACGTTGTATGTCCTAACTGTGGAGAAATAATTTTTGAGGAACCAGGTTGTGAGGCTAATGGAATTATAACTTGTGATAGCTGTAAAGAACAAATTAAATGGAAATGTGATGGTAAGAAAACAATAACTAAAATAGGAAATTAAAATATTAATTTAAAATCTCACGTCTAAGTGAGATTTTTATTTTTTTACAAAAAAAAGGAAGTGGCGTGGAAAAATATGGAATAATATGGTAAAATAGTATTGTAGTATACGTTTTAATTAGTAGTTTATATATAGTAAATAAAAAATAGGGATGAATAATAAAGGAGATGGGGAAAATGAATAAGTGCAAAGAAAAGGTGAAAGAAGAAAGGTATGGAGTAGTAATTACATTAGTAGTAATGCTTGTTAGTGTACTTCTTTCTAAGAGTTATTTAAATAAGTATTTTGACGTAATATTATATGCAGGTATATTTTCGGTTATTGGTGGATTTTTATATTCAATTATAAATATTGATAACATAAAAATAGCACAAACAGTAATTATAGGTGGAATAGCTACTATGCTTTTAAGTTGTGTATTATAAAGTTTGTTAAGTAAAATAACATATTATAAAATAAAAAAGTCTGAAGTTCAGACTTTTTTATTTTATGAATAAATATCTAATTTTCTGTTAAGTTTGAATTTGTGTATTCTTCATACCATTTATTAAATAAAACTCTAATAGAAGCTGCTACTGGAACTGCAAGTAACATTCCAAGTAAACCACCTACATTACCACCTATTATAATTGCCATCATAGTAAAGACAGCATGAAGCCCAACACTATTTCCAACGATTTTAGGGGCTAATAAATTATTATCAATTTGTTGAACAACAAGCATAGCGATAATAGCATAAATAACTTTAATAGGTCTACCACTCAATAGTCCCATAATTGCAGCTAGAAGTGTACCAACTAAAGGTCCAACATAAGGAATCATATTGCAAATACCTGCAATAAGGCCTATTACAATAGCATAATCTATGCCAACTAGAGATAAAGCTATTGCTGATAATGCACCAACAAAAAATGCCTCTAACAATTGACCTCGAATAAATTTTGAAAATACGTCATGTACTAGCCTAAATATTTCTTCAATTTTATTTCCAACACGGCTTTCTCTAAAAATTAAATAATATAATTTTTTCCACAATCTAATAAAGTATTCAGAATCCTTAAGAATATAAATACTTATAATAATTGCTACAAAGAATGAAGCAATACTACTTCCGATAGACATAATATTAGAAGTCATAGCTCCAAAATTAATCATAATATATTTTTGAAGAGTAGCAACTATTTGAATTATATATGGTTGTAAGGTATCAATGAATGGTATATTAAGGTTTTTTAAAGTATTTTCTATTGTGGAAGTAGAAAATGAATTAGTACTCAAGTATGAAGATATATCCGATATTATATTTGTTATTGTTGTATTTTTTGATAGCTGACCACCAATCATGAAATAAATACCCCAAAGTAAAGAAAGTACAATTCCAATTATTGAAACATAAGATAATACAATAGCTATTACTCTTCTAGTAGATTTATTTTTTATTTGGTATAGGTTATTTGTTTTAAGAAAATTTTCTATAAACTTTGTTAAAGGATATAGTAGATAAGCTATAACTATAGCAATAAGTAGTGGCTTAATTAGACTTAGTCCAGCTCCAATAATATTAAAGGTAGTAGTGAATATTTTACCTACATTGGACATAATAGTTAAAGCCAAATAAATAGCAATAGCTGTTAAAGTAACATATATTGAATACTTTAATAGTTTTTTATCAAAATGTATTTTCAATTATTTCACCGCCTTAATCTTAAAGTAATTTTAATAGCAATTAAAGTATATTATAACATAAATTTAAATTGTTTTATGGATAATATTAGTTGAAAATAAGATTTTTAAATTAGATATAATATTAAAAATAAAAAAGTTTAAATGAAATAGAAGGATAAATATCAAAAATATAGAATAATCATAATTATCAGAATTTTTGTAAAAATATACTAAATTTTAAGGGGGAGAGGGTAATATAGGAATATTTTAATTAATCAAAATATATAATAAATATAAATTACTTAAATATATATGATGTAATTTAGAAAGTATTAATTTAAAAAATTAGGGAGGAATGCAGCATGGAGAATGTTTATTCACAAATTGATGTTAACGCTTACGTAGCAAAATATATGGATGAAACAGGATGTAATTTAAATGAGGCTTGTGAGGAGTTAGGAATTGATCCTTCAAAAGTATTTACAGTTTCTTCAGAAGAAGATGAGATATAATAAATAGTAAAAAGTAGAAACTAAATAAAATTGATTTAAAGTAATATTTAAAGATTATAAGTATAATTTTTAAATATTACTTTGAATCAGCATTTTTAGTGTTTTAAATATGCAAGGCTTTACTATGATGATACATGCTGATATACTATAAAACATTAGTAACATATTTTGATAAGAAACAAAAGGCTATACAAATTAAGAGGGAGGAACAACTTGAAGAAAAGAAAAAAGGAAACGATTTTAATAGGTGTTGGACTTGTATTATTGTCTGTAATTTTACATTATGTACATGTTTTAATTTTTAAGGATGTACATCATACAATGATATTTTTAATTGCAGATATAGCATTTATTCCAATGGAAGTATTTTTTACTACTATAGTAATAGATAAAATGCTTGAAAGAAGAGAAAAGGAGCATTTATTAGAAAAATTAAATATGCTTATAGGATTATTTTATACTGAGCTTGGAACAAAATTATTATCGGATATAGTAAAGGGTGATGCACATGGGGTTATGGCTAATCATAGAACTATAACATCTGATACATGGTGTGATAAATCATTTGCAAAATTACATGAAGATATTCTTAATTATGATTATGAAATAAATATAGATAAGATTAATTTAAAGGATATAAGAAATAGATTAGATGATAATAAGGATTTACTTATTAATTTAATTTCTAATGGAAATTTATTAGAGCATGAGACATTTACAGAAATGTTAATGACAATAATGCATTTAAAAGAGGAATTGGATACAAGATATTGTGAAGATATTGAAGAATATGAAATAAAGCATATAGAAAAAGATTTAATGGCTGTATATAAGTATTTAACAATAGAATGGGCTGAATATATGAAGTACTTAAGCAAAAATTATCCAAGCTTATATTGTAAGGCTCTTATAAATAATCCTTTTGATAATAGGGATAAGAGAATTAAAGATAAATGCTTTTTAGGAAGTATAAAATAGATAAATTTAATATGTATATAAGTGGCAACTTTATGAAAAATAAGGTTGCTATTTTTTTATATAATAATTATTGTATTACAAATAAATGTAAATATGTTAAAATTAATATAGGTTTAAAGGAGGGGTTATGAGAAAAGTTAATGGGGAGAAAGTGTATTTAAATAGTGTTTTAAAAATATTAATGAGTATATTTACTGCAATATCAATTATAGCAATTTCTACGATAATAGCATTGAATCTTAGGTTTATATATAAGTTTATTATAGATAAATATGATTTAGTTAATATTACTGGAGTTTCAGTAGAGAATCTAATGATTGATTATAGTGGTTTAATAAATTATCTTCAGAATCCATTTATAGGATCATTAAAATTTCAAAATTTTCCTATGAGTCCTTATGGTGAAATACATTTTTATGAAGTAAAAAGAATTTTTATTGCGTTAATTATTATATCTTTAATTTTTATAATAGGTAATTTGATTTATGTTATTGTTTGTAGGATTAAAGGCTATAAGTATTTTAGTAGAAGAGTTATAGGAAATCTTAACTCAGGATCAAATATTTTAATTATGTTTTTTATAATATTAGTAGCAGTATATATTATAGATTTTTCAAAGGCTTTTATAATATTTCATAAAATATTTTTTAAAAATGATTATTGGGTATTTGATGAGAATATGGATCCTATAATAAATGCGTTACCTGAGGATTTATTTATGATATATGGAGCTATAATATTAGGAATAATTATAATATCATCTATAATTATTAAAGTTATAAATAAAAAATGTATCAATGACAAAGTATCTAGATATTAGATTTTAATTTTGAAAGGGCCTTAGAGGTAGGTTTTTAACTAGAATTAAATAATTAGGTAGTAATGCACATGTTGTAATAAGATTTCTTATTATAATATGTGCATTAATTTTTATTTTAATGAAGGAGATACATGGAGAGAAAGGTTTCTTTAAGTTTATGTATGATTGTGAAGGATGAAGCAAAAACCCTTGAAAGATGCTTAAATTCAGTGAAATCATTTATAAATGAAATTATAATAGTAGATACAGGTTCTAAGGATGAAACAAAGATAATTGCATCAAGATTTAATGCTAAAATATATGATTTTAAATGGATAAATGATTTTTCGGCAGCAAGAAATTTTTCATTTAGTAAAGCAACTAGTGATTATATAATGTGGTTAGATGGTGATGATTATATCAATGATGACGATATTAGAAAAATAAAATTACTTTTAGAAAATATGGATGATAGTTATGATTATGTAAGTGCAGAATATATACTAGCTAGAAATAATGAGGGTAAGGTGACTACATCGTTAAGAAGAAATAGAATAGTTAAAAGAAAATGTAGATTTATTTGGATAGGAAATGTTCATGAATATCTAGAGGTTTATGGTAAAGGTCTTGAAGGAGATTTTGCTATTGAACATGGTAAAATTAAAGAGTATACAGATAGAAACCTTCAAATATTTAAAGACATGGAGAAAAACAACAAAAAATTTACTCCAAGAGATATGTATTATTATGCTAATGAATTATTTGACAATAAATATTATAATGAGGCCATAGAACAATATAGAAAGTTTATAAATACTAAGCAAGGATGGATAGAGGATGTAAAGGGTGCATATTTAAAGATTATAAGTGCATTAAATATAATAAATAAAAAGGATAAAATACCTGATATTGCATTTGAATCCTTTAAGATAGATACGCCCACAGCAGAAATTGCATGTAGTTTGGGAGAGTATTATATTGAAAAAAAGAATTTTAAACAAGCAGCATTTTGGTATAGAGTGGCATTAGATTCAAGGCCAGATAGTTATAATATGGCTATTTCAAATAGTGATTATTATACATGGATACCAAGCTTACAGTTATGTGTTTGCTATTATAATCTAGGTCAAATAAAATGTTCATATTTCTTTAATGAATTAGCAGCAACATTTAATGGAGAAACAGAAAAAATTTTATATAATAGAAATGTATTCGAAAGAGATTTTAAAGAATTAAAGATAGAACCACCTAAATTAGAGTATCCACTAAAATTAAGTGATTATACTAAATATCTATAGATTAAGCATAGTAAGGTTTTTTCATTTAATAGAATAGATAAATAAAAAGTAATTATAATTCCTATAGAAGTTTATATAGAAGTTTATATAGTCTTCTTTTGGGAAATATAATTACTTTTTTCATAAAATTTTATAATTGCATGAAGTTTTTTAAAGAAATATCGAATGCTTTTACTGAATGGGTTAATTCACCTGAGGAAATAAAATCTACACCAGACAATGCATAATTTCTTACAGTATCTAAAGTAATATTTCCTGAACATTCTGTAAGAGCACGTCCATTTATTAATTTAACCATTTCAGTAGCTTGGGATGGAGACATATTATCTAGCATAATTATGTCAGCACCAGCTTCAAGAGCTTCTATTACATCTTCTTTAGATTCAGTTTCAACTTCTATTTTTCTAACAAATGAAGAATTTTCTTTAGCTAGCCTAATTGCTTCTTTTATGCTACCAGCGTATCCAATATGATTATCTTTAATTAAAATTCCATCTGATAAAGAAAAACGATGATTATTTCCACCACCTATTTTAACAGCATATTTTTCTAATATCCTAAGATTAGCCGTAGTTTTTCTTGTATCTAAAAGTTTTGTATTAAGTCCTTTAAGTTCATTTACATATTTGTTAGTTAATGTTGCAATTCCACTCATTTTTTGAAGTAAATTTAAAGCAACTCTTTCCCCCATTAAAATATTAAGAGCATCGCCCTTAACTTCACCAATTATATCGCCAGTTTTTACTTTTGAACCTTCTGAAATTAATGATATAAATTCAACTTCACCTAATATGGTAAATACTCTTTCAAATACAGGTAATCCACAAATGATTCCATCTTCTTTAGCAATTAGAGAAGCTTTTGCTTTAGAACCTTTAGTAATTACAGAGGAAGCTGTAATATCACCGTAAGGAATATCTTCTTCTAGTGCATTTTTAATTATTTTATCAATAATTAAATAGTTTAGCATATCTATTATCCACCTTTCTTTTTAAAAAGTTTATTAATTCTTCATAAGAATCTAATGCATATGATTTAGGTTCTTCAATAATTTCTTTAAATTTTATTTCATTTATTTTAGAGTTAATATTTTCAGAAGCTTGTTTACCAAAAACTAAGGCTTCTAGTAGTGAGTTACTAGCAAGTCTATTACTTCCATGTACTCCAGTACAACTAGCTTCGCCAACAGCATAAAGATTATTCATAGATGTTCTAGAAAATAAGTCAACTTTAATTCCTCCCATACAGTAATGATGAGCGGGAGCTATAGGAAGAAGATCTTTATCCATCTCATAACCTCTTTTTAAACATTCATTATATAGAAAAGGAAATCTACCCATTAGAAATTCTTTTGATTTTTTAGTCATATCTAGATAAACATAAGGAGTATCTGGTGTTTTTTCTATTTCTTTTAATATTGCAGTAGATACAATATCTCTAGGAAGTAAGGAATCAATAAATTCTTCGTGGTTTTGATTTAAAATTATTCCACCCTCGCCACGTAGAGATTCTGATAAAAGCAATTTCTTTCCTTTAGCTGATGGTTCATATAAAACAGTAGGATGAAGTTGCAAATATTCCATATCTTTAATTTCAATATTATTTTTTAGGCTGATATTAAGACCATCTCCAGTTAGAGACTCGATATTAGTTGTAGAATTAAATATTCCACCAATACCGCCAGTTGCTAAGATAGTAAATTTACTATTTACCTTATAAGTTTTATTTGAGTCCTTTAAGATTCCACCATAACAAATATTATCTTTAGAGATTAAATCTATTAATGTTATATTTTCTATCATAGTAATATTCTTTTTATTAGCAGCAATGTTTAATAAAGTTTCAGTAACTGATTTTCCAGTTTCATCTTTAACATGGACTATTCTAAATTCACTATGACCACCCTCTCTTGTATATCTTAGGTTATCTTCAGTTCTATCAAAAGGTACTCCCATTTTAACTAAATTATTAATATTCTCAACGGAGTTTTTTATTAGAAATTTAACTGCTTCAGTATCATTATGATAATTTCCTGCTTTCATTGTGTCATTAAAATAATTTTCTTCATCAAAAATGCCAAGGGAAGTTGAAA
Source organism: Clostridium sp. D43t1_170807_H7 (assembly GCF_015555905.1). GTDB lineage: Bacteria > Bacillota > Clostridia > Clostridiales > Clostridiaceae > Clostridium. The sequence continues at coordinate 150,874 of NZ_JADNLK010000005.1, forward strand.
TTCCTCCTTGAGCTAAATAACTATTACAATCTCTAAAAGTATCTTTAGTTATCATTAATATCCTAATATCATCTCTTAAATTAAGAGCAGTATAAAGGCCTGCAACACCTGTACCAACTATTAAAACATCATAATTCATAATTTTACACTGATAAAAGATGCATATTTTCTAGAGCTTTATGAGCGCTAACTCTAAGTTCTTCGTCAATATGAATTTCAAATTCTTCATTTTTTAAACAATTATATAAATCATTAAGAGATATTTTTTTCATATTAGGACAAATCATTCCTGTCTTTGTAGGAATAAAAGTTTTATTAGGACTTTTTAATTTCATTTCATAAAATACACCTTCTTCAGTTACTACAATAAATCCATCAGCAGTTGAAGAAGCACTATAATTAATAAGTTCTGATGTACTTCCTATATAGTCAGCTAAATCACGAACTTCTTTATTACATTCAGGGTGAACTAAAACAGGATAGTTTGGATATTTTTCTTTTAGTTCTATAATCTCATCTTTTTCAATTCTTTCATGAGTAGGACAAAAACCAGGATATAAAGTGAATTTTTTATTTGGTAGTTGTTCAGCTAAATACCTACCTAAGTTTCGATCAGGTAAGAAGATTATTTCGTCAGAATCTATATTATTTAATATATTAATAGCTGATGATGAAGTAACACATACATCAGACAAAGCTTTTATATCTAAATTAGAATTAATATAACTGACTACCTTAGCATTAGGATGCTTGTCCTTTAAAACTTCAAGGCGATTAACTAAAGCCATATCAGCCATAGGGCAAGTTGTACTATTTGATGGAATAAGTACTTTTTTATTTGGAGAAAGAATTTTTGCACTTTCAGCCATGAATTTTACTCCACAAAAGATTATTAAGTCTTTATTACTTTCCATAGCTTTTTTACTTAAGAAGTAAGAGTCACCAACTATATCAGCAATTTCCTGAATTTCATCACACTGATAAAGATGAGCAACTATTAATGCATTTTTTTCTTCTTTTAATTTTAGTATTTCTTCTTTTAAGTTCATTTTTACACTTCCTTTTAAAAATATTTACATGTGTATATACACAAGATTATCATAAAAGTATATACAATTCAATATAACTGTATCTGTAGAAAAGGATAAGCTTCCTCTGAGGTCAATACATATATTTACAGAATATAATTTGAAAAATGGCATAAGGAACAAATTAGTAGGGAATATAGTCTAATTAAGAAGAGAAAAATATTAAAATAACGCCTCTGAGGTTCATGAAAATATTGGTAATTAAGAGGCGTAGGAAAGAGAGAAAAAATGGTTTTTAGTAGTGTTTTATTTATATTTAGATTTTTGCCTATAGCAATGATTTTATATTTTTTAACCCCAAATAAATTTAAAAATTTAACTTTGTTGCTTGTAAGTTTAATATTTTATTCTTGGGGTGAACCTAAGTACTTTTTAATAATGGTAGCATCAATATTTGTAGATTACTTTGTCAGTAGAGGAATAGAGAAAAGTAGAAATAATAAGAAGGTAAGTATAATGCTTTTATCCATATCTATATTATTTAATTTAGGAATTTTATTTTTCTTTAAGTATTTTAACTTCTTTTTAGAAAATATAAATAATATTCTTGGGTTATCTCTAAAATATGTAAAAATAACATTACCTTTAGGTATTAGTTTTTATACATTTCAAACTATGTCATATACTATAGATGTATTTCTAGGGAAAGTTAAGGCTGAAAAAAACATTATTAATTTTGGAGCATTTGTATGTTTATTTCCACAGCTTATTGCAGGACCTATAGTTAAATATACTGATATAAATCTTGAATTAAAACATAGAAAGATAGATATAAAGCAAATTCAAGATGGGATAGAGTTATTTATACTTGGATTAGGAAGTAAGGTGCTTATAGCAAATAATATAGGAGCATTTTGGTCTGAAATTGAAGGGAAGGGATTTGATGGAATAGGAACAGTAATAGCATGGATATCTGTTTTAGCATTTGCATTTCAAATATATTTTGATTTTAGTGGATATTCATTAATGGCAATAGGACTTGGTAAGATATTAGGATTTAACTTCCCAAGAAATTTTAATTATCCTTACATATCAAAAAGTATAACTGAATTTTGGAGAAGATGGCATATTACATTAGGATCTTGGTTTAAAGAGTATGTATATATACCTTTAGGAGGGAACAGAGTAGGAAGATTAAGAGTATATATAAATCTTTTTATAGTATGGTTTTTAACTGGATTTTGGCATGGAGCTAGTTACAATTTTATACTGTGGGGATTATACTTTTTTATTTTAATTAGTATAGAGAAAGCTTTCTTATTAAAATTTTTAGAAAGACATAAAATAATTTCACATATATATTCAATATTTTTTATATTGCTTGGATGGGTAATATTTGCAATAGTAGATTTAGGACAACTAAAAATATTATTGAAAGAAATGTTTAGCATAAGTAAAAACAGTCAATGGATATATTATGTACGAAATTACGGGATTACTTTTATAATTGCATTAGTATTTTCAACTCCCATATTAAAAAACATATATAATAAAGTTATTAAAAGTGATGTCTTAAATACGTTTATTTTGATGAGTATATTTCTGGTATCTATAGCTTATTTAGTTGATGCTACATATAATCCATTTTTATATTTTAGATTTTAGAGGATGGTGATTATATGAAGAAAAATTATTTATTATATTCTTTTGTCATAGCAATTATAGTATTGCCAATAGTTAGCTTAATTAGCAATGATAAAGAGTTTTCAGAATTAGAAAATAGAAATTTAAAAACGAGTGTTACATTTTCAATAAAAAATTTTTTAGATGGAAGTTTTCAAAAAGAGTATGAAAAGTATATTAATGATCAATTTCCATTAAGAGATAAATGGATAAGCTTAAAATCAATGAATGAATATGTTTTAGGCAAAATTGAAAATAATGGAATAATATACGGGAGTAATGGAGAGCTATTTGAAAAATTTGATTCTTTAAATGAGGAAAGATTAAAAAATAATGTTGAGGTTATAAATAATTTCGCAGAAAAGTATTATGATAAGGTTTCATTAATGATTATACCAAATTCATATGAGATATATAAAGAAAGTTTACCAATGGGTTCACCTATAATTATGCAGGAGGAAACAATTAACAAAATATATGATTTTTCAAAATATACTAATAATATAGATGTAATGAAAGAATTATTAAATAATAAAAATAGCTATATTTATTATAAAACAGATCATCACTGGACAACATATGGAGCTTATTTAGCTTATTGTAATTTTATTAATTCAATTGATGGAAATAGAGTTAATTTAGAAAATTTTCAAAAAGTAGAATTGCCTAATTTTTATGGCTCATATTATTCGAAAGCAAAACCTTTTAATATTAAGCCAGATATGATGACTTATTATGATTTTAATAATTTAACAATGGAAATAGTGGGAGATAAAATATATGATTCTATATATGATTATTCGAAGAAAATTTTAAGAGATAAGTATTCGTTATTTTTATATGGAAATAATCCATTAACTATAATAAAAAATAAAGATATTAAAAATAATAAGAAAATATTAGTTATAAAAGATTCCTTTGGAAATTCATTAGTGCCATTTTTGACTCAAAATTATGAAGAGATTCATGTTATAGATTTAAGGCATTTTAGTAGTAGATTAAGTAGTTATTTAGAAGAAAATGATTTTGAAAATATTTTGATTATATATAATTTTATAAATTTAGCTACAGATAATAATGTATTAAGGCTTAAGTATTAAATTAGCGCAGTAATAACAAAAGTATTAATTACTCTTTGTATGTTACTGCGTAAATTATTTATATAATTATAAATAAGATAGAATACTAATAGTTTTAGTATCGATTATTTCACCTTTTTTTATCATTAATTTTAGGTCATCTAATGTAAATTTTTTTATATCTGTAAACTCATCTTCATCACATGCTTTCTTACCTTCATATAAATTAGTAGCTTTAAATAAGTGAATTATTTCATCACAAAAGCCAGGCGCAGTAGCAATTTTTCCAAGATAAATCATATCTTTAGCTTTATATCCAGTTTCTTCTTCTAGTTCTCTATGAGCGCAATTTATAGGGGATTCGTTCTTATTAAGCTTTCCAGCTGGAATCTCAAGAAGTGTTCTCTCTAAAGGTTTTCTAAATTGTTCTATCAATATAACTTCATTTTCACTTATAAAAGGAATTATAGCACAAGCTCCTGGATGTTTAATTATATCTCTATTAGATAAATTTCCATTAGGTAATTCCACTTGAACATTTATTAAATTTAAATAGTTACCATTATATATTGCTGTTTCTTTAATAGTGGTTTCATAAAATTTCATAAATATATCTCCTTATATATAGTTTTATAATAATTTATACTTAATATATTATTTAAATATTATATCATAAAGTTTAAATGTAGTATTATGAGATATTTTATCTAAATAATATGTAACAATAAAAAAATATGGACATAAAATGAAAGTATAGACAGAGCAAATGACAAATTTTAGTATGTAATTAGGAGGATAAAATGCGTTACTATAATAACTCAATGAACAATCCTAAGAATGAGGATAGATTAAGAAGAAGAAGATTATGTAGAAGTAAAATGAATGAATGCAATACTGGTAACGAAGATGAAGAGTTCTTTTCAGATGATATAGATGAAAATATGGACTGTTCATCTAAAGAATATTATGATGATGAATATAAATGTTGTTGCGTTGGACCAAGAGGGCCAAGAGGACCAAGAGGTTGTCCAGGAGCAACTGGAGCAACAGGAGAAAGAGGAGCAACAGGAGAAAGAGGGGCAACAGGAGCAACAGGAGCACAAGGACCACAAGGATTAAGAGGAGCAACTGGTGCAACAGGAGCAACAGGAGCACAAGGTGTTCAAGGTATTCAAGGACCAACAGGACCAACAGGGGCAACTGGTGCAACAGGAGCAACAGGAGCACAAGGTGTTCAAGGTATTCAAGGACCAACAGGACCAACAGGTGCAACAGGAGCAACTGGTGCAACAGGAGTACAAGGTGTTCAAGGTATTCAAGGGCCAACAGGACCAACAGGA